>CAYTLW010000048.1:35490-50239 GCA_964438735.1 uncultured Enterobacteriaceae bacterium | reverse complement strand
CTCAAAGCGGCACATGGCTTGGACGCCAAACTGGGGAAGTACTTCGGGACCGTCGGGCTAGTCGGGTTCGGGGATCGCCTTGTCGGCAAAGACCTCGGCCAGAATCCGCCCCATCACGGCGTTGAAGTCCGCCGGCAGTTCATCTTCGAGCTGGCCCGCGGCGTCGCGTACGGCGGCGTACTGGTGGTAATAGCGTTCGCAGGGGTCGCACATGGCCAGGTGCAGCGCGAAACGCAGCCGTTCGGTGCGCGAAGCGTCGCCATCGATGATGGTGTCGAGGCCATCCATGACTTTTCGGCAGGGTCGCATGGGCATGTTCAGGCCTCCGCGGTCATGAGATGACCGACGGCCTCTCGCAGGGCGCGTCGGGCGCGGTGCAGCGAGACCCTCAAGTTGGCCTGCGAGATCTCCAGCGCGTCGCAGATCTCGGCGCTGGACAGGCCGTGCACTTCCTTCATCAAGAGTACCTGCCGGTGGGTATGGGGCAGGTTGCCCAGCTCATCCCGCACGGCCTCGATGACGCGCGAGGCGTCGATGCGCGCGCCGACGGACCCGGCCCAGCTCTCCACAGGGGTGGCCCAGCCGCCGCGATCGGTGAAGCGTTCTTCCCAGCGATCCTGCTCGTTGGCGGGCGGGGTGACGAATCGACCGGAGCGGCGCAATTCGTCGATGGCCTTGTTGTGAACGGCGCGGAAGAGCCAGCTCTTGAGCGAGCAACGTCCCTCGAAGCGCTCGATGCCGCCATGCACCGACACGATGGCCTCCTGGACCACCTCTTCGGCGCGATCGCGGCTCTTCACCAAACGCGTGGCGTAGCCCAGCAGCATGGGTCCGTACTTCTCCATGACCTTGCGCCAGGCGTTCGAATCGCCACTTTGCAGGGCGGCGATCAGCTCGGTCTCGTCGACGCGAGTGGCCAGGGCCATCAACCAGTTCAGTGGCTGCAGCATGTTCCAGAACACGGGGCGCTCCGTTGCGGCCGGACGGTCTGAGCAGCGGTACACGAGGCAGCTGAAAAGAACGAAGGACCACCATCACGACGGGCGTGGGCCGCCGATGTTACATCACCATCATCTCAGCGTAGATAGACCGAGTAGTCGTAGTTGACGTTGTTGGCTTTGGCCCAGTTGGCGTTGCCGCAGCCGCTGTCGTTCTGCGTGCCGGTCATCTTGCCGAAGGAGTCGCTGCCGAAGGTGCCATGCTGGGTGTTGTAGGCCCAACCAGCCTGCGCTTCGGAGGTGGTTCGGAAGGCCGAGCCGTTGCAGTTCTTACCGGCGTAGCTCTTGCCGGCGCAGCAGTAGCGCATGTCGTGCCAGTTGCCGAGGCCGCCGCCGTTATTGCCCGACGGCGTGCCCTGGTGCGAGCCGATGCGATCGCCATCGGATGAGCCGGCGTTGCCCGATACGCAGCTGCTGCCCTGGTTGACGCAGTGGTTGGCGAAGAGCTGGGTCGATGTGCGCACCAGGCGCTCGCCGCTCCACACCTTGGCGGTATTGGACGCCACCACGCTGGTGCCGATGAGCGTGTTGTCGCCACCCTTCATGGCTGCGAGCAAGGTCTTGCCGTCGGGCCGCTTGAAGTGTCGCCAACCCTTGATGGCGCCCTGTTCGTGGACCACCAGCAGCAGCTCGGTGGTGCCGGAGAGCTGGCTGTAGGCGGGCGACTTGTGGTCGCCGTCGAAGGGGCTGGACACGTCGCCGTGGGCGCTGCTGTTGGTCCACAGGTCATTGGCCCACCACATGACGTGCCCATCGGAGGTGTCCAGGTTCAGGGCCATGGTCCAGCCGCCGCCGGCCGTCTTCATGTCGCACCAGGCGGGGAAGGGGGCGATGGGCCCGCTGGCGTCCGGGTCGAGCCAGTAGACATCGCTGGTGGCGGTGGGCTTCTTCTTGAGAATCGCCGCACAGGTGGCACCCGGGCTGTCCTTGGTGCCCGGCTGGGTCAGGGCCAGATCGTAGTACTCCTTGCCGTTGCAGATGCGCAGCGCGTTGGTCTTGTCGTCCAGGTAGGCGAAGCCCTTGTTGGCTGCGTTGCAGGTCACCGGTGGCTTGACCGCGACCATGAACTGCAGCCCGCCGCTGGCGATGAGCTTGCCTTTGGCCTCGACCTTCTGGCTGGACACGGTCTGGATGCCCACGGACCAGGATTCGATAGCGCCGTCGAAGGCGTTGTTGAGGTGCTTGGTATCGAGGACGCGCAGGCGCCACTTGCCCTTGGGGTTCTTGCCGAACCACTTGCTCAGGTCGCCGCTGATGGGTTTGGCCGTCTCGGGCCACTTGGCCTTGAGGACCGTGCCCTTGCCGCCCTTGTCGTAGAGCACGTACTTGGTATTGGTGGGATCGTAGAGTTCGATGGTCAGACCGGTCAGGTCGCTGTTGGTGATGTGTGCCTCGATCCACAGCTTGGCGGCCAGCCCCAGATCGGGCACCTCGATGGTGTCGCTGATGCCGGTGGGGTTGTTGTCGGCGATCTTGACCGGGGTCTTGGCGCTGGCGATGACGTCGATGAACTCGTTGGTGAGCAGGCCGTTGGAGACGTCATCCAGGCCGTCCGGGGGCAGCCCGGAGACGATCTTCTTGCAGATCAACTTGCCGTCGCCGGCGATGCCGATGACCACCTGGTCAGGCTGCGGACAGCTGCCGGCCGGCGTCTTGAGGCCGCTGAGCTTGCTGCCGTCGCCGACGAAGGAGTTGGCCGACACGGTGCCGGCGGCGATGGAAGTGGTGGTGATGGCCTTGGCCTTGAGCGCGTTGCCGCCCAGGTCGAGGTCGCCGTCGATTTTCAGTTCGCTGACGCTCACACAGCCGGTGCATTGCAGGTCCAGGGCGCTGGTCGCGGGGCCGCCCTTGGTCTTGCTGCCAGCCCAGGTGAAGCCCACGCGGTCGGCGCCGATGGAGCCCGCTTTGATGTGTTTGCCGGTCACGCAGCCCGAGCATTGCACGCCATTGGCGGCTGCGGCCTGCACCGCCCAGGGCACAGATCGCAGGGGGATGCGGGGCAGCTCGGGATCGGCGCCTACCTTGATGCCCAGCCAGCCGGGCGAGAGCGGCGCCAGCACCTGGGCGGTGATCGGCTTGACCGTACCCAGCACCTGGGTGAATCGACCCGCCTTCACGCCCGCTTTGACCTGACCCTCGGTCCACACCGGCGCGGCCGCCTTGTCGGTGGCGTAGAGGCCAAAGACCATCGTGTAGTCGCCATCGGCCACCGGCCCGCCGCCGGTCGCGGCGAGCGTGCCGTGGATCGACAAGGTGCCAGGGGCGGCAGCGAAGGCGGGCAGGCAAAGGACCAGGGTGGCGGCCAGGGTCAGGGCTGCAATGAAATGTCGGGACATGGTGCGACTCCGGGCTGGTTGGCGCTGGAAGTGTAGCAGATCGGCCCGTCGAAAGGAGCGCCACCGCACTGCCAGGAAGGCCAATCAACTCCTTGGAATCGTTGCCTCAGGGCGCCGGGAATCGCCAGCCCAGGGCGAACACGACGCGCGGCGGATGGCCACTGCTGCGCAGAGACTCGCTCAGGTAGTCGTCCACCAGCACCTCCACCTTCGCTGCCTGATCGGGGTCCACGTCGGTGCCCGGCTGCCAGTCGATGTTGGCGTGCACATCGACGATCTGGGCGAAGGACCAGCCGAGCAGCAAGCGCAGGTAGAGCGGTCCCTTGAGCTGCCATTCCCAACCCAGGCCCAGGTCGAGCATCTGCAGCTCGGCGATGGCCACGGCCTGCACCTTGTCGGAGGTCTCCCGAATCTCGGGGTCGAGTTCCTGCTCGTACACGCCGGCCATGAAGAAGGACGCGTTGGCGCCAGCGCGCATGGATATGGCCGACCAGCCGATGTGGAAGATGAATCCCCGGCTGGCGAAGGGGCGCCAGCCCAGGTGGATGCGCCAGACCGCCGAGTTGCTCAGCGAGGCCTCCGCCACCCGTGCCAGCCCCCCGGCAAAGTCCGGCACCACCTGTTCACCGATCTTGCGCATGGCGAAGAGGTAGGGGCCGGGTACGAGGCCGATGCTGCTGGTCAGGCGCACCCTGGCGGGACCCTCGATGAGCACGCCGAGCCAGGCGTCCACCGGCAGGTCCGTGCCCAATTCGGCCCGTACGGACGGCGCGGCGTCCGATGGGGCCGGCGCCATGACGGCGCACGCTGCCACCAGAAACGCCACACGGATGAAGGGGCCGAGTCGACAAGAGGCCCTCATTTGGCGCTCCCATCGCGTCTGAAGCAGCCCCTGGCCTGCCCCTGGGCCACGGTCTTGCGCACGTGGTCGGCCTCCTGCTCCACGTGGGCATGGATCGCCGCGGCGAAGGCAGGTCGGGAGATGTAGTGCGCGCTGTGGGTGAACGTGGGTTGCAGCCCGCGCTTGACCTTGTGGCCGCCGCCTGCGCCGGCCTCGAAGCGGGTCCAGCCCTGCTCCAGGCAGTGTTCGATCAGGCGGTAGTAGGCCATCTCGAAGTGCAGGCAATCCAGGTTCGCGTCGGTGCCCCAATAGCGCCCGTACAGGTGCTGACCTTTGTGGAAGTTCAGGGTGCCGGCGAGCCATTCATCGCTGCCTTCTGGCCGGGCCATGGTGCAGACAACGCGCTGGGCGAAACGGGTTCGAATCCAGCTGAACATGGCCTCGCTGAGGTACTGCACCGAGCCATACGCCTGGCAGCCCGCACGGTAGAAGCGCTCGATGGCTTCCCACTGGTCGGCATCCATGTCGGGGCCGTGCACGACCTCGATGTTCAGGCCATGGCCATTGGCCAGACGGCGCTCGCGACGGATGGCCTTGCGAGCCGACGAGCGCATGGCTCCCAGGAAGCCCGCGAAGTCGCCATAGTCTCGATCGTGCCACATGCTCTGCCAGCTCAAGCGGGGCCGATAGCCCAGCTCGCCGAGACGCTCGGCCTGGTCGTCGGTGGTGAACAGCCAGTGAACCGAAGAGCACTCCAGCCGTTCGCACAAGGCGAGCAGCGCGTTCGCCACCAGGCGCTCCACGGCGTCCCGGTCTGGACAGTCCGGCGCCAGCAGCAGGCGCGGGCCGGTGACCGGCGTGTAGGGCACGCCGACCACCAGCTTGGGATACCAGGGCACGCCGTGGCGGTGGTGGAAGTCGGCCCAGGCCCAGTCGAAGATGAACTCACCGTAGCTGTCGGTCTTGAGGTACGCCGGGGTGGCCGCCAGCAGGCGCGCGCCATTGGCCAGGGGTTCGGAGGGATCGGCTTCCGGTCCGTCCAGGACCAATACGTGCAGCGGCATCCAGCCCGTGCCGGCACCGACCGAGCCCGAGACCTCCAGACCGCGCAGCCAGCCGTATTCGATGAAGGGGTTGTGGTCGTCGACCAGGCGATCCCAGGCCGCTTCTTCGATGGCCTCCAAACCCTGGCAAACGACGACGCGCATGGATTGGCGGTATCAGAACGCGGTACGCGCTGTCTATCGGTGGCTGTCGATGTGGCCAGGAAAGCGCTGCAAGAACCGCGGCTCAACCCGCCTGCGATGCGAGTCGCCGGCGCAGCGCGACCCACCCGAACAGCAAGAGCGCGGCCGGCAGCATCGGGCCCCACGGTGTTGCAGTCCTCCGCTGGGGCGCCGCGCCGCAGCCGCTGGCAGGGGCGGCCATCATGGTCACGCCCACGTCGCCTCCGGTGATGCCATCGGCGTTGCCGAGACCGCCATCGCCTGGCGTCGTGGCATCGGCGCCACCGTTGCTTTTGTTGCCGCCATCGCCGCCGTCGCCATCCTGCTGGCCAGCATCCTTGTCGCCCGCGCGGCCGCTGCAGCCCGGTATCGGGTCGTTCTCGCAGGCGCCATTGACGCAGCGATCCATGGTGCACCCGTCGCCATCGTCACAGCCATTGAGCAACCCGGCCGCGCAGACGCCCTGCTTGCAGATGTCGCCGCCCGTGCAGGCGCTGCCGTCGTCGCAGGCTCCCTTGTCCAGCGGCGGATTGCTGCAGCCTGAGGGGCCGCATACGTCGCTGGTACAGGCGTTGCCATCATCGCAGGCGCCCGGTGCCACGACATGGCTGCAGGCGCCGTTCTTGCAGCTGTCGACGGTGCAGTCACTGCCATCCTTGCAGGCGTTGGGTGTGCCCTTGCAGGCGCCGGCGATGCATTTATCCCCCGTGGTGCAGCCGTTGCCGTCGTCGCAGAACATCTTGTTGGCCTTGGTGCCGCAGCCCTTGGCGCCGCAGAAGTCATCGGTGCACGGGTTGCCGTCGTCGCAGATCTTGGCGACGCCCTTGCAGCTGCCGCTCTTGCAGTTGTCCTTGCTGGTGCAGGGGTTGCCATCATCGCAGCCGCCGCTGGTCGGGCTGTGGCTGCAGCCGCCCTTGGGGTTGCAGGTGTCCTTGGTGCAGGGGTTGCCGTCGCCGCACTTGGCCCCCGCGCCCGGCGTGCATGTACCCGACTTGCAGACGTCGCCCTTGGTGCAGGCGTTGCCGTCGTTGCAGGGTTTGCTGTTGTTCTTGGCCTTGCAGACGCCGCTCTTCTGGTCGCAGTAATCGTCGGTGCAGGCGTTGTTGTCGCCGCAGCTCTTCCAGACCTTCCACTTGCACTTGCCGGCGGTGCACTTGTCGCCCAGCGTGCACGGGTTGCCGTCGCTGCAGGCGGCGGTGTTGTTCTTGTGCACACAGTTGCCGTTGCTGCAGGAGTCGGTGGTGCAGGGGTTCTTGTCGGAGCAACTTGCGGGGCACTTCGGCGGCTGACCGGCGGGCGTCAGGCGGATGGCGTCGACGCCCATCTGGATGCCCTTGACCCCCTGCGCGTCCTCGAGCACCACCCACTCGTCGCAGTTGCCCTTGAAGGTCCACGTGCCCAGGTTGATCCACTTGTTGGAGTGGACCTTCTGGTTGACCTTGGCTTTGCTCACCACGCCGCCGTGCTTGATTTTGTAGGTGACCGGTGCGCCGGCATGTTTGGCCGGAATCCAGGCGTCGACTTTGTACTTGCCCGCCTTGGCGAAGGTCAGCCGCCAGCGCGCCCAGTTGTCCGGGTAGGAGACGTTGGCGGTGTAGGTGTAGTTCATCGAGCCGCCCCAGCCGCTGTCGGTGGCGCTCCACCAGGTCTTGGGGTTGCCGTATTTCTGGATGCAGTTGTTGCCGGTGTTGTCGATCACCGTCGAACCGCTGGATTTGACCTTCAGACCGCAGCAGCCCGCTTTGGGCGGTGGCTCCACCTTGCCGCCGACGCAGTCCTGCACCTTCTTCATGTAGGTGGCCCAGGGCCAGTGCTTGCCGGGGTCGGTGTGGGTCTGCTTGGGCAGCTCGACGTGACCCTTGATGTGGGTCTTGGTGGCCTTGAGGCCGTACTTCTTGACCAGATGGCAGGCGAGCTTGGCGCTGGCGTCGAGCATTTTTGGGGTGGCCCAGTTGGGGTCGGAGACGTAGCCCTCGTGCTCGAAACCGATGGTGTAGCCGTTGGCGCTGCCCACATGCCAGGCGATGTCCTTCTCCTTGACCATCTGCGTGATCTCGCCGTTCTTGCCGATCACATAGTGGGCGGACACTTTGGCCTTGGGGTTCTGGAACCAGGAGATGCAGCCCTTGTAGCTGCCCTGGACGGTGTGGATGACGAGGGTGGTGATCTGGCCCTTGCCGCGCCAGGCGGTGGTGTAGTTGACCGCCTTGACCCAGTTGGCCGGGCCATACTCGGCCTGGCCAAGCGCCATGGGCAGGGTCATCAACGCCGCCTCCGCCTCCACCTCAGGCGGGATGTGGTGGTGGTCTTCATGGCCGTCCACGCAACCGATCAGCAGCGCGGTCACGGCGAGGGCAGTGGCCACGACCGGGCGAATGTTGGGGTTGCGTGCGGGCATCGAGCGGACCGGCTCCTGGGCGGGTGGGCTCCGGGCCTGCCGAAGCGGCGCCGAGGGTAGCATACGGGCCACTGGAACCGGGTTCGGAATCCGCCGCGCGACCGGAGAACTGGGGCCTTCACACTACGGTGTTGGCGCTGGAGGCCCTGCCACGCCGCCCGGCCATGCAAAGCCCACCGCCGGCCCCCAGCCGTAGACCAGCACGCCCACGGGTTCATCGCCGCTGACCGTGTGGTAGCCGTCCGACACCGACAGCCTGGCCACCTTCCATTTCGTCTTGCCGATAACCTGCCACTTGTTGCCGGCGACCACCACCTTGTCCAGCTCGACCGTGGCCGTCTTCGGCGCGGTGATCTGGACCCAGCGCTCGACATAGCCGCTGGGGATCGCCAGCGGATAGTATTTGCGATATTGGCTGACCGGCTGCTCGACCAGCAGGGCCGGGTCGCCCAGCGGGGCGCAGGTCTTGGTATTGCCGGCGCCCGTGCACACGCCGGAGAAGCCGTACTTGTTCTTGCAGTCGGCGTCCTTGCTGCACTTGCTTTCGGTTGTCGTCACGGTGGCCCAGGCGCCGGAGGTGATCCGCACCAGCTGCACGGGCACATTGGCCTCGACCTCGAAGTCCGCGTCGGCCTCGAACTCGTAGACCTGTCCGGCGTCCATCTGCGGGATCATCTTGCCGACCTGCGGCTTCAAACTGACGATCGTCTGGTCCTGGCCGGTCACGATGCGCCAGGTGTCGTGTTCCTTGCCGCGCCTGGCCAGTCTGGTGGCGACCCAGTGTTTATCCCACAGCCCCCAGGGCAGCAGCTGGCCCTCGGTGTGGTCGACGCAGCAGGGCCTGGGACATTCGGCGTGTTGATCGCAGGCGGCCGTGCCCTCGAACAAGCCAGCGCACTCCTTCTTGACGCCGGCGCCGAGCACGCAGTTGCCGGTCGCGGGCGCCAGGACGCCCTCGTTGCTGGCGAAGAGGGCGATGTCCTGGGTCGCGCCCACCCACATGCCGCTGATGTCGCCGTCGGCGGCGTCGGTTTGCAGGCTGAGCACATCGCCCTGCTTCAGGTTGAAGATCGGCTGAGCACCGTTCGCCAGCGCCTGTACGTCCGGCCCCGCAGCCATGTTGCTCTTGACGAAGACGGTCACCGCCGTGTCGCCGGCGCGTACCGCGACCGCCGTGATGGAAGCTCGCCAGGCGGCGTCCTTGGAGGCGGGCTGCTGGGGCAGGGCCACGCCGCGATAGGCGTCGCCGAGGATGGCGGTTGGCAGCAACAACGAGCCGTCGGCGGAGGCCAGGGGTGTGCCCGAGATGGGGTTGAGTTGCCATGCGGCCACGGGCGCCGAGGTGCGCAGGCGGAAAGCGCGCCGGAAGATCCCGCTGCCGTCAATGCTCTGGTGGCCGATCCCCCACTCCTTCGGCGGCAGCTCAATCGCCTGGCTGGTGCCTGGCTGCACCTGGAGGATCTTCTCCTTGGGGCCCCCCGCACCGACCGCGTCGGCCGTCACCCGGATCAGTGTCGCCTTGGCCGCCGGATTGGCGACCAGGACGCCGAAGGGTGCCGCCTGGGCGTCGAAAGCGCGGCCGTTCGTCTTGGTCAACTGGTCCAGATCGACGGCCCAGAACTCGCAGCCCAGGTGGCCGTCCAGGGCGTGGTCCACGGGGCACGACGTGTCGCAGTTGCCGGCCACGCAGATCAGCTTCTTGGCGGCGCAGTCTTGCACGATCTGCCAGGCCTTGCCGTCGTCCTGGCAGCGGCGCGCCTTGGTGCCCTCACAGCCGACTGCGCCGGGATTGCAGGTCACGCATTCGCCCTGGAAGCAGACCTGGTCGCCCGTGCAATTGCTGACCGGGCGTTCCTTCTTGCCCTCGGCGTCGCAGCCCAGGATGGTGAACGAGACGCCCCCGTTCGCCGGTGGCGGCGCGCATCGTCGACCATTGGGCTCGCACTTGAGGCACTTGTCGACCACGCAGACGGGTTTGTAGGACGGGCAGTTGGCCTGCTTGAAGCCTTCGCCGGAGTTCTTGCAGGTCCACAGCTTGCCCTGCCAGCAGTACCGTTCGCCGAGGTCGCACGCTCGGTTGATGTCGAAGGCATCGCCAACGGCTTTGCCCAGGTCGACGGCGACGCCCTCGTCGCTGGACTCCACCACGTCTTCGGCATCCGGCGGCGGTCGCGTGCAGGCGATCGACAAGCCGATCATCCACAATGCGCACGTGGCCAGACAGCGTCCCGCGGCCTTGCTGGTCCACATGATGTCCCCCTCGACGCCGGTGGCGTGGGCTTGCCTGCAATTGCAGGGTAACGCCGATACGACCGCCGGGTCACGGCTTGATTCATCTACCTGTCACGCTTGCATTGGGCCTCCGCCTGCGCTACGCCCGCAGCCTCCTACGAAGCACGGAGGCGCCCATGCACGTCGACCCCATCTTGACCGAAATCGACCCCGCAATCGCCGACCTGGTGGAGCGCGAGCGAGCTCGCCAGTTCTACACCGCCAAGTTGATCCCCAGCGAGAACTACGCCTCGAGCGCGGTCCTGGCGGCCACCGGCACGGTGCTGACCAACAAGTACAGCGAGGGTTATCCCCGCAAGCGCTACTACGAGGGCCAGCAGTACATCGACCAGGTCGAGGAACTGGCCATCGCTCGCGCCAAGGCGTTGTTCGACGCCGAGCACGCCAATGTGCAGCCCTACAGCGGTTCGCCGGCGAACCTGGCCGCCTACAGCGCCTTGATCAAGAAGAAGGCGACCAATACCCGCATCCTGGGTCTGCGTCTGCCCGAGGGCGGCCACCTGACCCACGGCTGGTCGGTGTCGGTGACCAGCCGCTTCTTCCAGGCCGATCATTACGGTGTCGATCCGGATACAGGGTTGCTGGACTACGAGGCGATCCGCGCCAAGGCGGTGCAATACCAGCCCACCGTGATCGTCTGCGGCGCCACCTGCTACCCGCGGGTGATCGATTTCGAGCGTTTTCGCGCCATCGCCGACGAGGTCGGAGCGCGCCTGATGGCCGACATCGCCCACATCGCTGGCCTGGTTGCCGGCGGCGCCCATCCCAGCCCCGTGCCCCATGCACACGTGGTCACCAGCACCACGCATAAGACCCTGCGTGGACCCCGCGGCGGCCTGATCCTGTCGACCGGCAAATACGCCAGACGCGTCGACAGGGCGGTCTTCCCCGCCTTGCAGGGCGGCCCGCATAACAATGTCATCGCGGCCCTGGCTGTGGCCTTGCGCGAGGCGGCGACCGAGGAGTTCAAGAGCTACGCCCACCGGATCGTGACCAACAGCCGGGCCCTGGCGGCCACCCTGGTCGACGAGGGCGCGACGGTGATCACCGGCGGCAGCGACAATCACCTCATCATCTTCGACGCCACCTCGCTCGATGCCACCGGCAAGGAAGCGGCGGTCGCCATGGACATGGCCGGGCTCGAAGCCAACGCCAACACCATCCCCTACGACCCGCGGCCGCCCATGGATCCCTCCGGCGTGCGAATCGGTACCCCCGCCCTCACCTCACGCGGCCTGGGCGAAGAGGAGATGGTGCAGGTCGGTCGCTGGATCGTGCGCGCGATCCGGTCCCGAGAGGACGCTGCGGAGCTGGCGAGCATCCGTGCCCAGGTGTTCGACCTGATGGCCGCGTACCCGGCGCCGGGCTTCGCGCAGCCGTGGCCTGATCGCGAGCTGATCGGCTGATTCTTTGGGGGGCCGGGGCTCGGCCCCCAGCCGGAAAAAGTGTCATTTTTCCGGCTTCCCCACTGCATGGAAGACATGCGGCGACCGGCGCGCGTAGCGGCATCGACCGTTGACTGTCGGAAACCGCCCGGCCCGCTATACTGCCCGCCATGGCGCGTGGCCCCCGATTACCTCATGCCTTCGGTCGCTACGTCCTTCGGGAGAAGGTCGCTGCCGGCGGCATGGCCGAAGTGTTTCGGGCGACGCAGCCGGGTTTCGGCGGCTTCGAGAAGACGGTCGCCATCAAGCGCATGTTCAGTGAGTACGCCCACGACGAGAAGTTCGTCGAGATGCTCACCGACGAGGCCAAGATCGTCAGCCAGCTGGCCCACCCGAACGTCGTCCAGATTCTGGATATCGGCCGGGTGCACGAGGACTATTACATCGCCTTCGAATTCATCGACGGTGTGGACCTCTTCCGACTTTTGCAGCGCCACTACGAGCTCGAGCAGGACCTGCCGATCCCGCTGGCGATCTACGTCCTGGCGGAGCTCTGTACGGCGCTGGATCACGCCCACGCCCGCTGCACCGCCGACGGGCGGCCGATGCACATCATCCACCGCGATGTGAGTCCCCAGAACGTGCTGCTCAGCTACCAGGGTGAGGTCAAGCTGACCGACTTTGGCATCGCCAAGGCGGCCTATCGCTTCACCCACACCCAGGCCGGCGTGGTCAAGGGCAAGCTCTACTACATGAGCCCGGAGCAGGCCCGCGGCGAGAAGCTCGATCACCGCTCGGATCTCTTCTCGGCCGGCATCCTGCTGTGGGAGTTGTTGTGTACCCGGCCGCTTTACGATGAAGAAGATCAGGGGCGACTGTTGAGTGCAGTGGGCTCGGCCAGTTATCGATGGCCGGCCGACAAGAAGGAGCGCGTGCCGCCGGCCCTGCTCGCGGTCACCGAGCAGGCGTTGAATCGCGAGCCCGACAAGCGCTTCCAGTCGGGCCGCGAATTCCGCGATGCGCTCATGGCTGTGGCGGACTTGCTGGGCCAGCGCTGCGACAGAGAGGGTTTTGGCGCTTATGTCCGCGGAATCTACAAGATCTCCGACGATCGGCCGCCGCAGATAAGGTCCACGGGTAAAGCTGCCGCGTTCGCAGACCGCCAATCCGGCGAACATTGGGTGAGCACCATCGCGCGCCTGCCCGCTGAACAAGCCGACGCTGCGGGCTCGCCGCCGCCCATTCCGGTCGATCCGGGTCCGCCGAGCAGACCGCCGACCACGGTCAAGGGCCGGCGTTCGGCGTCCGGTGAGGTGCCCGCCGCAGCGGTCGACGACGATGAGCCGCCGCCGCTGGACGCCATCTTGATGCCGACCACCAAACCGTTGTCGCAGCATCGTCGCGAGCAGGCCGAGGCCTTGATTGCGCCGCCGCTGGAGGTGGCATCGGCGGCGCGGCCGGTGCCGGATGGGATTGCGGCCGATGACGTGGACGAAGACGAATCCACGGCCATGATCGATCTCGGCGAGATCCAGCGCCGACTGGAAGGTGGCGGTCCGCCTCCCGTGCCCACCGAAGAGCCCGCTCCGGAGGCGCCGACCGTCGGCATGGACGTCGTCAAGGTGGCCGAGCCCGCATCGCCGCCCGAGCCACCGCCAGAGCCCGATTCGGAGGCGTCGACGCGCTTTGTGCCCGCCATGCAGGGCGAGGTAGCGCCGGCGCGTCCAGACGGCACCACAAGCAAGCCGAGGGTGAGCCCGGCGCGCCCTCCCAGCCGCTCGATTCAGCCGCGCGTGGCCACGCCTGTGGCCGAACCGGTCTGGGTCGAACCCGGCGAAGAGCCGGCCAGCTGGTCGCTGTTGGGGCTGACGGCCGCCGTCTGGGCAGGCGTCTTGATCCTGGGCGTCTATGCCACGCTACTCGTCGTCAGCCGATAGCAGACTACGCGCCTGCCGCGAACGGCGATCAGCACCCGGCGGATCGGACCTTCTGGGACGCGACCGGCCCCCTCAGGCCTCCCCGTCGCCAGGTGTGGGTAGCCATGGCGCTGGCAGCTTGCCCAGGAATGCCGTGATGCCCTCAGCGGCTTCGGACGAGACGCGCCGCTCAGAGATCATCGCTGCGGTGATGTCGAGCACATCCCCAGGCGGCCGGAACGCGACCGCGTCCACCAGCGTCTTGCAAGCGGTCAGCGCTTCGGGACCGCCGGCGAGCAGGTCGCTGATCACCTGGCGCAGCGCGGAGTCGAGGGCGGTGCCCTCCTCGTCGTGGGCGGTGAGCACGTCGACCAGCCCGATGCGATGGGCTTCGGCGCCACGTACCCGGGCGCCGGTCAGGAACAACATGCGCCCCTTGGCGGGCCCCACACGGCGCATGACGAAGGGCGAGATGACCGCCGGGATCAGGCCGATACGCACCTCGGACAGGGCGAAGAAGGCGGCCTCGCTGGCGACCACGACGTCGCATGCGCTGGCCAGGCCGACGCCGCCGCCCATGGTCGCGCCTTGAACGCGCGCCACCACCGGCCGACTGCAGGCGGCGACGCGGTGGAAGATGCCGCCCATGCGGCGCGCGTTGCGAACGTTGGCGTCGCCCCCTTCGGCCGCCTGGCTGGCCATCCAGGCCAGGTCGGCGCCGGCGCAGAAGGCCTTGCCCTCGCCGGCGAGCACAACTACGCGACAGTTTGCGTCGCGTTCGGCCTGCTCCAGCCCGGCCTCGATATCGGTCAGCATCTGGCCGTCGAAGGCGTTGCGCTTGCGGGGTCGGTTCAGGCGGATGGTCATCACCCCGCCACTGGTCTGCACTTGCACGCTCATGGCTCGATTCTCCTGTCGCCGGCCCGGCATCAAAGCAGAAGACGCCTGGCTTCCAGGCCGCGATGGGCGCGTTGTAGCAGGCGCTCAGGGCCAGGGCCAGCACGTTGCGGGTCTGCGCCCGCTCGCGGATGGGTTTGGGGCCTGGCGACATCGTTGGGCCAGCGCCATCTGTAGACTCGCGCTTGTGTCCGGGGCCGGGATCCACGCACATGCATCCAGGCGTTCTAGAGCCATAACTAGCTGTAATAAAGATGGTTCGCATCAGATTCTTGAAGTAGTTCAAGAATCTCCAACGAAACATCCTTTTAACAATGAGTTAGCCAATAAGCCCTCCGTGACGCTCCCGTGCGCCTTGCCGGCCGCGAAGACGGGTTGCCCTCATGACCGCGAATCACACTCGGGACTCTGTTAGACTGCTTGCACCTGTCAGGGGCCACGTTGGCCGTGAAGGGGGTGT
>CAYTLW010000048.1:28389-35390 GCA_964438735.1 uncultured Enterobacteriaceae bacterium | reverse complement strand
GAGGCTGGCGATGCGGACGGCGCGTCGGATGTAGAGGTCGCGGATGTGGCGCCCGGATTGGGCGGTGTTGCTGATGCGGCGTCGGCGGGACAGCCGAAGATTGTGGTGGTGCCCACCTCGCTGCAGTTTGGCACCGTTGAGATGGGCGAACAGCGCGTACGAATGTTCAAGATCGCCAACGCCGGCACTGCGCCGTTGAAGGTCTATGAAGTCGCGATCTTGAACTTTGACGACGCGGTTCTAATCCAACTCAGCGAGGTCGGGCCGTGGAGCCTTGCGCCCGGTCAGAGCGTTTCGTTGCAAGCAGCACTGGCGCCTCTGAAGAGCCTGCCGGACGACGGTTCACCGGCGGGACAGTTGACTGTCTACAGCGATGACCCCAACAACCCGCTGGTGGTCGTCAAGCTGTTTGCCAGGACCAAGGGGATGAAGCTTGCGGTGACGCCCGCGGATATCGTCGACTTTGGCATCGTGCCGCTGGCGTCGAGCGTTGAGATGCTGGTCACGGTCGCGAATCTGGGCGACGTCAATCTGGCCATTCAGAAGGTCGTCATTGCCGGCGATCCGCAAAATGAGTTCGAACTGGTCGCCAAATCCGCTGCGGGGCTGCCGCCATGGAATCCTGCCGATCCGGAAGTCAAGGCGCTGATCCTCAAGGGTGGCGACTCCAATCAATTCGGCGTCCGTTTCAAGGCCAAAGGGCCGGTGGGCAAGGTTGTCAGCGCTGAGTTGGCCATCCATTCCACCTCGGTCGTGAAGCCGATCTGGAAGCTGACCCTGCTGGCCATGCGGGCCAAGTCCAAGGCCTGCTTTGTCGAGCTGCAGTCACAGGAACTGCACTTTGGCGTGATCGGCTTCGGGGCCAGCACGACGCGCACTTTGACGGTCAAGAACGTGGGCGATGGCTACTGTTCGCTGGATGACAAGATCGCGTTCCTGCCTTGTCCCACTTCTAGCTCGAAGACCATTCCCGGCGCGCCGCTCGCCCAAAGCAAGCCGATCTGCAAGGCCTACGGTGAGTTCTACTTCAGTGTGTTCGCCGCCAGCCCGCTGCTCAACAAGTTGGGCCCCGGCCAGAGCGGCGACATCCAGGTGGAGTTCAAGGCGAGCCTGGACCCCAATCACCCGAACTTCCTGCCTGTGACCGGCTTGCCCTATCCATTCTGGTCTTACGGCTTCGTGGCCTTGAAGTTCCGCGACATGGCCTTGGGACCCGGCGCGGGGATGTGGTTCCCAGCCGACCCCACAGGTGGTGGTGAAGCGGCGAAGCTCGCCAACCTGAAGCCGAACTTGAAAGCGGGGGTGGCCGCGAGCGCTGTCGTTGCGCTGCCGGCTTCCATCGATTTCGGCACGGTGCCCACCGGTTGCAAGTCGAGTCCGTTGACGGTCCATGTGCACAACAACGAACCGGGAGACGCCTTCATCACCGGAGCCAAACTCGCCGGATGCGGATTGGCGGTACAGAAGGTGGGCTGGCCGTCGATTCCCAAGTCCGGGATCCCGGTGACGCCGGTCACGCCCACGCCATTTACCGTGCAGTACGCACCTCAAGCGCCGGGCGCTGCGACCTGCGCCATGGAGCTCACCACGGGGCTGTTTGGCAGCTGTGGGATCGGGGGCGCTGACTGTGACCAGACCTCTGACTGCCCGCCAGGCGTGAAGTGTTCCGGCCTGAGCTTCGCCATCCCGCTCGCTGGCGCGGCCACAGACGCAAAGGTTGCCGACGAGTACTTTCCGGTGGAGCCAGGACCGCCCGTCGATCTGTTGTTCGTGGTGAATAACTCGGTCTTCATGAAGCCCTACCACGCCAAGCTGGCCGCCTCCGTAGGGGCCCTGATTGGCCCCGCGAGTCCGCTGGCCGCGAGCGATGTGCACGTGGGCGTGATCAGCACGGACATGACGAGCGTCGGACACAAGGGCCAACTGCAGCCCCTGGTCGATGGCGTGCGGGTGCTGAGCAAGGCCACGGCGGCCGATCCGGTGGCCGCGTTGGCGAAGCTGGTGAAGGTCGGCGGCCCGGGAAGCGCGACGGAACAGGGGCTCGCTGCGGCAGGTGCGGCGTTGACGTTGCCGCTGATCCACGATGCGGGCAAGACCTGCTTGGCCACCATCGATTGCACTGCAGGCGGCCAATGTTTGACCGGCGGCGACGGCAAGAAGGGCTGCGGTGGCACCAACCGCGGATTCCTTCGCAAGACGGCGGCGCTGGAGGTCATCTTCGTCAGCGTCCAGGATGACAAGTCCTCGGGGACAGAAGGCTTCTACGCCAACCTGCTGGCCTCGCTCAAGATTGGCAGCAACAAGGGGCCCTTTCATGCCCACGCCATCGTCGGATTGCCCGGCGATGTGAACTGCCCAGCGTAGACGGGCAAGCGCTACGTGGTCATCGCCCAGACGACCGGGGGCGTCACGGCCAGCGCCTGCGCCTCTGACTACGGCGTCGCGTTGAAGAAGATTGCCAATATCGCAGCCAATCTCGAGCCGCGCTTCTTCCTCGCGACGAAAGCCCAGCCGTCGACAATTGCGGTCACCATCGGCGACAAGCCCTGCCCCGGAGCCAAGGCCAGCTGCGGCAGCGTGTGCCCGCCTGGCGCCAAGGGCTGGAAGTACGAGCCCACCTCCAACAGCGTCCAGTTGGTGCCCAAGAGCCAAGGTGGTACGTGTGCGGCGAGCGTCGGCCAGATCGTGTCCATCCACTACGTCGCCGAGTGTTTCCCGTGAGGGTGCTGGCCGCGAAGGCGCCCTCGCTGCGGTGCCCCAACCCCCGGCCGGCCCTTCAAACCGCCGAGCAAACCCGCCACAACGCCTCGACCGCCCGGCTGTCCTGACCAAAACGACAGACCTTCTCCCGCTGCCCCTCGAAATAGCGCCCGGTGTTCTCCCGCCCCGCCGCTGTAGTCGCCAGCCAGGCCGGCGTGCGGGCGCCCGCGTCTGGCGACTCGTGGCCACCGAAGCCGAGGTCGTTGCTCAGCTTGGAGTTCACGTCGCCGGGGTGGCAGGCGTTGACGGCGATATGGCTGTCGCCGACCTGGTTGGCGAAGGCGACGGTGAGCATGCGATTGGCCTGCTTGCTCTGCCGATACGCGCTGTCGTTGTCGTAGGGGCGGCGCTGGAATTGCAGGTCGTCCAGGTCGAGGCCGCCGGCCCAGTAGCTGGCCACGTTGACGACCCGGCTGGGGGCGTGGGTCCGGAGGAGATCTTCGAACAGGGTCATCATCCAGAAATAGCCGAGCACGTTGCTGGCGAACTGCCGCTCGATGCCTTCGGCGGTCTCCAGGCGGCTGCGGGGGGTCTCGGCGGCGTTGTTGACCAGGATGTGCAGCGGCCCCGACCAGCGATCGCGCAGGGCCTGGATGTCGGCCTGGCGGGAGAGATCGACCACCTCGTGGCGGACGTGGCGGTTGTCGGTGGCTTTGGCGACTCGCTCAGCAGCGGCGGCGATGCGGCCCTTGTGGCGGCCGACCAGGACCACGCCGTGGCCTTCGGTGGCGGCGATCTGACGGGCGATGGCTTCGCCGATGGCGCCGCTGGCGCCGGTGACCAGGGCGATGCGGAGGGGGGCGTTCATGGTGAGCTCCTGCCCTTGCCGCGTTTCTTGCTCTTGTTGCGCGCCGCGATGGTGGCCAGGGACTCGCGACAGGCGGTGCGCAGGTTCCAGTCCGCGGATTCGTCGTTGGCGATTCCCGTCAGCAATTTGACGATCTTTCGGTCGTCATAGCTTGCCAGCGCCCGGGCGGCGACCTGGCGCACCTGGTTGTTCTTCTCGCGGCCATTGGAGAGCACGGCGAGGAAGACCCGGCGCCGGATCGGCTGGTCGATCCTGGCCAGGATTTCGGCCGCCTTGGTGCGCACACTGGAGCTGGCCTTGCGATCGCGGATCATCGGGCCGAGCAGGGCGACGAAACGCGGTTCCCGACTGTCCGCCATCTGCCACAACACGTCGCTGCGCTCTCGATCGCCGCGGCGCGACAGCACCAGGTAGCGCCCTTGTCGCTCAATGACGCGATTGTGCCGCGTGCCGGCGACCTCCTCGAGCCAGGTCTGCAGGGTGTCGTTGACCTTGCCCCAGTCGTATTTATTGGCCGCCAGCATCACGATGACCTGGACCCGGCCCACCTGCATGTCCATGCGGAGCAACGCGGGCGGGCCGTCGTCCACCAGCGGTCCCCAAGGGTTGAAGATCGCGCACAGGTCATCGCCCGCCAGCGCCCTGGCCACGGGCTTGACCGGCAGCAGCTTGTCGACGCCGAGTTGACTGGCCGCTTTGGGCGCGCTGAATCGCGCCTGCAACCCGGGCATGATGCGGCCCAGCTGGTCTTGGAATCGGCGCTTCAAGGCAGGTTGCGCCGACAGGAGGGACTTGTCCTTGGACCCCACGTAGGCGGCGAAGACGCCGTCGAAGGCACACGCTGGGGTGGGCCGACGCACGGCGAGCGGCGCCTCGGCCAAATCGTCGCCTTCGTCCTTGCCTCGCCCGTAGGCCAGCACGGCATCCAGAGACCGCTGCAGGCGTTTCATCGCCGTGGCTTTGGCAGGTCGAACCAGGGTCAGCTCGATCCGCTGGGATAGCGGCCCCTTGGCGCCCAGCCTGAAGCTGATGTTGACCGGCAGGGCACGTCGATCGATGCGCTCGACCTCGGCCGGATCGGCCAGCTGCAGGGCGTCCAGATCCAGGCGCAGCTTGCCGACGCCCAGCCCCCGCTTGCGGGCCTTGTTGAGCAGGGCCGACGCCGCCGGCAGCGCCCGACTCAGGTGGCCGTAGTAGCGCCGATCCCACGCGGCCATGTAGCGCCGCGCCTGCTCGCCGCTGACAAAGCGCTTGCGTACGCCGCTCTCGAAGCTCAGGCCAAAGTCCTCGCCAACGAAACGTGTGCCGTAGCCGCCGCTGGCTTGCAGATCCCACGGCGTCAGGGCCACCACCATGCCGAGGAGGAGGGCGCATGTCGTTGCTCTCATCCTTCACCTCCATCGCCACCGTCGGCTGTGGCGAGCATACACGGACGTGCTCCATATGCAGGCGCGTGATCCTGTGCTGCAATGCTGCAGCCATCACGCGCACCGCGCCGCAGCAGGAACGCCATGCCCGCCGACAAAGCCACCGAGAATCGGCCCTTCAAGGACCTCATCAACGTCGCCGTGGTGAGCGAACTGGCGGCTCGGCTGGCCGCCGTGGACGACGACTTTGCCGAGCAGGACTTCATCGCCGCGGCCAGCGACGGGCTGCTCGACCTGGAGCTCAAGGATCGGATCCGGCATGTGGCAGGCGCCGTAAAGACGCACCTGGCCGATGACTTCCCCACTGCGGCCCGACATGTCGTCGCTTGCCTGCCGCCGCCCTTGCAGTCCACCGAGGAGGTGACCAGCGGCGGCTTCATGATCTGGGTGCTCTGCCAGTACGTGCAGGACAGCGGTCTGGAGCACTTCGAGGCGGCGTTCGCGGCCATGAAGGAGCTGACCCAACGCTTCAGCTGCGAGTTCGCGGTGCGGCCCTACCTGGTTCGGTATCCCGAGCGCTCGATGGCGATGCTCCATGAGTGGGCGGCCGATGCCAATCCCCACGTGCGCCGACTGGTCTCCGAAGGCACCCGTCCCCGCCTGCCCTGGGGCCAGCGTTTGCGCGCCTTCGTCGCCGATCCCGAGCCCACCCTGGCCTTGCTGGAGCATCTCAAGGACGACCCGGAGCTCTATGTGCGGCGCTCGGTGGCCAACCACCTCAACGACATCGCCAAGGATCATCCTGAACGCACCGTGCAGGTCTGCGGCCAGTGGATGCAGGGCGCCAGCAAGGAGCGGGCCTGGCTGGTACGTCACGCCCTCCGATCCCTGGTCAAAGCGGGTCATTCGGGGGCCCTGGCAGTGCTCGGCTTCGGCCCGGCGGAGGTGGCCGAAGCGACGCTCGAGGTGACACCCGATCGTGTAGCCATCGGCGGCCATGTGCGCCTGTCCCTGCGCCTGGTGTCGGCGTCATCAGCGGCCCAGCAGCTGGTCATCGACTATGCGGTGCACTACCAGAAGGCGCGCGGTACCTCGCCGAAGGTGTTCAAGTGGCGGACCTGCAGCCTGCCGGCGAACGAGGCGCTGAGCGCGGACAAGAAGCAGCACTTCAAGGACGTGTCGGTGCGCCGGCATCGGCCTGGCCCGCATCGCATCGTGCTGCTGGTCAACGGCGCCGAAATGGCCGAGACGACCGTGACCTTGCTGGCCGACTGAGCGATCTCGACGAACGCCGGCACCGCGCGCCGCCGCTCAGTTCACCTGGATCTTCGGCACCACGACCTGCGTGCCCCAGATGGGGAAGTTGGCGTAGTTGCTGGTGCCGTATACCGAGACCTTGTAAGTGCCCGGGAAGATCTGCTTGGACCAGTTGAAGCCCACCTTGGCGGCGTCTTTGCAGCGCAGGGCGATGGTGTACTTGTAGCCCCAGGTGAGCTCGGCCCACTCCACCTGGGCGTAGGTGGAGGAGCTGTTGGTATTGGGCCCGCAGTACTTCGAGGTCGCCGGTGTGACACCGTTGGCGAAGATGGCGCCGCCCACCGTGACCGACTTGTAGTCCAGCACGATGCCCGACTTGTTTTGCGGCAGGCTCAGCTTCGGATGGATGACCTGGGTGCCCCAGATGGGGAAGTCGGCGTAGTTGCTGGTGCCGTAGACGGAGACCTTGTAGGTGCCGGGGAAGATCGTCTTGGTCCAGTCAAAACCCTTCTTGGCGGCGTCTTTGCAGCGCAGTTCGGCCTTGTAGGAGTAGCCCCAGGTGACCTCTTTGAGCTCCACCTGGGCGTAGGTCGACGAGCTGTTGGTATTGGGCCCGCAGTACTTGCTGACGCTGGGTTTGTTGCCGTTGTGGGTGATGCTGCCGCTGATGGTGACGCTCTTATAATCCAGCACCAGGCCGGACTTGTCGGCCTTCAGGTCCAGCTTGGGGTGGATGACCTGGGTGCCCCAGAGCGGGAAGTCGGCGTAGTTGCTGGTGCCGTAGACGGAGACCTTGTAGGTGCCGGGGA
>CAYTLW010000048.1:0-28289 GCA_964438735.1 uncultured Enterobacteriaceae bacterium | reverse complement strand
TATTGGGTCCGCAGTACTTGCTGACGGCGGGTTTTTTGCCGTTGTGGGTGATGGAGCCGCCAACCTTGACCGTGCAGTAACTCAGGTTGATGCCCTTGTTGTCGCCGCCGGTACACACCGCCTGGCTGTCCGGTTGCCAGCCGGCCGGGCAGATGAGCCCGCACTGGCCGCCGCAGGGGCCGCAGTCGATGGTCTGGCCACAGCCGTCGTTCTGCTTGCCGCAGCCGAGCTCGCCGCAGGCTTTGGGTTTGCAGACGCACTGGCCCTTGTTGCAGGTCTTGTCGGCCCCGCAGTCGCCGCAGCTGAGCGCCTTGCCGCAGCCATCCGATGCCGGGCCGCAGCTCAGCCCCAGGTCTTTGCAGTTCTTGGGTGCGCAGTTGCACTGCCCTGACGGGCCGCAGACCTTGCCGCTGGAGCAGGTGCCGCAGGCGAGCTTTTTGCCACAGCCGTCGGGCGGTGTTCCGCAGGTCACGCCGAGCCCCTTGCAGGTCTTGGGAGTGCAGATGCACTGGCCGTTGCTGCAGGTCTTGCCGTCGGCGCAGCTGCCGCAGGCCAGGGTCTTGCCGCAGCCGTCATTCGCCGCCCCGCAGAACTTGTTGAGCATCTTGCAGGTCTTGGGCTGGCAGACGCATTTACCCTTGTCGCAGACCGTGCCAGCACCGCACTTGCCGCAGTCGAGCGTCTTCTTGCAGCCGTCCGACGCCGGCCCGCAGGCGATGGATAACGCCTTGCACGTCTTGGGTTCGCAGGGTTTATCGCCGCACTTATGGTCGGCGCCGCAGATCTTGCCGGGCGGGCAGTCGCCGCACTTGAGCACCTTGCCGCAGCCGTCGTTGACCGGGCCGCAGACCGCGCCCAGCGCCTTGCAGGTCTTGGGGGCGCAGGGTTTGGGGTTCGCAGCGCCCGGCGTCTGCTTGGCGATGGCCTGGAAGTCGACCTGGTTGTTGTCCGTATCCGTCCCCAGGTGATCGCGGCCCAGAGACTGCCCGGACGTCACGTCGACCGTCGGCTTGCCTTCGCCCTTGAAGACCATGGACGCGCTGAAGATGCCATACCCGACCGCATCCACCGTCTGGGCGCCAAATCGCAAGACGACGCTGTCGGCGCCGTTCTGGAAGTCGACCCCATCATGCTTCTGGTCGGCCGCGGCGGCGACGGCGCCGGTGGACTTGGTATGGGCCACCACGAAGTAGCCGTCGGCGCCGATCTTGCCGATCACGGGCACGGTGGCGTACTCGACGCCGCCCTTGCCGTTGACGCCGACCAGCGAAAAGCCCGCCAGCGGTGTGCCGACTGGTCCGCGCAGCTCGAGGAAGACCTCCGTATCGGCACCTGCGCTGTCATAGACCAGCTCGTTGATCACCACCTTCGCCGGCGGCGGCTTGGCGGTGCATTTGCCGGCGTTGCACGCTTGTGCGGCGTTGCAGGGCGCCGGTGTGCCCCACTCCAGGCAGCCATCCTTGTTGAAGTCGCCGCAGGTCCCGATGGCCTCGCCGATGCAGGTTTTTGCGCCGACCTTGCTGCAGGTGGATTTGCAGGTCTTTTCGCACGCGCCGGCGCCCGCGCAGACGAGATTCTGCCCGCAGGATTGTGGGGTACCCCACTCCAGGCAGCCGTCCTTGTTGACGTCGCCGCAAGACTGCCACTGGGTCTTGCTGCCGGGCACACATTGTTTGACGCCCGTGGCCTTGCAGGCGTCCTTGCAGGAGATGGCGCAGGCGCCGTTGCTGCACACGGTGCCCTTGGCGCAGTCCACGCCCGAGCCCCATTGCAGGCAGCCGTCGCCGTCGAAGTCGCCGCATTGCTGCACCTTGCCCGCTGGCGAACATTGCTTGGCTCCTTTGACCGTGCAGGCATCGCTGCAGGTCTTGGCGCACTTGCCCTCGTTGCAGACCAGCCCCTTGGCGCAGGGCACCGAGGAGCCCCACTGCAGGCAGCCGTCGCCGTCGTAGTCGCCGCAGGTGGCGACCTTGCCCAGCTGACAGGTGCTGCTGCCCTTGACGGTGCACTCATCCTTGCACGTGGTGGCGCACTTGCCCGAGGAGCAGATCTGGCCCTTGGCGCAAGCGACCGCGGTGCCCCACTGCAGGCAGCCATCCTTGCTGTAGTCGTCGCAGGTCAAAACGCCGGCTGCGTCGCACTTGGTGGCGCCCTTGGTGGTGCACTCATCCTTGCAGGTGTCGGTGCAGAAGCCGCTCGAACAGACCTGGGCGGCGCCACATGGCGTCGTCTTGGCCCAGTCCAGGCAGCCGTCCTTGTTGCTGTCGCTGCACGAGGCCACGGACTTTCCTTCGCACTTCTTGGCGCCGACGGTGGTGCACGCATCCTTGCAAGACAGGGCGCAGAAGCCTGTGGCGCAGACCTGGCCCTTGGGGCAGGACTTGGCCCCGCCCCAGGCCAGGCAGCCGTCGCCGTTGAAGTCGAAGCAGGTGACGGTTTTGCCATTCTTGTCGCACTTCTTGGCGCCCTTTGCGGTGCAATCCTGATCCGGACATTTCGGCGCGCACAATCCGTCGGTGCAGACCTGGGTGGCCGGACAGGGCACCACGTCAAACCACTCGAAACAGCCGTCGCCGTCCAGATCCCCGCAGCGTTGGTGACCCTTGCCGTCCACCGTGCAACGCCAGCCACCTTCGGGCTGGCAGGAGTCGACGCAGGTCGGCTCGACGTCGGCGGGTCCCGCGTCCGCGGGTCCGCTGTCCACGGTTCCGGTGTCGATCGGGCCGGCATCCGGGGCGCCTGTGTCTGCTGGGCCGGCATCCACGGGCGGGGTTGCGGTGTCGACGGGCCCGGCGTCAGAGCCGGTATCGAGCACACCGGTGGTGTCCATACCCGGTGGCCACGCCTGTCCGACCGGCGTGTAGGGGGTCTGGTTGCTGCACGCGCCGAGCAGGGCGAGCGCGAGGATGAAGAGTCGTTTCATGGCTGGCCTGTGGCGGCGATGGTCGGCTGAGCGGCGGCGCCGGCAGAACATAGCGACTTCGCCTCGACGCCTCAATGAACAAGACGGCGCACGCCCCATACGGCCCGCGCTTGGGACAGTCTGTGTCCCGGCGTCCGTTGACCGGACGGGGTGTCGGAGCGAAGTTGGCAGGGCACGCTGCGACGAGGGCCCGACCTTCGACAGGAAGCGGGAGGACAACATGGGACAGAGCACATCGACGACGCACCACGCCAGCTGCGAGACGGCCCTGGGCCGAGTCTGGCTGGTCCGTTCCGAGGCGGGACTGCTGATGGTCAAGATCGGGGGCGAGGAAGCCGAGCTGCTCGCCGAACTGGCGCGCCGGCGCCCGGGCCCATCGACAGCCTCTCCGGACGAACTGGCAGCGGATATCGCGGCGATCGCGGGCTGGCTTGCCGGCGGTTCAGCGCCGCTGGACATGGCCGTCGACCTGGAGGGTCTGCCCGCTTATACGCGCCAGATCCTGGAGACCCTGCGTCGGGTGCCGGTCGGCCAGACCTGCAGCTACGGCGAGCTGGCCGCCCTGGCCGGTCGCCCCGGCACCGCCCGCGCTGTAGGCCAGGTCATGAATCGAAACCCCATCCCCATCGTGATCCCATGCCACCGGGTGGTCGCCAGCAACGGCATCGGCGGCTTCGGCTGCGGTCTGGATGCCAAGCGCATGTTGCTCGGCCTGGAAGGGGTGACCCGATACGGGGCCGCAGTCTCCACCCGCGTCACTTCGGCGCCGGCTTGCTGAGTCGCCCACCGGCTCCGCGGCCAGCGCCGGATGCAACAGGCGACTCATTCGCGGCCGGCGGGAGCCGGTCGCGGGGGGCCCCGCCCGGGGGGGGGGGGGGGGGGGGCGCCGGGCGCGGCGCCCGCCCCCGCGCCGCCAGCGGGGGCGAAGCTTTGGGGTGCGGCCCCAAACCGACTTTTTCCGGGCGGAGGGGGAGCAACTGAGGGTGTCTCGCGAGCCAGCGAGCGAGTCGAGCGCCGGAGGCGGTCGAAGCCGAGGGCGGTAGCGGCCAGGCCGGGTCTGGCCCCCCGGAAGCCCCCTGGTTTCTAATGAGCCCTCCGTGCCGCCTGCAAACCACAGCGCACCTGACTTGATCTCGATCGTGCCGATCGGCGGGCCTCGTTCCATGGTGTCCGGCCGATACGCTACGATGCGCGTCCGATTCTGCCCAGAGGAGCCCATGCGAGGCCGCCCGACCCCGACCCTGATCCTGCCCTTGCTCCTGGCCCTGGCCGGCTGCAGCAACGGCGAAGAGCCCGGCAGCACTGACAGCGATAGCGCTACGGTCTCAGACAGCGGTGACGCGCCGGTCGAGGACGCATCCGTGACGCCTGATGTGCCCGTTGTGGACGCCAACGATGCGGGCACTACCCCCCCGGATTCAGGGCCGGTGGATGTGGCGGATGCCGGTGCCCTGGACGCCGGGCCAGGCTGTCCTGGCGCCGCCGGATGTGGCTGCAAACAACCTGGTGATTGCACCTCCAAGTTCTGCATCGAGAGCCCTGAAGGATGGATCTGTCCACGACTCTGTGCAGACGGCTGCGCGGACGACGAGACATGCCTGGAGACGAGCGGTCCGGATGGCAAGCCGGCCAAGGTCTGCGTGCCCCGCTGGGGGCGCATCTGCAACCCGTGCGGTCACAACGCCGAGTGCGGCGCAGCCGGGGTCAAGGGCGCGGTCTGCGTCGATCGTGGCGACGATGGGGCCTATTGTGGGGCCTCCTGTAGCTCAGACGACGACTGTCCGAAGGGATTCGGCTGCAAAGATGCCGTCGACATCAATGGCGCGGCGGTCAAACAATGTCTTTACGCCAGCCAGCCCTGCGTCTGCTCCAAGCTGGCCATCGACGAAGGGTTGAGCACTCCCTGCGCCGCCACCGCATCGGCCGGCGGGTCCTGCCTGGGCCAACGCACTTGCGCCAAAGATGGCAGCCCGGGGGCCCCTGCCGGCGGCGGCTTGACCGACTGCCAGACAGCCCCCTCTGCCAAGGAGGTCTGCAACGGCCAGGATGATGACTGCGACGGCACCACCGACGAGGGCGCCTGCGACGATGGCAACAAGTGCGCCGTGTCGCTCTGTGTGGCCACCACGGCGGTCAGCAGCGGCTGGGATTGTGTCGTCGAGAGCAAGACCGACTGCGACGATGGCAAGCCGTGCACAGCCGACACCTGCGACCCCGACGCGGGCTGCAAACAAGAGCCCATGGCCGATGGCGCTCCGTGCGGCAACCAGGACGTCTGCAAGAACGACGTCTGCGTCGCCAAGGACATGGTCAAGATCCCCGCCGGTCCCACCTGGATGGGCTGCAACGTCGCGGTGGTCGGGCCCTCCGGCTGCGGCTACATCGACGAGCTGCCTCAGCACGAGGTCATGCTGGACGCCTTCTTGATCGACGTCTACGAGGTGACGGTCAGCCAGTACGCGAAGTGCGTGCAAGGCGGCGTATGCAAGGCGCCCAAGAAGGACTTTGGCCACAGCAAGTTCTACAGCTGGCTCAACCCGGGCAAGGAGAAACATCCCATCGCCGGCATCGACTGGTACCAGGCCGACGCCTTCTGCAAGTGGGTGCATCCCAAGGGGCGCCTGCCGACTGAGGCGGAATGGGAGAAGGCTGCAAGAGGCGGCTGTGACAAGGCCAAAGGCAGCAACTGTGCGAAGGCCATGAAGACCTACCCCTGGGGCAACCAGGCGCCGGACTGCGACCGCGCGGTGATCATCATCGAGCCGGCCACAGGTTGCGTGCCCGAAGACTGCGGCCAGGGTTGCAAGACCTTGTTCACCTTTGTGCCCGGCAGCAAACCCAAGGGCGTCAGCCCCTACGGCGCCCACGACATGAGCGGCAACGTCAGCGAGTGGGTGGCCGACTGCTACCACGCGGACGCCTACGAGAAGAACAAGGCCAAGGGCGCCAAGAACCCGGTTTGGCATACCTGTGACAAGGATGCGGAGCGCGTTCTACGCGGCGGCAGCTACAACACCCTGCACAAGGAACTGCGCTCCAGTGATCGCCACAGTCACGTCTCCACGACCGTCGAGGACTACGTCGGCTTCCGCTGCGCCAGGGACCTGTAGTTGCGGCGCTGATCAATCCGCTGCGGTGGGCGAGCTCATCAGCGGCAACTGCAGCTCCACCAGCCAGGGCTGGCCTGCTGGCGCGTCGCCCGTGCTGCCCGGGATGCGGAGCACGCGCACGACGCGCGGCCGTCGGGCGATGAGGTGGCCGGCGGCCGTGGCTTCGTCCGCGAAGGCGCGCAATCGGCCAGGCAATTCGCCGAAGGTGGCCCGCACGATGCGGCGCGCGATGCGTGGCTCCGCTTCGATGCGGGTGAGCTTGCGGCCGATGTCGGTGCGTTCGGCGCCGACGGTGTAGAGCGCCGAGGCCACCCAGACCTGCACCCGTCGCGGCACACCGTCAGGTTCGGCCCCCGTGCCGATGACCTCGAACCATTCCGGCTCTACCAAGGGCAACTCCGGTGGCAAAAGGCCCTCTGCGCGATCCAGTGCTGCCAGGGCCCCTTCGTGGCCTTCGGGTACGTCGGCCAGGGCCACCAGCATGGCCGGTCGACTGCCCAGCGTGAGTTTCGCTTCGGTGGTTGGCTGCGGCGGCCGCAGGGCGTCGGCGTTGACCCCAGCCTCGAGGGCCGTCATGCGTTCGACCTCCACGCTCGGCACCTGGCTGCCATCCTCATTGCGCACCATGCGCTCCTCGAAATGCAGCCGCCGGGTCGTGGCCACCTGAATGCCGGCCATGGGCGCGCGGTCATGCAGGTCCATGTGGATGGGCGCCAGGCGGCGCTGTCGATGGAGCAAGGTGACCGTCTCGGCGTGGAAGCCACCGGCCACGTCGAAGATGACAATGACCCGCCAGGGCCCGTCCGCCAGGTCGAAGAAGAGGGCCCGGGCGCCATGTCTGCGCAGGCTGGCAGCCGCCACGCCCACCGGTTGGTAGGGGGCCCGGCCCAGGTTGACCAGCACGGTGGCGTCGTGGGCCGCCTGGTGAATGCGCAGCAGGGCGCGATCTTCCAGGGCGCAGTCGGTGACGACCTTGCCGCGACGCAACCAGCAGCGCTCGCCGACCCGACCGACCTCCACGCCCGGTTCGACGCCCCTCCGCAAGGTGCCGACGCCCGCCTGGTGCAGCAGCTCACCGGTGGCCTCACCGCCGGGCCAGTCATAAGCGCGCTGCCAGGTAGCGCTGGCCATTGGCTGCAGGAGTTTGGCGCCGCCCGCCTTGTCGATGGCCATCTGCAGCTGCACCGGGACGGCTTCGGGGTGCTCGGGCGCGTCCAGGACCCAACCCGCGGCCGAGGTGATGGGCGCGGTTGCCTCGGTCACATCCGCTGTTTGATCAGGGCCCAGCCGGAGCCACAACCATGCGCCGACCGCCAGCGCGGCCAGGACGGCCAGTGCCCACATGACTCGCGCTCCGCCGGCTTCCTTGTCGCTCATCGCCGCTCTCCCGGGACTCCTCGACCGACCATCCTGGCGCGCTCGCCTTGAGTTGTCGATCGGTGGCGTCCCGGTGTTCGTTCCAACGACCTCACCGTCACAGGCCATTTCGGCCTCGCTGGCTCCCGCCTCCAATCGCCTGAATGCAAGGCGTTTGTTGGCCGCTTTGCTTGACACCCCGGCGGGCCACCGGCACGCTTCCAAACGCAAGGCGGCCCGACCGCGCGCAACGGAGTTCACAGTGATCCGACTGCATCCCATCGCAGCCCGCAGGAGAGCGCAACGCGCGCATCTTCACCGCGGATCGACTGCCAATGGGTGCTGTTGCGCGTGTCCGGGACCCTGGTGCACAGGGGTCATCCGGCGTTGATCCAGGATGACCGCACCAGGGACGGAACGAGACATAGCCGGCTTGCTCTCCCGACAACATCGAGACATGGCGTGACCGGAGACGGTGGCGTAGTCGGAAGGCAAATCGGAGGCCGATGGCAGGGAGGCCAACGGGTTCAAGGTCGGCAGCAGGGGGTACGTGATGGCAGAGCAAGGGATTGGTGGCGTGGACAACCTCGACTGGGTGATGATGGACGAGGTCGAGGATTTCATCTCGAGAACGGACGCCTACGCGCGTGGCGAGCTGGACGCGGACGCCTACCGGGGCTATCGGCTGACGCGCGGCGTCTACGGCCAGCGCCAGGACGACATCTACATGATGCGGGTGAAGATGCCCGGCGGCATCGTCACGCCCACATTCGCCCGCACCCTGGCAGAGCTTTGCGATGAATCACCGCGCGGCTACGGCAATATCACCACGCGGACCAACCTGCAGATCCACAACATCGAGATGGAGCGCATCCCGGGCTGGAAGAAGCGTCTGAACGAGGCCGGCATCACGCAGGTGGACGCCTGCGGCAACTCGGTACGCACGGTGACTCAGGATCCCTTCGCCGGCCTGGCGCCCGATGAGGTCTTCGATACCACGCCCTACATGGCTGCGATCACCCGCTTCTTCTTGAACAACCTGCGCTCTCGCGACATGCCGCGGAAGTTCAAGATCGCGCTGAGTACATCGGCGGCCGATCGCGGCATGGCGGCCATCAACGACATCGGCCTGGTGGCCGTTCGTGGCGAAAACGGCGAGCCCGCATTCCGCTTCCGAGTGGGTGGTGGCCTGGCCTCCATGCCGCTGACAGCGCTGGAATTGCATGCCGCCTGGCCGGCTCGCGACATCCTGACGCCCTGCCTGGCGATGATCGACATGTTCCAGGCCCACGGCAATCGCCGGGTGCGCAGCAAGGCACGCATCAAGCATGTGCTGCGCAAGATCGGCCCGGAGCGCTTCACGGCGCTCTACCACCCCTTCCTGGAGAAGGTGAAGCAGGACCCGCCGCCGCCCGTCGAGGCCGATGTGACCTTCTGGGAGCACGAGCCGTGGACCTGGCAGGCGCCCGACGACGACGTCTCGCGCAGCTCCGGTCTGACGGGTTGGGCGCGCAGTTCGGTGCAGCCCACCCGCTTGCCGGGGCTGGTCTTCGCCACCTTGCGTCTGGACCATGGCGGCCGGATCAGCGGCGATCAGCTGCGAACCCTGGCCGGCCTCGTCGAGCGCTATACCGCGCCACAGGGCGAGCATTCGTTCCGCTTCACGGTCGCCCAGAACGTGGTCCTGCGCGCGGTGAAGGTGGAAGACCTGCCCTCGCTATACCAGGATTTGAAGGCCGTCGAGCTGGCCCGCCCCGGCGCCCGCTACACCGCCAACGTGACCAGCTGCCCCGGCACCAGCACTTGCAACCTGGGCATCACCCACAGCCGCAACGCCGCTGATGTGGCCGCTGAGGTGGTCGCAGCGCGCCAGGATACGGACCTGACGATCAAGATCAGCGGCTGCCACAACAGCTGCGGTCAGCATCACGTGGGCACGATCGGCTTCTACGGCGCGGTCAAGCGCATCAACGGCCGTCCGGCGCCCCACTACCGGCTCATGGTCGGCGGCGGCATCGATGAGCAGGGAGCCACCTTTGGCACCGGCTACCCACTGCTGCCCGCGGCGCGGGTACAGGAATGCGTCGAGCGCCTGGTGGCCACCGCGGACGCCAACAAGACCGCCGACGAGACCACAGGCGACTGGCTGCGCCGGGCCAGCAAGGACGAAGTACTGCCAGTTCTGGCGGACCTCTTCGAGATGGACGAGACGACCGCCACGGAGGGCGACTTCGTGGATATCGGCCTCGATCAACCCTTTGAGATCATCAAGCGAGCTGGTGAATGCGCGGCGTGACGGAGATTCGCGGCGCATAGCGAGGAAATGACATGAGTCGGATGCAGGAACTCGAAGAACAGAGCATCTACGTGCTGCGCGAGGCCTATCGGCACTTCGACAGCCTCTGCATGCTCTGGTCCATCGGCAAGGACAGCACCGTCATGCTCTGGCTGGCCCGCAAGGCGTTCGCTGGTGAGGTGCCGATCCCGCTGGTCCACGTCGATACCAGCTTCAAGATCCCCAAGATGATCGACTACCGCGACCGACTGGCCCGCGATTGGGGCCTGACCATGGTCGTGGGCCAGAATGAGGCCGCGCTGGCCGATGGCATGAATCACACCCGCGGGCGGTTGACCTGCTGCGCGGCGCTCAAGACCGAGGCGCTGCGGGCCACATTGGATGGCACAGGACCCCGGGTGCGCATGAACGAGCATGGCGAGTATGTGCCCGACTGGAACCCACGCCCCTACAACGGCGTCATCGTCGGCGCCCGGGCCGATGAAGAGGGCTCGCGCAGCAAGGAGCGCTACTTCAGCCCGCGCGACGAGAACAACGACTGGGATGTGAGCGAACAGCCGCCCGAGTTCTGGAATCAGTTCAAGACGCGTTTCGCGCCCGGCACCCACGTGCGCATCCACCCGCTGCTGGACTGGACCGAGATCGACCTGTGGGTCTACATCGCCCAGCAGAACATCCCGATCACCGACCTGTACTTCGATCTGGGCAAAGGCACCCGCTACCGTTCCCTGGGCTGCGAACCCTGCACCGACACCATCCAGAGCGTGGCCCGCACGCCGCTCGAGGTGGTCGAGGAGCTGCAGACCATCAACACGCCCGAGCGCGCTGGCCGAGCCCAGGATCGCGAAGACCCCCACGCCATGGAGAAGCTGCGTCGCGACGGCTACATGTAGTCGAGCCCGCGGTGAACACCCCTGCCGACCCCGACCGCCCGGACCCGGCGGTGTGACAGGAGCGAGACAATGACCAGCAACACCGCCCAACGCCGACTGCGCGACGACATGCTCGCCGCTGGCGGCTACGCCGAGGGGGCCTCAGAGGGCGCCGTGGCGGCCATGGCGGCCGAAGTCCACCGCGAGATCCTGCAGGTGGTCACCGTCGGCCATGTCGACCACGGAAAATCGACCCTGGTCGGCCGCCTGCTCTGCGATACCGGGACCATTCCGCCGGCCAAGGTGGAGGCCGTACGCCAGCTCTGCGAGAGCCAGGGCAAACGCTTCGAGCACGCCTTCCTGCTCGATGCCCTCGAAGCCGAACGGGAGCAGGGCATCACCATCGACAGCGCGCGCTGCTTCTTCCGGTCGAAGCTGCGCGACTACATCCTGGTCGACGCGCCGGGCCACGTGGAGTTCATCCGCAACATGGTCAGTGGCGCCGCCCGCACCGAGGCCGCCCTGCTGCTGCTGGACGCCAACGAGGGCATCCGCGAAAACAGCCGCCGGCACGGCAAGCTGCTCAGCCTCCTGGGCGTGCGCCAGATGGTGGTGGTGGTCAACAAGCTGGACCTGCTGGGCTTCGATCAGAAGCGCTACCAGCACCTGGTGGACTCCTACGGCGAGTTCCTGGCCACCTGCGGCATCGCGCCCTCGGTCTACGTACCGGTGAGCGCCCGCCACGGCGACAACGTGGTCACCAAGGGCGACAACCTGGACTGGTACGAGGGACCGACCCTGCTGCAGGCCCTGGACGCCCTGGTCCGCCCGCCGCGCCCCGAAGAAGGCCCGCTGCGGGTGCCCGTGCAGGACGTCTACAAGTTCAACCGCGAGGGCAACGACGAGCGCCTGACCGTCGGCCGCGTCGCCAGCGGCGTATTGCGAGTTGGCGACGAGGTGGTGTTTTCACCCAGCGGCAAGCGGAGCCGCGTCAAAGCGCTGCGCAAATTCGCCGCCGATGAGCCCACCGAGATCAAGCCCGGCGACAACGCCACCGTGGTCTTGGAAGACGAGCTCTACATCAATCGCGGCGAGTTGATGCATCGGCCCGACGAAGAGCCGGACGTGGGCCGGATGCTCAGTGGCCGGATCTTCTGGCTCGGCCGCAATCCGCTCAAGACCGGCGCTGTCTACGGCCTGCGCATGGCCACCTCGGAGATGGAGGCGGAGGTCGTAGAGATCCCGAGCACCACCGACGCGGCCTCCCTGCAGACCATCTATGGCGCCCCTCAGGTCGAGCGCAACCAGATCGCCGACGTGGTGCTCCGCCTGGTGCGGCCCATGGCGCTGGACATCTCGGGCATCAGCTCGGAGACCAAGCGTTTCGTGCTGCTGGACGGCTATGACATCGCCGGTGGCGGCCAGGTCAGCAAGATGGAGCCCCTGCCCCGGGAAGGCCGCCGGGCGGTGGAGTTCCTGGACGAGTTCGCCTGGCGGAACCAGGCGGTCGCCGCTCCTCAGTGGCGCCAGAGGTATGGTCACGAAGCCGCCCTCGTCCTGGTCGTGGGCGAAGCCGGGCTGGGCAAGAGCCAACTGGCCACCACCCTGCAGAACACACTCTTCGACGCCGGCCTGAACGCCGTGCTGCTGGACTGCGACAACGTGTTGGAAGCGGCGCCCCACGACACCAGCATCGAGACCGCACACGGCCAGCTGGCCGACCAGCTGATGCGCACCATCAAGCCCATGCTCGACGCCGGCCTGGTGGTGGTGGCCACCAGCAAAGCCCTGGGGCTGGCCGATCACGGATTTCTGCGCGAAGCTATCGATGATCGGCAGCTGACCGTGCTGCTGAGCCCGGATCGCAACGCCCGCCTGGTGGACGCCGACCTGCAGGTCTTCGGCCACAGCGCGCCCGAGCAGACCCAGGCCCGGTTGCTGGAAGCTGTGCAGGCCCTGGTGCGTCCCGAACCCGAGTAGCGTCATGCCATCTCGTCCGATGCCCGCGTCCTGGTTCTCCCCGGTCGTCCTGGCGGGCTGCCTCTTGCTGGGGAGCGGCTCGATTCTGCCCGGCTGCGGCGGCACCCTCATCGCGCCCCCCAAGACCGATGACGCGGACGTGACCATCGAGCCCGGCGCCCGGGTGACCATCGGCCATACCCGGCTGACCATGGCCATCCCCAAACCCTTCAAGCAGGGCAGCGACGAGGCCTGGGTCATCAAGATCGACAATCAGACCGTCGCCGTGCTGCGCTTCGCCCGCCACAAGCGGCCTGAGCGCGACGTGGACGCCTGGATCGACTCGCTCATCGCCTCGGTTGAAAAAGGCGGCCGCGCCGGCGTGCTGGTCAACAAACCCGTGACCCTGGGCGACCTGCAGGGGCGACTCATCGGCGCCGAGGATCTGCTGGGTCAACAGCGCAGCGCGGTGCGCATGGTCGTCGCGCCGGCCGAAGATGGCGTCTGGGTGGCGTCCTTCTTCGCCAGCGCTGCCATCGTGCACAAGCACGCCAAGGTGCTGGACCAGGCGCTGCTGTCGTTGCGTGTGCCCGAGATCCGCCGCTGAGCAGACTCAGGCTTTGGCCGCCGCTTTGGGCTTCGGCTTGGCGTTCCACAGGCGGTAGGCCAGAATGGCGCCAAGCAAGGCCAATGGAATCATGGAGATCGGCCAGATCTGCCAGTTCGCAGGCTGCGTCGCCTCGCCGATCAGGTTGCCCGCTTCATCCAGCTGCTCACGCGGCAGGATGACGCCGTAGGTGAAGGACATGGTGGCGGTGCCCAGGTAGACGAAGCCGTCGATGATGCCGACCGCTACACCCACATTCTTGGCGCCGCCGAAGTCCATGCTCGCCGTGCCAGAGAGCATGCCGTGCACGCCGATGACCGCCAGGGACATGACCAGCACCAACCAGCCCACCGCCGGCGTGTCGAAGGCGAAGGCCAGGACGATGCCGCCGATGGTCATGAACACGTAGAGCAGACAGGCCACCGGGCCACGACGCGACTGGAAGACATGGTCGGAGATCACGCCGGCCACCACGCCGCCCAGGATGCCGGCGCAGCAGAGCAGCAGACCCCAGTTGTCGTACACGAAGCTGTCGGTGAGGCTGAGCACCGCGTCGGTCTGTTTGGCGAAGGTGCGGTACCACTGCATGATCGACTGGCGCAGGAAGCCGCTGCAGAACTCCACGCCAGCGATGGTCATGATGATGGGGTTGCGGAACATCATCTTCAGGACCTGGATCGCCGGCAGGCGCGGCGAGTCGTCACCGGCTGTGGCGTCGCCCGTGTGGAAGTCCTTCTGACCCGCCTCGCCGGGGGTGTTGCGCACGATGAAGTAGTCCAGCACCCAGAACACCGCCAGGATGACCGCAGGCACGAAGAACACCCATGGCAGGCCGCCGTGGGCGTTGGTGGCGGTGGCCAGGCCGTCCAGAATGAACTTGCTCCAGTCGAAGGCGAAGTAGACGCCCAGCGAGATGAGGATGCCGAAGATGGCGCCGAAGACGCCGCGCTCGCGGACGTGGAACCAGGGGGCGTTGACCTTGACCACCGCGACGGCGCCGAAGCTCTGGAAGTACATGTTGACGGCGTAGAGGATCGAGAAGACGGTGACGAATTTCGACGCCAATAGATCGTAGAATGGGCCGTGATTCAAAAGAGATAGGGAGGCCAAACCCATCAAGGCATTGCAGACCAGGGAGCCGCCAGCGCCGAGCAGAATCGACCGTCGGCCGCCGAAGCGGTCGGTCAGGGGGCCGTTGATGAGGAAGGCGAAGCCATACACGATGGTGCCGACGCCGAAGATGATGCTGAAATCCTCGTTGCCCATCAGGGCGCTGCCATCGGCGCCCGCCATCTCCTCGAAGGCGTGCTTGCTCACTTTGAGGTTGTAGCGAGCCATGTACAGGAAGGCGTAGGTCAGCCCCAACGGCAGCCAGTTCATGATCCGCCGTTTGCGATAGGCGGCGCTGTGGTCCAGGCCTTCGACCTTGGGCAGTCGGCTGACCACGAATCCGATGACGATCAGCAGCAGCACGATCGGTGAGGAGCGCTTGGCCCACTTGATGATCGCGTCTTCTTCTTCTTCCGCCTCGACCTCGCGCTGCAGCTCGCCTCGCTCGGCGTCGGCGCCGCTGGGCGTGGCTTGCACGGCGGCCGCGGTCGGTGTCGCGGCAGCGGGCGCCTCTGCGTCGGCCTCCGGGGTCATCAGCGCCATGGCGCCGATGGCAACGATGGGAACCAGCCAGAGCATCCAGGGCGTTCGGCGATCGGTTGGTTTGCTGTGCATCAGCCGTTCTCCAGAGTGCGGTGGTCGAGCCACCAGGGTGCGACGGGGCGGCACGGTATCACGGGGTCGAGCGCGGCAAAAGGCGGGTCCATGGCCTCGCATGAGCGCCCTGGAGACCCGGCTTGTCGAGCGCTGACGCAGCGGGCAGGATAGCCCCTCGATGGCGTCACGAGCGGCGCCGCGCACTCCCTGGAGCAGGCAGCCCGTGGACGACTCGATCATCCCGCAAGACGCACGCGAGGACACCCGTGGTGGTGGCCAATCCGCACTGGTCGCCGGACTGCTCTTGCCGGGCGGCGGCCAGTTCCTGCTCGGCGACTGGCGCTCGGCCCTCTGCGTGCTCTTCGGCGTGGCCTTTCTGACCCTGACCGTCGGCCTGGAGTTGACGGTGCCCAACTACGACGGCTACCCGGCGCCCTTCCTGTTGCCGGAGCGCCTGGCGGCGCTGACCTCGCCGATTCGGGTCGTGCCGCAGCTGGTCATGGCGAGCGTGTTCGCCGTGGCCCTGCATGTGGGCGCGGCGATGTTTGCTGCGCGGGCGCAACGGCTTCATTCGGACGACTGAGCGCATGGGGTCGGGGCGATGCACCGGCTGCCACGTGCACCCGCCGAATCACCCGTCGCACGTTGTCTCCCAACAGCCCGCACACAGCCTTGTCATCCAAGCCGGCCGCCTTCAGGGCCACCAGCAGGTTGGGCAGCTGGCCCGGATGTTTCAGATTACTCGGCGCGGTGATCTCGCCGTCGAAGTCACTGCCCAGGGCGAGTACCCCATCGCCTCCCACCTTGCGCAGATGCACCACGTGCCTGGCCACCGCGGCCGCGTCGCAGCGCTGGCCGTTCTTGACCACAAATGTGCAGTGGAAGTTGATGCCCACCACGCCGCCTGAGCGGGCCACCCCGCGGATGAGGTCGTCGGTCAGGTTGCGGCGATGGTTGCGCACCGCTCGGGCGCCCGAGTGGGTGGCCAGGACCGGCAGTTTGCTGCGCGCCAGGATCTGTCTGGCCGTCGCATCCGAGGCGTGGGAGATATCCAGCAGGATGCGCAGCTCGCCAGCCAGGTCCACCAGGGCGCGGCCGCGCTTGGAGAGCCCGCCATGTCGACGCGGACCGGCGTTGCCATCGGCCCAGGCATTGCTGTCATTCCAGACCGGGCCAATGGAGAACAGGCCCCGCCGAGCCAGCTTGCGCAGGGCATTTGCATCTTCACCCAGCAGGTTGGCGCCCTCGATCGCGAGCACCATGCGGGTCTTGCCCGGTAGGGCGGGACGGCGCAGTTCGGACGCCTTGGCGCCCACCAGTTTCGGGCAGGTGGATACCAGACGATCGTAGGCACGCAACGCCGCCCGGGCCGCTTCGATGGGCTTCTCGCGGCGACCGGCGTACAGGGCCAGCACCTGGGCGTCGTGGCCGACCATGTCCAGGTGGCGCGCCGATGTGGCCAATCCCTTGCTGCCCTTGCAGCCGTCCAGGAGCGCGTTTCGACGCAGCTGCAACAGGGCATCGGAGTGCAGATCGATGGGTCGGCAGCGGCGCATCAACGCCCGGGCGTGGTGCAGGCGATCGGCGTTGGCAGAGGCTTTGGGAGGCGGTGCGGCGTTTGCGACGTCGACCGGCAGCCACGGCAGCAGCGCTGGGATCAGCGCGAAGGACAGCGCCCTCGCCGACCGGAGCAACGCGCGTTTGGAGTTTGTCTGTCTGTGGAGGTGGCTCACATTTCCGCCAGGGCTGTGTCGACGCGAGATGCGCTGCCATTGACCCGTGCGCGATGCTCGCCGCGCGACAGACCTGACGCAAGCCCAGGCGGCAACCCCTGCGGGATCGATGGAATAAATGCCGGTGAATTCAATGCCTTGATCCAGTTCTTGCGGGTTCGTCAAGGCCCGCCTGCCCTCCTTGTCGCGCGCACGCAGGCGAGATAACCTCGCCGCTCGCGTTTGCCTCCCCGCCCGCCGAGCGGGCCGTCGAATCAGGAGCGTCATGTCGGAGCCCGCAGTCAAGCCGGTCCAGCTGCCCGGCTCGGAGGACATCCGCAAGGTCAACGCGCTGTTGCGCGAGGACCTCACCAGCGATGTGCGCGGCGAGGTCGCCGATCGCCTGGTGATGCTGGCCGCGAGGGAGCCCCATCCCCGGGCCAAAGCGGCCATGTTCGAGCGCGCTGCGCGACTGGTGGTCGATTTTGACGCCGAACGCTCCATCATCCTGCTTCGAGAGTCGTTCCGACACTTCCCCAAGGTGGAGGTGGGGCAGCGCCTGGCCGCCGCCGGCGACGAGGAGCCGGCCTTGCTGCGCCTGGGGCGCATGTCGCGACTGTACGACTCCATCGCGGCGATCACCGACGACGAGAGCGAACGCCAGGACGCGCTCATCAGCGCGGCTCAGTACCACGTCGAGCGGGGTCATGGTCGGCGCACGCTGGACGCTATCGCCAAGCTGGACGACGCCAACCGGGAAGACGAGACGGTCATGGAACTGGCCGCCGCCGCAGAGGGTCGGCTGGAGGCGCGCAGCCAGGAGCTGAGCGAGGTGCGCGAGCGCATCGCCGCAGCAGATGACGACAAGCGCGGTGCCGTCTTGCTGGACTATGCACGCTTGTTGCTGGACGGCGACGAGCCCCTGGCCGACGCATCCGCCGTGCTGGCCGATGCGCTCGACGGTGGCGCCGAGCCCGCGGATGCGGCCCCGCTATGGGCAGAGGTCGCCCGCGCCGTGGGCGAGCCGGAGATGCTCGCGCGCGCCCTGGCCGCTTCGTTGCAACATACCGAAGCCGTACACGACCGAATGCGGGTGGCCGATGAACTGGTCAACCTGCCGGGCGTCGACGAGCGCACACCGGAATTGGCCCAGCGGGCCCTGGAGACCCTCGTCGAGGCCATGCCCGATGATGCGGGATTGCGCGCTCGTCTGCTGGTGGCGCGCTCCGCCGGTGGCGACGCAGAGGCCGATCGTGAACTCGATCGCATGCGTCTGAACGCCGTGCGCAGCCGCGATCGTGGCGCGGAAGCCGTGGTCTGTCTGGCCCTGGCCAGGATCGCCCGCCGCGAAGACAACGGCGCCAAGGAGGAGCGATACCTGCGCCGCGTGCGTACGCTCGATCCGCGCAACGGCGAGGCATTGGACTTCTTCGAGAGCCGCTATCGCGACGCTGGCGACCACAAACGCCTCTACCTCGTGCTTACCCATCGCCTGGCCATCAGCCAGGGCGAGGAGCTGGTCCGCGTGGCGCTCGAGATGGCCCGCCTGGCCGAAGAGCAGATGGCGAACCACGATCGCGCCATCGAGGCCTACCACCGCGTGCTCGCCGTGCACCCCAACAACCGTACGGCCATGGAGGGGCTGGAACGCCTCTATCGCGCCACCCGCCGCTGGCCGGCGCTGCGCGATCTGCTGGATCGTCGGGCACGAAATATGGGTTCGGTCGCCGAAGCCACCGAGGAGACCCTGGCCGAGGGCGCGGTCATCCTGCAGGCGTTGGCCCAGATGCACCTGCCCGACGGTGTGCTCGCCGACGACGAGGCGCTGTTCGAGACGTACCAGCGGCTGCAGTTCTGCACCACAGATGACGAACGGGCTTCGGATTACCTGATCGCCCGCTACCGACGCGACGAGGCCTGGCGTCCGCTCGCCTCGGTGCTGGAGCATCGCCTCGAGGTGACCGAGGAAGCCGACCTGAGGGCCGGATTCTCGCGCGAACTGTACGGCGTGTATCGCGACCACCTGGACGACCAGGTTCGCGCCAGGAATACGCTCGCCCGCGTGGTCGCCGACGCGCCCGACGATGTGCAATCCCTGCGCCTGCTGGAAGAAGCCAGCCGACGCTCAAGTGATGATGCCGGCCTGCTCGACGCCCTGACGCGCCTGGCCGAATTGGTCGAGGGCGACGACCGGATCGCCATCCTGGAGGAGTCTGCTGGCCTGTCAGAAGCGGCCGCTGCGAACGACAAGGCCATCGAGCTGTACGGCGCGTTGTTGTCCTTGCAAAAGGACCACATGGCAGCCCGCCGGGGGCTCACTCGACTGTATGCCGCGACCGGCCAACACGCTGAGCTCGTCGAGTTGTTGGACACTCGACTGGGCGATGAGCACCTGGAACGCTCAGAGCAGATCGAATTGCTCGAGCAATTGGTCCGCTCCCGCTCCGAACTGGGCGATAGCGCTGCGGCCGAGGTTGCTGCGTCCGCGCTGCGGGACCTGGACCCCGACTCCAAGATCGGCGCAGCGGCCATCTCCCGTGCGCTGCTCTCTCGCTCCGATTTCGGCGATCTGCGCGCCATGCACGGCTCCGATCGCAGCGGCGCACAGGCCTATGTCGACTCGTTGCACGATCGCGCAGAGGGACTGGAAGCCGATCCTCGGGCCCGGGCCCTGCTCGCGGCCGCCGAGGCGCAGGCCGAAGAGCTGAACGACGCGGCGGGTGCCGCAGCCAGCGGTCACAACGCCCTGCTGGTCTTGATGGAGACCGACGAGCCCGATGCCGAGCTCGTCGCCCAGGTGGCCCGCACCTTGCTGGAGCACGCTGACGCCGCCGGTGAGGGTGCCCTGCAGATGCTCGCCGTGGCGATTCTGGTCGAACATAGCGAAGGTGAACTGCAGCACATGTACATGGCCCAACGCGTGGCGCTCTGCGAGGAGCAGGGCGACGCCTTGGGCGCCTATGAGGCCATGTCCGCTCTGCTCGCCGGGCGGGTCGAAGCCGGCGACCTCGATGGCATCGCCGGTGCCGCGCAACGGCTTGGCGACCTGTCCGAGCCGGCCGAGAACGAGCCAGAAGTGCCCTCTGCCCTGGTGGGGCTGGCCGAGGTCATGCTCGCCGATGACGCGCCGGATTCGGGCCGGGAGGCAGCCGTCGAGCTGCTCGTCCAGGCGGTGGAGCAGGCGCTCCTGCACGCCACCGATCCCGAGATCGCCCGCCAGGCGATCGACCTGGCCCTCGTCGAGCGACCCGATGACCTGGAGTTGATCCGCTTGAGCGAGCGGGTCTGTTCCGAGCAGGGTGATTGGCCGGCCGTTGTTCAGGCGCTGATCCGCCTGGCCGAAGCTGCTGAGGGCCTGGAACGGTCGTACACGTTGTTGCGGGCGGCTTCGCTCTGTGACGGGGTCCTGGGCGATGCTGGGCGCGCAGAGGAACTCTATCGACTGGTCACCGAACAGCAGCCGGATTCCAGCGAGGCCTGGGCTGGCCTGTTGGAAGTGTTGCGTTATGGCGACGATATCGAGGCGCTGGGAGCCGCGCTGGAGGCCTTTGTCGCCTCGCCTGCGGACGATCACGAGGCTCGCTCCCAGGCCGCGGTCGAACGCATTGAGATGCTGGCCGAATTGGATGCCGAAGGGGCCGCCATTGTGGCCGTCGCCGCGCCCGTGCTGAACAATATCGCCGAGGCCGAAGAGCTCTTTGAGAGCGATCACACCGTGCTCGCCATCGTCGCCGCTCGCCTGGAAGTCGCCGAGGACGCCAAGGGCGCCGCCGAACTCCTCCTGCCCGCCGCCCGCAAACACCAGCGTCACGACGATATCCTGCGCTGCTACGACGTGCTGGCCGCCGATATCGAAAAGGGCAGCGATGCCCACCTCGAGCGGCTCTTCGACATGGCGGAGCTGGCTGCCACGCAGTTGGAAGATCACGAGCGCGCCTGGGGCCATCTGCGAGAGGCCCTGCTGGCCGCACCAGACCGCCTCGAACCATTCGAGCGGCTCGCCGCCACGGCCGAGATCCAGGAGCGTGTCGAGGAATTCGACGCGTTGATCTGCGCCTTGTCCGGCGCCGGCGAAATCGAGGGTGTACAGGCCGCTGAGGCCGACGTGCGCCTGGAGTTGCTGCGCCGGTGGGCCGGTCACGCCATGGCCGCGGACCAGCAGGAGACGGCGATCCAGGCGTGGACCTTGGTGCGCTCGGCCGACGAGACCTCACTCGACGCCCTGGATGCTTTGGAGGCCCTGTATCGAGAGGCCGAAGATGCCGACGCCTTGTCGTTGATCCTGGAGCAGCGTCTCGACGGGGAGCTCGACGCCGAAGATCGCGAGTCCACATGGCTTCGCCTGATCGATGTGCACACGTCTGATCGCTCGGCGCACGCCGACGCCATCGAGGCTGCGGCTCGTGGGTCCGCGGCGCTGCCCGGCTCCGCGGCCCTGCGGGCGACACACCTGCAATTGCTGCGGGACCACAGCGAACCGGCCGATCTCGGCACCGCGCTCACCGCCGCGCTGGCGGTGCTGGCGGAGGCCAGCGAAGACGATCCCGACGCGGTCGAAGAGCAACGGATGCTGACCCGTGAGGGCGCCCTGCTGGCCGAGGAGAAGCTGGACGATCGAGATACAGCGGTTTCGCGCTGGGCGGAATTGTTGTTCGCCGACGGCAGCGATGACCAGGCCGCTGGTCACCTCTTCGACCTGCTGATCGCCGACGCGGATGCGGGGCTCTCGCCAACCCGCCAGGAGTTGGCCGAGCGGCTCGAGCCCGTCCTCGAAGAGCGCTCGGAGTTCGAGCGAATCGATGCCCTGCTGACCCTGCGCATCGAAGCGGCCGAGGCCGCCGACAAGGGCGTCCTCTGGCGACGCCAGGCCAACGTGCGTGAACTGAACATGGGCGACCCGGCGTTGGCGTTCGAGAGTCATGCCGCAGCACTGGCGGCGACACCGGATGACGACGGCATCCTGGACGAGATGACCCGTCTGGCCGACGTGCCCGAAGGCGCCCCGGACGCCACGCGCGTGGGTGCAGCCCTGGCCGCAGCCGCGGACGCTGCCGAGGGCGATCGTCGGCGCGCGCTGCGCTTGTTGGCGGTACAAGGTCTGCGCCGTGGAGACGCCGAAGTCTCCGCCGTAGCCCAGGTCTATCGCGCCATGCTGGCCGACGACCCCACCGACGTCGAGGCATTGGACGGACTGGACGCATTGCTCAAAGACAGCGGTGACGCCAGCGCACGCCTGTCGGTGCTGGAGGCGCGCGTCGAAGCCGCCACCGATCCGGCCGCATCGCTGGCCGCCCGCCTGGAGCACGCCCGCCTGGCCGTCGAGGTGGGCGATGATGACGCGGCTGTGCGCAGCTACAGCGCGGTCGTGGAGGTCGACGATGTCGACGCGCGCACCGAAGCTGCCGCCGCACTGGTAGACATCCACGAACGTCGTGGCGAAAACGGTCCCCTCGCGGTCAACCTGCTGCGATTGCGGACCTGGAATGACGACGCGGACTCCCGCCTGGCGCTGGCACTAAGAGCGGCCGAGCACCAGGTCGCCGCTGGCGACGCTGGCGGCAGCTTGCAGACCTTGCTGGACGCCCGCACGGAGGCCCCAACGGACCTGGTCCTGTACGGGGTCATCGAAGAGCAGCTGCGAGCAGGCGACGATCGCGCCGCCCTGGCCGCACACCTGGAGACCGGCTGGCAGGCCGTCTACGCCACGGACTCCGAGCACGCGGAGTTGCGCCTGGGGGCCGCGCACGGCCAACTGGACGCCCTGGCCGACGCCGAACCCGCCGCCCGCCTGGCACTGGTGCTCGGCGCGCTGGATGCCGGCTTGCAGAGCGAACGTCTCGACGACTCGCTGGCCGCCCTGGCAGCCAGCGCCGACGCCGACGTCGCCGCACCTGCGCTCGATCGCCAGATCGCAGCCCGCGCATCGGCCGGCCAGGTGGCCGAGCTGGTGGCTGCGCGCCTGGAGCGCCTGGACCGCTTTGCCGACGCCGTAGACGTGCGCAAAGAGCGCGCCGAGCTGGCCGCATCTCTGGAGAAGGACCTCGAAGACGCCGCATCGGCCTTGTCCCAGTGGCAGCAGGTCGTGCTCGGCGACCCGCGCGACGACGAGGCCGTGGGCGAGATGTTCAGACTGGCGGAGACGGTCGGCGAACTGGACGAAGCGGAGGCACTGCTGCGTTCGGCAGCCGGCGAATTGTCGGATGTGGACGCCCGCAATGTCGTGCGACTGGCCCTGGTCGAGCGGGCCATGACCCGCGATGCCAACGCCGCCGCCGCCGACATCCTCGACGAGATTCTGGCCGACACGCCCGGCCACGAGGACGCCCAGGCCCTCAGAGGCGCGATCCTCGACGATCTGGAGGGTGACGAGGCCCTCGCCCGGATGGTGGCTCACTATCAGCACGCCATCGAACACGCCGCGGACGACGACGCTCGACGCGTGGCCCGTACCCTGCTGGCGGAGTTGCATCGGACCCGTCTGGACGAGCCGCTGCCCGCCTTCGAGCTGATTTCAGCCCAGCTGCACGAGACCCCGGAGGCCGCCGACAGCGCCGACCTCTATCGCCTGGCCGAGGAGTGCGCCGACGACGCCGGCATCACCGAGCCCCTCTGGGAGCTGTTGGAGACGGAGGCCGAGAGTCTGGCGACAGGCGCCGATGCAGCCGCCCGCTGGGGCGCCCTGGCCGGTCGCTGCGCCGCGTTCGAGGCCGCCCACGAGCGTGCCCGCCGCTTCGCCGAGAAGGCGCTGGCCTTCAAGGACGGCGATAAAGCCGCCGCCATCGAGGCACTGGCCAGCGTGCAAGCGGCCAGCAAGTCGGTAGATTCCGAACTCGTGGACCTGCTCGTCCTGCACCTGCGCGACAGCGACCCGGCCCGTGCCGCTGGCCTGCTCCGCGCCGAGGCAGAGAGCACATCTGACGCGGATCGTCGCCGCGCCTGCCTGGAGACCGTCGCCGAACTGGCCGGCGGGGTAGACGAACTCGATAGCGTCGACGCCCTGGCCGCGCTGGCTCGCAATGAGCCCGACCGCGGAGAGTTGTGGGATCGCCTGGTCGAAGGCGCCGGCGACGACGGCCGCGAACGCGTGACGGAGGCCCTGCTGGGCGCCTATGAGTCGACGGACGAGGGGCCGTTGCGTCAGCAATTGATGGCCCGCGCCGCCGACGTCAGTCAGGCCGGCGGCGACGATCAGACCGCCTCCGCCTACCTGCGCATGGCCCTGGAGGAAGGCGAAGAGCGAGAGCTGCGGACACGCCTGGAGGGCCTGCTCGAAGCCGCTGGCGAGTTCGAGATGCTGGCTGTCGATCTCGAAGATCGCGCCGAGCAGGACGAAGCGCGTCGCACCGAGCTCCTGGAGCGCGCGCTGGATATCTGGCTCGACAAGGTTGGCGATCCCGAGCACGGCCTGATGGTCCTGGACGGCCTCCTGGCGTTGCACCCGGAACGGGTCGACCTGCAGGATCGACGCCTGGACGTTCTCCGCTTGCAGGATGAAACCGCCTGGCGCGGCGCCCTGAACGAGGCGGTCGTGGCAGCCCGGGCTGCGGACGATAAACCCCGGCTGGCGCGCCTGTTGCCGAAGTCGATCGAGATCACCTTCGACGACGCCGAGCCCCCGGCCCTGCACGCCGCGATCGTCGAATTGGCCGCGGTCGGCGGTGACGAGGATGCGCTGACCTTGCTGTCGATCCGCCTCATGGAGCGCCTCGACGAGCTGCCCAATGCAGACGCCTTGCAGACGCTCGAACGCGTGATCTCAGGCACCGATCCGAGCGGCGATCCGGGCACCTGGATGACCGCTCGCCTGCAGCAACTGGACCTCATCGAAGAGCCAGACGAGCAGCGGGCGATTCTCGAAACCCTGGTCACCCACGCCACAGAGCGATTGGGCGACCTGGACCTGGCCGCCGAGTGGCTGGCGCGAGCGCAGCTGCTGGACGCATCGGACCTGGGGCGGGCACGCCGACTGGTTCGAATTGCCGACACCCCCGAGCGCATCGAGACCGCGTTGCCAGCGCTGCAATCGACCCTGTCGGTGACCGGCGGCAAGCCAGCAGAGGTGATCGCCTTGGCGGCACATCTCATCGAGATGGCGCCCTCCGATCCGGAGACCTGGGGCATCCTGAAATCCCGCTGCCAGGACGAGGCTTTCTGTCGCCAGGCGGCCGAGGCGCTGGTTCCGGTCTATCGGCATGTGGGCCAGCCGGCGCAGGCCGTGGCCCTGCAGCGCCTCTTCCTGGACCAGGTGCCGGCCACCGAACGAAGCACAGGTTTGTTGGTATTGGCCGACGATCTGGCCCTGCTGCCCGACCGGGCGGCGGAGGCGGTCGCGTTGTTGTTGGATGCGGCCCCGGAGGTCGACGAGTCCATGGCGTTGGTGGAGCACGCCTCTGAACTGGCGCGCGCGCATGACCTGATGGGCGACTGGCTCGATGGCGTCGAGATGATGGTCGCCGGCGAGCAACTGGACAGCGCCACCTCGTTGTCGGTGGTGGCGATGGCGGCTGGATTTGCCGCCGCCGAGCTGGATGACCCGACCCGCGCCGCGGAGCTGTGGACCCGGGCCTGGGACATCGAGCCCGACAGCGAAGATGCACGCGACGCCGTGCTCGCCTTGCGACGCGAAGCCGGCGATGCCGAGCAGTTGGCCAGCGACCTGGATCGCGCTTTGATGCAGGGCAACGTGGAGGGCGCAGCCGAGCTGCGAATGGAGCTCGCCGAACTCTGCCGAAGCGAAATGAACCGCCCGGGCGAGGCGCTTCATCAGGCGCGCGCCGTGTTGCGCGACGAATCCGATCACGCCGCCGCGCTCGCCCTTGTGGAAGACTTGAGCCTGCACCCGGCCCACGCCTCGCAGTCGCTGCAATTCCTCGAGGGCCTGTATCGCAATGCCGAGCGTTGGACCGATCTGGCGCGGGTGCTCGACAGTCAGCTTGAACTTCGTGGCGGTGGTCTGGAGTCGCTGCGTGGGCTCCGCGAGCTTGCGGACGTTCAGGAACACCATCTGCAGCAGCCCGCGGAGGCGATCGACACCTTGATGAAGCAGGTGCGCCTGTCTCCAAGCGAAGGACTGCTCGAGCGCATCGTCGCGTTGGCGGCCCAGGCCGGCCGGCCGGAAGTGGTCGCGCTGGCGTACGAGACGGCGCTGCCTGGATTGACCGGCGCCGAGCGCGTGCGCGTTCTGTCCGCCGCGGCGGAGTATCACGAAGCGAACGACAGCACCTCGGCCGACGCCGAGGCCCTGCTCCTGCAGCTGGTCGAGGCGGATCCCAGCCGTGTCGATGCCTGGGAGTCGCTGGACAGCCTGTACGACGACGCCGAGCGCTGGGATGATCTTCTCGAGCTGCTCCGGCGCCGACTGGCACACGCGTCGGATGACGATCAAAGGCGGGTGATCCTGCATCGCCTCGGCGGAATCGCCCAGGCGACCAACAACCAGGGCGCAGCCATCGATGCCTACGAGCAGTTGGCCGCACTGGATGCTGATGATCCGGACGTCGCCACGTTGCTCGTGGACCTTCTGCGCGAAGTTCGCGATCACGCGCGCCTGTCCGACGCCTTGCTGACCCTCGCTCAGCGTCTCGAAGAACCCGAAGATCAGGTCCGCACCCTCTGCGAGGCGGCCCGCCTGCGCGCAGACCATCTCTCCGATGACGCCGGCGCCGCCGATCTCTACCACCGGGCGTTCGATCTCTCGCCAGCCTCCGACGAGGCCTTTGTCTTCTTGGAGCGTCGCAATCAGGACGAGCCGGGACAGTTGATGAAGCTCTATCGACATCGTAGCGCAGGGGTCCGGTCCGGGCCTGCGCGCACGCTGGTGTTGCGCAAGCTGGCTACGGTCTGCAGCCACATGGGCCGCGGTGCGGAAGCCAGGGCGGCGTTGGAGAAGGCGCGCGAGGACGACCCGAACAATCCGGCCATCGACGAAGCCTTGTTGGACATCTGCCTGCGGCATAACGACCTGGATGGCTACCGCGAGGCCGCCAATCGACGGCTGGCCGGCGACCTGCCGCGCCTGGAGCGGATCGCCCTGCTGCGGGAGTTGATTCGCACCGCCGACGAAGGCGATGACGAGGTGGCCCTGGCTTGGATCGAGGAGCTGCGCAAGCTGGTCCCCGACGATAGCGATCTGGGCATCCTGCACGCGCTGCGCCAGTCGCGCAGCGATGATCCCGAGCAAGCCGCCGAGGGGTTGGAGCAGGTGCTTCGGGAGTCCTCCGACAGCGAGGAGCAGATCCCCATGCTCGAACGCCTGGCCGGACTGTATGCCGGGCCGCTGGCCAATTCGCGCAAGGCGATCGGCGCCTACCAGCGCATTCTGCGCATTTCGCCGACCCGCTGGGAGGTCCATCGGGCGCTATGCGATGTATATGCGCAGCGCGAGAGCCACGAGGCGCGCGCGGAGTGCTTGCGGCACTGGCTGGGGCTGCTCGACGAGGGCAGCGCCGACCGAATCCCGGTGCTGGTCGAGTTGGGTGAGGCCTTGTTGGGCCTGAACCAGGCCGATGAGGCGCTCGGCGTCTACCAGCAGGCCCATGAGATCGACGACCAGCGGTTGGAGGTCAACCAGCCCCTGGCCCGCTTGCTGGTGGCTCGAGGAGACCTGGAGCAGGCCGTTGAGCTGCAGAAGTCCGTTGTGGCCCGGCTGCGCCGTTCACGCAAACGCAAAGAGTTGGCCAACGCCGCGGCGGAGGCGGCCGACGTGTTGGAGCGCCTGGAACGTCACGAAGACGCGCGCCGCTCCTACAGGACGGCGCTGGGCAATGAGCCCGATCGAATCGATGCCCTGCTCGGTCTGGGTCGGACCAGCCTGGCGCTGGCCGATGTGCAGCGCGCCATGGTGGAGTTCGATCGTGTCGCCCGGCATCGCGGCAAGAACGTGAGCGACAGCGACCGGGCCCTGGCCCAGTTGGGCCTGGGACGTTGCTGGAAGGTGCGCGACAAAAAGAAGCAGGCGCGCGCGTGCTTCAACAAGGCGCTGGACCTCGAAGCGGGCCTGCAAGAAGCGATCGACGAGATCGACAACCTCTGATTTTAGAAGAACAGGCACTCCGTCGTCGCGTTGTTCTGCTGACGCGGCGCGGACAACCCAGGAGGACTTCATGGCAGCCAGGATGCGAGTGGCGATCATCGGCGCTACGGGTTACGGCGGTGCGGAGTTGTTGCGCAGCCTTCTGTGGCACCCGGGCGTGGAGGTGGTGCGCCTGGTGGCCAAGGATCACATCGGCGAGCGCATCGACAGCGTGCACCAGAGCCTGGCCGGGTTGACCGACCTGGTGGTCGAAGACGTGCCTGCCGAGGCGGTGGCGCCTGGTGTGGACCTGGTCTTTCTCGGCCTGCCGCATCGTGTCAGTGGCCAGATTGCCGTGCAGTACGGCGATCTCGGCGTGAGGGTCGTCGATCTCAGCGGCGACATGCGGCTGCTGGATGCAGACGCCTACGAACGCTACTACGGGGTCGCCCATCCACAGCCCGAACGGCTGGGCAGCTTCGCCTACGGGATGCCCGAGTTGGATCGCAGCCCCCTGCGGGAGGCGCGCCTGGTGTGCAGCCCCGGCTGCTTCGCGACGGCCATCACCCTGGCCCTGTTGCCGCTGGCGAAGGCGGGGCTGTTGAGCGGCCGCGTGCGGGTGTCGGCCATGACCGGCTCTTCGGGCTCGGGCGCCCCCCCCCGCCCCCCCCCACAACACCCCGTGCGGGCGGGGACGCTGCGCCCCGAAAGCGCCCACAAACAAAAACACAACAAA
>CAYTLW010000047.1:0-51022 GCA_964438735.1 uncultured Enterobacteriaceae bacterium | reverse complement strand
CGCCTACGCCCGCCGCACCGCGACGGCCGAGGACCTGGTCTGCACGGGCTGCGTCTCCGTGGGCGAGATGAAGTTCGACGGCAACATCAACCTCAACGGCAAGGCGCTCGTCGCCGGCGCCATCACCGGCACCACCATCAAGGCCAACTCCTTCCTGGGCGATGGCAGCAAGCTCAGCGGCATCAAGATCCCCTCGGGCGAATGCAAGAAGGCGGGCGAGGTGGTCAAGGGAATCAACGCTGACGGCACCTTGAAGTGCGTCAAGTCCATGGATCCCTCGGGCCTGCCGGCCGATGGCATCGATGAGATCTCCAACAGCCTGATTCACAACCAGTTCATCGACGAGACGGCGGGCAAGAAGGGCGTCGGCATCCCGGATAACAACCCTGTGGGCATCTCCGACACCCTGACCTTCCCCAACATCGGCCTGGCCCAGAAGCTGGACGTGGTGGTGGACATCAGCAACTCGAACATCGCCAACCTGGTGGTCAAGGTCTACGACCCCAACAACAAGGAGTACACACTCCACAACAAGTCGGGCAGCGGCAAGACCATCAAGACCAAGTATCCCAGCCAGACCAAGACGGTCGCCGGCGACCTGACCACCTGGGTCGGCAAGAACCCGGCCGGCAAATGGCGCCTGCTGGTGGTCGACGACAAGTTCCTCAACAACAACATAGACGGCAAGATCAACAGCTGGAGCGTGGCCATCCAGACGCTCTCCAACAAGAAGATCCAGGTCAAAGGCGCCCTGGGGGTCGACAACAACCTGACAGTCAAGGGCACCCTGGACGTCACCGGCAAGACGACGCTCAAGGACCTGAACGTGACCGGCAAGATCACCGGCAACTTCCCCAAGGGCACGGTCTATACCCGGTGGGCCAAGAAGACCTGTCCCACCGGACACGAGCGGATCTACCAGGGATTTATGGCCGGCACCCGCCACAATGCCGGCAAGGCGGGGCCATCAAACTACCTCTGCCTGACCATCAAGCCGGAGTATTTCGCCGGCAACCCGACCGGCGGCTCGGCTTATGCCTGGTCGGCGGAATACCAGGAGTCGGCGGGCAGTCCCAACGTCAACAACTACGAGGTGCCCTGCGCGCTCTGCTACGCCCCGAACGCCTCGACCCACTACGAGGTGCACGGCCTGCACTCCTGCGCCAGCCCCGCCAAGGTGGCCTACAACGGCTACCTCTGGGCCTCGCACTACGGCCATAACTCGGGCGACTACGCTTGCTTCGACAAGAACCCCGAGCGCTATGGCAACGGCAGCAACCACGACCACAACCTGCCCTACAAGGTCCACATCGAGGGCTACGATCCCTCGGGTAAACATCACGGCAGCAAGCAGATCAACTGCGCGGTCTGCCTGCGTTGACGTAGGCGGGACCTACTTGCCGTCCTTGGCACAACGGAATCCGACCTCGACGGATGCGTAGTCCGCGCCGCCCCAGTTGCGATCGCCGGCGCGCTGCTTGAACCACTTGTCGCGGAAACCGCCCGGCCGCAGCACAATGGACGAACCGGACGCTGGCCCCTTTGGGTTCACAGTTGGCGAATTGGCGTAGTAGTCAGCCGCGTACCAGTCCGAGACGAGCTCCCAGACGTTGCCGGCCATGTCGTATACGCCGTACGGGCTCTTGCCGGCGGACTTGACGCCCACGGGCGCTGTGGTGCCTTTGTCGCAGCCGGATTTGTTGCCGAACATGACGGTATTCTTGCAGGTCGGCGTGTCGTTGCCCGCCGGGAAGGTCGGCGTCTGCTTGGCGCAGTCCTTGGTATAGAGCTCGCAGCCGCCGCGCGCCGCCTTCTCCCACTCGGCTTCCGTGGGCAGCCGCTTGCCGCGCCACTTGCAGTAGGTCTTCGCCTGCGACTGGTCGACGCAGTTGATGGGATGTTTGCCGCGGTCCTTCTTGCCCCAGTTCTGCATGCTGGGGTACTTGACGCACTGACTCAAATCCTTGGAGGGCAGCGAGCACGGACCGGCCTTGACGCACTGACTGTACTCCGCGACCGTCGTCTCGTAGACGTCGATCCAGTAGGTACTCAACTTCACGAGGTGCTGGGGCTTCTCGTCCGCGTCACATGCGCCATCCTTGGCCTTGTTGCAGCCCATCCAGAAGGGGCCGCCCGGCACGGAGACCATGGGCGAGCCCTCGAGTTTGCACTTCGATGAGCAGCCGTCGTTGTCCTTCGTATTGCCGTCATCGCATTGTTCGCCGGGCGCGTTCTTCTTGTTGTCGCCGCAGAATTCCTTCTTCTCGCACTTGCCCGCCTGGCACCAGTTGCCCTCCCCGCAAGACGTGGCGTCGGCCACGACCTTGGCCACGCAGCCTTGCTTGGCGTCGCAGGTGTCCGTCGTGCAGGGGTTCGAGTCATCACATGACTTGACCTTGCCCGCCTTGCACTGGCCTGCGGCGCAAGCGTCTGCCTCGGTGCAGGCGTCGCCATCGTCGCAGGTGGCGGAGTTGTTCGTCGTGACGCAGCCCTTCTTCGGGTCGCATGCGTCGTCGGTGCAGGCATTGCCGTCGTCGCAGACCGTCGCCGCCCCGGGCTTGCACGAGCCCTGTTTGCAGCTGTCGTTGTCGGTGCACTTGTTGCCGTCCGCATCGCAGGGCTGGCCCTTCAGGGGCCCGCCCTCGAAGACGCAATCCCCGCTGGTCTTGTTGCAGCTGTCGAAGGTGCAGGCTTCGTCGTCGTTGCAGACCTTGGCCTTGCCCTTGAGGCAGAGCTTGTCCTTGCAACCATCACCGACTGTGCATGCGTTGCCATCGGCATCACAATTCTCGGCGTTGGCGACCGCCACGCAGCCCTTGTCAGGGTCGCAACTGTCGTCGGTACAGGAGTTGTCGTCGTTGCAATCCAGCGCTTTGCCCGCGCAGTTGCCGCCCTTGCAGGTATCGCCCTTGGTGCACGCGGAGTCGTCGTCGCAGTAGCTGCCCTCGGGCTTGTCACTGAACTGGCACTTGCCGTCGACCAGGTTGCACTTGCCGTTCTTGCAGGGGTCATCCGAGTCGCAGGGTTTCGGCTCGCCGGGCTCGCAGAGGCGAAAGTCACACAGGTCGCCGACTGTGCACGGGTTGTCGTCGTCGCAGGCGATCCCGTCGGCGTCCACCGAGGTGCAGCCCGCGGCCATATCACACCCGTCGGCGGTGCACGGGTTCTTGTCATCGCAATCCACCGCCACGCCGACGCAGTCCCCGCCAGCGCACTTGTCGCCGGAGGTGCAGGCGCTGCCATCGTCGCAGGTGAGCGCGCCCGGCACGGGTTTGGTTGCGCAGTCGCCAGTGGCCGAGTCGCAGGCGTCATCGGTGCACACCTTGCCGTCGTCGCACTCCTTCTTGGCGCCGGGCTGACAACTGCCGGCGCCGCATTTATCACCCACGGTGCATGGGTCGCCGTCGTCGCAGTCCTTGCCGTCGACACAGGGCGCGGCCGCATCTGCACCGGAGGCCTGGTCGGCCGCTGAGGCGTCCGGGGCGACATCCTGCCCGGCACCACCTGTGGCGTCATTGGCGGTCACCACTGCAAACTTGTCGTCGTCGGGCAGCTTCTCCTGGCACGCGCTGATGGCGGCCAGGACGATGGCGGCAGCGATCTGCAGGTGCCGTGTCTGCAGCCGGTTAGGGCGTGTCACGTGCGCTGGCGCGACGCGCTCGGAGCAGAGCAGTCCGAATTGGCGACCGGTTCTCATCTATTGCACCGTTGGGCGCGTCGTCTGGGACTCGGCCCCGGGCCAGGGCGTAGGACATGGTCGCGCGGTTGACGTCGGATCTCAAGGACCGGGGTGGGCGGCACGTCCGGGCTGCGCAAGCCCTCGATGGGACGACCCTACATCTGGGTGTCGTGCAGCACCGGGAAGGGGCGCGGGATATGTTCCGGGTCCTCGTCCAGCATCTGGCGCAGGTCGATCTCGATGCCACGGGCGATGGTCGAGATGGGCACGTCGTTGATGGAGCCCTCGAAGGGGTTCTCACCGACCCGGCCGATGCGTTCCATGGTGTGGAAGAGCCAGCCCACCAGGGTCGTCACGGGGATCGCGGCCCAGACGAAATGGGGGGCGACCTGGGGCCACGTCGGGGCCAGCTCCAGGCCAATGCTGACGAACTCGGGCACCATGGCAAAGGGCAGCGAGAGCAGGAACAGGCGCACGAACTGGTAGCTGACCGTGGCGTATTGTCGTGGGTAGGGGAAGTTCTTGATGCGCTCGGACTTGCCCTGGAGGGTGAACATCTCCTCGAGCAACCCCTGCAGGTGCAGAAAAGAGAACTCCCACAGCAGCCCCTGCTCCTTGAGTCGACGCAGATGTGAGGACTGGCACGTCAGGATCGCCGCCGCCTTGTTGGTGCGCTTCTCCACGACATCCCAGTCGTCATCGGGCAGGCAATGGAACAGGTCGTCTTCCAGCGAGGAGACGCGCTCGGGGATGTGAATCTCCTTCTGCAGGGCGCGATTGGTCCGCTCGGTGCGGAAGTCCTCCCACGGCCGGGCGGCCCGCATGGCGTGGCGCAGGGCGGCGAGCCAGGCCACGTGGCGGTGGATCAGGTCGTGGTGGTGCTGGTGGAGCTCCTCGTCGGTGATTTCGCCTTTGGCGTGTTCGGCGCTGACCATGTCCAGGACCTGCATGGCCCAGGTGCGCGACGTATTGACGACCCCGCCCCAGATCTTGCGGGCCTCCCAGATCCGGTCGTATGCGGCGTTGTTCTGGAAGCCGACGATGAACGCGACCGCGGTACCGACCACGGCGACCGGCGCCCACGGCAGCCGCAGGAAGGTCCAGTCGAACACGGCGTGGAATGCGGTGACCACGGCCGTGAAGACGAGCAGGCCGAGGAGTTCCCAGCGGGTCCACAGGAGGACCTCGAGATAGCTGAAGCGGGGCTTGGTCAGCATAGCGACTGCACCGCTTCCAGCGCGTGGTTCAGGTCCGGCCGGCGTGTGTAGTCCGGGTGCGCCTCCGAGTAGACGACGCGGCCGTTGGTGTCGATGACGAAGCGGCCGGGCATGGGCAGCGTCCAGTCCGAGTCGCCATGATACAGGGGCAGGTTGACGTTCAGTGTCAGGAACAGGTCCTGCTCCTCGGGACCGACCTGCCAGCGCAGGCCGAACTTATCGGCGATGTCGTTGTGTCGGTCGGTCAGGATGTCGAATTGCAGCTTGCGGCGCCGAATGATCTTCTTGGAGTACAGCGGCAGCTCGGGCGAGATGGCGATGACCTGGGCACCGAGCTCTTTCAGCGTTGGCAGGAAGCTCTGCAGGTTGGACAGATCCGCGTTGCAATAGGGGCACCAGAAGCCGCGATAGAAGGTGATGACGAGCGGGCCCTTGCCGAGGAAGTCGGCTCTGCGGCGCGTCTTGTCACGCTGGTCCTGCAGCTCGAAGTCGGGCGCCTGGGCACCCGCGTGCACGATGAGTTCATGGGCCCGCGTCCGCAACAGATCGGCGACCGATCGGTGGAGCAGCTTCACGAACGGTGGCGGCAGATTCTCTTCGAGGCGGGTGCGGAGCTCGGCAAGCTCCGCCTGGAATTCAGACATCTCACTCTCCTGCGACTCACCGCAACATCACCCTGCCTGAACGCTCGGGCAGGTGGGACGTAGACGGGCCGATGCTACAACGGTGAAACGCATGAGCGAGTGCGAGGTCTCGTGGACCTCAAAATACTTGCCGATTCGCGCGCGGCTCGTGGCAGCGCGACGGCATATCGCGACTCACCAGGACGGTGTCCGCAGGCTCCCCCCGGCTGGGCAACCACGGTCGCGGCAGGTAGAGTCGAACCTGCGACCGACATCGACCGGCATCGCCTGGCCTGGTCGCGTTCTCCACGAGGGATTGAGCGAGCGATGAAGGGCCTGCAGACCATCGTCATGATCCCGACCTACGACGAGGCGGCGAATATCGAGCGCATGCTGCGGCGGCTGCTGGCCTTGCACGAGCGCCTGGGCTGCCTGGTCATCGATGATGACTCGCCCGACGGCACGGCGGCCATTGTGAAACGTGTGCAGGCAGACTTCCCGGATCGGGTCCAGCTCATCGTGCGCAGCGGCGGCCGGCAGGGTCGGGCCAGCGCGGGCATCCGGGGCTTGCAGGAAGCGGCCGCGTTGGGACCGGAATACGTCGTCGAGATCGACGCCGACTTCTCCTACAACCCGGACGAGATCCTGAACTTCCTCGAGGCCATCGACGACTGCGACGTGGTGGTCGGTTCGCGCTTCGTCGCCGGCGGCCAGGATGCCGACCGGGGTTTTGTGCGCACCCGTATCAGCCGGGTCTCCAGCCGGGTCTTTCGGGCCGTATTGGGAGTGCGCCTGCGCGACATGGGCAGCGGCTTCAAGCTCTATCGTCGTCAGGTGCTGCAGTCGCTGCCCTGGTCGGAGTTCCTCTCGTCGGGCATCGCCATCTCCATGGAGGAGCTGTTCCGCATCGTGCGCAGGGGCTGGCGCGTCAAGGAGGTGCCCATTCAGTTCGTCGACCGCAGGGAGGGGCAGTCCAAGCTGCGGACCGCGGACTTCGTCGAACCGGCCCTCATCGCCGTGCGCCTGGCCTGGGCCCTGGGCCGTGCTGGACCCGACGAGGAGTCCCGATGAAGGCGTTCATCCTCGCCGGCGGCTTCGGCACGCGCCTGCGCGAGGTGATCCACGGCCGCCCCAAGGTGCTGGCGCCGGTCCATGGTCGGCCCTTCCTCGAATACGTCATCCACTATCTGAAGCAAGAGGGTGTGCAGGACATCGTGCTCGGCGTGGGCTACCTGGCGGGTTATGTGCGCGATGCGTTCGGCGACGGCGCCCGCCTGGGCGTTCGACTGTCCTACGCCGAGGAGATGCGACCCCTGGGCACGGCTGGCGCCATTGCCAACGCGGCCGAACACTTCGAGGGCGACTTCCTGGTCCTGAACGGAGACACCCTGGTGGATGTGCGCGTGCCGGATCTGCTGCGCTTTCACAGCGAGCGACAGGCGGACGTGACCATCGTCACCAGCACGGCGCGCCACGACCGCGGTGGATTGGTCCAGCTGGGCGAGCAGGACGCGGTGATTCGCTACGAACAACGCCCCGAGCGCTGGCCGGAGCGGGCCTTCACCAACGCTGGCATGTACGTCTTTCGCAGGCCGATCCTGGACATGGTGCGCGCCGGCGAGCGCGCCTTCCTGGAGACGGACCTCTTCCCGACGCTGCTGCAGCAGGATGGTCGCCTGTTTGCCTTCACCGCGGCGAGCGACTACATCGACATCGGCTCGCCAGAGCGATACGAACAAGCCCGGACGGTGCTCAAGGCGATCGATGCGAAGCGTTAGAGAACAGATCGAGGCCCATCTTCAGCGCAGCGTGGCGACCAAGCAGGCCATGCTGGCGCAGAGCGTGGACGACATCGAGGCCGCCGCGCTGGCCATCGTGGACTGCTATTTCAAGCGTGGCGGCATCATCTACACCTTTGGCAACGGCGGCTCGGCGGCCGACGCTCAGCACATCGCCACCGAGCTGTTATGCCTGCTGCGCACGGCCCACGACTTCGATGTGCGCCTGCCTCTGCCCGCCCACGCCTTGACCACCGACAGCTCGGTCATGAGCGCGGTCGCCAACGACCTGGGCTTCGAATACGTGTTCTCACGCCAGCTGGAGGCCCTGGCGCGGCCCGAGGATCTGGTCATCGCCATCAGCACCAGCGGCAACTCCGAAAACGTCCTGCGCGCGCTGGAGCTGACCCGCAATCGAGGCATCCAGTCCATCGCCCTGACCGGCCGCGACGGTGGCGCCCTGGCCGGCCTGGCCGACATCGCCGTGCGCATCCCCTCCGATGACGTCACGCACATTCAGGAAGGGCATGTGGCCGCGTTCCACTCCATGTGCGACGTGATGGAGCAGCTGCTCTTCAGCGCGCACGGACTGCGAGTCGACGGCAGGCCGCACACCTGATGGCGACGCCGGCGCCCGCCCCCACCCACGCGACAACGGTTGTGGCCATCGCCCCGACGCGCATCTGCCTGGTCGGCGGCGGCACGGATGTGGATCCCTACGCTGCCGAGTTTCAGGGCGCCATCTTGAACGTGACCATCGATCTGGTGCACCGGGTCACCCTGGCGCCGCGAGTCGACCGCATGGTGCAGGTGACGGCCATGGGGCAGGAGCGGGTCTTCGACCTGGACGAGCCGATGCGCTACGGCGTCGACCGCCGCTTCGACCTCGTCCGGGCGCTCATCGCCCTGCGCCGCGGGGAGATGGCGACCGGGTGTTCGCTGACCATCGCGGGCGATGTGCCGGACAGCTGCGGCCTGGGCACCTCCGGAAGCGTCGCTGTGGCCGTATTGGGCGCCTTGGATCGCTGGTCCGGCCGGCCCCTGGACCGGGCCTCGCTGGCGCGGGCTGCGTTTGAGGTCGAGACCGGTGTGTTGGGCTGGGCTGGCGGCAAGCAGGACCAATGGGCGGCGGCCTACGGCGGCCTGGCGCTGACGTTGTTCGGCCCCGGTGATGCGGTGGAGGTCCAGCCGCTGGGTGATCCGGCAGTGGCTGATCCGGCAGTGGCTGATCCGGCGGTGCTGCGACGGCTGCGCAGCTGGCTGATGCTGATCCACAGCGGCGGTCAGCGGTCGTCGGCCGATCTGCAGGTCCAGCTGCAGGCCCGCATGGTCGACGACGCGCAACGACGGGCGGCCCTGGACGAGCTGAAGTCGCTGGCGCTGCAGGCCCGCGATGCGCTGCTGCAAGGTCGATTCGAACACCTGGGCGAGCTCATGCATCGCGGCTGGCAGGCCAAGAAGCGCAGCAATCCGGCCGTGCACAACGAGCGCATCGACGCGCTGTACCGAGCGGCAAGGGAAGCGGGCGCGCTCGGCGGCAAACTGGTCGGCGCAGGTGGGGCGGGCTACATCGTGCTGCTCTGTCCGCCGCGGGGGCACGCGGATGTGCGCAGGGCCATGACCGCGCTGGACGCGACGCCGACCGACTTCGCCATCGCGCCGCTCGGCCTGCACTTCGAGGGCTCGACAGACATCCCAGACCGGTGGGAAAACGCGGCCCGGTCGCATGTCGCGGACCGGCTGGAATTGGGCCGCTTCGACGCGCTCATCTTTGACCAGGACGGCACCCTTCTGGACGCCGAAGCGCTGCACTGCGCCGCCTGGTGCCGTGTGGCCGCGGAGTTGGGCGTGCCATTCGACGAAGCGGCGTTCCTGCCCTTCGCCGGCCTGGGTGACCTGGAGATTGCCCGGCACCTGGCAGGTCTGCAGACAGGTGCTACCGCCGAGTTGGACGCTGCGCCCGACACCCTGGTGGCCCGAAAGCGGCGACACTACGGCGAACGGCTCGACGAGCTGCCGCTGATGCCCGGCGCCCTGGACATGCTGCAGCGCGCGCGTCAGGCCGGCTTCAAGCTGGCCATGGCCACCAGCTCTGCCGCAGAGGAGACCCGGCGTGTGGTCGAACGACTCCAACTGGATCGCTGGCTGGACCTCATCGTGCACCGGGAGTCCGCGGATCCTGGTCGGCCAGGCCAGGTCGTGCAGCCCAAACCGGAGCCGCACATCTACCTGGCCGCCGCAGCCGGGCTCGGCGTGCCACCGCAGCGCTGCTGCGCGGTTGAAGATACCTTTACCGGGATGCAATCCGCGCGCGCCGCTGGCATGGCCGTGGTGGCGGTGCCGACGCGCTTTTCCAACCATGCGGACTTCTCACGGGCTGACGGGCGAGCAGATTCGCTGCATTCGATCGAGGTGGGCGGCGATGGTCATGTCGCGGTGATGGCGACAGCCCCCTCTACTGGTCGACTGGAGGCGCCATGAGAGCGGTTGTCCTGGCGGGGGGTCTGGGAACGCGGTTGCGGCCCTCGGTCAGCGACCGCCCCAAAGTGCTGGCCGAGATCCATGGGCAGCCCTTCCTCCGCCTGCAGCTGCGCTGGCTGGCCGGGCAAGGGATCGACAGCGCCCTGCTCTGCCTGGGTCACGGTGCCGACCAGGTCATCGCCCACTTCCGTGGCCAACCAGTCGCCGGCATGGAGGTGGCGTTCTCGGTCGAACCACATCCGCTGGGCACCGCCGGCGCGCTGGCCTGGGCTGCGCCCAAACTCGCCGGCCAGGACGAACTGCTGGTCCTGAACGGCGACACCTTCCTCGACTTCGATCCCGCCGCGCTGCGCGCCGCTCATGCACGCACCGGTGCCCGGGTCACCGTCTGCGCACTGGAGGCCGAAGACGTCTCTGGCAAGGGCGTATTGCGCGTGGACGAGCACGGCCGCGTGCAGCAGTACCAGGAGAAGGGTCACACCGGGCAGGCCGGCTGGATCAACGCCGGCGTCTACCTGATGGACGGCGCGCTGCCAGCGACGCTGCCGGCCGGACCGCGCTCGCTGGAGCGGCACGTGCTGACGCCACTGGCTGGACCTGCCGGCGGCCTGTACGCCCACAGCGTCACCGGCACCTTCATCGACATCGGCACGCCGAGCGACTACAACCGGGCGCTCGAGCTGCTCGAACCGTACGCCAGACAAGAAGATTGGCGGCGGTGAGGGCCTCCTGCCGGATGGGTTGAATCATGGGATATCGGCTGGCGGACGACACCATCAACGAAGCGGACATCCAGGCACTCATCGCCTGGCTGTCGGACAATCCCTGGCTCACCCAGGGCAAGCTGGTGCGGCAATTCGAAGCCGGCTGGGCGGCCTGGCAGGGCTGTCGATACGCCGTCTTCTGCAACTCCGGCTCGTCCGCCAACCTGCTGATGTACTACGCCGCCATGCTCGGCGGTGACCTGGCCAACCACAAGGTCATCGTGCCGGCGATTGGCTGGGCGACGACCATCGCGCCGGCCATCCAGCTCGGATTCGAGCCCATCATCTGCGAGGCGGATTCACAGACCTTCGGCCTGGACCTGGACCACCTCGAGAAGCTGCTTGTCGAACACGAACCGGCCGCGGTCGTCTGCGTGCATGTGCTGGGCGCGCCCAATCGCATGGACGCGCTCATGGCGCTGAAAGAGCGCTACGGCTTCACCTTGCTGGAGGATAGTTGCGCGGCCACGGGCTCGACCTGGGACGGCCACAAGGTGGGCACCTTCGGCGAGATGAGCACCATGTCCTTCTTCTTCGGCCATCACCTGTCCACCATCGAGGGCGGCATGGTGTGCACCGATAGCGAGGCCCTGTACCACCTGCTGCTGCAGCTTCGCTCCCATGGCTGGGCCAAGGATCTGCCGGCCGAGGTGGAAGAAGCCATGGCAAAAGAGCACGATGTGCTGCCTTTCAATCGCCGATTTACCTTCTATGTTCCGGGCTTCAACGTGCGCTCCTCCGATCTCAACGCCTTCATCGGCCTGCGCCAGTTGGAGCGTGCCGACGAGGTGATGGCCCATCGCATCGCCAACCACAAGGTCTACCAGGCGCGCTTCGAGGCCATGGGGTTGCCCTGTCAACGCAACGAGCGGGCGGAGATCTGCAGCATCTCCTTCGTCGCCCTGGCGGACTCCCAGGCCCACCGGGCCGCCATCGCCACGGCCATGGACGCCGCGGAGATCGAGACCCGCCCGCTGGGCGGCGGCAACATGTCGCGCCAGCCCTTCTGGCGACAGCGGTACGGGGTGGTCGAGCTGCCCTTCGCCGACCGGATTCACCAGACGGCCTTTCACCTGCCCAATCACCCGGGCCTGGCCGCCAGCGACGTGCACACCATCTGTGACGCGGTGCAGGGGGTGGCGCGATGAGCCGTGTCCTGATCACCGGTGGAGCGGGCTACCTGGGTTCGGTGTTGTGCGGCCGTCTGCTCGACGCGGGCCACAGCGTGGTCGTGCTCGACAACCTGATGTACGGCCAGCGCAGCCTGTTTCATTACTGCCACCAGCCGGCGTTCGACTTCGTGCTGGGCGACTGTCGTGACGAAGCCACCCTGCGGCCGCTGGTGGACAAGGCGGACTTCATCATCCCGCTGGCGGCCATCGTCGGCGCCTCGGCCTGCAAGTTCGATCCCATCGGGGCGCGCTCGGTGAACGTAGATGGCATGCGCACCCTCAACAGGCTGCGCAAGCCCGAACAGTTGCTCGTCTATCCCAATACCAACAGCGGCTACAGGCCCACCGGCGAAGACCTGCTCTGCACCGAAGACATGCCGCTGACCCCCGCGTCGGTGTACGGCAAGACCAAGGTACAGATGGAGGACGAGCTGCTGCAGACCCCGAACGTCATCGGCCTGCGCCTGGCCTCGGTGTTCGGCACCTCGCCGCGAATGCGCCTGGGGTTGCTGGTCAACGACTTCGTCTGGGCGGCCTGCCGCGAGCGCTCCATCGTGCTCTTCGAAGCTGATTTCAAGCGGAACTTCATCCATATCCGCGACATCGCCGACTGCTTCCTCTTCTGCATGGAGCACGGCGAGCAGATGGCCGGCCAGATCTTCAACGTGGGCCAGGACAGCGCCGACGCGTCCAAGAGGCAGCTGGCCGAACTCATCCAGACCTTCGTGCCGGAATTCCGGATCTTCGAGGCGGAGATGCATGCCGACCCGGACCAGCGCAACTACACCGTCACCAGCGAACGACTCCGCAAACAGGGCTTCACGCCCACGCGCACGCTGGAGCAGGGCATCGAAGAGCTGTGGAAGGCGTACACGATGATGGGCCGGGACGAGTTTGAAAACGCGCGCTTCGTGGCGCCGAAGCTGGCCGGCGGGTAGAATGCACCGAACGCAGACCGGAACCCTGCAGTGAGGCAACAAATGCGCCCAATCGCCGCCATGACCTGTCTCCTGCTCGCCATCGCTGGCTGCACAGAAGAGCCGACCCCAGCCAGTTCGACGACCAGCAAGTCGTCCGCCGCGGCCTGTGACGCGCCGCCTGCGACTTCATCCGATACAGCGGCGGCTGCGGGCTCCGATGCTTCCGCTGCCGCGCCCTCCGATGTTTCGTCGGCCGGGTCGCCCGACGCCACGGCCACCCCTTCACCCGACACCTCGGTGGCCCGTTCACCCGACACCTCAGCGGCCCCGTCCCCCGAGGTCATCGAAGACGATGGCTCTGCCGTCGTGAAGCTCGCCATCGCCCAGTTGAAGGCCTACAACGCCCACGACCTCGACGCCTTCTGCGCCGCCTACCACGACGACGTGACCGTGCTCGACGGCAACGGCAAGGTGAAGTACTCGGGCATCAAGACGTTCCGGCAGAAGTACAGCCCCATGTTCAAAGCCGGCGGATTCGGCGCCACCATCGACCGACGCATCGTCATGGCGCCGCACGCCATCGAGCGCGAGTCGTGGTTTCGAACCGACCCGAACACCGGCCAGAAAAAGACCGGCACGATCCTGGTCCGCTATACCGAAAAGGACGGCAAGATCGCCATCGTGCAGTTCATTCAGTGAGCTTTGCGGGGTTGGGATCTGCGCGGCGGCATCTACTCGCCCCGGGTCAGCACCACGCGGTCGACCACGACTTCATGTGGCTGCCCATCGGCCGGGAATCGCACCAACAGCCCCACCTCGTGAGCCCCTGCGCTCAACTCGGCCGTGGCAAACACCCCGCTGTCGCGAAACCACTTCGAACCGGCGGGCAGGGCCACATCCCCCAGGGGCTGCCGATCCATACCCAGCCAGGCGCGGGCGGCGGGGGAGGTCAGCAGGTAGCGCACCGCCACAGTCCAGCGTCCCGCCTGGGGCACCTCGATGGGCCAGACGATCTTGGCGGTCGCACCCGTGCCCTTGCAGCCCAAGGCGGCGTTGCCAGATAGCGGTCCTTCTCGATGCGTCAACCAGCCGTCAAAGACCGGCTCGCAAGCCATCTCGGAGCCCGGCACGTGCAGCAGGGTCGAACCGAGCTCGGCCTCCAGGGCGATCTGGCCCGGGTCGGGTTGCAGGTCGTACACCACCGCCGCGCCGTCGTCGTAGACCGATACAAGGCCATTGCGCGGTTCCGCGGCGTGTTTGACCAGACCCCGATCCTCCTTGATGGCCACCGCATAACGGGCGCCGAAGTGACGCTTCAACACCCTGGCGATGTCCGAGATCTCGCCCGGCTCCCCCCAGCGCATGGTCGTGGTCGCGGCCCACAGCCCGGGGTCCAGGAAGTACGTGAACGTCTCGTTCAACCCCATGGTCCAGTGGTTGTGGTGGTTGTAGAAGAAGAGGTGCGGGAAGTGATTCCACTCGGCGTTGTAGACCACGGTGCCCGGCGGCGTGTGGTCCTGCAGCCACTTCGCCGCGCCCTGAAACAAGGAATGGGGCATGTGTTTGTCGATCTCGGCCGCGGCGACGCGCCCGTTGTACACCGCCAGGCCGGCGCTCAGGACCACGAGCCCCACGGCGACCAGGCGACGGCGCATGGCGCTGCCCGGGACCGGTGCCGCGGCCAGCAGGTGGTGCACTGAGATGGCCGCGAAGGCGACCGAAAACAGCGGCCAGTACTCCACGAAGCGGCGCGACCTCAGGTACAGGAGCAGGAAGAGCCCGTTCAACAGCAGCAGGCACCACGTCCGGGCGGACAGCTTGCGCCGGGCGCCCAGCAGGGCGGCGACGCCCACGGCTGTGGCGATGAAAGCGACCGGGGCGTGCAGGAAGGTGTCCGCCAGCGGATAAGGCGCAAATTCCGCTGGCCGCAAGACCGGCGTGTCGCGCAGGGCGAACCCCACCAGGTGATCCCAGGCGAAGGCGAAGGAGTCGGGAAAGAAGGGGTTGATGACCAGGCCCGCCAGCAGACCGACACCGACGAAGACCGGGGCCTGCCAGGCGATCCGGCGCTCGGAGAGGTAGACGGCGGCCGCCCAGACGCCCGCGACCGGGCCCAGGATGACCGCGCCGTTGTAGGTGCCCATGAAGACGGCCGCCAGCAGGAGCAACCAGCGGTCGCGACGGGTGAACATCAGCCACAGGGCCAGGGCGAGCCCGGCGGCGGCCAGGGGCGGCACCTTCACCATGCTCAGACGGAAGTGCAGGACGTCGCTGCTGGCCAGGATCAGCAGGGGCCAGATCCACGCGTGCCGGAACAACTCCGGCACGTCCGCCGTGAGCCGCCGAATCAGCAGGTAGAAGCTGAACACCGCCCCGCTGGCCAGGGTCGCGCCGGCCACCTTGGCGGCCAGGTGCAGGTCGCCGAGCCCCGTAAAGGGCACCAGCAGGCAGTGGAAGAGGAAGCTGTGGTCGACCCAGGTGACGCCATAGATGGTCGCCTGCAGCCATGGGAAGTCCCACGGCGAGTGGCCGGCCGCCAGCAGCGAGGCGTACTTGATGTGGAAGAGGCCGTCATAGCCGGGGATCTCGGCGGTGGTCGCCTGGATGAGGCCGTAGAAGGTCGCGATGACGGCCAGCACCAACAGCGGCTGCATGCGGTCCAGCCGGTTGTGCGCGGGTGTCGGTGTAGGTGTCGTCAGCGAGGACATGGCGCGACCGGGATGGCGGGGACTCGTCGGCGGCGACGGTACCCCAAGCGCTCGAGCGTGCCCAGATGGCAGCCACAATGCCACCTGTGCAGCAGCGTCTGAGGAGAGTAGGGTTCGGGCTGCCAGCGCCACGCCGCAAGTCCGCCGGGGCGACGGGCCACAGAGCAGCCGATGCACAGCCCGACAACCGCACCAGCACCCGAAGACACCGCTTGCAGCGGCGGCGACGTACCAATCAGCGCGCGCAAGGTCGCCGCGTTCGCCGGCATCCTGTTGGCGCTCTTGCTGCTGGTCTATGGCGCATCGCTGGACAACGGCTTCGTGCTCGACGACGACGCCCTGGTCACCGACTACGATAACATCACCGAACCCGGCGGCCTGTATCGCATCTGGCTGACCACCGAGCAGCTGGACTACTGGCCGCTCACCTACTCCTCGCTGTGGCTGGAGTGGCGGGCGTTCGGCATGAACCCGGTCGGCTACCACGTGGTCTCGCTGCTGCTGCACCTGGTCAGTTGCCTGCTGGTGTGGCTGATCCTACTCCGCCTGCGCATCCCCGGCGCGGCCCTGGCGGCGATCCTCTTTGCGGTGCATCCGGTCAACGTGGAGTCCGTGGCCTGGGTGGTGCAGCGCAAGAACACGCTGGCCATGGTCTTCTTCCTGCTGACGGTGCTGGCCTGGGTCTATCGCGGACCGGACGGCAGCCGCCGCACTTGGTGGACCGCCATGGGGCTCTTTGTGCTCGCCCTGCTGGCCAAGACCAGCGTGGTGATGCTGCCCTTTGTCCTGATCGGCTGCACCTGGTGGCAACGGGGGCGGCTGACCGTGCGCGACGCCGTGCGTACCCTGCCCTTCTTCGCGCTGTCGCTGGGTTTTGGCCTGCTGACCATGTGGTTTCAATACCACCGGGTCATCGGCTGGAACCTGGTCCGCAGCGACGGTCCATTGTCCCGACTGATGGGCGCGAGCTGGGCGAGCTGGTTCTACCTGGGCAAGGCCGTGCTGCCCGTCGATCTCAAGGTGGTCTACCCGCGATGGGACCTGGATCCCGCGTGGGGGCCCGGCTGGCTGCCGCTGCTCGCCCTGCTGTTGGGTGTCGGAGTGCTGCTCTACAAACACCGAAGCTGGGGCCGCGCCCCCCTCTTCGCGGCGCTCTTCTACCTGTTGAACCTGGTGCCCATCCTGGGCCTGGTGAACGTGCATTTCATGAAGCTCTCCCTGGTCGCCGACCACTGGCAGTACACCTCGCTCATCGGCGTGGTCGCGCTGGCGGCGGCGGGCGGCACCACGTGGGCGCTGGCGGGGGACCGGCGACGACGCCTGGTGGGCATGGCGGTGGCCGCGGGCCTCGTCGCCGCCATGATGGTGCAGAGCTATCGCCACGCTCGGAACTTCGACGGCCTCGAGACCTTTGCGCGCTCGGCGGTGGCCGGCAATCCGGACTGCCCGGCGTCGTGGTTCATGCTCGGAGCGGCGCTGGAAGGCACCGATCGGGCCGCCGAGGCCAGCGGATGTTTCGCCCGCGGCACCCAGGCCAGCGCCCGCCGACTGGCCCTGCGCGGCCACCTGGAGCCCCACCTGCACTCGGACCACGGCTTCATCCTGCTCTCCGCCGGGCGCGCCGATGAGGCCGAGTCCTTCCTGCGCGCTGGCATCGAGCGCGAACCCGATGACGCCAAAGCGCGCCTGCACCTGGGCAGCATCCTGGAGTCCCGCGGCCAGGTGGACGCCGCCATCGACCAGTACCGCAAGGGTGTCTCCAACCGCCCGCTCGTGGCCCGAGCACGCTTCAAACTGGGCCTCTCGCTGGCCTTGCAGGGACGCACCGCCGAAGCCATCGAGGCCTACCGGGAGGGCCTGGCGCTGAGCCCGGACAACGCCCGTGGGCACGCCGCTATAGGCACGCTACTGTCCTCCACGGGGCAGATCGGAGAGGCGGTGAAACACCTGGAGCAGGCCCTGTCGCTCGACCCGACCTTGCCGGACGCCTTGCGGCAGAGGCTCCATCAGCTGCGTGGCCAGTACCGCCCCCGACCGGCGCCACCATGAGCCGGGCCGGCGAGCGGCAATCCCCCGCCCAACTTGACATGCAAACCCGCGCTGCCGGATGGTGGCGGCGCTTTGAACCACGAGGGCGGTAGGCCAGCCGCCGAGGCCCCTGCCGGATGCCCGCCACCGCCGCCGAACAGACTCCACCCGGCGCCGGCGCGCGTCGGCTCATGATCGCCCTCTTCCTGCTGTCGGGATCGGCGGCGCTGATCTACCAGATCGTCTGGGTTCGGGCGCTCGAGCTGGTCTTCGGCGTCAGCCTTTACGCGACGGCGGCCGTCGTGGCCGCCTACATGGGCGGGCTCGCGCTGGGCAGCGTCTGGTTTGGCCGGCTGGTCGACCGCGTCGCCCGCCCCATGCGCCTGTTCGCCATATTGCAGGGTGGCATCGCGCTCTTTGCGCTGCTCTTTCCGACCATCCTCGACGGGCTGCGTTGGGTCTACGTGGGTCTGTACCCCCACCTGGGCGACCACCCGGCCCTGATGAGCGGCGTGCGCGGCTTGCTGGCGTTCACCGTGTTGTTGATTCCCACGTCATTGATGGGCGGCACGCTGCCGGTCATCACCCGGGCCATGACCTCGGGCCGTGAACACGTCGGCCGCGACGTGGCGTCGCTCTATTCGGCCAACAACCTGGGCGCCTTCATCGGCTGTGTATTGACGGGCTACGTGTTCCTGGAGGCGCTGGGCATCCCGCAGACCACGTGGCTGGCCGTGGGGCTGAATGTGGTGGTGATGGCCGTCGCCTGGGCGCTGCAAGGTAAGAGCGCGGCGGTGGCAGAGGACATCGACGACGCGCCGGCGGCCGCTGCACTGAGCGTTCCGCTGCAGGTCGCCCTCTGGGTCTTCGCCATCGAAGGCGTCACGTCGCTCATCTACCAGATGGCCTGGGTGCGCACCCTGGTCTTCTTCGTCAGCACCAACATCTACGGCGTGACCGCCATCGTGGCCACCTTCCTGGCCGGTCTGGCGCTCGGCGCCTGGATCTCGCGTCGCTTCGTGGATCGCCTACGCAACCCCTGGTTCGCGCTCGGCGGCATCGAGGTGGGCATCGCCTTGAGCGCCCTGCTGACCCTGGTCCTGCTGCCGCACATGCTGGGCATCCACTTCAGCGTCGTGCAGGCCGTGCTGGGCGATGTATCCAAGCGCGTGGCCATCTCAGCCGGCAACTTCGGCCTGACGCTGGTGGTCATCGCGATCCCGACCGCCTTCATGGGCGCCACGCTGCCCGTGTTGACGCGCATCTACATCACCGGTCGGGCCGGACTCGGGCGCCGGATGGGCCTGCTGGGTTGCCTGGATACCGTCGGCTCCGTAGCTGGCGCCCTGGCCGCTGGGTTCCTGCTCATCCCGCTGTTGGGCGCGCAGCGCACCATCGCGCTGGCCGCCGTCATCAACCTGGCGTTGGCAGCCTGGATCTTCGCCGTCGACCCGACCACCAAGCGGTCGCGTTTCCGCCGCCCTGCCCTGTACATCACCGTGGCGACGCTGCTGGCCACCTCGGTGCTGCTGATTTCGCGCCCGCGGCCGGTGATCGAGTCCAGCTTCATTCTGACCGATAATCCCATGCTCGAGCTCATCAGCTGGCATGACGACCACGTCGCCTCGGTGGCTGTCGTCGAGAAGAAGGGCCACGGCCGGCGCCTTTACGTCAACGACGAAGCCGTCGGCTCCAGCGGTCGCATGGATCGCTACAGCCACGAGATCGAGATCCACCAGACCCTCCTGCTCCACCCCCAGCCCGAGCGCATGTTGACCATCGGCGTGGGCCTGGGCATGGGAGTGGCGGCCGCGCTGTCCCATGACGTCAAGATCGATGCGGTGGAGTTGAGCGCTGGCGTCATCGAGTTGAACACCGCCTTTGACGCCGCGTTCGATCGCTATCGCATGGAGCGGGGCGGCACCACGCCGTTGCAGGACCCCGACGTTCGGGTGCGGGTCGAAGACGGTCGCAATTACGTGCTCGGCACGGCGGAGCGCTACGACGTGGTCCATGTGGGCGGCTTCCATCCGCTGCGCTCGAGCTCGGCGGCGGGTTTCTTCACCCGCGACTTCCTCGAGCAGAGCAAGCGCGTCCTGCGTCCGGGCGGCCACGTGGCCATGTGGTTGCCCACCCACGGCATTCCGGTGGACGACTTCAAGATCATCGTGCGCACGTTCGTGGCGGCCTTCCCGCACGCCACGGTGTGGCATAAACACGCCGCCGGTTGCCTCCTCTTTGTCGGCTCGTTGACCCCGCTGACCATCGATTACCAGCGCTTTGTGCAGACCGTGGCCCGGGCGCCGGTGCGGCGCCACCTGGCGGGTCTGCAGATCTCCGATCCACACGACCTGCTGGACTCCTATTGCTGGGGGCCGGAGACCATGCGCAAGGTGGCGGGACGGGGTCCACTGCAGACGGATGCGCATCCGCTCATCGAGTATCACAGCCTGCTGGCGGAGACGGCCGACACCACCGAAGTCCTGGCCATGCTGCGCCGCTATCGCCAGCCCGTGGTGCCGGTGTTGCGCAACATGCCATCGGACCGCAGGGACGAGATCCTGCAGGGGTTGTCCAAGTGGTTCGAGGCCTCCCAGATGCTCCTGGTGGCGCGCATCCGCGAGCGCGCCGACACCCCAGAAGCGACCGCTGATGCATACAAGCAGGCCTCCGACCTGAATCCAGACGACCAGGTCGGGCGCTTCAGCTGGGCCCGTTGGATGGCCAGCTACATGATGGCTGTGGCCGAGCGGGCGCTGGCCGAAGGCAAGCTGGTCAAGGGGCGCGAGGTCTTGAAGGTGGCGCACCAGACCTGCCCGGACTGCGAGGTGGGGGCGGAGGCGCTGTTCCGGTTGCAGTCGTTGGACGCGGCGGCGCCTTAGATGTCAGCTGGCACGTTGTTGCTCAGCGTCTGGCACGGCGGACTTGCTCGAATCGCTGCAGAGTTGGCGCACAGACATCAGACGGTTTCTTATTTGGAAGATCAGCGAATCGAAGGCCTGTTCCCCGTCCTGTGCCATATCTCGGCCGACCCCGTTCTGCGCCTGGATCATGCGGCCACCATGCGGTTGTCAAGCCCACGCAGTTCGAGACCAGCCGTGCCGGCGACGGGTGAACACGGCTGAAACACGCCAAGCACGCCCACGTTCCTCGTCAGGGCAAGGCCCGCCAGTGAGCAATCGCGCCCGCTGAACCCGCCGAGTCCGCCATGCCCTCTCTGCCAAGCTCTGCCTACGCAGCTCCGCGATGCGACCAGCTTTCGGTACCAGCCCAGGATCGTGTCGGGTGTGACGATGCCGGCGACCTCGCTCAGCACCTTCCGGCCCAATGCCTTGCCTTTCACGGCCAACCGGCGTCGTTGGTCATCGTTGAGTCGCAGGCGCCGACCACCCATCTGCCCGCGCAGGATGGCGTTCTCCTCCTTGAGGTAGTCGATGACCGCCTGCTGTTCGCGGTTGACCCAGCCGGCGAACATCGGGATGAGAAGCCGAATTGGAGGTGGGAGCTTGTCCATCCGGCCAGCTTGTCGCGCAGATGCGGACCGGACAAGAGCGGATCGGCTCAAGCCTGATCGACGCACTACGAGGTCGGCCCTATTATGGCACACGACGCCATCCAACAGCCTCGTTTTCGTGCTGCCATCGCGAACCTCCACGACTCCATCGGCAGGTGTTTCCCTACCGGGAGTCCATCGCCGACGGCTTTGCAGTGCGTGCAGACCCGATGCGGGCCTGGAGACATTCACTCAAAGGGCGCGTTGACCCGCTCGGCCTGGAAATATCGACCGGGCAACAAGTGGTCCAACTCGCTGGCGATGATTCGACTCGCCGCGACCAGCTTGCCCAGATGAATGCCGGTCTCGTAGCCGGTGCCATGGAGCGAATACACCAGGTCGTCGGTGGCCACATTGCCACTCGCACCCGGGGCAAATGGGCAACCGCCGAGCCCACCGGCGGACGCGTCAAAGACAGTGATCCCGACCTCGGCGGCGGCCATGACGTTGGCCAGGGCCGTACCCCGCGTGTCGTGAAAGTGCAGCGCGAGGTGCTCCAAGGGCAGCTGCTTGCCGGCCACCTCCAGCCACGTTCGAACCGAACCGGGGGTGGCCACGCCGATGGTGTCTCCGATGGAGACCTCGCTACAGCCCAGGTCGAACAACCGCAAGGCGACATCGATGCCAGCCTGGGGTTTCACCACGCCGTCGTAGGGGCAGCCAAAGACCGTCGAGACGTAGCCTCGGACCCCAATGCCCGCAGCGAGGCCGGCGTCGACCACCGGTTTGAATGCGGCGATGGACTCGTCGATGCTCATGTTGATGTTGCGCCGCACGAAGGAGTCTGTGGCACCGGTGAACACCGCGATTTCATCGAGATTGCAGGATTGCGCCCGCTCGAAGCCGTGCATGTTGGGCACCAGCGCCGAGAAGCGGACGCCCTCGGGCCTGTCGATGCGGGCCAGGACCTTTTCGGCGTCCACCAGCTGGGGTACCGCGCCCGGATGCACGAAGGAGGTGACCTCGATCCGGCGCAGACCGCTGCGAGCCAGGGCGTTGACGTAAGCGACCTTGGTCTCCGTCGAGACCCAGACCCGTTCATGCTGCAAGCCGTCCCGCGGACCGACCTCGACGATCTGCACCGGCTTGTTGGAACTCATGGGTCCTCCGCCTGTGGCTCCAGGGTCACCAGGGCGACGCCACCGTCCACGAGGTCGCCCACACCGCAGTGCACATGGGCCACGACACCGTCGCGGGGTGCCCGCAGTTGATGTTCCATCTTCATGGCCTCGACCACCACCACAGCCTGACCCTTGGCCACCTCATCGCCGGGTTGCACGTGCACCACGACCACACGACCGGTCATGGGGCAGACCACTGGCGCGTCAGGGCCACCACCGGATGAACCCGATCTGGACCGGTGCTGTTCGTGGCGCGTCCATTGCACTGTCGTGCCGCCAGGGTCGGCAGATGCCGCCGTGCTCAGCCACACCTGCTCGCCGACGACGGTGGCCTCCACGGTGCGCACGATGCCGTCGATCTCCACGAGCAGTTGGCCTGCCGGGCCCCGCTGAACGGTGGCCTGCAGGTTGAGGGGAGGCGCTTCCTCGACCTCAAGTGTGGCGTCGATGCGGTCGCCACTGGCCTGGGCGTGGACCTGCACAACGGCGCCTGAGGCGTTGCTGAATTGCCGCTTCACGAGCCCTCTCCCGCCACTTCGCCGCCGACGCGCATGGGACCCAGATGCTGCCATGGGTCGACCAGGCCATGCTCGGTCGCCGTCTGGGCGCCGCCCGCCGCTCTGTTGGTGCGTTCCAGGGGGCCGCCGTGGCCTACGGCCGCCAGGGCGACCCGCGTGACGTCTTGCAATCCTTCGCCGGCCCCGGGGCCACTGTCACCCCAGAACTCCGCCAACGAGCTCGTATGCAGCTGCCCGGCCCGCACCTCCGGTCGATCGAGGATGTGCAGGAGCATGGGGATGTTGGTCACCACGCCGTGGATGACGGTGTCGCGCAGGGCGGCACGCAGCCGGTCGAAGGCCTGATCGCGATCCGCTCCCCAGGCGATGATTTTGGCCAGCATGGGATCGTAGTGGACGCCCACCGTGTCGCCTTGCTCAAAGCCCGAATCGACCCGCACAAAGGGACCACCTGGCCAGCGCAGCCGTTCCAACGTGCCCACCTGGGGCAGGTAGCCGCTGGCGGGATCCTCGGCGTAGATTCGAGCCTCCACCGCGTGTCCGCGGGGGGTGGGTTGGGGCGACAAACCGACGATTTCGTCCAATCGGGCGCCTCTGGCGATGGCCAGTTGCGCCATGACCAGGTCGACGCCGTTGACCATCTCCGTCACCGGATGTTCGACCTGCAGCCGGGTGTTCATCTCCAGGAAGTAGTGCTCACGGCGGATGGGGTCGAAGAGGAACTCCACCGTCCCGGCGCCCACATAACCGATGCCTGCCGCGAAGGCCTTGCCGCTGGCGCAGACGGCCGCCCTCTCCGCGTCGCTCAGGGCGCTACATGGCGACTCTTCGACCACTTTCTGGTGGCGCCGCTGCAGGGAACACTCGCGCTCCGAGACGTGCATCACGTTGCCATGGGTGTCGGCGAGGACCTGAACCTCCACATGCCTCGCCTGCAGGACCAGCCGCTCGAGGAACAGCCGATCCGAAGCAAACGCGGCCGCGGCGATGCGCTGGGCCGCTGCCACTGCCGGACCCAGCTGCTCGGCGCGCTCGATGCGCTGCATACCCTTGCCGCCGCCGCCATGCTCGGGTTTGACCAGGGCCGGCAGCCCGATGGTGGCCAGCGCGTTGGCGAGCCCGTCGTCGCTCAAGTCGCTCAGTGGCACCGCGGGCGCGGTGGGGACCCCTGCCGCGGCGGCCAGGGCTTTGGCGTCGGTCTTGGAGTGCATGGGCGCGATAACCGCTGCCGGCGGACCGACCCAGATCAGCCCCGCGTCGCCCACGGCATCGGCGAACTCGTCGCTCTCACTGAGGAATCCATAACCGGGGTGGATCGCGTCAGCGCCGGTCTTGTGGGCAGCGGCCAGGATCGCCGCTGCGTTCAGATAGGACTCCGCAGCCGCGGCCGGTCCGATGCAGACGGCCATGTCGGCGGCGCGCACGTGGCGGGCGCCAGCGTCGGCTTCGGAGAACACGGCCACCGATTCGATGCCCATGACCCCACAGGCGCGAGCGATGCGTACGGCGATCTCACCACGGTTGGCGATCAACAGGCGCTTCACGTCATGGCCTCCGGGGTGTGCACACTCATGCTCCCTCAAGCTTGGGCCCTGCGGCCTACATGCGGAATACGCCCGGTTGCCAGCGACCAAAGGGCGCGTTGTGACAAGCGCTCAGGGCCAGGCCGAGCACGTCGCGGGTCTGCGCAGGTTCGATGATACCGTCATCCCACAGCCGCCCAGTGGCGTAGTAGGGGTGCCCCTCGCGCTCGTATTTGGCCAGAATCGGCCCCTCGATGGCGGCCTGATCCGCGTCCGTGAATGTGCCGCCAGCGGCCTCCACCTGGGCGCGTTTGACCGTGGACATGACCGCCGCCGCCTGGGGCCCGCCCATGACCGAGACCCGGGAGTTGGGCCAACTGAACAGGAAGCGGGGCTCGTAGCCGCGGCCGCACATGCCGTAATTGCCGGCGCCATAACTGCCGCCGATGACCACCGTGATGCGCGGCACATTGGCCACAGAGACCGCGTGCACCATCTTGGCGCCGTCTTTGGCGATTCCGCCGTGTTCGGCCTGACGGCCGACCATGAAGCCGCTGATGTTCTGCAAGAAGAGCAGCGGCGTGTCTCGGGTGCAGGCCAGCTCGATGAAGTGGGCCGCCTTGAGCGCCGATTCGGAGAAGAGCACGCCGTTGTTGGCCAGGATCGCCACGGGCATGCCGTGGATGTGGGCAAACCCGGTCACCAGCGTGGTGCCGTAGCGGGGCTTGAACTCGCCGAAGCGCGAGCCATCGGTGATGCGGGCGATGACCTCGCGCACGTCGTAGGGCGTGCGGAGATCGGTGGGCAGGACACCGTAGATGCTTTCGGGATCGTGGCGCGGCGCCTCCGGCTCGGCAAATACACCGGTGGGCTGCTTGCGTCGATTCAAGGTCGCGATCAACTCCCGGGCCATCTGCAGGGCGTGGGGGTCGTCGTCGGCCAGGTAGTCCGCGACCCCGGAGATGCGGGTGTGCACATCGCCGCCGCCCAGGGCCTCGGCGCTGATCTCCTCGCCTGTTGCCGCTTTGACCAGAGGGGGGCCCGCCAGGTAGATGGTGCCGCGGTTGCGGACGATGATGGCTTCGTCGCTCATGGCCGGCACGTAGGCGCCACCGGCGGTACACATGCCCAGCACCACCGCGATCTGCGGGATGCCCGCGGCCGACATGCGGGCCTGGTTGTAGAAGATGTGGCCAAAGTGATCGCGATCGGGGAAGACATCGTCCTGAAGCGGCAGGAAGGCGCCACCCGAATCCACCAGGTACACACAGGGCAGGCGGTTATCCGCGGCGATGTCCTGGGCACGCAGGTGCTTTTTGACGGTCATGGGGTAGTAGCTGCCGCCCTTCACCGTGGCGTCGTTGGCGATGACCATCACCTCCACGCCGGCGACGCGGCCGATGCCGGTCACCACGCCAGCGGCGGAGGCCTTGCCGTCGTACAGCTCCCATGCCGCCATGGGCGACATCTCCAGGAACGGGCTACCCGGGTCGAGCAGCAGATCGATGCGGTCGCGCACCAGGAGGGCGCCGCGACCCTTGTGCCGTGTACGGGCCTTCTCCGACCCGCCCAAACGGGTGATGGCCAGCTTGGCGCGCAGGTCGTCCCGCAGCGCCAGATGGTGGGCCCGGTTGGCCTCGAACTCAGGTGATTGTGGATCGACGTGGGTCTGCAACGCTTCCATGGCGCCGTCTTTTAGCATTCCCGGTCCCGGTTGACGAGGGCGCGCGGAGCAGCGCAATCGTAGACCCGGTGTCACCTCGCGTGACCGTCAGGATCAAGGGACTGCAACACCGGCGGAGCTTCCGGAAGAGACAGGCGAACGCGCTGTTCCGGTTGCAGTCGCGGGGCGCGGCGGAGCCGCAGCGCCCGCAAGGCCACCTGCACGAAGCACCAGGGCGCGGGCATGTTTGGAGTCCGCGTCCAAGCGCACAGCTTCGGCGATGTGCACGCGGGCTTCTGCTGTGCGTTTGAGTCCGAGCAGCACGTGGGCGATGGCCAGTCGCCCATGGGCGTCATCCGGTCGCCCCTTCAGGCCCTTCTCCAGGTGCGGCAGGGCCTCCTTGAGTCGGTCCTGCACGGCCAGGGCGTTGCCAAGGTTCAGGTGACCATCGGCATCCCCAGGGCGCAGCTCGAGCAGGCGGCGGAAGGACTTGACGGCCTCCGCGGGGCGCCCCGTTCGAGCGAGCACCGTGCCCAGGTTCTTGTGCCCGTCGGCGTTGTTCGGGTTGGCACGGAGGGCGTCTCGATAGCGCTGCTCGGCCCGCCGCAGGTCGCCCAGGCGCATGTTCTCACCGCCGGCGCGCATGTACGACAGGTCGGTGACGAAGTTCTCGGTGATGTCGGTGATGGCGTCTGGCGGCAGGTTGACGAACTCGGGGATGTTGGCGGCGTATTTCGGCGAGTTCAGCCGCTCCAACGGCACGGCCGGCGTGTCCCGACCGTCGGCGTCGATGTGGGTCAGGAACATACGCGTGTAGGGACCCATGGCTTTGGACGAAAAGACCATCCAGCGGCCGTCGGGCGAGAAACTATGCCAGGAGTTCATGTTGTCGGTATTGCAGGTCATGCGCCGCGGATGCCCGCCCTTGGCCGGCATGATGTACAGGGCGCTATCGGGCTGCAGGAGCATGAAACTGTCGGCCTGGGTGAAGACGATGAAGCGGCCGTCCGGCGTGAAGCGGGGGAAGAAGTTGCTGCGCTCATTGTGGGATGCCCCCGGCAGCGGTTCGGCATCGCCACCCTGCCCACCGTTGAAGGGCACGCAATACAGGTCGAAGCGGAACGTTCGTCCACCCTTCAGGAACGCCGCGGTCTCTTCCGAGGACAGCAACACGTTGTCGTGGCCGACACCGAGTTTGTGGGCCTTGGCCCGCGCGAAGACCACGAATTTGCCGTCTGGGCTCCAGGTCGGGTTGCTCTGCACGAAGGTCGGATCATCGGCGCCGGGCAAGGCGGCGAAGGTCTTCTTCTCGCGATCGTAGACGGCCAGGATGCCCTTGACCGGGAAGAAGAGCTGGCTGTAGGCCAGGTCCGGGCGGGCGACGAAGACCGAACGATCCTTGACGGTGCTGATCACATAGCGGCCGTCGGGCGAGACCTGGGAGAGCAGGCCAAAGGTCGGCTTGCCATCCTCGCGCTTGTAGTCGCTCCAGCTGATGACCTGCTCGGTGCCGATGACGGTACGCGTGGCTGTATCGGCGATGGCGTAGGAGCCCTTGTCATTGGCGTAGTCCACGTCCATGCCCAGGGTGCTGCCGTCAGCGGAGAACGAGTGGCAGTTGCCACAGACGGGCAACCCGGTGAGCACCACCGGCGGCGGCGTACGGGCCGTCGCGGCGCCAAAACGCCAGCGGATCTTGCTGGGGTCCTTGACCGCTTCGATGAAGGGCAGGTTGACCTCTCGGTACAGGAGCGAGCCCTTCACCGGATCGCTGGACGTCGCCACGGTGGTCTGACCGACCGAGAGCACCTTTTCGGGCGCCAGGCCGTGGACCCCGAGCACCGTAATGCGCGCTGGCTGGTCGCTCGAAGCGGCCTTGATTTGCTGCCATGTGGCCTCCGGCGGCCGCCAGGAGGGCGCGTGAACCGCCGCTCGCAAAGGCGTCGACACGCCGGACAGGACCACCTCCACCAGCCAGGTGTCGGAGCCCTTGACGTCATCGCGCCAGCTCAGCAAGGGCGGCGGCAGGCCGGGCGGTACCACGGTGCCGCGTAGTGGGAATGCAAATCGCACGGCATCTGCGTTCGCGTCCTCGCGTTCGGCCTTCGCGATGCGCTCCTCCAGCGGCGGCGGCTTGCAGCCGAGGGTGGCGAGCAGGAGACAGCCGACAAGCGAGCAGCGATGTACCAATGCCAGGGTCATGAGCGCCTCTCCAGCTGTCTGGCCTGCCGGCCGTCAACAACGGTCAGGGTACCGGCCGCGCGACGGGATCAACAGCAGCCGGCAGGACGCGGAAGAGCCTCGCCGAACGATTGATGAAGATCTCCTTGAACCAGGGCGTGCGCGAAGGCAGCGCGGCGCAGAATGGCGGTGTGCCAGGAGCGTGCTCGGGTTCGCCGATGGCGGCCAGGTCACCGAGCCGACATTGGCTGTAGGGCAGGGGTCGGAGACAGCTCGGAAAATCGAGCAGCAGGTAGTCCGCGCCCAGCTGGCTCAATGTCCGATGCACTTCGGCGGGGGGCTTGCGACCGTAGACCTGGTAGACGCGCTGAACCCGCCTGCGCAGCGCCGCATGTTCGTAGTGGGGGTGAATCACCGTCTTGCGGCCGCTCAGCAGGCGAACGGACGCCGAGACCCCCATGTCCGCCGCGACCACTGCATCGGGCGGCGTATGTTCCGCGATCCAGTCGGTCATCTGTCGAATGTCCCGGTCCGGGCGCTGGGGGTAGGGCACGTTCAGGAGCAGCTGTACGCGGGGCACGCCCACAGCAAAGAGCACCACCACAGCGGCGGCCAACAGCACCCAGGAGACCGCGCGCCCAGCTTTCGCCCGCCTGGCTTGAAGACCGAGGGTGGCCATCAACTGGTCGCGCCATGGCGCGCTGAACGGCAGGGCAGCCAGCACACAAGCCAGGGTGCCGGCGAGCACCACAAAGCGGTTCGCGAGCACCGCCAGGGCGGCGAAGCAGCCAGCCAGAAGCACCACCAGGACGACGTCGGGCCGCACATCCCGGCGGCGAATCGCGCCCACCAGCACCGCCAACGCGGCGCCGCCGGCGACCACGAGCATCCCGCTCTGGGCAAAGAAGAACACCTGGTCGCCGCTGATGGGGGTGAAGGCGGGGTGGCAGTGGTAGAGCATGGCGTCGAAGTCGCCGCCGCCCCAGAGACGATGACCGATGAAACCGAAGACGTGGGTGGTGGAGCCGAGCCCGAACACGCTGTCCACGAGCCATCGGCCGGCGACGAGCAGACCCGCAACGCCTGCCAGGCGGATGGCAGTCTGGCGAAGGGCGCTCTGACCCGGGGAGTTGGGGCGCGGCTCGCCGACTTCGGTTCGAAACAACGCCAGGACGGCCACGCTGAAGATGGCCCAACTGGAGGTCAGCAGGGCCATGTTGCCCAGGTGCAGCGCCCAGGCCACCACCACGGCGATGACGTAGGCGACGAAGATTCGGCGCAGCCTCGCCAGGGGCAGCCCGCCGCCCAGGTACATCAACAAGAGCAGACCGGCCTCCACCAGGAGCGTGAACTGTCCGAACTGCCACGTGAGCGCGTGCAGCGCGGTGGCCACCACCAACAAGGCCTGCCAGGTGCGCTGTCGATGCTCTGCGACCAGGAGCCGCGACAATACAAAGACCTGCGCCACGAGCCAGACCACCGAGACGTTCTCGCGCAGGCTCGGCATACCCACCACGCGACTGACCTCGAGCCGATGGAAGATGTAGTACAGGCAGGCCATGACCGCCGCAGGCACGCTGCGGGTGATGGCCAGGGCGAGCAGGAAGAGGAAGAGCACCACCAGGCCGTTGAAGAGCAGGATGGCGTCTACATAAAAGCCTGGCGCGCCCCGTGTGCGGTCCGCCGCCAACCAGCGCCACGCCATGCCCAGAGCCAGCTCGGTCGAGAGCGAAAAGCGGCGCAGGGCGTTGACCGTATTGGGATGCTCGACGCGGTCGTTGGCCGTCAGCCGGCGCAGCGCCGTGTCGTCATCTTCGGCGCTGACGAGCTCGTCGTAGAAGTTGTAGTAGAAGGCCCCGTCGAGAAAGAACGTGCCCCGCTGCTCGGCTTCGCTCAGCGCGTCAAAGCGCCACTTATCCTGGTGCCATTGCGCCGAGATGTGGTGGTTGAACGCCGCCAGGCCCAAGACCAGGACGAGGCCAATCCCCACGTACAGGTTGCGTTGGCCCACGTCAGCACCCGAACTTCTCGAAGCGGTTTCCATCAAGCGTGTGGGTCGTGCGCATCGCGGTCGCGGCCGCTCGACGCCCACCGCGACGGCAGGGTACAGCGCGGGGGTCGGCGTGCCCAGCCCGCTCGCCGTCCGGTCCAGCCAGCGCCCTTGTGCCCGGCCGGCGGGTCGATATCCTCCCTGGGCAGGAGGGTCGGAGGGCGTTCTTTCGACGGCTGTGCGGATGACAATCGCTGGGGTGGGCGATGGGCAGAGCAAGAGTCGGCTTCTGGGGGCTGCGCCCCGCCCTGTCGCTGGTCGCCATCGGCCTGCTGACCCTGGGTTCCGCCTGCAAGGAGGCCAAGACCGGCAAACCCCGCACGGCGGTGGTCGACAACCCCTTCCCCCTGGACCTTGCCGACAAAATCTACGACACGCGCTCCATGTTGACCCTGAAGGTCCAGATGAAGCCACAGGATTGGACCCGACTGTCGAAACAGCAGCCGAAGAACCCCTGTCGGCCAGACCCGGACTTCAAGTACAGCTACTTCGACGCGTCCATGTCCATCAACGGCCACGCGATCGCCAACGTGTCCATCAGGAAGAAGTCCACCTGCGGGTCGCTGAGCGAGCACCGGCCGGCGCTTGTCATCAAGAAGAAGAAGGGAGCCGGGGGGAAGTACCTGTTTGGCCTGAAAAAGGGCCACGACAACGCCCGGATCCGCCGCCTGGTGCTATCCAATAACGCCCAGGATCCTTCTCGAATCCGGCAATGTCTGGCCTACCAGATGTTCAGGGATGCCGGCCTGGTCGCGCCTCGTTGTCAGCTGGTCTGGCTGCATGTCAACGGGACCTCATATGGGGTCTACACGAGCGTGGAACACATCCGGAAGCACTTCCTGGAAAGAGAGATGAAGATGGACCTGGACGACAAGTCCCAGTGGGTGCTCTACAAGGGAGACAACCACCTGCACAAAGCTGACCGTTCCGATAGCGGGCGCTCTCGATTCGAAGCGAAGTTCAGCCAGTTGCAGAACTTCAATCACCAGGATGGCGCGTACGAGATTCACAAGGACCAGGGCTTCCAGGCCCTGTTGAAGTTGAATACCAGCAGGCAGCTTCCCAAGGACATCGCTCCCTACATCCGCTACTACGACCTTGAGCAGAACTACACCTACTGGGCCATGGAATACCTGGTCGGGCATTGGGATGGCCTCATATCCAATACCAGCAACTACTTGTGGTTCTTCCACAAATCCCAAGGTTCGATCCGCTACATGCCATGGGGGACCGACCAGGTGCTGCGGCCGGGGGTCGACGAGATGTTCTACGTCAACAACGCGACCCTGCTCAGCTGGCTGACGTTGCGCAGTCCCGAATTGAGGGTCCGCTTCAGACAGGTCGCACTTCAGACCCTGCTGATGGCGTGGAACAAGGACAAATATCTGTCTCTGCTGGATGATCTGGAGAAGCTGGTCAACAGCGCGGAGCCGAATGCGTCCGCCTTCTTCGTGCGCGAGCAGATCAACAAGATCGACGTGCACAAGAAGCTCAAACGCCTCTTTCAGATGATGGAGAGCAGGGGCCGGGGCGAGGGCCAGCTCAGGGCGCCGCGCGCAGTCGACGGAGCACCTCGCGCGCCATGATCGCGTGGCCGAAGGGCGAGGGGTGGCAGTCGTCGAGGATCAGGCGCTTGTTGCAGCAGCCCCCCGTCCGGTGTTCGAAGTCGTCGAAGAGCTTCTTGACGTCGACAAACTCGGCGCCGGTTGATGTCGCCACACGTTTGATGCGCTCATTGATCAGGCCCATGCTGCCCAGATTGCCGATCATGTTCTCACGCGAGCGGCCATAGGCGGCCTCCGCTTCGGACAACCGGGCAAGCTTCTCGAGGCAGTGTCCCCTCAGGTTGTGCAGGATCGGCGGCATGGGGTCGAGCTTCAGGCCGGCATCGAGCTGTTCGAGCGCGGCTTCGTACTGTCCCCCCGCCACCAGGGTCGCCGCCTGCTGCAGGCGCGCCTTGACGCGGTCGCGTACGGCGGCGTCGAAGGCTTCGGGTTGGGGGTGCTTCCAGGCGACCGACAGATTGTATCGATAGGGCATGTTCAACATCATCACCTTGCCCCCGACGGCCCGCGTCAACTCGACCATCTTTCGCAGGTTCTGCTCGTAGGCGTCCAGGAAGGTTTTTCGGGTCCGATACCAGGCCTCGATGTCGTAGTGACCGTGCAGATCAGCCGGGTGGGAGAGCGCGTAGCGGTACCCCACCAACTCCTGGTGGATCGCGAACTCGGTCTGTCCCGCGTCGACCGCCTTGCGATTGGCGACGGCACGGTTGACGCCGTGGTAGAGCACCTCCGCCAGGACCCGGCTGTGGGCCAGCGTGCGATACAATCGCAGCCGAGCGGGGCTGATCCAGGGTTGTTCCGGAGCGACCCACTTCACCCACTCGTTGTTGCCGCTGAAGATGATCAGCAGGTCCAGGTCGTAGTCCTTGGTGAGTCGCTCGACGATGGGCACCATCTGGCCCGACGTCGCGCCCACCCGGGCGGCGGTGATGATCTTGTGGGTCTGGCGCAGCTCGCGGGCCAGCAAGCCGCCGAGGCACTGGTCGTGTCGGGCGGTGTAGCCAAACGCGGCCGAGCCTCCCACCAGCGCCACACGGATCCGCTTATCACCCGCCAACAGGTCGGGGTTCAAGACCTCCAGCATGGGGTTGATATGGGCGGTGGGCAACAGCCGGCCGCCGAGGGTGTAGGGCTGCCCGTCGTCCTCGTTATCCTTTGCGTCGCGTACCAGCAGCATGCCAGGCGGCAGATCCACGGCGCCCGCTTGCGTGACCGGAGTCTTCGACGGCTCGGCCATGACCAGGGCCTGGAGCAACATGGCCCGGTGGCCGGTCCAGGCGTCGAGAATCCAGCCAGCCCCCTCGATCAGCACCAGCCAGACCACGATGACAATCACGATCCGGCCGGGCCGCCAGCGACGGCCGGTGCCATTGGGCGCGAGGCTCCGAACTGGGGGTGTCATGGAGCGGGCGCCTGCCCCTCCGCCGCACTTTCAGGGGATGGTTTGGCCGCCGGCGCATCGTCCGCAGAAGGCTTGCCCGCCGGCGCCTTGTCTGCCGGCGCCTTGATCGCCGGCGCCTTGCTGACGGGCGCCTTGCGTTTGGGCAGCTTGCGTTTGGCCACCGCGTTCACCAGCGATGCATCCTGCATCAGGGCCAGGAGCGGGTTGTTGGCCGACAGAACGAAGCGGGTATTCTTCTTCAGCGCGTCGTCGTACAACTCCAGCATCTTGATAAAGCGGAAGAATCCGGGGTCCTCATTGAAGGCCTCGGCCTTGATGCGGATCGCCTCCGCCACCGCCTTGCCCGCCAGCTCACGGATCTGACGGTCGCGTTCGCCGACGATGGTACCGACCTGGCGCTCCTTGACCCGCCGGATGGTGCCCGTGCAGGTGTTGCCGAGCTTGTTGTAGCGCGCGATGTCGCGGCCTCGATCCTTGGTGATCTTCTTGGTGATCTCCGCGTGCACCTGTGGCGAGTAGTTCAGGTATTTGAAGTGCAGGTCGAGGATCTCGATGCCGAAATCGACGCGCAGCACCTTGTTGGAGGTCTTGAGGATCTCAGCGACGATCTCCGACCGCAGCGCCCTGGCCTCCTCCGTGCCTGTGGCGCTGACCTGGCGGGCCGCGATCTGCTCGTACTCATCCAGCATCGCCTTGATCTCGGGGTTCGTGCGCGGCTGGCACTCGGGGTAGTCGACGAAGAGGAACTTGAGGTCGGCGCTGGCCCGACCGGCGAAGCTCCGCCCTTTGTCGCGCACGATCGACGCGAGGCGATGTTCACGGATCGCCGCCTGAATGCGCTTGGTGACGATACTGTCCATGCTCGAATTGGCGCCCCGATCGCTGCCCACGGCGGTGTAGAAGTGGGTCGGCCCACCCTCTGAAGGATCGATGCGCCACCGGGCGAACGCGGTGAAATCGATAGGCTTCAGCTCGGCCGTATTGGTGTTGCGGGTGATGTCATCCCAGCCGCGCACACGGCTGTCGAGGTAGCGGGCGTCCTGCATGAGCGGGACCAGGAAATACAGCCCAGGCGCGCGCTTTTCGTCGATGGGATCGCCGAATTGGGTCACGACGACGAACTGGTCGGGCCGCACGATGTAGAAGGACTGCCAGACCAGGAAGATGGCGACCAGGACAACGACCAGGGAGATGATTCGGGACGCGTTCATTTGCCACCTCCCTTCGGCGCGGTGAAGAAGTCCTTGATGGGCAGGTGCATGGCCACCCCGCCGCCCTTGCTGTCCTCGATGACGATCTTCTCTTGGAGTCTGCCGAGCACCTTCGTCATCGCCTTGAGGTACATCCATTGGCGGGTGATCTCGGGCGCGAGGTTGTACTCCTCGGCTTTGGCCAGAAACGCGCTCGCCTCGCCGCGGGCGTTCTCCACGACCTGCGCCAGGTCCTTCTCCGCCTTGCCGATGGACTCGTTCTTCTGCCGGCGGGCCTTGCCGATGACGTTGTCCTGATCCGCCTTGGCTTCGGCCAGCTCGCCCTGCACCTTGGCCAGGGTCCGTGTCAGGTCGTCGAACGCCTTGCGCGCCTTCTCGGGCACGTCCGCCGACTTGATGGCGACCTCGGTAATCTGCACGCCGGTCGGCACCTTCTTCCGCAGGGCCTCCTGCGAGGTGGAATGGGCCAGGTTGGCGATCTCCAACTGCTTGGTGGTGAGCACCTCGTCCAGCGAATAGTCGCCGACAATCTGGCGCATCACGCCCATGGAGATGTCCCGGATGGTGGACTCCCGATCCTTGATCTTGAACAGCCAGGTGTGGATGTCGTCGATCTTGTACACCAGGGACCACCGCACATGGACCAGCATGAGGTCACCCGTGAGCATCAACGACTCTACGGACAGCCCCTTCTTGCCCACGCTGGCCGACGCGGTCGGCACGTCCCGGAAGCCGAACTCGAGCCGGTGCTGCCGATTCACCGGCACGGGCAATACCTCGTCCACGAAGGGGATCTTCATGTGTAGTCCGGGACCGAACGTTCCGGGGATCGGCTCCCCGAAGCGCAGGACCACGGCCTCTTCTTCCGGCTCCAGCTGGAAGAAGGTCGAGCCGCTGATGATCAGTAGCAAAACGACGACGATGATGGTGAACACCAGCCGCCCCTTGCCGCGAAGCGGTTCGAGGTACTTCTTGAACGGCCTGAGCGCGACACCGAGGCCATGCTCTGGCACGTCGTCGAAACTCCAGCCCTCTGGTTTATCAGCCATTGTGAGCCTCTCGAGTGCGATGTGTCCTGACCAGCGCCGCTGCAGACGGTCGCTTGCCGCTGTGCGCTTCGATCACCTGACCACCACGCTTACCCGCTATATCTGCCGCCCGCAAGGGGGCCTGGCTTTGACAGACAGGGCCGCGATTGCGGCAAGAAAGGGGGACGCGAGCGCGCCAAGGCGGCCCCCATCATCGCCGGCTACTCAAACTTCAGCTTGACCGGCGACAACTCCATCGCGCCGGGTGTCGTCACGCCCAGCTGGCCGTAGGTGTTCGAGCCCAGGCACGTCACGCCGTTGCCCTTGGCGAGCGTGCAGGTGTGGTCGTCGGCCGCGGCGATGGCGGTCACCCCCGTGACATCGACCTTGGTCGGCTTGATCACGCGGTTGTCCGCGCCCACGAGCAGCTTGCCGAGCGTCTGCATGGCGTCGTTGTTGCCCCAGCAGTAGAGCTGACCGCCGACCGAAGTACACGTGTGGTCGGCCCCGACAGCGAGCGCGGTCGCCTTGCCCGCGTGGGCGATCTTGACGGGTACGTTGTGGGTCTTGGCGTCGCCTGTGCCAAGCTGGTCCCAGTCGTTATCGCCCCAGCACCATACGCCGCCGGTCAGGTCCAGCGCGCAGGTATGCGAGGTGCCGTGTGCGATGTACGTGGCTTTCAGTCCCGCGACTGGCGCCGGTCCGTTGCCCTGACTGTGGCCCAGCCGGGCCGCATTCTCGTCGCCCCAGCACCACACCTGGTTGCCTTTGGCGATGGCGCATGTGGTCGTATTGCCGGCGTAGATCGAGGCCATCGTCACCGTCATCTGCACCGGCAGTGGCGTCGCGGACGGCGTGTCGTTGCCGGTGCCGAGTTCCCGGTAGCTGTTGGTGCCCCAGCACCAGGCCTTGCCGGCCTTGTCGATCGCGCAGCGATGGGAGGCGCCAACGCTGACGTGGGCCACGCCGGCCATGCCCTTGACGCTCACGATCTTGTTGTCGCCTACCGAAAAATCGCCCTTCGTGGCGTCCCAGCCGATGCGTCCCCAGCAGAGCAGCTCCCCGGTGAGGGTGACCGCACAGGTCGCGTCATCCCCTGCGCTGACCTGGCTGACCTTATCCCAACCGACCTGCACGGGCGCGGGCACGATCCAGCGGTCGTCGTCCGAGGACACCTCGCCGTGGTTGTTGCGTCCCCAACACCAGGGATAGCCGCCAGCGACCGCGCAGGTATGCCTTTGACCGGCCGACAACGAGGCGGCGGACTTCAGGCCAGGCACGTTGTGGAAGCCGGCTGTATCGGGCTGTTTACCGGTCCCGACAGCGGCGTGCCCGTTGTTGCCCCAGCACCACACATCCCCGGCGGTGTCGACGGCGCACGAATGCGCGCGCCCGGCGGTGACCGCCACAACATCGCTGATCGTGGCCTGTGTCGCCGCCGTGGCGTTGGCGCCGGTGCCGTCACCGAGCGCGCCGAACTCGTTGCGACCCCAACACAGCGCGTTGCCGTCGCCGGTCACCGCGCAGGAATGCGTGCCACCGGCGACGCCGCCAACCACGCCCTTGGCGTCCTTGACGGTGACCGGCTTCAGCGCGCGCTGTCCGGCGCCGGCTGGCGGCGGATTGTTGGATCGGCCGAGCTCATGGTCACTGTTGGAACCCCAGCACGAGACCCCGCCATCGGCCAGCACAGCGCAGGCGTGTCCTGTGCCCACCATGACCCCGACGGCTGGCCCGAGGCCTTGCACCTTCAGGGGCAGCGGGCTGTCGATGGTAGAGCCGGAGCCAAGCTGACCTTTGCTGTTCGTTCCCCAACACCACACCTCACCGCCGTCGACCAGCGCGCAGGTCACATCGTTGCCGCAAGCCAGCGCGACCGCCTTGCCGGAGAGCTTGGTCTTGCCGGGCTTGGCAGCGTCGTCCGAGTTGGTGCCGCGGCCCAGCTGGCCGTAGTCATTGCCGCCCCAGCACGACACCGTGCCGTCCTTGAGCAACGCGCAGGAGTGGTAGCTGCAAGCCGCCACGGCCACGGCGTCTGCGATGCCGGCGACGGCGACGGGCGACGTGACGACTGAAGCGCCATCGACCGTGATCTGACCGCCATTGTTGGCGCCCCAACAGTATACCTTTCCACCGGAGCGGACGGCGCAGGCGTGGTCCGCGGTCAGATCCACATAGGTCACCTCGTTGAGCGCCTTCACCTTCGCGGGCAGCCAGGCGTTCTTGTCCGGACCCTGCCCGGCAACGCCGTAGTAGCCATCGCCCCAGCACCACACCTGCTTGCTGGCGTCGAGGACGCAGGTCACCCCATTGCCCGCGGCGATGCGGCCGGCGGCGTACAGGGGTGCGGTGGAGCCGGCGTCGGCGGCCCCATCACTCGAGCCGTCCCCGATGGATCCGTCATCCGTGCCGTCGAGAGCAGCGCCGTCGAGAGCGGCGCCATCGCCATGGGGAGTATCCGAGTCCTGAGTCTGTCCGGCGTCGACGTTCGAAGCGAAAGCCTCCCGCGGCAGGTCCTCGCCTTTGCAAGCCGCCACACAGGCCAACGCCACCACCCAGGCCAGCGACGGATTCGTCTTCATGATGACCGCTCTCCCTTGACTGGCGCCGCACCCGCGAGGGTCACGCCCCCCCCGGTCGCGAATCGGTTCAGAACCTGGCCGACAGGGTCAGCCCGCGGCCCGCCCTCCAGGGCAGCAGGCTCACCGACTTGCCGCTGGACGCGGTAGCCGCCAGGAAGACGCCTGCGCCGCCCACCACCACCCCGGTGCCGGTGAGAATCCAACCCAGGTCGAACCGCCCGTCGATCTCGTCCTTTCGACTCCGGTAGACGTCGTAATCCATGCTGCGTGCAGCGTTGAAGAGGTATTCGGCCTTGGGATCGAGGCGATACGCGTCATGAAAGAGCTTCGCCGCCTCCTTATAGCGGCGCTCCTTGGTGTAGCGCACGGCGATCTTCAGCGCCCCCATCGCGGCTTCTGCGTCCGCGGGCGATGGCGCGGCGGCCCGGGGCGCGGCGGTCGGCGGGGCGGCTGCGGCTGGAAACCCGACCCCACAAGACAACGCCAGGAGCGCAACAAGGCTCCGCGCATGGGTACGTGCGTGTCGGCGCGGCGTGCGCTTCGGCGCTGGCATGTTGCGGCTCCTGGATGCGTCCGGACGGCGAACGGGCGGCCGGATTGCCGGCGGCGAGGGGATTAGCCTAGTTCGACGTGAATCTGCAGAGGCTTCCCCCGGAGGTCTCGCAGTTATCCCAGGCCTTCAACATTTGCAGCACTCCGTCCGTGGTCGCCTTGCCCGACGCGCCTTGCGGGGGCTGGTATGTAACGGTCGCGTTGAGACCGACGCCGTCCACATCGCCGGCGAACCCGAAGCCAAAGCCGTCGGAGCATCTGATGGTCCTCTTCTGGCCGGGCGGCACGGTCGACGCCTTCGGGAGGCTCTGCTTTCCCCACATCCAAGTGCCGCCGACGGTGGACATCTCAAGGCTCAGGACAGTGATTGTCTGGTCTCCCGGATTCTGTCGGTCGTGGTGGCGTCACCTGAATCCGACGCCGCGTCTGAGCTGTCTGGTTTGGAGTCGTCGCAGCCGACGCCGGAGGACGATGACGCGGAGGCCGCCGATACACTACTTGACTGGGCACTACCAAACGAACCACGCCGGTCTTCGGCCGGCGAGGCAAGCCAGGCGCGCGGGCTCTGGCGGGCTCGAGTCGGCCTCAGGCGCAGCGCGTGGTAAACTCGGCGGCACCACGCGGCGTTCCGGTCGCCCCCCAAGGAGACGGCCGCCATGAAGCCCTCGCTCACCCATGCCTTCTTCGCGCTCGTACTGCTCAGCGTGGCGTGCGCTGATCCTGCTGCGACGACGCCCGACTCCGCCGATGGCGCAACAGGGAACGCGGACGGGCAGGCCGACGCCGGCGCGACGGCGGATGGCAGCGGCGCCCCGGACGCCCATGTGCCCTGCGTCGACACGCCAAAGCAGTGCGCTCTGGCCGCTGAACAGCGTGCCGCAGAGCGCCTCGTAGCGGTCCTGGAGAACGCCGCAGCGCTCGACGCGTTTCTGGCCGCGGTGCCCAAGGGTGGCGACCTGCACCTGCACCTGTCGGGCTCGGTCTACGCGGAGACGTACATGGAGTGGGCCCGCGAAGACGGCGGCTTCTGCATCAAGACATACAACCTGGCGCTGTCCAAATCGTGCGACAACTCGAGCAACTCGGCTCCTGTCCCCGAACCGGGCGACCCGCTGTTCGACGAGGTCATCGGCGCGTGGTCGATGGAGGGCTTCGTGCCAGGAAAGGAGACCGGCAAGGAGCACTTCTTCGCGGCGTTCGGCAAGTTCGGCGCCATCAGCGGATCGGCCTACCACGCCAGGAGCCTGGCCGACGTGATGAAGCGAGCCGACAGCGAGAACATGCTCTACCTCGAGCCGATGCTGCACTCGAACTACATCGCCAAGGAGGAGGGCAGCAAGGTGTGGACGGGCGGTGGCCTGTTCGAGAAGGACTTCGAGAAGTTCCACAAGGCGCTTCTGGCCGACGCCCAGTGGTACCAGTCGACCGATGCCATCATCAACGACATCAAGAATACGGAGGCCGGCGCCCGCAAAGAGCTGGGTTGCGATGGTCCCACGCCGCACAGTGCGTGCCGGGTCGGCGTGCGCTACATGGTCTACATCTCGCGCAGCGGCAGCGGCCCCAAGGTGTTCGCGCAGATGGTCGCGGCGTTCGAGGCGGCCATGGTCGAGCCTCGGCTGGTCGGTCTGAACCTGGTGGGCCCGGAGGATTCCAAGGGTGCGCTCAAGCCCTATGACCGCCAGATGGCGATGCTGGGGTACCTGCACGAGGCGTACGCCGGCAAGAGCCCGCTGCTCATCTCGCTGCACGCGGGCGAGTTGGTGTCGGAATACCTGCCGTCGGGCTACACCATCGACGGCATCGACCACATCCGAAAGGCGGTGGAAATCGCCCACGCCAGGCGGATCGGCCACGGCGTGGATGTGCTCAAGGAGAGCGATCCAGACAGTCTGATGGCGACGATGAAAGAACTGGGCGTGATGGTGGAGATCGGGTTGAGCAGCAACATCCAGATTCTCGAGGTCAGCGGGGCCGCGCACCCGCTGTGGGCGTACATCGGCAAGGGGGTGCCCGTGGCCCTGGCCACCGACGACCAGGGGATCTCGCGCTCGAGCATGGCGGGCGAGTATCGGCGCGCCGTGCTCGATCAGGAGCTGGACTACCGCACGCTCAAGCGCATGGCCCGCACGAGCCTGGACAAGTCGTTCCTGCCCGGAGGCAGCCTCTGGCTTGCCCTGGACCCGCCGCAGGCGGTGACGGCCTGCGAGCCGGCTGCGACCGCAACTTACGGCGACGCGTCGGTGCCTCAGCCATGCCAGACCTACCTCGACAGCAGCGACAAGGCGGCGATGCAGTGGGCGCTGGAGCAGCGCTTTGCAGTGTTTGAGGCCGCGCAGCCCTGAGGAGGGCCTGCGTTCGGCAACCAATCAAGCTGCTTTGTCTTCAAAAGGGATCTAGATCCCTTTTGAACGACCAAGGCCCTCAACCACCCTCAACCCGAGCCCGCTTCTTCTTGCCTTCACCCTTGGCAAGCACCCGATCTGCAGCCGGAATGCCGTCCGGAATGACGCCATCGATCACCTTGCGAACCGCGCCGATCTTCGGCGGGCAGGCGTAGTAGCAGGTGCCACAATGGGTGCAGTCTTCCTGGTCGATCTCGTGGATCACCTTCAACGACCCATCGATGGCCTGAATCGGGCACTTCTTCAGGCATAACTCGCAGCCAACACACTTCTCCGGCTCGATGTAGTACGCCGGCAGCTCCTCGGAGGTGGACGCCGGATCCGCCAGGAAGGCGGCGATCAACTTCTCCGTCTTCTTGCTGGCGTAGAGCTTCTCATAGGCGGCCTCGGACTTCTTGCGAACGCCCAGCTTCTCGCGCACCAGCAGCTTCGCCTGGGGCACCATCTGGTAGACAGTCTCCAACCCGGCCTTCATCTCGACGGGATCCAACCCCTCGGCCTGGCCCAGGGGTCCCAGCTCCTTCAGTTGGGTGCCGAAGTCGTCCATCACCTCGGCAAATCGACTGCCCTCGGACGCCGCCACCCACTCCAAGCGGAGACGCTTGGGATTCAAACCAACATGCTCCATCAGCTTGCGGCAGAGCATCATATTGCCCATGGCGTCGTAGTTGCCCTCGGTGATGTAGTGGCACTCGCCGGGCCAACAACCACCCACGAACACGCCGTCAGCGCCGTTCAGGAAGGCGCGCAGCGGGAAGGATAGATCGACGCGGCCCGTGCACATGAGCCGGACGATCTTGATCTCAGCTGAATACTGCTGTCTGGAAACTCCAGCGAGGTCTGCCGCCGAGTATGCTCACCAGTTGCAGAGGAAGCCGATGATCCGTGGTTTTGGCTCGAGGCCCATTCACTCTCCTTTGTTCAGCCCTCTCGGGGCTCGAAGGCGGCGTCGATCTGGTCGAGCACCGCTTCATCTGTGTAGTGATCCAAAGCGATGGCCGCCGTCGGGCACTTGGTGCAGCAGAGGCCGTCGCCTTTGCAGAGCACGGGGTTGACCTGGGCGACCTTGCCGCTGTCGGTATTGACCATCTGGATGGCGCCGTAGGTGCACGCGGTGGCGCACGCACCGCAGGCGATGCAGTCGGGATCGTTGACCCGGCAGACCGAGCCGGAGGCCGAGACCGTGTCCTGGGATAGCAGGCTGGCCGCCCTTCCCGCGGCGCCGTAGGCCGAGCTGATGGTCTCGGACAGGTGCTTGGGATAGTGGGCCGAGCCGCACAGGAAGACGCCGTCAGCGGCAAAATCCACCGGCCGCAGCTTGACGTGCGCCTCCTGGAAGAAGCCGTCCGGATTCTTGGCCACCTTGAAGAGCTTGCCGGCCTCGTCGCCGCCTTCGGACGGCACCACGGCGGCGGACAGGACCACCAGGTCGGCGTCCAGCTCCAGGCGCTGGCCCAGGATTGGGTCGGCGACCCGCACCTGCAGACGTGGCTTTCGCTTGCTGCCGCCGGGCTGGACCACGGGTTTGTCGTCGGGCTCGAAGCGCACGAAGCGTACGCCCGCGTCGGCGGCCTGGCGGTAGGCGTCCTCGCCGTAGCCGTAGGTGCGCATGTCGCGGAAGAGCACGGTCAGGATCAGGTCGGGGTTGCGCTCCTTGAGCGACAGGGCGTTCTTGACCGCCTGGTTGCAGCAGATGCGGGCGCAGTAGTTGCGGTCGTCCTGCCGGCAGCCGACGCACTGGATCATCACCATGGCTTCGGCGGCGTCGAGGGTCGGGTCGTCCTGGACCAGCCGGTTCTCCAGCTCCAACTGGGTCAGCACGCGCTCGTCGTCGCCGTAGAGGTACTCCGTGGGCCGATGTTCGGCCGCGCCGGTGGCCAGGATGGTGGCGCCATGCTCGATTTCGAAGGTGCGCCCCTCGGACTGCACGGTGGTGACGAAGTTGCCCACATAGCCGCTCACGTCGGTGATGGTGGCGTTGTGGCGGACCTGCACCAGGCGATGTTTGTAGACGCGCGCGATGAGGTCCTTCAGCGTGGTCTGTACGTCCAGCCCGTCCAGGGTCGAGTGCACGCGTCGGGCCATGCCGCCCAGGTCGTTATCCCGCTCGACCAGCACGACCTCGAACTCCTGCTCGGCCAGGTTCAGGGCCGCGGTCATGCCCGCCAGGCCGCCGCCGACCACCAGGGCGCGCTTGTTGACCGGCAGTTCGAACTCGTTGAGCGGGGCCAACTTCGCCGTGCGGGCGACGGACATGCGCACGATGTCCTTGGCCTTGGCGGTGGCCTCTTCCTTCTGCTTGGAGTGCACCCAGGAGCAGTGCTCGCGGATGTTGGCCATGTCGAAGAAGTACTGATTGATGCCGCCTTCGCGCAGCGTGTCGCGGAACAGGGGCTCGTGGGTGCGCGGCGTGCAGGCGGCGACCACGACGCGGTTCAGACCCTTGTCCTCGATGGTCTTGGAGATCTGGGCCGCGGCGTCCGTCGAGCAGATGAACAGCCCCTCCTCGGCGTGGGCGACGTTGTCCAGGCCCTCGGAGTACTCCACCAGGGCCGGGATATCGACCACGCGGCCGATGTTGGCGCCGCAGTGGCAGGCGAAGACGCCCACGCGGACCTCCTCTTCGGAGGTGTCGCGCTCGGGCGGATAGACGCGCTCCTTGGCCATCTTGCCGCGCCGATAGGAGAGCAGGTCGGCCGCCTGGGCGCCGGCTGCGCTGGCCGTGGCGACCGACTCGGGGATGTCCATGGGGCCCTGGAAGGCGCCGCTGACGAAGACGCCGGGCCGCGTGGTGGCCATGGGGTTGGCCGGGTCGGTGCGGCAGAAGCCGTGGTGGTCCAGCTCGAAGCCGAACTGGCCGGCCAGGCGCACGTTATCCTTGGGCGGCTCGAGGCCGATGCCGAGCACCACCAGGTCGAACTCCTGCTCCTTCACCCCGTCGCTCTCGGTGGCGTAGCGGATGGTGACGTTCTTGGTCTCGGGGATCTCGCGGCCGATGGACACGTAGGAGCGCTTGAACTCCACCCCGGGCAGCTTCTCGGCGCGCTGGTAGAAGCGCTCGAAGTCCTTGCCATAGGAGCGGATGTCGTTGTGGAAGATTGTCGCTTCGGCGTCGGCGTCATGCTCCTTGGTCAGGATCACCTGCTTCTGGATGTAGGTGCAGCAGACCGACGAGCAATAGCTGTTGCCGCCCTCGAGCACCTGGCGGGAGCCGACGCAGTGGATCCAGGCGATGCGCTTGGGATGTTTACCGTCTGACGGGCGCAGGATCTCGCCATCGTGCGGTCCGGTGGCGCACATCAACCGTTCGTAGTCCATGCTGGTGACCACGTTGGCCATCTTGCCGTAGCCATAATCGCCGCGCACCGAAGGATCGAAGGGTTTGAAGCCCGGCGCCAGCACGATGGCGCCCACATTGACCACCTCGCTGCGGGCCTTCTGGTGCAAGTCGATGGCGTCGTTCTTACAGGCGCCGACACAGATGGTGCAGCGCTCGTTCTCCAGGAAGGTGCACGCCGGGTCGATGTAGGGCACCAGCGGCACAGCCTGGGAGAAGTAGATGTGCACGGCCTTGTTCTGCGACAGGTTCTGGTTGAAGGGGTCGGGGATCTGAATCGGACAATACTCGGCGCAGATGGTGCAGCCGGTGCACAGGTCCTCTTTGACGTAGCGCGGCTTGCGCGTGAGCGTGACGTTGAAGTCGCCGGCGCTGCCCTCGACCCGGTCGACCTCGGTGTAGGTCAGGATCTCGATGTTCGGGTGTCGGTCGCACTCGATGAACTTCGGCGACTCGATGCACATGGAGCAGTCATTGCTGGGAAAGGTCTTGTCCAACTGCGCCATCTTGCCGCCGATGGTCGGCGCCTTCTCGACCAGAAACACCTTGTAGCCCGCCGTCGCCAGGTCCAGCGACGCCTGGATCCCGCTGATCCCGCCGCCCACGACCATCACATCGCCCAGGCTGGCGCCCGACTCCATCTGCGGCGGGGTCAACGGCTTGTTCATTCCACGCCTCCACCCGCACCCGCACCCGCACTCAATCCTCCTCCCGACAAGCACTCCACAAGCACTTCCGTAAGATCTCTTACAACTAACGGATCGTCATCCTCCAACCCCAACCGAGCCTCCTCGAAGTTGCTGATGCAATAGGGACATCCCGTCACCAGAACCTCGGCCCCAACCGCCTTCGCCTGCGCTACCCGCAGGTCGGAGAACCGCTCTCCCTTGGGCGTATCCATCCACATCCGGCCGCCACCGCCGCCACAACACAGGCTCTGCTTGTGGTGGTCTTCCATCTCCACCAGCTCGACGCCCGGCAGCTTCTGCAGCACCGCGCGCGGCGCGTCGTAGATGTCGTTATGCCGACCGAGATAGCAGGGGTCATGCCAGGTCACGGTCCTGGGCAGCTCGCCCTTGAGCTTCAGCCGGCCGGCGTCGACCAGCTCGGCCAGGTACTCGCTCATGTGCACGACCTCGAAGTTGACCATGAACTCCGAGTACTCCTTGGCAAAGGTGTGGTAGCAGTGCGGCGACGAGACCAGGATGCGCTTGACCCCCCGGTCGATGAAGGTCTTGATGTTGCGCCGGGCCAGGGACCTGAACACCTTCTCGTTGCCCGTCTTGCGGATGCTCTCACCGCAGCAGCTCTCGTCTTCGCCGAGGATGCCGAACTTCACCTTGGCCTTCTTGAGCAGCTTCGCCGTCGCCACCGCCACCTTCTGCATCCGCGGGTCGTGGGCCAGGTAGCAGCCGACGAACCAGAGCACCTCCATTCCCTCCTTGAAGGGTTTGACCTTGTGCCCCTTGGCCCAGTCGGCGCGGCTGCTGCGTTCGAAGCCCAGCGGATTGCCGTCGTCCTGCAACCCCACCGCCGCCGCGCGCACGCCCTTGGCCGAGGCCGGGAAGACCTCATACTCGGTGGCGATGCGGCGGATGGCCACGCCCACCTCGATCTGCTCGACGCCGCGCGGGCACTCGGCCGGGCAGGTGCCGCAGGTGGTGCAGAGCCAGATGTCCTCTTTTTCGATCTCGGGCAATCCAAACGCCGCCTGGCGCACGATCTTGCGAATCGAGAAGTCGCGCACCCGATTCCAGGGGCAGACCACGTCGCACTTGCCGCATTGATAGCACCAGGTATAGGCGCGGCCGCCCGCGTCCTGGATCTCGGCGACGATCTCCTCCAGGGGAGCTACGACTTCGAGCGCCTGCTCGCCTCCTGGCACGTGCTCCGCCATCAGCTCTCGTCCGCCATTCTACGGACGGCCTCGAGCACCTTGTCCCAGCCATGTTTGTTGGCGATGGCCGTCAGGTCCACGTCGAGGTCCTCCACCGACTTCGCCTCGGCGACCTCTTCTTGCCGCTCCTCGAAGACGAGCGCGTCGGCCAGGCACCACTGCACGCACCAGGGCTCCTCCAGGTCGGGGTCGGACTCGCACATATCGCACTTCAGCGGCAGGTCCGAGTCGGGCTCCTTGAACAGGTCACGGGACGGACAGGCGGCGCGGCAGAAGGCGCACTCGTCGTACTCCTTGCCGTCGATGACGTACTTGTCGCGGCCGGCGCACTCCGCAGCGGTGTACTCGCCGGCGTAGACGGGCAGGTAGACGTCGCCCAGCGGGTCGCGGGTCACCCGGATGCGGGCCCGGGCCGGGTTGACGCTACTCCAACGCGGCAGGGCGTGGAAGGCCGAACAGACCAGCTCGCAGGCCCGGCAGCCGTTGCACTTGTCGACGTCGATGCGGATGCGCTTGACGGTCCGCGTCTTGGGGGGGGGGTCGGTCACGGTGACATGCCCCCCTGCACCGGTTGGGCACGTGCGGCGCCGGCCTTGAGGATGCCGCGCGCCTCGAAGTCATCGGCTACATACCCCAGGTCCAGCAGCTCCAGGGTCTCGCGCGTGGGCACGCCCTCCTGGTTCCAGCCCTTGAAGGTGTAGTAGGCGTTCAGGAGCTGCTCTTCCAGCTCCGGGAAGCGCCGACGCCAGTGGTCGTCGGGCGGCTTCTCTTCAGCCCGGGTCAGCCCGCGGCGCAGGTTGTTGGCCCGCACCAGGTTGCGATTGCGGCGCGTGAGGTGGCAGAGCGACTCCTCGTCCAGCTCCAGCCCCGTGGCCGCCGAGATGAGATCGGGCAGGTTGTGGATGTGGAAAGGCGGCTTGAGCGGGAAGGACGACAACCCCGCGCACATGCCGGTGCTGTCGTCGATGTAGTGCATCTTCTCCTGCCAGTGCACGATCTCGCAGGTGGCGTCGATGGGCGGGTAGAAGGGGATGGACTTCTCCCCGCGCAGCTCCCAGTCCTCGAACCACTTGATGAAGCGCTCGTCGGGCACGTGTGGCCAGTCCTCGGTGAACGCTTTGCGCTCCTCCAGGGTGGCGAAGGGGCCCTGCGGGAAGTTGCCCTCGATCTGGGTGATGGAGGCCTTCTCGCCGGTGCAGTACATCAGGAAGTAGATGGGATTGAGCATCCCCAACTTCAGGGGCAGCTGCTCGTGCTTGCGGATGTTGTTGTGGGCGTATTCGTCGGCGCCCTTGCCGATCTTCTCCGCGGCCCAGTGGGTGCCGTCGGCCAGGACGTCGCCGATGCCTTCCCGTTTTACGATCTTGTCGAGCAGGTAGTAGAAGCGGCCCTCGCTATCGGCCGGCATGCCCGGGAAGTCGTCGTCGCTCAGGATGCCCGCTTCGAGCAGCTCGATGGCAAACGCCATGGTCTGCGGCGCCGAAAACGCGTCGACGCCATGTTCGGTGGCCTTCTGGGCGATGCGCAGGCCGAAGTCCAGGTCCGAGTAGGCGCCCATGGTGTAGGTGAGCTTGGAGAAGCACTTCATCATGTACGAGCAGAAGCGCGTATCGACGGCGATGGAGGCGCCGCACTTGAGCGGACAGTTATGGCAGCTCAGCAGCCGCGTCCGCATGGTCTCCATGGTGTCGGTCCACACGGCTTGGATCTCGTCGGTCCAGAAGCCCTTGCGGCGCGTGCGGGCGTTGCCCCAGACGAAGTTCTCGGTGTGCCATTTCTCGTCGTGCACGATCATCTCTTGCGGCGAGCCGAGGCCGGCGACGATGGGCATGACGTTGGGGATCGGGTTCTTCTCGCGGATCTTGATGTACTTCAGCGCGTCGTTGCACATCTGCAGGAACTTCATCGGCTTGGCGATCTGCAGGTCCTTGGTGCCGCGCACGGCCACGGCCTTGAGGTTCTTGTCGCCCATGACCGCGCCCATACCCAGGCGGCTGGCGCTGGAGCGACCCTGCTCGATGGACGCGAAGAAGACCTTGTTCTCCCCCGCCAGGCCGATGGAGGCCACCGCGGCGCCGGGCTCTTCGAGCTCCTGCTTGATGAGCTCGGCGCTCTCCAGCGTGCCCAGCCCCCAGAAGTGGGTGGCATCGCGCAGTTCGACCTTGTCGTCGTGGATCCACAGGTAGACGGGCGTGGGCGACTTGCCTCGGAAGATCACCTTGTCGTAGCCGGCATGTTTGAGCTCGGGCCCCCAGAAGCCGCCCATCATCGAGAATGCGAACAGCCTGGTCTGCGGCGAGATGGCCGAGATCACCGTGCGATTGGTACCCGGCGCCGGCGTGCCGGCCAGCAGCCCGGTGCCGAAAACCAGCAGGTTCTCCGGATCGAATGCCCCCACCTCGGGCGGGATGCGATCCCACAACAGCCGGGCGTTGGTGCCCAGGCCGCCCAGGTGCAGCGCCGTCAGCGTCGGATCGGTGGGAACGCGCTCGATGGAACCGCGCGAAAGATCGACCTCCAGGTTGAAACCTGCCTCTGCGTACCTCATTCATCGCCCCTGGAATCAGCGTATGACGCAGGTACGACGTGGTCGGGTCGTCGCGTCCGCTCCCCCGAAAGATAGGATATGTTCACGTGGATGTCAGGAGTGACGTCCCCAAAAAGGAAGAGGTATGGCAGCACCCGTCAACGGCGACCTCGCAACCCGGCGAAATGAACTGGTCACGGCGCTACAGGGTCGCGCCGACTGGTCCTGCGTCGGCAGCAAGGTCAGCACCGGCCCCCTGTCGCCCGGCTGCCAGGCCTGCATCGACGGGCGCTGGTCCTGCGTATTCGTCAACACGGTCTGCGACGCCACCTGCTTCTTCTGCCCCGCGTCCGGCTACAAGGGGCACGGCCTGGGCACCCCCACAGCCGAGGGGTTGGCCTTCGAGCGGCCGCAGGATCACGCCGATTACGTGCTCAAGCTGGGTTTTACCGGCGTCAGCTACAGCGGCGGCGAGGCGCTGCTGACCATGGATCGGGTGCTGGCCCACATGGCTGCTCTGCGGCAGACGGCCGGGCCGGAGCTGTACACCTGGCTCTATACCAACGGCCGCCGCTTGGACGACGACAAGCTGCGCGCCCTGGCCGCAGCCGGGCTCAACGAGGTGCGCATCAACATCGCCGCCTGGGACTACGAACTCGACGCGGTGGCCCGTGCCGTGGGCCACATCGACCGCGTCTCGGTAGAGATCCCAGCGGTACCCGAAGACATCGACCGCCTGCTCCACGTCCTGCCCGGTCTGCAGGCCATGGGCGTGCAACACCTGAACCTGCACCAGCTCATGGTCCTGGGCAGCAACGCCGCCGATCTGGGCCGACGCGGCTACCAGCTGGCCGATAGCCACAACCCGCCGGTGCCCCTGTCGGAGGTCGCCGCCCTGGAGGTGATGGTCGGCGCCCTGGACGCCGGCATTACCCTACCTGTGCACCTCTGCTCCTGGGCCTTCAAGGCGCGCTGGCATGTACACGGCCCCAGCCGACGCTTGAACGAGCTGGTCCAGCGCAGCGAGGAGGCGCAGACCGAGACGGGGTTGCTGCGCCGGATCTGGATCGAGGTGCAGGGCCCAGACCTGGCCAACGTCCAGGCCGCCCTGCAAGCCGCCAACATCGCCCCCGCGAGGTGGCGTGTCGACGACGAACAAGGCCACCTGTACCTTCACCCGTCGGCGCAGCTGTCGTCGATGGTGCAGGCGTTGTCGTCCGAGCAGCTGGCCTCGTTATCCGGGCCGTTGGTGCAGCCAGCGGCGGGGTCGCAGGCGTCCTTGGTGCAGGGTTTGTCGTCGTTGCATTCTTTTTCTTCACCAGGCACGCACTTGCCATCGGCACAAGCGTCGCCCTCGGTGCAGGCGTCGCCGTCGTCGCAGCTGGCCTCGAAGTTGTCGTTCTTGCAGCCGGCGACCGCGTCGCAGCTGTCCTGGGTGCAGGGGTTGTTGTCGTCGCAATCGAGCGCGGCGCCGGACACGCAGACGCCGTCGGCGCAGCTGTCCTTGTCGGTGCAGGCGTCGCCGTCACTGCAGTCGCCATCCTGCGCGGTGTGGCCGCAGCCCTTCTCGGGGTCGCAGGCGTCCTGGGTGCAGGCGTTGTCGTCGTTACAATCGGTCGCCTCGCCGGCCAGGCAGACGCCGTCGGCGTCACATTTGCCGTCGCCAGTGCAAGGATCCTCGTCGTCGCATGCGTCGCCATCGCCGAGCTCCGTCGTCTCGCAGAAGCCCGCGGCGCTGCACGAGCCGGGCACACAGGGGTCGCCGGAGTCGCAGTCCTCGTCGGTCTTGCAGGGGGTCTGGGCGTCCGCCGCCACCGCGTCGCTGGCGGCGTCGTCGAGCGAGATGTCCAGCTCCACCGAATCGATCGAGGTGTCGGCCCCGATCTCGGTCGGATCCTGCACCAGGTCATCGCCACAAGCGGCCAGCCATGCTGCGGCCACGACCAGGCAGAGAACCTGTCGGGACAAGCGCTCGGAATGCGCGCGTACGGGTACCGACTTAAAAATGGAACGAGCAGACATATTGCTTCCCCTCAACGGGCCTTCATCGGCCCGATCCCCATCGCAAAACGCCAGAACTCAACCGAAAATAGACTATTACCCCTAGCTGTTTTCGGATATTCCTGGCGGCTCGACACGCTCAACCTTGCTGGCGCGTGATGGCTGATTAGAGGTTGCCGCGACTCCGTGTCAAGCCCCGTATTCGCCTGACTGGTCAGCTACTCAGGTATCTCATGAAGAAAACAGGAATTTTTTGGTCCATCTTTACTAATCGCACCTGTCTGTACACTATTCTTGACAATTCGCTGGTTGGCAAAGGAGGTGATTGAAGGTGTAATTACATCACCATAACCATATGTAGTACAACCGAATTTGCAGAAGCAGCGCACGCTAAAGGATAATGTCACGCTTAACTACTGCAGGACCAAACTCGCATCGGATTGTGCGGCGACCACGAGCTCAACGCACCCGCCCTTCACCGAAACGCTGTCCACCGTACGTCGCTCCATGGTCGCAGACGGCGCGCCCGAGACCCG
>CAYTLW010000046.1:0-51621 GCA_964438735.1 uncultured Enterobacteriaceae bacterium | reverse complement strand
CAGCGCCATGTGGGCCGTGCGCGAGGCCATCGGCAAAGTCAAGGCCGACTCCATCATCCTGGCCGCCATCCAGTCCTTCGGCCAGACCACCGAGTTCGAGTCGGCGGGCGCCATGATTCTGGCCGAAGCCGACAAGCAGGACTCGGCCTCGAAGCCAATCATCGAAAAGATCCTCAAGGAGTACGGCATTCTCGGCTGCGAGCGTATCAAGCCCATGGGCAACTGGTCCGCCGCCAGCAGCAAGGACAAGGTGCCCTTCGCGGTGCAAGGGATGCAGAACGGCCAGCAGGGCGCATTCCCCGACGGCATGCCGGGCTATATCCAGCACAGCGTCGAGGTGCCTGCGGATGCCAAGGGCGTGCAGATCAGCTGGGTGGCGCAGGGTGGCGGTTTCGGTGGCTTCGGCGGCGGCGGCCCCAAGTTGAACCTGGCCATCGAACACAACAAGCCGGTGCTGCTCGGCGGCTTCACCGGCAAGATCTCGGCCAAGTTCATCGTCGAGGGCAAGGCGGATAAGCAGCTGCAGAATGGCTCGACGGTCACGCTGACGGGCAAGTGCCTGCCCGCTGGCGGCGGCAAACTGGTGCTGCTCTTCCTGAACAAGGGCAGCACGGGCAACATCGTGCAGACCTACGTCAGCAAGTTGACCTATCTCGACGGCAAAGAGATCAACCCCACCGCTTGCAAGTAGCGTCTTCTCAGCCCGGCGACAGGACCCGATCGACGGGGCGACGCAGCGACCTGGCGCCCGGCGGCGGCGCACGGAAGAGCCGGAACGCCAGCGTCGGCGTGTCGCTGTTCACCGGCAGCCAGCGCTCGTAGAGCGGCCGCAACCGCTTCACTTCCGCCACCTCGTGCGGCGCCAAGCCGGCGCCATCGTGCTGGTCCACGAGCCGGAAGAGGAAGCCGACCGTGGCCATGGGATGCAGCCACAAGCCCAGCGCGCTCGCCCGCAACCACAGCCGCTGCAGGGCTCGCCCGGCGGCAAACCACGCCGCGTCGTCGTGGCCAGGCACCTCGAGTTGGCCGACGGCCGAGGCGCTGCGCGTGGCTTCGCGCGACGGCTTCTGCAAGGCCCGACCCAGGCCCATGCGACCGAGTTCGGCCATGACCGGGGCGTGCAGGAGCAGGCGCAAGGCAGCGCGCTCGCCGCGACCCAATTCCAAGGTGGCCACGTCCAGCCCATCGCCCGTGCGCTGGGCCTCGTCGGCGCTCCAGCGCAACTCCTCGTTCATCTCGGCAAGCATCGCCGGCGACAGGAAGCGCACGCGATCTGCCGCGCCGAAGACCTCGCCCAGAGCGGCCAGGGCCTTGGCGCCGGTGACCAGGCGCAGCTTGACCCCTCGTTCTGCAGCGGCCGCGACCAGGCTGGTGCTGGCCTCGTCTCCCAACGGTGTGCTGTCGCCCTTGCGGCGATTGGTCGCCCGCTCAGCCAGTTGCGCCAGCAGCGGGTGCACGGCCACGGGCGCTGGCCGCAGCTGCAAGTCCCACTCGCGCAGCTCCGCGACTGGCGACACATCTACCGCGAATCCAGCCGCTGCGGCGGCCAGCCCCAGGTTCTCCACCGCCGACCCCAAGGCCATCTGAACCGACTTGCGATCCGGATCCATAGCCGGCACCGCGACGTTCGGGTCGTCCTGACAGCGAAGGCGCTGCCCATCCCAGGTAAATCGCCACGGCTGGGCATTGCCGCCTGTAGGTGCCTGCACCGCGTGCGTGACCAGGGCTCGCACCAGGGCGTCCGTGGGCCGGTTACCGGCGATGGCGCCGAGCGCGTTCAATTCAGTGGGTGAGGGCAAGGTCACGCCAGGGTCATCAACCGGGTCCGAACGCTGTTCGGAATCGACCGCTGGCTCGGCCAGATCAGCCTGCCCGTCGGTGATCAGCCGATCCAGATCGATGGCGAAGCGGCCAGATGTGCGGAGTTGTCCCAGGGCCACGCGGCGGGCCGCATCGGTGGCCACCGCGGCGCCGAGCGAGACCGCCGACGCCAACTGCGGCCAGGTGCTCAGGGTCTCGCCCATCTCCACCAGCGACGCCGCACCACGGGTGCTCAGCGCTGCCAGGCCGAGGGCTCGCATGGCGAATTCGATCTTGGCGTCTTCGTCACCGGCGGCCACCGCGTCGAGATCGAGGCCCCCCACCAGGCCATGGAAGGGGGAGCGCTCCGGCTCCAGGTCGAATCTCTCCAGGTCGAGCAGTCCGCGTTCGCTGGTGGCCATCAACACGGGAATGCCGTGCCTGCGGGCACGCTCTCGCAATCGAATCTTGAGCGCGAGGTCGTCGCACTCTTCCACCAGCAGATCCAGTGGTGCATCGCCTTCGTTGCCGAGCAGGAAGGCGTCCAGGCGATCCGGCTGCAGGCCATCGAACCAGGGTTCGATCTGCAGGTAGGGATCCAGACCGACCATGGCACGCGCCGCCAGGGAGACCTTGTGGCGGCCGATGTCGTCGATGCCGCCGCGCAGGCGATTGAGGTTGGACAGGTCCAGGCGGTCGAAATCGGCCAGCCTGAATGTGCCACCAACCCCCTCCTGGGCCATGCACACAGCGATGGCCTGGCCCACGGAGAGGCCAACCACGCCGATGCGCAATCGGGCCAGCTTCTCCTGCTCCACGGCGGTGATCTTGTGCCGGTTGCGGTCGCTGCGGAGCTCACGAAAGGTCGGCTTCGGCAGCACATGGACCAGACACCTCTGCCACGGCAGGTGAAACCACGTGCCGTATTCAGCGATCGGCTGACCGTCCAGGAGTTCGGCCACGGCCTCGGCCAGCGCCTCGCCCTGAAGATCGACTCCCGGCGTTCGGCTACGGGCCAGTTCTTCCAGCTGACCGCCGATGCTGTCGTGCACCGTCGTCACCTGGCCGCTGGCCAGCAGGTCGTCCAAGGCCAGACGCGCTTCGGGGCGCCCCAGGTCGAAGGGCACAGGCAGGCAGGTGTGCTCAGGTTCTGCCGTCCCCAGCGCCGCCAAACGGGCGGCGAGAGACGCGCTATCGGGGTTGCGGGTCTCGTTCATGGCCTCGCCTCGACGGAGTGGGCGGCGGGCGCTGAGGTCTCGTGGCCCGCGCCACTGGCGCGCACGATGGGCACCCGAAGTTCGAATGCGGCGCCCTCGGTGACCGTGGCGTCCAGGGACAGGCTGCCCCGGTGCAGAGAGGCGATCTCGCGCGAGATGGCCAGGCCGAGACCGGTGCCTTCACCGGGCGACTTGGTGGTGAAGAATGGCGTGAAGATGCGCTCCCGCTCCGCTGCCGGTATGCCAGGTCCGCGATCTCGCACCGTGATCACCGCGTCGTCGCCTTCGCGATCGATGACGATGTCGACCGTGCCGCCGTCGGGCATGGCGTCCAGGGCGTTGATCAGCAGGTTGGCCACCGCCTGATCGAGCAGGTCGGGGTAACAGCCGAATGGCTCGTCCCAGCGATACTCGCGGACCACCTCGTAGCCCATGCGCAGCCGATGGCCGAGGATGAAGAGCAGCGATTCGATGCCTTCCGATGGCCTGGCCTGGCGCAGGGAGAGCTCATCCGCGCCGCGGCGGCCGAAGGTGAGGATGGCGCGCACGACATTTCGATGCGCCGACCCGCCTCCTCGACCGATGCGGTGAGCTGTCTACAGGAGGGCGCATCCAGGCCGCCGGCCAGCGTGTCGTCGGGCAAGGCCTCGAGGAATCGGCCGACCAACGGGGCCGAGTTCACCACGGCGTTGACCGGGTTGAGCACCTCGTGGGCGATGCCGGACGACATGATGCCCAACAGGCCCTGTTTTTCGGCGCGGATCAGGGTCGCGGTGAGCTGCCGGATGCGCAACTGCGTGGCGATCCGGGCGCGCAATTCCTGGGGTGAAAACGGCTTGAGTACGTAGTCGTCGGCGCCCGCCGCCAGGCCCTCTACGGCGCCTTCGGGCCCGTGCCGGGCGGTGATCAGGATGACGGGGATGTTGCGCGTGGCCGCCTCGGCCTTCAATCGCCGGCAGAGCTCCAGGCCATCGATCACCGGCATCATGACGTCCGACAGCACCAGGTCCGGCAGCTCCGCGTTGGCCAGTTCGAGACCCTGGGCGCCGTCAGCGGCCAGCAGCACCCGATGTTGTCGACCGATGGTCCGGGCGAGGAATGCGCGCATGTCATCGTTGTCGTCGACCACCAGGATGGTGCCGCGATCCGAGGCCGGGGCTTCGGCGAGCGTGGCAGGGTCCGCCTGCTGCCCCGGGGAGATGGCGGCGACGGCCGATTCGAGCAACTCGGTGGCCGCTGGGTTGGCCTTGGGTGCGATTGGAGATTCGGCTTCGGCGTCCGCTGAGGACGCGTTCGGCGGCAGCTGAATGCGGAAGTTGCAGCCGCCGCCGGGTGGGCTGATCAGATCGATGGCGCCGCCGTGAGAGAGCACGATGTCGCGCACCATGGCCAGGCCGATGCCGCTGCCCTCGATCGCCCTGCCGCGACCGTCGACACAGCGCTGGAAGCGCTCGAAGACGCCGTCCTGCTGATCTTGTGGGATGCCCGGCCCCGTATCGACGACCTCGATGCGCACACCGGAGTCGCCCTGGCTGAGGCGAACCCGCACCTCGTCGCCGGTGTCGCAGTACTTGATGGCGTTGACCACCAGGTTCAGCAGGGCGCGAACCAGCATGGTGGCGTCGGCGTGGGTCTCGATCGGCCCGTCCGCTCGCAGGGGATGGAGGCGGATACCGCGCAACTCTGCCATGGCCTGCATGGGTTCGAGCGCGTCGGTGAAGACCGCCGCCAGGTCACATGGCACCAGGTTCACGTCCATGGCGCCGGCGCTCAGGCGCGACGAGTCGAGGATCTCGGTGATCAGCCGCAGCAAGGCGACGCCATTGCGACGCATGGTCGGAAGATGCACGCCCCACGGCGCAGACGGCACCTCGTCGGCCATCTGCTCCATTTCGTCCACAGAGGCCAGGATGAGGGTCAGCGGCGTTTTGAACTCGTGACTGACGTTGGTGAAGAAGTCGCTACGCGCCCGATCCGCCTCCTCGAGGCGGACCACCGTATCCTCGAGGCGGCTGCCGGCGATCTCCAACTCCGCTGTGCGCTCGCGCACCCGAAGCGCCAGGTTGTCGCGCAGGTCGGCCAGGTCGGTCACGCGCTGGTCCAGCTCCAACTTGGCGGCCTGGAGCGCGTCCACCTTCTCCTGCAGCAGTCGGTTGGTCTCCTCCAGCTCGTCGGCCGCCTCCTCGGGCGCCTGCAGGCGCAAGGTCAGCCAGCGACGCACGCCATCGATCAGCGAGCGCACATAACCCACCGGTCCCAGCCAGCGAACGAAGCGCACATTGATGACCACCTCGAGCTCAGACGGACGGTCGACCCGCACCTCCGCCGCCGGCGCGCCCAGCATCAAGGGCAGGCCGGAGAGCACGCCGCGGGCCATGTCCAGGAAGGCGGTCGTCGGCGGACAGTCGGCGTCGAACTGGTAGGTGCCCCGCACGCTGCTGCGCGAGGTGCGCACGTATTGCACGCTGAAGAAGCGGAACATGAAGCGCTTCATCATGCCGGGCAGGCGCAGGTAGACCTGGAAAGGCGAGATCAGCGTGCGCGAGATGGTGCGCAGGAAGCCCAGACCGCTGGTCTGGCCGATGCTATAGCCGGCCTGGAAGAAGAGGTCATGTTCGTCGGGAAAGAGCGCCGCGATTCGCTCTTCAATGGTGACCAGGGTGTCGTAGTCGACCCAGTTGCCGCGCCCTGCAAACCAGTCCGGTGGGTACTTGAGGCCGTGATCCAGCACGGACCGCTCCATGCCGCGCGACTCGACGAACTCGAAGAAGACCTGCAGCGCCTGGCAGCTCACCTGCTCAGCCGGGCGCGCGCTGACCACTGCGTCATCGGCTTGCGGGCTCGCCATCCTCTCCTCGCTTGGGGGCCAACATCGTGTGAATCCGCTCGAGAAAGTCGGGCAGGACCTGGGCAGCCGTGGCCGCCGAGCGCGAGTCGCACTCCATCAGCACGAAAGGAATCAGGCAGGCCAGACCAGAGGCGGCGTGGCTGCGAGCGAAGGCGAATTGAGCGGCCTGATTCCAGCGCACACTCGCGTCCAGGTAGCCGGCCACCCACTCCAGCTCCGGATCGTGCTGCATGTGCTCGAAGACGCGAAGGTAGAGCTCGCGCAGGATCTGTCGCGAGGGCGCCCTCAGCGCAGCGCTGGCGGGCTTGCGGGCCAGCTGGAAGCCGATCCAGGAGTTCACATAGGCCTTGATGAAGGTGAACGTCGCCTCAACACCGCGTTCGGAGGGCCAGACGGCCTGACAACCGATCCATGGCGACGCGTCGATGCTTCGGCTGACGCGTTCGAAAGTGCGCCGCAACGAGGCAAACTTATCCGGCGACTTGCCCGACAGGTGGAAGTAGCCGGAGTCCTCGTACACATCCCAGGTGAAGTCGGCCCAGGTGGCGCCACTGCGCGTATTGGGGTTGAGCAATCGATTGACGAGATTCAGCCAGCGCGCATCGTCGCCAGCGCCGGACGGACGGAAGGCGGCGCCCGCGACGGTGTCGTCGGCGGCCGCGCTGTGCATCATCGGTGGCATTTCGCTGATGTGGCGGATCAGCAGTTCACCGCTGCAGACCACCTCGCCGTGGTAGATCATCTCGGCTTCGGGGATGTAGAGGCCGGGGTAGAGCAAATCGTCGTCGGCGAAGGTCCAGAAGCCCACGCCCTGGGTCGACAGGTCGCGCAGAGTTCGACACAGATCAACCTCCGGCCAGAGCGGATGTCGAAAGGCCACCGACAGCCCTGGCGGCGAGACTGCCCGTCGACGCCAGCGATGGCGACTGCGGAGCACGCGTTTGGGCACATCGGTGTGCAGCAGGCCGCCGATTCGCTCGGCCTGGCTCACGGTCCAGGTGAAGGTGGAGTTGTAGCCGACGATGGAGGCGCGCAAGGGCAGGTCCAGCGGCGGCGACGGGACCCGCATGCGCAAGGGCAGCGTCTCGCCCTCGGCAAACGTATGGCAGGTCGCAGGCCAGGGTACTCCACTTTCCGCCTGCAGCAGGCCGACCGAATGATGGCAGAAGAGCGAACGAATGCCCCGGAATATGGTCCGCTCGTCGTCGATCAGGTCGCTGGCCGCTGCCACCGGCTGGGAAGAGATGGCGTGGCGATGGCTGCGCATCCAACGAAGCAGGTTGATGATCCGCTGGCCGGACTCGCGCCGGACTTCAACGAATCGAAGCCGCAGCAGGGATCGTCCGCCACGCCCACCGCGCCCCTCCACCACCACCGGGAAGGGGCCGTGTTCGCCGTAGCCCGCAACCAGGGTGGCCTCGAGTCGAGCGCCGAGGGCTGGCGCGCGAAATCTCCCGGAGTCCAGGTGCAGAATCTCCGGGCTCAGGCGGTGCACGCGAAACAGGCCGGAGCTGCCCTGCAACTTCGCGCGGATGGGCGACTCACCGCCGTCAATCTCGTAGCCGGACGGCAAAGGGCCGAGCTCGTGCAGGCGATCCCAATCGACGATCGGATCCAACCGCTGGGAGATGCGGCGCGTCATCAGCTATCGACCAGCACGGGCCTGGAAGTGGGCTGGCACGCTGGCAGGAGCAGTCGAAACGCGTTGCGCCCCGCGCCGACCTCGGCGGCCACCTCGATGGTGCCGCCGTTGGCCAGGGCGAGCTCCCTGCAGACCACCAACTCGACTCCTGCGCGCCCGGTGCCCGACGCGCGGATGCCGTGGTAGGGGTCAAAGAGCACATCGCGCATCTCGACCGGAATGGGAGGCCCTTCATCCCAGACCATGATGTCGATCGTGCCGCCCGCCCTGCGGACCTGCACGCCGACCCTGGCGCCGCTGCCGGATTGCTCGGATACCGCCCGAGCACAGTTGCTGATGAGGTTGACCAGGACGCGGCTGACATCGGTGCTGTCGGCATATACCGTCGCGTCTGCCGGGCACTCCACCAGGAGACTGTCGAGGTGTTCGAGATCGGTGCGCGCGAGGCGCGCGACGGTGGCCAGCAGGTGGTCCAGGCGATGTTCCTGGCGCTTCGGTCTGGCGTAGCCGACCCCGTCTTCGCCCCGGTCATGCAGATCGTCGAGGTAGTCCACATAACGCCGCAGGTCATGGACCTCGGTCTGGTAGGTGTCGAAGACGTCCGGCTCGACGGTCGCCTGCAGATCGCCCTCGAGTCCCTCGAGGTTGTCGCAGCAAGCACCCACCGACACGTTCGTACGGGCCAGGTCCTGAATCAGGCGGGCGCGCACGGCGGTCAGGGCGACCAGCCGCTCCTTGTCCATGATCGCCGTACGCAACTTGCGCACGGTGCGCTCCAGCGACGCCCGGGCGATGGCACCGCGCAGGATCTGGCGCACCTCGTCGGGTTTCCACGGCTTGGTGATGTAGCGCAGGACGCCGCCGCGATTGATGGCATCGATGGCGATCTGCTGGTCGGAGTAGGCGGTCACCAGCAGGCGCAACACGTCGGGCCAGCGGTCTCGAACGCGCTCGCAGAGGTCGACGCCGGTCATGCCCGGCATCCTGTGATCGGTCAGCAGTACCGCGACCGGTGAACTCTCCAGGACCTCGAGCGCCGAACTGCCGGAGTCCGCGGTCAGGATTTCAAATTCGTCGCGAAACTGCAGCGTGAAGGGCAGTAGATTGCCCGGTTCGTCGTCCACATAGAGGACCGGCCACGCCCGTGTGAACGCAGTGCCGGTGGTTCGACGTGGGTCGGTCATCGCCGAGACTCTGAGGCGTCACGGCGGGACGCCTGCGGTCGTTTCGTCGCACCCGCCGGGGTCTGTGGATGGGACTGCGAAGCATGCACGCTCAGGCGGAATGTAGCGCCACCACCGTCCGGCTCGTCCAACAGGACCAGGTCGCCCCCTGCACGTCGGGCCAGCTCGCGCGAGATGGACAGGCCCAGGCCCTGGCCACCGGCGTGACCTCGAGTGGTCCACGCCGCCTCGAACACCTTGTCGCGCGCGTCTGCGGGCACGCCTGGGCCGTTATCAGCCACGTCGATGTGGATCGCGTCCCCTTCTGTCCCGGCCACGATGCGCACGAGACCGCGCGTCTGACCGGCATCGGACATGGCGAAACGCGCATTTGTCACCAGGTTGACGAGGATTCGACAGAGGCCGATCCGGTCGGTGTGGCAGACCACGTCGTCGGGACACGTCACCCGCACTGGAATGGCGCCGTCGAGGCCCACCAGCCGCTCCACAGAGCCCAGAGCGGCCCGTAGATGGAATCGGCTCGGGCTGCCATGGGCAGAGACCCGGTCGCGACGCAGCGAGTCCAGGACGCCTTCGATATAATCCAGCGCCTGGCGGGCCACCGCCAGTGGCGCCTGGAACTGTTCAAACTCGGCGGTCAGCAGGCGCGGTTTCAGGTCGGCGGTCACCATGTCGATCTCGTCGCAAGCCAGGGTCAGCGCGCCGATACGCCCGCCGATATCGTGCAGCACGCCGCCGCGAAGCGAGTCAAAAGCCAGCAATCGCTCTCGCTCCGCAAGCGCGTTGACCAGATCCCCTGCGGTGCGGTCCAACTCCGCAGCCAGCAGCGACTCGCGCAACAACGTCTCGACCTCTTCGGGCACCCAGGGTTTGGCGAGGTAGGCGGAGACGCCACCGCGATTGATGGCGGCGACCGCGGTCTGCTCGTCGGACCATGCGGTGACCATGATTCGTCGAACCTGAGGAAATCGCTCGCGCACCAGCTCGCACAACTCGACGCCCGTGGTGCCCGGCATGCGCTCGTCGGTGACCATGACGGCGACCGATCGCGCCGCCAGTATCTCCAGCGCTTCGTCGGCATCCGCGGCGCAGATGACGTCGAATTTGGCGCGAAAGGTCACCTGAAAGACGATGCGATTGGCCGCTTCGTCGTCCACGTAGAGCACGGGGCGACGACGCAGGATGGAGTCGCTATACGGCTCGAACATCTGGGCTCGCCTCCGGGTCGGGTGGACGTGGTGACGAATGCCGAAGCGGTCGACGGCTCGCCGACAACCTCCGAATGTATCACGCGTTGGCGAAAGAGGGCGGTTTTCGACAGCCGCCGAAGGTCGTTGTACCCACCCGTCTCAACACCGTTAAACCGATATGAGTCTGGTCTCATGAACCTGACCCGCATGTGTTATAGTATATGACCTCCGTCCGGGGACCGTGTCATGACCCGCGTACTGTTGCTCGTACCTGCCAAGTCGCCTCGCCGCAGCCTCCGGGATGCCCTGGCTGCGCGTGGTTTGAATGTGGATACGATGTCCGACGTCGAGCGCGCGATGGAGCTGCTCGAGGCCGGGCGTAGCGACGGCCTGATCATCGATGCGACTGCGGCTTCGACGTGGGATCCGATCGAGGTGGTCGACCAGGTTCGCGACCTGGAGCGGAGCAGCGCGATCATCGTGATGGCCGTGGCACCGACCGGCAGCGACATGATCATGGCCCTGCAGCAGAGGCGGGTCATCTGCCTGCGCGCTGGCGAACAGTCAGATGATCGCCTGGCGAACAGCGTCCGAGCGTTCATGCGGCGCACGATGACCGAGGACGAAACGGTGAGCATGACCGCGGAAGACGCGGCAAACGATCCGGTGACGGGCGCCAGCGCCGTACAGCGCGCAGGTACGAACACGGGGCTGCCCCTGCACCTGCGCTTCGCTGCAGCCAATGACCTGGTCTGCATCGTCTCGAGCGACGGACGTCTGCACCAGGTGAATCCGGCCTTCGAACGCCTTCTCGGCATCAAGTCCCAGGTCGGCACGCTGCCGGGAGGCGCGACCGGTCACCACAGGGCGGCGCTGGAGCGCGGTCTGCAGCGACTGCGCGGGGGCCGGCACCGGATCAGCCTCGAATGCGCCCATCGCAGCGTGGCCGGGCGATTGTGCTGGGTTGCCTGGGAGTTGACCCGTGCCGTCGATGGCGGCGCCATCCTGGCCATCGGCCGGGATGTGACCGAAGCCAGGCGGGAGACCCAGGTCCTGCGCACGCTGGCCGGTGGATTTCACGCGCTGCTCGGCATCCACACCACGCTGGCCGATGGCGCCAGCGGCCCCGCCATGCGCAAGGCGCTGGCGCTGCTCGGCGAGCAGATGCACGTCGACAGTGTGTCGACCTGGCTGCTGGATTCCGATCGCCTGTTCGCAGGGCAACGACACTCCTGGCACGTCGACGCCCGCCGCGCCCGATCGGACGACGTGGAGATGCGGCCGCTGGACGTGATGCCGTGGCTGCTCAACCAGGTGGAGGGGCGCCAGGTTGTGCTCATCGTCGATCGGGACGAGTTGCCGGCAGAAGCGCACCTCGAGATGGCTGATCTGGAGCGAAGAGGCCTCGTCGCGTGGGCCTGCGTGCCGCTCTTTGCCGACGATTTCTGCCTGGGCTGGTTGGAGCTGGGCGCGATCCACTTCCGCGAATGGTCCACCGAAGAGTCCGATCTCCTGCAGCGCCTTGCCGACACGATCGCCGGCTTCCTGCACCGGCAGCGCAACGGCAGTCCGGCGTCGGATAGCTGGCAGACCGCCGGTGAGGTCGCCATCGGGCGCGCCACCGCCGCGATGATCGGCGAATTCGGCAACGCCCTCGCCGTCATCCGCAGCCGCGCCGCCATGGCGCTGGACGAACTGCCCGCCCAGGGAGGCGCGCGCGCAGATCTGGACGCTGTTCTGGGCGCAGTGACGCGCGCCGACAAGGTGGCCGAGCAGCTGCTCAGCATCGCCTCGCCGGTGCCGGGCCCCGAACACGCCCTGTCCCTGGACGACGTGCTGCTCGATACGCGCGGGCTGCTGCGCGGTCTGGTGGCGCATCACCGCGACCTGTCGTTGCTGCCGGGCGCCGAGGGCGGCCTCATCTTCTCCGAAGTGGCCAGCGTCCGCAGGCTGCTGGTCCATCTCCTGCTGGCCCTTGGCGCCGACTCCGGTCTCGGCGGCGCGGTGGTCATCTCCACGGCCCTGCATCCGCCGCGGTCTGAGCGCGGGCTACCGGCGATGGAGTTGTCGGTGCATTGCCGCGTGGCGGGAGACGCGGGCAGCATTCGGCGGCGTCTGCGCCAAGGCCTGCTCGAGCGCGATCGTCGTCGACTGCACCTGGACGCGGATACCCGGTCAGCGGAGGCCATCGCCCGCAGGATGGGCGGTCGCATCGAAGTGCGCATCGAAGGGCAGGACACTGCGGTGCTGTCGCTGGAATTGCCCACATCGGTGCACGCCCCGGTGCAATCGGACGCCGAAGCGCCCGCCCCGAGCACAGAATCTCCCGCCCGAATCCTGGTAGTGGAGGATGAGCCTGAATTCCGCGACATGGTGGTCCGCACGCTGCGGCGCCTGGGCTATGACGTCGCGGAGGCTTCGGGCGGCCAGGCTGCGTTGGAGCTGGCCAGCAATCGCGAGGCGGACTTCGATCTGTTGCTGACGGACGTCTACATGCCCGACGTGCACGGCCCGGCGCTGGTCCGCCAGATGTTGGACCGTCAGCCCAGGCTGCGCACGTTGTACATGTCGGGCTTCACAGATCGCGAGGCGCTGCGCCGCGAGGTGGGCGACCCGGGCCTCGAGTTCCTGCAGAAGCCATTCCGTGCGGCGGATTTGAAGCGCCGCGTCAGCGCCTTGCTCCAGGCCTCCTGAGCCGCGCAGAAAACCTCCGCCAAACCCCTTGCCCTTTGGCCGCCGATGGTGCACAACCCCGGCCATCCGACGCTGCGGGGCATGGATGCGATTGCCCGGACTCATTGACGTCCACGTACACGCCCGAGAGCCTGGGGCCGTTCACAAAGAGGACTGGCGATCGTGCACTGCTGCGGCGCTCGCCGGCGGCGTGGTGCAGATCCTGGCCATGCCCAATACCCGTCCGCCAACGACCGACGAGACGGCATGGAACCTCGCCGTGGAGGCCGCCACTGCCGGCGCGCGCTGCGACTGGGGCCACTTTCTGGGCGCCACCGCCGACAACGCGGACGAAGCGGCCAGGCTGGCGCCCCTCAGTTGCGGCCTGAAGATCTATGCCTGCCACACCTTCGGCCCCCTGCTGCTCGAAGAGCGAGCCGTCTGGCGGGCCCACTTCGAACGCTGGCCCGAGGGCAGACCCATCGCCGTGCACGCCGAAGGTGACGTGCTCGCCGGCCTGCTGCAGCTGGCCGCAGAGCTCGACCGCCACGTACACGTCTGCCACCTGCCCACCTGGCGCGACCTGAAGCTGGTCATGGACGCCCGAGAACGGGGTGTTCGCGCCACATGCGAGGTGGCGCCTCACCACCTGCTGCTGGATACCGACGACATCCCGCGACTGGGCCCCGGCCGCTCGGAAGTGCGCCCACGCCTGGCCACGCCGGCCGATCGTGCGGCCCTGTGGCAGCACATGGACGAGATCGATTGCTTCGCTACCGATCACGCGCCCCATACCGCGGCCGAAAAGGACGGGCCGAAGCCGCCGCCGGGATTCCCCACGCTGGAGCAGGCGTTCGCCCTGATGCTGACCGAGGTGCACCGCGATCGGCTGACGCTGGAGCAACTGGTGGAGCGTTTCGCTCATGCGCCGCGGCGGATCTTCGGCCTGGCAGAGCCGCAAGATACGTGGATCGAGGTGGACCCGGAGGCCCGCTGGACGGTGCCGGAGTGCCCACCCATGTCCAAGGCCGGCTGGACGCCTTTCGCCGGTCGTCAGCTGCGTGGACGCGTCGAGCGCGTGGTGCTGCGCAACAAGATCGCCTTCGAGGCGGGCGATGTGCTCGCCGAGCCCGGAACAGGACGGCCGGTCACGCGGCCAGGGGGAGCTTCATGAACACCTACGCCAGGAAGCGAGTGGGCGCGCCAGCCAGTCCGCACCTGCCCTTCGGCGACCGACGGGACGCGGCCTTCTACGGCAAGGACATCCTGACCGTGCGGCAATTTCGGCGGGCCGATCTGCAGTACGTCTTCGGTGTCGCCCACGAGATGCGCGAGATGGTCCACCGGGTGGGCTCGTTCGATCTGCTCAAGGGCAAGGTGCTGGCCAACCTCTTCTACGAGCCATCCACCCGTACCGCGTCGTCCTTCATGGCCTCCATGCAGCGCCTGGGCGGCAGCGTCATCCCGATCAACGAGGTGACCTACTCCTCGGTGGCCAAGGGCGAGTCCCTGCCCGATACCGTGCGCACCCTGGAGTGCTACGCCGACGTGATCGTGCTGCGTCATCCGCAGGAGGGCGCCAGTCAGATCGCCGCCAAACATGCGCGCAAACCGATCATCAACGCCGGCGACGGCGTGGGCGAGCACCCGACACAGGCGCTCCTGGACCTGTTCACCATCGTCGAGGAGATCGGCCGTGTCGATGGCCTGACCGTGACCCTGCTGGGCGACCTGAAGTACGGCCGGACGGTGCACTCGTTGGCCCGCCTGCTGTCCTGTTTCGACGTCAAGATGAACTTCGTCTCGCCGGACATCCTGCGCCTGCCCCAGGCGGTGCTGGACGACCTGGATGCGCGCGAGGTGGCCTACGAGCAGATGCAATCCCTGGACGAGGTCATCGGTCACAGCGACGTGCTCTACGTCACTCGGGTCCAGAAGGAGCGATTCGAGGATGTGAGCGTGTACGAGAAGCTCAAACATGCCTACGTGATCACACCGGAAGTGCTCCTGCCGGCGCGCGACTCCATGGTCTTGATGCACCCCTTCCCCCGGGTGGGCGAGATCGACATGGAAGTGGACCGGGATCCGCGGGCAGCGTACTTCCGCCAGATGGAGTACGGTCTGTACGTGCGCATGGCTCTGCTGGCGATGGTCCTCGGCAAGGCGTAGGCGCAACAACGAGGGCAAGATGTCCTTTTTCAGTCAACTCGCTGAGCGGTCGCGACAGATCGACTCCCTGTTATGCGTCGGCCTGGATCCCCACCCTGGCGACCTGCCTGAAGAGAGCGCCGATGCGGCCCTGCGCTACTGCCTGGACATCGTCGAGGCGACGCGGGACGTGGCTGCGGCGTACAAACCCAACTCGGCCTTCTTCGAGATCCACGGCGGCGACGGCCTGCACGCGCTGCAGGCGCTGATCGCCGAGATTGGCGACGTGCCGGTGATCCTGGACGTCAAGCGCGCCGACATCGCCTCCACCGGTGCCGCCTACGCCCGGGCCGCCTTCGAGACCCTGGGCGCCGGCGCCGCCACGGTGAGCCCCTGGCTGGGCTGGGATGCCATCGCGCCCTGGCTCGAGTGGTCCGATCACGCCGCCTTTGTGCTCTGCCACACCTCCAATGAAGGCGCTGTCGAATTGCAGGCGCGCAGGTTGACGGCTACGGGCGGTTCCAAACGCCGTTCGGAGACGGCCTTCGAGCGGGTCGCGGCGTGGGTCGAGGAACACGACGCATCCGATCGAATGGGCCTGGTGGTGGGCGCCACAGCGCCTGCGGCCATGCGGCGCGTTCGGGCACGGGCGCCGGACGCCTGGTTGCTGGCCCCGGGTATCGGCAAGCAGGGCGGCGACCTGGAAGCCACCGTGCGTGCCGGTCTGCGCAGCGACGGCCTGGGCCTGCTGGTCAACGCCTCGCGGGCCATCGCCCGGGCCGACGACAGCCGCGCCGCGGCCATCGGTTTGCGCGACTCCATTCGGCGCGTGGTGCGCTCGCTGGGCGCGGGCAGCACACCGGCCATCGACAACGCCGTGGTCCAGCGCCTGGGTGGCTCTCGTGGCCTCATCGCCGACGGCCTGCTCAACGCGGGCTGCGTGCGTTTTGGCGAGTTCACCCTCAAGTCTGGCCTGCGCTCGCCGATCTACGTCGACCTCCGCCGCATCACCGGCGACCTCGAGCTGCTCGATCGCGTCGCTGCGTCCTACGCGGCGATCCTGGGCGGATTGCGCTTCGACCGCATCGCCGCCCTGCCCTACGCCGGCCTGCCCATCGGCACCGCGGTCGCGCTCTGGGGCGGCTGGCCCCTGGTCTATCCCCGTCGCGACCAGAAGCGGCACGGCACCCGCCTGGTGGTGGAGGGGCCCTGGGTAAGCAACGAGCGCGTGGTCATGGTCGACGACCTGGCCACCCGCGGCACCAGCGCCATCGAAGCCAGCCGGACCCTGGCCGGCGCCAGTCTGCTCACCGGCGACCTGGTGGTGCTCATCGACCGCCAATCTGGCGCAGGTGACGCCCTGGCCCGCCACGGCATCCGGCTGCACGCCATCTTCACACTGAGCGAGTTGCTGGGCCACTGGCGCGCCGCCGGCGGCATCACGGACGAGCAGATGGACGCCGTGTCTACCTTCCTGGCCAGCAGCGCCGAACCGGAAGCGCCCGTCGATGAATGACGCCACCTGGCGCCGCATCCGGCCGCTCCTCTATCGCAGCGATCCCGAGTTGGCCCACGAACGGGCCTTGCGCCTGGCACGACTGGGCGGCGCCACAGTGGCCGGTAGACTGGCCATTCGAACACTGTTCGGAAAGGCGGTTCAACGGCCGGTGGAAGCCTTCGGTCTGCGCTTTGCGAACCGGGTCGGGCTGGCGGCGGGCTACGACAAGGATGGACTCGGATTTCATGGCCTGGCCGCCCTGGGATTCGGCCACCTGGAGCTCGGCACCGTCACCCCACGGCCGCAGCCGGGCAATGACCGCCCGCGCGTTTTCCGGCTGCTTGAGGACGAGGCGCTGATCAATCGCATGGGCTTTCCCAGCCGCGGCGCCGAGTTCATCGCCCGCAGGCTGAGCGGCAGCCGCCCCAAGGGCGTGATCCTGGGCGTGAACCTGGGCAAGAACCGCGACACACCTCTGGAGGAGGCCGCGGCGGATTACGTCTCCGTGCTGCAATCCCTGGCCCACCTGGCGGACTACGCCACCATCAACGTCAGCTCGCCCAACACGCCAGGCCTGCGTCGCCTGCAATCGGGCGCCGCCCTGGCTGACCTGCTGAGCGCGGTCAAGGCCCGGCGCGACGAGCTGTCCGCCGCCAACGGCACCCGCCTGCCCCTGCTGGTCAAGCTCGCCCCCGACCTGGCGGAAGCCGACCTCGAAGACGCAGTCGGCGCCGTGGTCGATGGCCATCTGGACGGCCTCATCGTCAGCAATACGACCCTGGCCAGAGATGGCCTGCAGTCACAGCACGCCACCGAAACCGGCGGTCTCAGCGGCGTGCCACTGCGACAAAAGAGCCGAGCCATGGTCCAGCGCGTCGCCCAATTGACCGACGGCAAGCTGCCCATCATCGCAGCCGGCGGCATCCAAAGCGCCGACGACGCCAGAGCCAGCGTCGACGCCGGTGCCACCCTGGTTCAGCTGTTCACAGGACTCATCTACAGGGGCCCGGGCCTCGTCAAAGAAGTCGCCGCCGCGATCTGATCAGGGAACGCCACCAACCCACGACCCCTGGCGTCTTTGCGGCTTTGCGCGAGCCTTTCCCCCACCAACAAACTCGACACCCGCCGACCGGAGCCAACCTACGACTCATCCCCCGTCGACGTACCCTGCAACCAGTGATCCACCCGAAAATGCCGATAACGCCCGGGCATATGCGACACAATCGAAGCCGCCACAGCCACCCCGAAGAGCAACCACAACCCGCCACCGATCGACAAATGCGGCAAACAGGCCAGCAAGGCGAGCTTGATCATCACCGCGACGCCCCGGACCTCCAGCAACCAGCCCGTCGACTGAAAGAAGAACAACCCGCCCAGCACAAGGCCTGTGACAGCCGAAGCCGCCAGCGGCCAGCCCTGGGCCACATCGACCTGGCCCAGCCACCAGGCGCCCATGACGAGGCCCACGGCGGGGATGTGCAGCGAGCGTGTGACGGTCCGTCCCCAGCGGATGATCGGTGATGCGGACAATTGCGCGGCCATGTCCTTTTTCCCTCGGTCCGGCGGGGAGAGGTTGCCCCCCGGCGGTAGTCGACTCGGTTACAGGTTAGTTCAGAAGGCGGGTTGAGATCGGATCAGATCTCCGCGCACTCGTGCAGGAAGTGGGGCTGCTCGCGGACCTGGGTCCAGCGCTCGAAGACCTGCATCTCGAACTCGTCGGCGCGCTGCAGCTTGCGCATGAGCAGATCCATGATGCCCATGTGCTTCTGGCACCAGTGCGAGTCGGCCATGCGGCCCTGGATGCTGCCCTGCTCGGCGTAGTTGTGCACCGGACAGATGCCACACCAGGGCAGGTAGGCGCAGGTGCTGCAGCCGGGCTGCCCCTGCAGGGTCGAAGCGATGGTCATGGCGCGCACGATCGGGCTGGAGATGACCTCCTGGTAGCCGTCCTCGGCGACGTTGCCGATGGCGAAGCAGGAGTCGCCCGAGGCGTCGACCATGCGGCCTTCGTCGCAGGTGAACATGCGGCCGTCGTAGTTGTAGGCGATCTGGCCGATGGCGGCGCCGCAGGGGTTGCGGATGTCCAGGAAGTTGGGCTCGTGATGGGCCAGGATGCGGGCCAGGAAGAGGGCCGCGGTGCGCTCGATGAAGTCCACGCCCTTGCGGTTGAGCTCGATGACGTAGTCCAGCGCCTCCTCGTAGAAGACCAGCCACTCCTCCATGGAATAGCCGATGCGCTTGCGCGTGGTGGCGGCGAAGCCGTGCGGATCCAGGTTGCGCAGGAAGATGGAGTGGCAGCCCACGTCGACGTAGTGATCGAGCAATCCCTTGGGGTCGGCCAGCATGGGCCGTGAGATCGTCGGCAGCGCCTCGATGCGGTAGAGCTTGGGGTCCAAGCCAGCATCGGTATAACGCTTGTTGATGATCTTCATCCAGCGCACCACCTGGTCGTGGGCGTTGCCTTCCTTGAAGACGCGGTTGTAGTTGTGGACCTCTTCGGGGCCGTCCAGGGAGGTGCAGATCTGCACTCGACGCTCGATGAGGTAGTCCAGCTTCTCGTCGTCCATCAGGCTCAGGTTGGTCACCAAGGCGAACGTCAGCGACTTGCCGGCCAGGGCGTTCTTCTGCAGCGAGTACTCGATGATGTGCTCGAGCACCGGCCAGTTGGCCAGCGGCTCGCCGCCCTGGAACTCGATGGTCAGGCCCGGCGAGGTGCTCTCGAAGGCGAAATCCACCGAGCGCTCGGCCGTCTCGATGCTCATGTCGGTGTGGTGCGCGCTCATGGGCGCCCGCGACGCGTGGCAATACTGGCACGTGTGATCACAGCGAAGGGTGATCACCATGATGTGCAGGTTGGGCCCGTAGGCGAGGAATTTCAGCTTCTCCTTCTGCCGTTCTACCAGGGCCTTGCGGTCCAGTTTGTCGGCGACGAAGTTCTGATCCAGCATCCGCTGCCAGAGGGGGTCGCCCTCGGCGACTTTGCCGCTCAGCATGCGTTGCAGCTGCTCGTCGTTGAGCAGCAGGTGATCGCCCAGGTCGTTCGTCAGGACGTGGAAGCCGTCCAGGTGCCGGATGCGGAAGGGCACCAACTGTCGCTGCGCGCGTCGGCCGATCGAAAGCGTGGCCGGTGAAATCGCGGCATTCATCGTCATCTATAATCTCCTCGGGGGATGCAGCGGCGACGCGGTTCGGGCGCCGGCGGGCAGCGTAGCATGGCGTGCCTTGAATTCCCTGTCGATGGCCGGCAACCGGCGGGGCTGTGGCGCTTTTACATCCAGGGGCCGAGCGGGGCCAAACTCATCAGACCGCCTCGACCTCCATGGTGTGCAAGGTCTTGCCCTCAAAGTCGATGCACTCGCAAATCAACTTGTCGCCAGGCTCGGTGATCACCCGGATCCGGCCGAACCCGTTGCGATCCTCGTCGGCATCCTTGCCGCCCTTGCCCTGCCACCACTCGGTCCAGGCCTCGTCAACGCTGAGGCCGAATTTGGGCCCGAGGGTGCGCACCATGCCCATCAGGGGCGACTTGTTGATGTCCAGGGCAGCGGCCATGAAGATCGGCGGGCAGTCGGCGGTGCCCTTGCGCATGGCGGCCTCGTGGGAGTCACCGGTCAGGAAGACCATGTTCTTCACCGCGCCGCTCTTGTGCAGCTCGAGGATCTTGTCGCGCTCGGTGGGGTATCCCGCGTAGCCGTCGCCGACCGCGTTGAGCACCATCGGCACCATGATCTCGATGCCGAGGTCGAGGAACTTGCTGTAGTAGGGATTGATCTCGATGGGGAAGAAGATGAACTTCCACGTTGCGGTAGAGGCTTTCAGGCTGTCGATCAGCCAGTCCAGCTGCTCGGCGCCGAGCATGGTGTGGCCGGGCGGCTCGCTGAATTCGACCGCGGTGATGGCGTTGCCGTCGTCTGACCAGGTGACCTTGACCGCTTCGTCGATGTGGGTGCGCTGCGAGCGCATATCCACGAGCCAGAAGTCGCAATGGCCGGCGCTGAACTGCTGCCAGACGCCGCCGCGGGACTTGGGCAGGGCGTAGCTTGGCAGGTAGCGCTCAAAGGCGTCGACCCGGTCGGATTGTTTGCCGGCCACGCCGCTCCAGGCGTTGTTCTGGGCGAAGTCGTGGTCATCCCAGACGTGGGCCAGGGGCACCTTGTTGAGCACCTTGGTCATCGGGTAGTCCGGATCCAGGCGCTTGTGGTAGCTCTTGGCCAAATGCTCGGGGAAGACGGTGTAGTTGTTGCCGTCGGCGTCCACGCCAGCAAATCCGCCCCCGGACGAGGGCGCGAAGTCGTAGTCCGGATAGGTCCAATCGCCCGTCTGGCAGAAGAAGAGGGGCTGCTCCTTCAGGTCGGCGATGACGTCGTAGGTCTTGCCGGCGCTGATCACATCGGTTGGTTTGTCATTGTGTCGCTGGCAGGCGCCGAACGCGAAGCTCAAGGCCGCGACGGTGCCGGCGGTGGGGAAGGTCTGGCAGCTGATGGCGTGGCTGGCGTCTTCGCTGCCGTCCACTTCGGGGAAGATGTCATAACGCGAATCCGCGGGCAGGTCGCTCATGACCAGGCGAACGGCGTAGTCCTGGCTCTTCTCAGCGAGCACGCAGTCTGTATAAAGCTCGGCGCCGCCGCCCTTTGGCTTCAAGCGAAAGCGCACGCTCGCCGGGCCGTCCAGCCGGGCGCTGATGACGATACGGCCGTCCGTCACGCCGCCGGTGAGCGGTCCGTGGGTGATCTTGGCCGATTTGCCGGCGGGATCGGCGCAGGTGGCCGCGGGGCTGCCACTGGAGATGGGTTCGACGTGGGTGGCGGGTTTGTCGGGCGGTGTATCTTCGGGCTCGCTGCCGCAACCGGTGACCCAGGCCGGGCCGACCACGGCGGCTGCGGCCATGCCACGCAGCACCTGGCGGCGGCTGACGCCGGCGACGGGCTGACTGTTTTGCTCGTTCGTCTTGTCCTTGCTGGCCATGAATGACTCCACGTTCGGGCGCGGTGGGGTTGTAGCATCGTCGGGGTTGCGGTGACAAAGTTACATGATGCCCGCGAGTTGGAAATCGGGTGGCACCCTGCAGGGCGGGTCGGCTGCCAGGCCGACGGCAAGGTCATGAAGATCGGACCCGATCCCGCCACCTGTCCCGACAAGAACGGCAACGGCAGCATCGAGACCATCAAAGATGTCGACCAGAACGGAAAGATCGACTCATACGAGGTGCTGCCATTCGGCAAGGATGAGTGCGTGCAGTTCATCGTCCAGCCGAAGGCGGACGACAGCTGGATCCGCGGGGTCGCCATCGACCCCGGCAACCACGCCGGGGTGGCCGGCTGGAAAAGCAAGGCGCTCTACCGCCTGCATCCAGATACCGGGGCGGTGGTCGCTACCATCCAACTTGGGGAGAACCCGTTCGGCAACGTGGTGGACCGGCAGGGCATCATCTGGGTCAGCGCCAGCATCGCGCAGAGCCTGCTGCGGGTGGACCCGAAGACCAAGCAGGTCCAGAAGATCCCCTACCCGAAGGGCAACCCCTATGGCATCACCGTCGATGCCTTCGGGCAAATCTGGCTGAGCAGCCACGACAACTTCACCTCGCGCTACGATCCCAAAAGTCAGAAGTGGTCAACCACGCAGCACGGCTACAACTCGCTGGGCCTGACGTCCAGCGCCGACGGTCACGTGTGGGTGGCCCTGGGCCAGACCAACAGAGTGGCCAAGGTCAACGCCGTCACCGGCGTGCTGGTGAGCCACATCAACCTGGGCGGCGGCCGCAAGCCCGTCGCCGCCGCGGTGGACATGGACGGCTATATCTGGACGATCAACGCGAACAAGTACAGCGCCTCCAAAGTCGATGGCAAGACCGCGCAGGTCGTCGGCGAATACCCGACCGGCAAGCTCCCGGAGGGTTACAGCGACTTCACGGGGCAGCTCCTGGCCAGGCTTGTCGCCTTTCAGGGGACGTGGCGGATCCGGCTGTTCGCATCCGACGCCTTCAACCCGTTCATCCAACCCAAACCGAAGGTCGTCTGGAAATCACTGGACTTGAAGGTGGAGGCGCCCAACGGGTCGAATGTCGACATGCGTGTACGAGCTGCGGACAGCCAGGCAGGGCTCAAGGCGGCCTCCTGGTCCATGCCGCTGGGGCCGTTCCCCAACAAGCCCCTGCCGGCCGTCATCTCCCAGGTGGGCGCGGTACTCGAGGTGGAGTTGAGAGTGAAGCCCGGGCCGGGCGGCATCGCACCGAAGGTGACTCAGATCGAGGCGAAGTTCTGACCCAAGCCGCACTGTACCGGCACGTGGGCGGCCCCCTTTCCATTTGCCACCACACCCCCTCGGCACTACCGTGGCCCGCCATGGTCCACGCCTCCCCCCGCATCCGCATGCTCGCCCTGGCCGGACTGCTCGCCGCGGGCCTGGCGCTCCTGCCGCCCGATGAGGCCACCGCTGCCGCGCCGTTGCCGGGCTCGGCCACCGAGTCGCTGATCTTCGACCTGCAGCGGGCTGTGACCCTGCGCGAGCAGCGCGGCTGGGCCATCGATCGTTTCGTCTACGAGGGCCTGCTGCCCGACGCCCTGCTCAGCGTGTGCGCGACCCCGCCGCCGGCGAGGGTCGACGCCGCTGCCCATCTGGACGCCCGCATCGCTGCGCTGGGTGGGCCTGTGGAGGCCGCCTGGCGCAAGCGAGGCCGTGACCTGGGCAAGGTGAGCGAACTGCTGGGCATCACGCGTACGCGACGGCTGCTGGCCCTGGCCATGCGCTCATCGAAACGCGACTGCCCCTTCTGGATGACGCCGAAGCCGAAGTTCAGCGGGCGGCAACGAGACGTGGATCGGTTGACCCTGGGCGCCGAAGGCGGCGGTCTGGCGACGTTTCGAGTGGCCGATGGGCGCGCCGTGGGCGGCGGCGGCGGCGCCGGACGGGTGGTCATCTCCCAGGGCTTCGCGCAGCGCTGGAGTCTGCGCGCTGGCATCGAGGTCGGCGGTGGCGCCCTGAGCGACAAGGAGTTGAGCGTCGCCGGCATCGGCACCGAGCTCTTCGCCACCCTGCCGGTCACGCTGCGCCGGGTCGGCAGGAACTGGCTCTTCGATTTCGAGGCCGCCGCGGTGGCCCTGGGCGTGCCGTGGCGCAAGAACGACTACATGCGCTACGGCGCCCGCATCGGCATCCTGGGCGGCTTCTCCTATCTGCGCGTGCTCGACGTGCTGCCGTGGGCCGGCTACGCCATCAGCTACGAGTACGTCTTCGGCAGAAGGGGCCTGTCGGATCAGTGGTCGATCCGGGCCGGATTCCGATTCGGCTTCTCCTGGCGCGTTGACGATTGACGGTCCTGGTGCCGCTACTTGCAGTCTGCGGCGGTCGGCTCGCCAGGTGTGCCGAAGCCGGGCAGGAAGCAGGCGTTGACGCAGGGCACGCCCTCCTTCTGCCAGGGTCCGCTGCCGCCGGTACAGGGATCCTGCTCGTCGATCTGCCAGCAATTCAGCCAGGGCGATGAGGTGCCGCCGGACAGGGAATGCGGCCACCAGATCTGGCCCAGGGTCCACATATCGGCAGGGTTCATGGTGCGATAGACGTCGACCACCGGCGCGCGCTCGATGAAGACCTGCACCCGGGCGACCGAGGGCCCGAAGCCGTGGTCGTTCCAGTAGTGTACGCCGATGGTGTAGCGGGGCTGATCCTTGCCGGCTGACTCCGGCTCGAGCAGACGGAGGCGCTCTGGGGCCGTGCCGTCGGCGTTGTCGACCAGGAGGGGGTCGTCCTTCACCTGCGGCAGTGCCTGGCCCCACTTGGGCTGCGGGTTGCCGGCCCAGGCATCGAACTTCTTGTCGAACCACGGATAGGGCGCGCCCTTGCACTGATCTTGAATGCTGGGGTGCTTGGCGAACTTGTGGGCCAGGTGCAGGTCCAGGTCGGCACCGGCGCCCGGCCCTTCGTCGGTGGGGTCGGTGTCCCCGGTCGTCTGCCACGACAGCTCCACGTAGATGCCTGGCGGGGGGTAGACCTCCAGCTTGACGCATTGGTGCTTGCAGCCCGGCTGCTTGGCCGCGTCGATGACCGACAGGCAGATGACGTACAGCCCCAGTTCGGTGGGTTCGAGGACCTGGTCCGAGCTGTGACCGCCCAGCAGCTTGACCTTGGAACCAACAGGCTCCTGCTTCACGTACCAATTCCACGAGATGACCTTGCCGGCCGACGAAGCCTTGGAGTTGCCGCCGTGGAGCTGGACGGTGCAGTCCAGGTCCACCTCCAGGGTGTTGGAGGCTTTCAGCCAGATGCCGGGCGGCGTGGCGACCGGGATGTCGATCACCGGCATGGCGCAGTTCCGTGTGGGCGTTGTGTCGGACGCCCCGGTGTCCGTCGCGCCGTGCGCCTCGGCTGCTCCGCCGCCATCGCCCGATCCGTCGCCATCGTTCGCCACGTCGACGAGGACATCCGAAACGACGTCGCCGGTTGGTTGTCCGTCCGCATCGCTGGCATCGCCTGACGCGGCATCCATAGGAAGGTCGGTGGCGATCTGAACATTCTGGCGATCGCAGGCGCATGTGGCGAGCAGCCCCAAAAGCAACGCGGGGGCGATGCCAGGTCCGCAGGCCAGCGATGATCGGCTGCGCGCCATGTCCTCTCATTGGCTCGGCGGGGATCGGTCCATCAATCCGCCACGCCGATCGCAGTATGGCAGCTTTCTACGGCCGGCGCTGCGACCCCATCCTTGACACAAATCGAATACAACATGCACCTTGCCGCGTTGCTCGTCTCATGAACCCCACGCGCGCGGGGCAGCGCCCCGTCCGAGCACGACTGAGGACACCATGCGGAATATCGATCGCTTCTTCTGGAGCCGAGCCCTGGCTATCGCCAGCATCGGCCTGCTGGCCATCGCCTGCAGCCCCGACGACGACAATGACGACACCGACAGCGGCGCCAAGCCCGCTGCCGACGCCGGCGGCATCGACGCCGTGCTGACCCCGCCGCCATTTTCCTTCGCCCAGGGCAGCACCGCCATCGACCAGAGTGGCAGCTTTCACCTGCCCGGCAACGAGCGCACCTCGACCACCAAAGCGTGGGATAGCGCGGTCGAGACCTTCACGTTGACCAACGACAGCGGCGGCACGATCTCGGTCACGTCGGTGTCGATCACGCCCGACAGCGGCACGGTCGATGAGGAGTTCACCGTCGAGGACAAAGATGGCAAGGCGCTGGACGTCAAGGATCTGGACGTCGACAACGGCGGCAAGTTCTCGTTCAACGTGCGCTTCCGTCCGGTGGTGGGCGGCGATCGCAGCGCCATGGTCAACCTGGTCTGGGATGGCAACAAGCTCTTCCAGTTCACGGTCAAGGGCAAGGGCACCGGCGACTCCAGCTTCTGGCCGCTGACCCAGGCCGATCGCGAGCATGTGGTCGGCACGCCGGCGCAGGACGAGCTGCTGTCGACCATGGTCGCCGACACAGAGGGCAACCTCTACTACGCCGCCAACGTCATCGGGCTCGCCGACACCTTCAACTACGACGTGCTCATCGGCCGCCTGAACGCCGATGGTAGCGCTGGCTGGAACAAGGTCTTCAACGGCCCCAACCGCGATTTCGCGCCCGATGCGGGCGGCAACGCGGACACGGGCGGCACGGCTGGCTCGCTGGCCTGGCATGATGGCGCGCTCTACTTCATCGGCGCCACCTCCGTCAGCAAGGCCAACGCCAAGTATCGCCTGCTGGTGCTCAAGATCGACCCGGCCACCGGCGCCATGACCTGGCAGAAGGCCTGGGAGCCCGACAAGGGCGTCAAGCCGGCCAAGAACAGCGCCAAGGGCGGCGCGCTGGATGCCCGCGGCAAGTACCTGCTGATCACCGGCCAGGCGCCCAAGGGCGCGCTGGTGGCTGCGCTGGACAAGAAAGACGGCAGCTTCGCCTGGACCCGCGTGTTGGAGATGGGCGGCACCGACGTCGGCTGGACCATCCGCGGTGATGGCCAGGGCGGCGCCTGGGTCGGCGCCGACAGCGATGGCGACGCCGTGCTGGCGCACCTGACCGACGTGGACAGCGAGCCGAAGCTGAATCTCATTCAAAAGGTCAGCTTTGGTGACGGTACCCGCATCAATGACCTGTCGGTGGACGGCAGCGGCAACGCCTACCTGTCGCTCGGACCGGCCGGCGTCAAGGGTCGCTTCGCCGCGGCGCGCGTGGGGCTGGACGGCAAGGTGGCCTGGACGAAGTCCTTCCCGGGCGGCGCCGGTGGCCCGGCGGATACCCACGTGGTGCACGTGGTCGGCGACTGGCTCTACGTGGCCGGACGCATCGGCCTGGCGGACTACGACAACACCGACGGCGACGGCCTGATCACCAAGCTGGCGGTGGCCGACGGCGATCCCGCCTGGGCGGCGTTCTACCACTCCGGCCCTGGCGCCGAGCGCGCGGCCCAACATCGCATCAAGGGCCTGGCCATGGTCGGTGACCACCTCTACATCGGCCAGCAGGCGGTCACGGCGGCGGGCAACTCGCGCCGCTACAAGGGCTACTTCTACCTCGCTCCGGCCAAAGCCAAAGACGACACGCTGACCCTGTCCGACCACGGCGGCGCCACGTTGAGCGCCCACGACACGGGCGCCTCCGAGGACGGCTCGGATCACGGCGCCTGGGTCGACGCGCCCAAGGAGCTGGTCGCGCAGCCGGCCGCCAACAAGGGCGACGGCGAGGCGCCGGATGCGGACGTGCTGTTGTCTCGGATTCCGCTCTAAGATGGCGCCCCCACCCGGCTCCGCCAAAGGCAAGGGCAAGGGTTGCCTGCTGGGCTGCGGCCTGGTGCTCGCTGGCGTAGGTATCGTCGCCGCCCTGGCTGTCGGCGGGCTGCTGACCAGCGTGCGCAACCTCATCTCCAGCGAGCCCTCGGGCAAGCTGCTCGGCGCCACGGTCGTCGAGGATGCGCAGGGCCGCAGCGTGCTCTGGATGCTGGTGGACGAAGGCGTGTACATCCTGACCACGGTCAGCCGCCCGGGCTACAAGTCCACGGGCGAGCGCTGCTACCTCTTCTGCCACAGCACCGTCTTCGCCATGGACCTGAAGAGCGGCGAGGTGCTGCTGCGCGACACCATCGACGACAGCGACAGTCCGGGCGCCAAGGCCTCGCTCACCGCTGCTGGACACGACGTGTGGGCGGTCTTGCCGGCCGGCGAGGACCGAGCCCCCATCGCGCGCCACTACGACGGCGCCGAGGTGGCCCTGAAACGCGACACGACCGCGGTGTTGGCGTCCGACGACCAACTGTCCGCCGGTCTGGTCGACGCCAGCGTCTCCGGCACCATCATCGAGATGTCGACCAAGGATGGGCGCACCGTCCAGGTACCCATGTCCAGCGAGGCGGCCAGCGACGCCCCGGAACGCACCCTGCCTTTCTTCCTGGTCGCCGAAAGCCGCGCCAACAAGGCCCGTCTCAAGCTTGTTCGCCTGGCCGGCGCCGAGGGGCTCGACGCCGCCGAACTGGCGAGAATATGGCCGACCAGCGCCCTGACCCACACCCCGACACTGGACAGGATCCAGCGCAACCTGGACCGAACCCTGGACAAGAGGGCCCGCAAGGCAGGCCGCCACGCTCGACGGCAGAAGAGCGAGGACCGGCGGCATAAATCGCGTGTGGCACGTATCGCTCGCCTGCGCGCCTCCGCCGGCAAGGTGAGCGGCAAGATGCGCCGTCGACTGATGGAGATGGCCGACAAGATGCAGGCCCAGGTCGACGAAGTGGAAGCGGGGGCCGCTGAGGACGAGGCCCCGGATGCGGCCCCGGATCCTGCCGAGAGCGACGCTGGAGGCAAGGCTGACCCCCGCCTGGAGGCCCTGGCCGACGACCGCGTCTTCCTCGAGGGCTGGATCGCCGCCCAGGACGCCGAGTACGTCTTCATCATTCACCAGCAGACCGCCGGCAAGCGCTCCGACCGCCTGCTCACCTGCATCGACATGCACGGCAAGGCCCGCTGGACCCTGCAAGCCGACCAGCTGCCCGACATCCTGGAGCGAGACGACGCCAATCGGGCGTTTTCGACCACCGCCATCGTGAAGTGGCGACTGAAGATCGAACGCCACGCTGACGCGGTGATCCTGACCATGAAGCCGGATGATGTGCGGGTGTATGACCTGAACAGCGGCGAGCTGCGGTTGTCCTTGGATCTGTAGACGTCGGCGCCGTCCAGCCTGCCAATCGTGAGCAGGCGGAGGCTGCGCCCGCTGCGTCCGATCAGGTAGAGCGCTCTCCGCCCTGCCCCGCGCCCCCGGTCCAACTGTTCACGGCGAAGACCTTGAGCTCGTCGGACTTGCCCTTGACGCGCATGAGCTGTTCTTCGCAGTCGGTGCGGTCGCGGACCTCGCGATACGAGGTCTCCGAGAGCAGCACCTGGTAGGGCAGGGCCTTGTCGCACAGGCGCGCGGCGACGTTGACGTTGTCGCCGATGACCGTGAAGTCCATGCGATCGGCGGCGCCCATATTGCCCACCACCACATCGCCCGTGTTGATGCCGACCCCGATGGTGATGTCGGTGCCCGCGCCCTCGTTGAGCTCCTTGAACGCCTCGACAATGTCCAGGCTGGCCTGCACCGCCCGGGCGACCTGATCCTTGCCGTGGAAGATGGCCATCACGCCGTCGCCGATGAACTTGTCGATGTCGCCGCCATGCCGGTGGATGCAGTCGACCTCGACCTTGAAGTAGCGATTGAGCACCGCGATCACCCGGTCGGGGGAGTGCTTTTCCGAATAGGCGGTGAAGCCGCGGATGTCCGAGAACCAGATGGTGCGGACCTCGCGACTGCCGCCGAGGTCATGTTCGCTCTGGTCCCGAGAGGCGCGGATCGACTCGCTGGCGGCGCGCGAGACGTAGCGGCGCAGGTGATGGCTCTCGCGCAGCTCACGCAGCATGACGGCGAACCCGTCGCGCAGCCGGCGCAGCTCGTGGAAGCCGACCCGCTCGGGCAATTCCACATCGAAGTAGCGCCCGGCGCCGATGTGTTCGAAGCCGACCAGGAAGTCGCCAAGCGGCCTGGCGATGCGACCGCGCAGGCGCAGCGCGCTGAACACGGCGACGATGCTGGCGAGCAGGCCGATCGCCAGGGCGATGAGCAGCATGCGATCGATGCCGCCCATGAAGTCCTCGCGAGAGGTGATGACCCAGACGAACCAGGGCTCTCCGGTGATGTCGATGGGGATCATGCGCGCGTACATGGCGCGACCGACGTGGTCGTACTCGAACAGTGCGTCCTTGCCCTCTTCGATCTTGTTGCGGATGAGCGAGTGGTCGATGACCCCGTTGTCGAAGTCGTAGACCATCTTGCCGGCGCGTTTCTTGAACGCCTCGCCGGAGGTCGATGAGTAGCCGACGACCCGACCGGTGGCGGTGACGATGAACGAGTGCATCTTCGGCCGCGCGCCCTCCACCTGGTCGACCCCCTCCTTGCTGACCTGGGCCAGGAATTGCGAGATCTGGTCGACGACGATGTCGACGCCGATGACGCCCTTGAGGCGCCTGGTGCCCGGTTCGATGACCCGACGGGCGACGGTGATGCCCAGCTGGCCCGACGAGGCGAAGGTATAAACGTCGGTCCAATGGGGTCCCTTCTTGTCTTTGGCCGCCCACCAGCCGCGCGTGCGTGGATCGTAGTACGACAGCGGCGGCTCGGCCGGGATCCAGTCGCCGTCGGTGCCGGCGCGCGTTTCGTAGAGCACGGCGATGGCGCGCGGCGGGACCAGCAGCTCGCCGTTGTTGGGATCGTTCGAAAAGGCCTTGAAATCGAAATCAAACCCGGCCACTGCGACCTCGCGCTGGGGCTTCGGCAGGGCCTGGTCGCTGGCGGCGGTGGCGGGCGATGGGATGGCGATGGCCGCCGAGATGATGGGATTGCCGATGGGTTTGCCGCGATACACGTCGGTCCAGGACAGCTTACCGTCGGCCACGACCGCCTTGGTATACCAGGGGCGGGGCCGCGGGTCGTAGGGGGCCTTCGGCGGGCCCGGATCGGTCCACCTGGCGCGTCCCGCCCGGGTCTGCAGGCGCTGAGAGCCATCGGCATGGTGCCACTGCCACTCGCTGAACAGGGAGCCATCTTCGAGCCGCCGGAGCAGGAGCATGCCGCCGTCCGAGAAGCCGACATAGATCGATCGGGTGAAGCGGTGACTCCTCAGCTGGGCGCGCAGGGTCCGGTCGATCAGCCGAAAGCGGGTGCTGGGATGACCGCCGGTGGCGGCGAGCTCGGCGATCTGATCGACCACGGGCGCGAGCACCGACGAGAACGAGGGCGACTGCCGATCCTCGGCGAATGGAAAGACCTGCGACAGGGGCGCGAGATTGGTCGGATCGTAGCCCAGGGCCTTGGGGTCGCCCTCGATGGGGTGCTTGTCATCGTAGGCGTGCGGCAGCTTGCAGCTGGCGACCCGCTCGGCCGCGAAACCCTTGCCGGTGCTGGTCACCATGAAGAAGTGACCGTCGGGATAGCCCACATAGGCGTTGCGCAGCTGCGGGTACTGCTCGAGCACGGTCTGGAAGAGGCGTCGCAGCCGTTCCCGGTCGCCGATGGAGACCACGTCGAAGGAGAGCAGCTTGTCGGCCAGTTTGGCGGTGAGATCGGTGACGTCCACGTGGCTGGTCACGCGCACGCGCACCAGCTCCGCGACGTCGTGCAGCTGCTGGTGCACCAGCCGGTCCACGGTGTGTTTGGAGGCGATGTACGAGGTCGTGCCCAGCACCAGCACCGGCAACAGGATCAGGGCCAGGAAGTTGACCACCAGGGAGCGTCGGAGGCTCGGCAGGGTCCGGCCGGACTCGCCCTCGAGCGCCTGGGGCTCGCCATCCGGATTCGCATCGCTGGAGCTTGAGCTCGTGCCCGTGGGCCGATCCGGAGTGCTGGCACCTTGTGGCCGCTCCGGCTCGTGCATCCCGGGCTCCTCGACAGAGCAGGCCTGGCGTCTTCAGCTGCGCATCGTCGCGCAGTTGGCACAAGACATCAAGACCAGGGCCGATTTGAGCGCAGGCCCGGTCTGCCGCGGTCGGCGAACCTGGATCGTGCTACAACACGGGCGCGCTCTTGGGCGTCACCGTGCCCATGTCCACGTAGGCGCGGTCCTGCATGATGACGAAGGCGCGACTCTCGAAGCCCAGACCGCCCTTGCCGTCGTGGCGGAGCACCTGCACCCGGCCCATGCCGTAGCCCATGGGGCCCATGCGGTAGTAGTGGGCCAGCAATCGATAGGGATAGGTCTTTGCGTCGGCGATGAAGAAGGACTCCGGCCCATAACCGGTGGTGATATCCGCGTAGAGGCTGCCGCCGCTGGGCAGCGACCTGTTGCGATACGAGGCGTGGTCGAACTTGCTGTCGAAGATGTGGAAGTCGACGTCGTTCGCGTCCGTCTCCCACGACAGGATGAAGCGCAGGGAGGGCGCGATGGCGGACTTGTCGGCGCCCGAGGCGTGCTGTTTGACCGCCTTGATGATGCGTTCGTCGTCATTGAGGATGCGGTCGATTCCAGCGCTGTTACGCCACTTGCTGCGCGACGTCCTGGCGCGCTCGATGGCCGCCAGGGCGTCGTCATACTGGCCGCGGGCGGCCAGGGCCATGGCCAGGTTGTGGAAGCCCGACGGGTGGTCGGGACGCTGCTCCACGGCGGCCAGGTAGGTATCCACGGCCAGGTCCAGCCCCTTGTCGCCGACGCGCTCGAGCAGGTTGCCAGCGAAGCGGCGCAGGTCGGCGCGCGAGGGGAAGAGATCGATCAACGAGCCGTAGGCCCGCGCCGCCTGGATGGGCTCCTCGATGGCCTCGTACGCCTCGCCCAGGGCCACCAGGGCGAGCACATCGCCGACCTTCTCATCGCTCCAGGCACGCGCTTCGGCCACGGCCGTCTTGCGCTTGCCCGCCTCCAGCAGGGCCTGCACCTTGGCGTAGCGGCCCTTGACGTTGGGGCTGTTGGCGATGCCGGCTTCGAGCTCGGCCAGCTCCCGCTTGCCGCGCTCCAGGCGCTCGATCTTCTCCCGCTCGGCGCGCAGGGCCGCCTGTTGCTGCTGCAAGGCGGCCTGCTGGGCCGCCAGCTTCTGACGCTCGCGACGCAGGCGCCGCCGCTCCGCCTGGCTCATGGCGACCTCGCGCGCAATCGCCGGCCTGGAAGGCGCCCCTCCGCCCTGGCTGAAGATGTAGGGAATGGAGAAATCCGCCGGCTCCGGCAGCAGGGGCAGCCCGCGAATACGACTGAACTTCCTCTTGATACAGTCGGCGAACATCCCTTGCGCGCCGGCCACGACGACCTTGGTGACCGTACCCGCGGTGCCGACCGTGAACATCACCTTGATGCGGCCGCCCAGCGAGGGGTTGCGGCGCAGCGCGGCCTCGTAACAACGTCGAACGGCGCTGTTCTTGCGAGCGACGACACGCGCGACGCCGTGTCTTCCGGCCCCGCTGCCGCCCAGGGTGCCGGCGCTGAGCCTGACGTTGATCTTCTTCTCCATCTTCTTTCGCATGGGCAGCGCGCGACTGCGTCGGCCGAAGCCTTTTCCGCCGCCCTTTGTGCCGCCGCCTACGGTGCCGCCGGCCCCCTGCCCCGATCCGCCGAACAATCGCGTATCGGCGGCACCGGCGTTCATGAACGCGCCGGCGATGGTCTTCTTGCTGACCACCTTGCGGGCGTGGCGCTTGCGTTCCTCGGGTTGCACCTGCTTGGCGACCACCGGCGCTTCCGCCCGGGCGGACTCGGGGGCCTGCTCCGGTTCCGCTGCCGACGCCACGCTCTCGGGCGCGGGGATCTCCAGCTTCCGCACGCCCCCCTCATCGTCATCGGCGGGCAGGGCGAGGCGATCGGCGCGCGCTTGCCAGTCCTGTGCCTTGGGCGCCGCTGCCGCCACGGCGATCTTGTGCAGATCGCTGCGATTCATGCGCAGCACGCGGCCGTTCGAGGTGATCGAGAGCACATCGGCCAGGGCCTTGCGGTCGAGCTTGTAGCGCACGTAGTCGTGTTCGGTCTCCAGCACCAGCAGCGCCGTCAGCGGGCAGAGCACACGATGCTTCACCGACAGACTCCTAGCACGACGAGGTCGGAAGGAGCGTGCATGACGGAGTCGACTAGAGGCTGTCTTCGAAGGTCTTGCCGGGCTTGAACTTGGCCACCGTGCGCGCGGAGATGACGATGGGCTTGCCGGTCTGCGGATTGGACCCGGTGCGCTTGCCCCGCTTGCGCACCGTGAAGCTGCCGAATCCCACCAGCGATACGTTCTGATGCTTCTTGAGCTTGCCCAGTGAGCCCGGATTGGTCAGCAGGTCGACCACGATCCCGGACTTCTTCGGATCCAGCTTGGCCGACTTGGCGATGGCCGCGACGATGTCGGCCTTGTTCTTGGCCAGCACCTTGACCGGCGGCGTCGGCGGCGGGGTGTCCGACGGGCCGCAGGACTTCTTGCCGCAGTCCTGCGAGGTCGGCTGGGGCGCCAGCGCGGCGTCCAGGTCCGTGTGATCCAGGCCCAGGGCCTCGGCGAAGAGGGACTGGTTGCCATCGGCCAGGTAGCGCTGCTGCAGACCAGGCTGGGCGGAGGAGGCAGCGACGGCCACGCGCCCCATGCTGGTGCCCAGGCGGTCGGTGCCGTCGCCAACGATCTGGTTGTAGGGCAGCTCAATGTTCACAAAGTGGGGCTTCTTGGACTTCTTGCAACGGGCCGGCAGCTCGAGGTGCAGCTCGAGCGTCACCGTGCCGGAGCCGGCGGGCTGGCCGCGGTAGAAGTCGTCTTCCTTCTCCATGACCACCTTCTCGGGGATCTGGAACTCGAACACCGCCGACGAGGCGCTGTTCGGCGGAATCGCGAACTCGATGAAGAGCTGCGGCAGCGCCGGATTGGCGGCGTAGATCATCGTCGAGGTGACGAAGGGCTCCTGGCCGACCACGTCCTTGGCCTTGAGCTTCTTGCCGACCTTGATCTCCTTGCCGGTCTGCGGATTGCGCCCCTTGTGGCTGGCCCGCTTGGAGCTGCTGAAGGTGCCGAAACCGACCAGGGTCACGCTGTCGCCCTTCTTGACGGACGCCGACGTGGCGTCGATGAAGCCCTCCAGAGCGCTCGCAGATTGGGCCTTGCTGATGTCCGCTGCGTCGGCTTGCGCCGCGATGAGGTCGCCCTTGTTCATGGCCAGGGCCGGGGTGGTCAGCAGCGCCAGGGCTGCGATGCAAAGGAGCAAACGGCTCCACGTAGTCAACATGCTGCACTCCAATTCGGTCGGTGCGATGGTGAGTGACGCGATGATGCGTCGGTGCCGAGATGGGTAGAGCGTGGCGGCAAGCGGTCGGCAACCGCTGTCGCGCCCCTGGGACCTCAACGTAACGCTCAGTCCCTTTGCGGGACAGCGTGTCAGTTTCAAGGAGGCGGGACGGTTGGGTTTGCTGTCCTCCTCTTGCCGCCCCGGGCAGACATCACTACCCTCCCCGGCTCCACCGGCCCTTCGTCAAGGCCAAGCATCAGGAGCCCACCATGACAGACGCACCCTCCCCATCGATCCGTCCCGTCGCAGAGCTCTGCGAAGACATCCCCTTCGCCCGCAACTTCGCCCCCGAGGAAGAAGCGCGTGGCCAGCGGCTGCATCGCTTGCGCCACAGCACCGCGCACGTGATGGCCGAGGCGGTGTTGCAGCTCTTTCCGGACGCCCAGGTGGCCACCGGGCCGGCCATCGAACATGGCTTCTACTACGACTTCGACCTGCCCCGGCCGCTGACGCCAGAAGACCTGACCGACATCTCGCGGCGGATGAAGAAGCTCATCAAGCGCAACCACCACTTCCAGGTGGCCAATGTGCCCATGGAGCGGGCGCGGCAGCTCTTCGTCGACAGCGGGCAGGTCTACAAGCTCGAGGTGCTGGACACCATCGCCGAGCAGCAGGGCGCCACCGAGGTGACCCTGTACAAGCAGTCCAAGTTCGTCGACCTTTGCGCCGGACCCCATGTGGGCGGCACCAAGACCTGCCGGCGCTTCAAGCTGCTGAGCGTGGCCGGTGCCTACTGGCGCGGCGACAGCGACCGGCCGATGCTGCAGCGCATCTACGGCACCGCGTGGGAGACGCCCGAGGACCTGGCCGCCTACGAGAACTTCCTGGAGGAGGCGCGCAAGCGCAATCACAAGCGCATCGGCGCCGAGCTGGACCTGTTCCACTTCAACAAGGTGGCGCCTGGCTCGTGCTTCTGGTCGCCGAAGGGGTTCACGGTCTACCAGCAGTTCCTGGACTACTGGCGCACCAGCCACGCCGCGCGCGGCTACGAGGAGATCTTCAACCCGGTCCTGTACAAGAAGGATCTCTACGAGCGCAGCGGCCACTACCAGCACTACAAGGAGCACATGTTCATCCTCGAGGCGGATGATACCGAGTACTGCCTCAAGCCCATGAACTGTCCCGACACCTTCCTGTACTACACCTCGCGACGGCGCTCCTTCCGCGAGCTGCCGTTGCGCGTCTCCGAGGGCGGCATCCTGCATCGCAACGAGCTGACCGGCGCCCTCAACGGCCTGTTCCGGGTCCGCCAGTTCACCCAGGACGACGCCCACATCTTCGTCACCGAGGCGCAGGTGCAGGCGGAGATCGCCGAAATCATCGACATCGTGCGCGAGCTCTACAGCCTGTTCGAGATGGACTACGAGTTCATCCTGTCGACACGGCCCGACGACTTCATGGGCGAACCCGAGCTGTGGGACGACGCCGAGGCGGCCCTGGGCAAGGCCCTGGAGGCCGAGGGCGTGAAGTTCCGCATCGAGGAGGGCGACGGCGCATTCTACGGCCCGAAGATCGACATCCTGGTTACCGACTGCCTCGGCCGGAGGTGGCAGTGCGCGACCATCCAGGTGGACTTCCAGCAGCCCATCAACTTCGACATGAAGTACATCGACAGCGACAACACGTCCAAGCGGCCGGTGGTGATCCACCGCGCCATCTTCGGCAGCTTCGAGCGCTTCTTCGGCATCCTGTTGGAGCATACCGCCGGCGCCCTGCCCACCTGGCTGAGCCCGGTGCAGGCGGTGGTGATCCCCATCTCGGACAAATCGCTGGACTACGCCACGGGGCTCTACAAGCAGCTCAAGGCCGCTGGCATCCGCGCCGACCTGGACAGCCGCGACCAGAAGATGGGCTACAAGATCCGCGAGGCCGAGGTGAACAAGGTTCCGTGGATGCTGGTCGTCGGCGAGCGCGAGGCCGAGTCCGGCACGGTGAACCTGCGCACCTACAAAGATGGCAAGCGCGGCGACATGGCCTTCGACACCATCGTCAATGAGATCAGTGATCACATTGAACGGCGGGTCTTCGATATCGAGATCGTGCCGCTGCGCACGTTCGACGACGCCGACAGCGTCGACGCCGGCGAGGCACGCGAATACTAGATCGCCTTGTCCGCAGAGTATTTCGTTCGCTTTCGAATTGTTTATTGATTCGACTGCGAACTACCGATCTGAGCGACCGGGTTGAAGGGTCGGTCCACCCAGTGCAGGCCGGCGTCGTTGATGGCCAGCAGCTGGGTCGGCGCCCCGCAGGCACCCCGTCCGGGCAGGAAGCGTTCGGCCTGGATCTGTACCTCGAGCTGAAAGCGGATCAGATCCACCGCGCTGGACAGGGGCATCCCCCAGTTGATGCGCTCGGGCCCCCAGGCGGCGGCCTTCTTGACGTCGGCCATGACCGCCTGGGCAGCGTCGTGGGTCATGCCGTGATCTTCCAGGGTGTGATGCAGCACGTCCAGGTTGGTGCCCCACCACAAGGTCATAACGGCGTCGGCCTGGCCTCGCCAGACAAATGTCTGCGACTGCGGCCCGGCCTGCTCGATGACCTTGCCGTCGGGCAGCTGCACCTCCCACAACTCACCGAAGGCCTGGCCGGGGCTGAAGCCGGCCACCAGCACGTTCATGGTCGTCTTGTTGCCGGAGTCGCGGGCGATGGGACCGGCCAGGTCGGCGAAACGACGGGCCACATCCTTGACGCTGAGCTTCTCGGGTTTGCCGCGGCTGCAGGCCCGCCAGGTCTCGGCGACCAGGGAGCGGAAGTCGCGGCCGCCATAGGAGCCGGCGCCGACCATGGCCATGCCGATGGGCAGGCGGCCGAACTGGACCAGCTTCGGATAGGCGTCCTCTCGGGTCTCGCCTTCGGGTCCAGAGGTGGTCACGCGGCTGTCCGTGCCCATGACGATGCCGGTGCGGGCGACGAAACAGATGGCGATGCTCATGTGGGTCTCCGGTCGGGGGATGGGAGACCCTCTTAGCCAGCCACGGGCGCAAAGGCAATCACGCTGTATGCAACCGCCTGAACACGACCCGGATTGCTGTAGCTGTGCTTCTGGTCGCCGCGGAAGACGACCACATCGCCTTCCTCGAGGCGCCATACGGAGCCGGACGCGGCCAGTTCGACCGTGCCGCTCTCGCAGGTGAGGTACTCGCGCGTGCCGGCGGTGTGGGGCACGCCGGCCATGCGGGCGCCCGGCGGCAGGACCATGCGCTCCAGGTCGAGACCAGGCACCGAGTCCGGCAGCAGGGCGCGCACCAGCACGCCGCCGCGGGTGCGGGTGCGCATGTCGCTGGCCTTGTAGTGGCGAGCCGAGGCCTTGGGCGGGCCGAGCAACTCCTCGATGCGCACCTGCAAGGCGTTGGCGACCTTGACCAGCACCGCGACGGTGGGATTGGCGCCGCCGGACTCCAGGTTGGCCCAGGTGGCCCGAGGGATGCCTGCGCGGCTGGCCATCTGCTGCTGGGTCAGATCCAAGGTCTCGCGCAACTTGCGCATATTCGTGGCGATGTATTCGGAGATCTGCTCGTCCATGTTCGTACGATGACGCGCTGTCAATATATTGTCAATGCAGATGCCTTGTTGTCCAAGGCCCCCTAATGTGGCAGCACAGGAGGTCGATATGAGCACACAACATCTCAACACACTCATCACGGGAGGCAGCCGCGGTCTGGGCCGGGCGCTGGCCGAGAACCTGGCTCGAGCGGGCGCGCGGGTGGTCCTGGTGGCCCGTCATCAGGAGGCGCTGGACGAGGTCGTCGCGGGGATCCGCCAAGGAGGCGGCGTGGCCCATGGCATCGTCGCAGATGTGGGCGACAAACACGCCATCTACGACATCGCGGGTGAGGCGGCGGCGCTGGTCGGACCCATCGACCTGGTGGTCCACAACGCCAGCACCCTGGGGCGGACACCCCTGCGACTGCTGCTGGACACCGAGTGCGAGGACCTGGAGCGCGTGCTGCAGGTCAACCTGGTCGGACCCTTTCGGCTGACGAAGGTGCTGGCAGGCTCCATGGCGCTGCGCGGACGGGGCGCGGTGGTGCATATCAGCTCGGATGCGGCGGTGGAAGCGTACCCCGAGTGGGGCGCCTACAGCGTAGCCAAGGCGGCGCAGGATCACCTCAGCCGGGTCTGGGCCGCCGAGCTCGCCGATGTCAGCGTGCGCTTCTTGAGCGTCGACCCGGGCGAGATGAACACGGCCATGCACGCTGCGGCCCTGCCCGACGCCGATCCGACGACGCTGACAGACCCCACGGCGGTGGCTGAACGCATCATCGACATGGTGCGCCGCCCCGACGCAGCCCCCAACGGCGCCCGACTCAGCGCTCCGAGCTGGGAGGTACGGCCATGAACGCCGCCACCAGACCACCGATGAACCGAGATGACGTCCGTCTGCTGGGCGTCGACACCCAAAGCGGTCACATCATGCATCGCCGCATGCACGACCTGCCGGACCTGCTGCAACCCGGCGACGTGGTCGTCGTCAACGACGCCGCCACCCTGCCCGCCTCGCTACACGGCGAGTTGAACGGCCAGCCCGTCGAGGCACGCATCGCCGCCGGATGTGACAGAAGAGGTGGCGCCGACCACTGGCACCTGGTGCTCTTCGGCAGCGGCGACTGGCACACGCCGACGGAAGATCGACCGGAGCCGCCGTCGGTGGTTGTAGGCGACGAGCTCGAGTTGGGCTGTGGCCTGCTGGCGACCGTCATCGGCATCTCGCCGCTGTCGTCTCGTTTGCTGCGGGTGCGCTTCAACCTGGCCGGCCAGGCGTTGTGGTCGTCGCTCTACGGTTGCGGCGTGCCGGTGCAATATGCCTACCAGCAGCGCTCCCTGGACCTGTGGTCGGTGCAGACCGTCTACGGCTCGCAACCCTGGGCGGTGGAGATGCCCTCCGCCGGCCGACCGCTGACCTGGGCGACCTTGCTGGCCCTGCGCAAACGCGGCGTACACCTGGCCAGCCTGACCCACGCCGCGGGCCTCAGCGCCACCGGCGACCCCGAGCTCGACGCCGCCCTGCCACTGCCCGAGCGCTACCACATCCCCGAACGCACCGTGCAGGTCATCCAGGCAGCGAAACAGCAAGGCGGGCAGATCATCGCCGTAGGCACCAGCGTCGTCCGCGCCCTCGAAGGCAACCAGCGCAAGCACGGCCACCTGCAAGCAGGCGACGACATCACCGACCTGCGCATCGCCGCCACCTTCCGCCGCCACGTCGTCGACGGCATCCTGACCGGCATGCACAACCGCGACGAGAGCCACTTCGAGCTCCTGGGCGCGTTCGCCAGCGATCAGGTCCTGACCGACTCCTGGAACACAGCGGTCGAAGCCGGCTACCTCTGCCACGAATTCGGCGACGTCAGCCTCCTCGCTCCGAGAGGGTCAGGTAATGACACTTGACACCTTTGAGGCCAATCGCGCGACTAAACACCCCCCTCCCGGAGGGTCAGGTATTGACACTTGACAACTTTGGGGGTCTGGACGGCCAGTACGGCCAGTAAACTTGTGCGGCCGTCCAGCCCATTTTGCCGAGCGAGTTCCAGGCAGATCAGGTAGTGTGGATGCACCCGACACGAATCGATGAGGCCACATTCATGCCCGTCGCACACCACCCCCAGGCGCAGGATGGCCGATGAATCGGCCGCGCCGATATCTGGCATCGGCCGTCCGCAGGGCGGCGGTTGTGGCGCTGGTCACCGCGTGCGGCCCCCCGCCAGAAACCGCATCACCGCCGGATGTGACCCAAGACGTGGCGCCTGCCGGACCGAAGTGTCACCCAGCCGCGAGGCGGGCAAATGACGAATGTTGTCCGTCCGGTCAGGCTTATGATTTCACCACCGATGCATGTGACTCAGTCGGCCCCGCCTCGTGCTCGGATCGAGCGCTCGACGACTTCGGCGACTGCGTTCCTCGCTGGTGTAAGGCGTGGGGCAAGGTGCCGACCAAGATCGCCAAGCTGGACGGATTCGACGACCGGCTGATGGGGCAACTCTGTGCCGGCGACAAGCCATCGCAGGGGTGCCCGGCGGGCCAGTGGCCGTCGATCTGGACCGCGGAGTGTCAACAACCCGGTTGGCGCGGCGACGTGAGCGATACGCCGGGCGCATTCCCAATGCTGCCGGCGCCGCCACCATCTGTGGTCAGCGACACGCGATTCTGCAGCGACTCCGGGAGCGTGGGCATCTGTGCGCCAGACAGGTCTGAATGCGGCAAGGGCAAGATGAAGATGTCTTTCGGCTGCGCTGCGGTCGGTACGCCGATCGGTTGCCCAGATGGCTTCATCAGCGGTGAACCGGGCGCCGCGGTCGGTTGCGTCGTCGACGAGGGCATCTGCGCCTCTACGCCCTACCGAAAGGGACCCAAAACGAACGGCAGCCCGGTGCATGTAGCGGCAAGCGCGGCAGCCGGGGGCGACGGCAGCCCCGCGGCTCCGTTTAGCAAACTGGAGGCGGCGTTGAAGGCTGCGCCAACCGGCGCCTTGATTCGCGTTGCCAAAGGCACCTATGACGGCCCATTCACCATCGATCGGCCGCTGGCCGTCGTGGGCGTTTGCGCGGCGGAGGTCGTCATCACGGGCGGCAAGGGAGTTGCCGCCATCCGCGTCACCGGCCCCACGTCGTGGGCCGAGATCGAGCTGGTCGGGCTGACGCTGAAAGGCCCCGGCGTCGGTCTGCAGGTTTCCGGAGGACCGCCGGTTCGGGCCCGCTTGCTGCACGTGGTTGACGCAACGGGGGACGGCATTCTGGTCAGCGGTGACAAGTCCGAACTCGACCTGTCCGACGCCATCGTGCGCGGCACCAACGCGGAGGCCCCCGGCGCCGGCAGCGGTTTGACCGTCGTGAACGGCGGCCTGGTCAAGCTCAATCGCGTCGACCTGGTGAACAACCAGGGGGCCGGGCTGCTGATCCAGGGTGCGTCGGTGGATGCGCGGGCGTTGGGGGTGCATCACACCCGACCCGCAGCCAGCGGCCAGGCGGGATATGGCATCCAGGTGGCGGCGGGCGGTGGTCTCGGACTGCGTGGTGGCCGACTGCTGGGCAACCATGACGTCGGCGCCATCGTCGTCGGAGCGAAGACGTCTCTGCAGGCCTGGGGATTGCTCATCGACCAGACCCAGCCGCGCAAGAGCGACGGTGACAACGGCATCGGCCTCGCCGCGGTGGCTGGCGCATGGGTGCGGTTACATGGCGCGCGACTGAGCTGGAATCGACGGACCGCGCTGCTGGCCTCGGATCCGGGCACCACGGTTGGCCTGTATGGCTTCATCGCCGACCGTACCCAGGCATCCAGCAAAGGCAGCGGCGAAGATGGTTTCGGCATCGAGGTGGTCAAGGGTGCGGCGCTCGGTCTGAAGTCGGGGCGCCTGCATCGAAATCGGGGTGCAGGGCTGCTGGTGCGAAACAAGGGCAGCGTCGTCTTTGCGCATGACCTGCTGGTGGACGCTACAGAAGGCGCGGCGTTCGACCAGAAGGCAGGATTCGGCGTTCGAGCGGAGTCCGGTGCGCGAATCGAGCTTCAAGGCGCCCGGCTGTCCGGCAACCGCGTGGTGGGGTTGCACGCGGTCGGCAGCGGCAGCGAGATCCACGGCGCAGGGGTGCTGGTCGACGGCACCAAACCCAGCACCACCAGCGGCGACTACGGCATCGGCGTGCAGGTCGCCACCGAAGCGCGGATTGAATTGGTCGGCAGTCTGTTGACCGGCAATCATATGGTCGGCCTGTTCACCACCGGCGCGGGCGCCACCGCGGCGCTGGTGGGCTCATCTATCCGGCACACGAAATCCAATCTCACCTGCACCAGCGCTGGCGACGGCATCATCACGGCCGCTGGCGCCAAGTTGTTGGACCTCAAGGCGTGCACCATCTTTCGCAATCACACCTCGGGCGTGACGGTGAACTCCGGCAACGCGGTGATTGTCGACAGCGTCATCTCCACGACACTGCCCGGCACATTCGTACACCTCAAGCCGGGCGGTGGGGCCGGCGACACCGTCACGCTCGCCGATGGCCTGGTGATCAGCCAGGCCGCGCAGGCAGCGGTCGTGCGCTCGGTCCTGGTGGGCCATCAGCGGGCCGGCATGCTCCTGGCCGATAAAGGTCTCTCGACGATGACCGCCAGCGTGGTCAGCGACAACCACTTCGGCCTGGTTTCGACCGGTGACAACAAGGCGAGTGCCAGCAAGAGCGCCGTTTTTGGCAACCAGAGCAATCTGGCCAGCGATGAAGGGTTGCTTGTTCCAGGAGCTCCTGGCACGGCGCCAGCCTGCACGAAGTAACGAGCGCCGCGTCCGTATCCGCCGTACGGCGGGCGAAACGGCTTCGATCAGCGGCAACTTTCGACGTCTGCCGCACTGGCCCTAGTGACAGACCGGCCGCGCCAACGAGAACCCGCGCTCGGCGCAGCGCGCGCGCCAGAATGTCAGCGCCTGGGTGTAGGAGTGGCCCGCAACAGCGACGTTGGCCCCCTTTGGCGACGCGTCGTCGAGGCTGGAGAGGGCCGCCGAGCCCGCCGCTGAGATGGAGGAGAGGATCTTGTCGGCGTCGATGAACACACCGGTCTTGGCCGCCTCGAGCGTGGCCAGTTGCTGCTGCAGGCTGTCGCCGGCCATGGGCCAGGCATCGGAGTCGCTGATCTTCGTGACCAGGGGTTCGGCAGCGGTAACGGCCGCGCCGATGAGCACATTGCCTTCGACTCGCACCGCCGTCCCCTGCGGCATGGACGCCAACAGCGTGCTGTCGCAGAGCCCGAACTCGGCCCCGCCCTCGCCGCCGCCGCGGCCGAAGAGGTTGGCCAGGCAGGTGTAGATGGGCTTGTTGGGATCGTCGTTGGCCTTGTTGGTGCACGCCTCTCTGTAGTCGCCACAGGCGGTGCCCTTGGCCATGTTGGGGCAGCCGTCGTCGGCCGGGTTGCAGGAGATGAAGTTGTTCAACGGCTTGCAGCGGCCCGAACAGCGGGCGTGCAGGCCCGGCCACGAGGCGATATCGGCCCATGCCTTGGCCCAGAGCTGCACCGCCGGGTCGAGGATGCAGACGTCAGACGTCGCGCAATCGGCCGCGTGCTGGCAGGCTTTGCCGGTCGCGGCGCACCTGCGCTCCAGAGCGCAGAACGCCTCGGCGTGGCCACAGGCCTGCTGGCACTGGCCATCGCTCTGGCAGCCCACCAACGCGCCGCCGGGATGGCAGCCCTCGAATCCCTTGTACGGCACCCCCGGTCGCTGAATGGCGAGCATGCACTCGGCGTCGGCCTTTGTGTCGTCGACGAAGACATTGTCCTGCACGATCAATCCCTGAACGTGGCTGAAACTCATCAAGCGGCCGCGGGCGGATGCATAGGTCGGCCGCGAACGACCGGCTTTGGCCGGCATCCAGGCCACGTTGCACTCGAACGTCAGCTGCTCGCTGACTCCGGACCGGCCTGATTCGGCGGCAGCGTGAAAGAAGTTCGGCGCCGTACCAATGGCCCGGCGGTCGTCCAACACGCCTCGGATTCGCTCGACCAGATTGCCTTGGAAGAGGACGTGTCGCGAGCCGAAATCGGTCAACCCCGTGGCGTCGATCTGGCCGCGCGTCGAGCGCACGGTGTTGCCACGGATGACGCCGCCCCGGCTGCCCTTGACGGAGACCCCGTCATCGGAGATTCCGTCGATCCAGTTGTCCTCGATGCGCCAGGTCTCGTAGCAGGTGCCACCCAAACCGCAATCTGAATCCACAGCGCATGGTGTACCGCCCAGTGCGTCACCGAAACCGTCGCAACCGCCGCTGAAGTGGTTGACGTTGAGCCCGCCAGCTCCGCCCAGGTTGCGTCGCAGTCGGCAGCCCTCGATGGCGCTGCCGCCCCCCTTTGGCGGCGGCGGACAGAAGTCGTGAGGCTGGGCGTGGGGTACATATTTGCCCGCTTGCTTCGGGTCGGTGCACGCCTTGTAAAGCTCCGTCCAGGCCGCAAAGCAGCTCTGTTCGCAGCCGTCACACGTCTCGGCGCAGGGCGTATCGGGCTTCATGTGCACCGCCTTGGGCATCACGTCGATGAGCGCGCCCGTGCCGGCGGCGAGGATCACATTGCGCCGGATCGCACCGCCGATGACCTGCCGACGGCGATAGTCGAATTTGGCCAGCTTCACCCAAAGATTGGACGTGCTCGTGGCGCCGATGGTGTTGTTGGCCAGCGCCCCGCGCGGACGCTGATCGAAGACGATGTCCTGCAAGGTGTAGTTCTGCGCGTAGTGTAGATGCAGCAGCGACTCGACGTTGGGCTCGGAAAACCGCGTCATGCGCAGGGTCAGGTTCTCGATTCGCCCCGTCCAGCGGCTCTGGGAACAGCCCGGGCCGGTCGGATCATTGCACAGCAGTTCCTTGCCCTGTCCCTTATGACCAAGGTTGATCCAGTTGCGCTGAAAGCCGGCCAGGGCGCCGCCAGGGTCGAATTCGGCACCGAAACAGCCGCCGCCAAGCTCGACCACGCTGTTGTCTCGTTGCTGGCCCACCAGGCTGGCACCGCCATGGAGAAAGAGCGGACCGTACACGGTGAGCGTCGTCTGGGCCGGGATGAAGACGGCGACAGCGGGGGTCGCAGCGGCGGCGAGACCGAGGCAGGTCTGCAGGGCATCGGTATGGTCGGCAGAAGCGGAACCGAGGCCGGGGATGCAGCAAGTCGATGGCTTGCCGGGCGGCGAGCCGACGGGGGCGCAGTCGGTCAGAACGAGGCCTTCAGGCGGGCGGGGGGGTGGCGCTTGCGGCGGTCCGCAGGGTGGCACAGGTGAAGGCGTAACCGCGTCGTCGCCAGCGGTGGCGGTTTCGGCGCCAGTGGCGTCTGGGGCGGCGTCCGATGGCTGCGAGTCCGCGGCGCCGATGACAACATCGGGCAGCGCCGCGCTCGAGTCGGTATCCGTGCCGTGTTTGTCCTGCGAGCAGGCCGCGATGAGAGCCAGCGCCAACACGCTCGGGAGGTGCCAGGCGATTTCCAACTGCGCGTCTTTCAAAGGGTCGAGTCCGTGCTCGCGGCCTTCATGCCCCTGCGGACCTCGGCGGCGCGCAGCGTGTCGTCGTGCAGAATGTGGTTGACCAGCCACTCGCGCAGCAAGTCGATGGCCTGCTCATCCACATGGTCATCACCCGCGCTGTGGCGCTCGCGAAGTTGCAGAACCTGCGCCAGCAACCGTCGATGGGCGGCCTTGTGCTCGTCCAGGCCCTTGGCCTCGCCGCGCTCCATCAGCTGCTCCTCGAACCCGAAGTGCATCTCGGTGTAGGCCACCAGCCTGTCCAGCACGTCGCCGACCGCATCGGCGCCGGTGTTGGACATCAGCGCGTCGAACATCTCGTTGACGAATCCCATCAGCTGCTTGTGCTGTGCGTCTATCTCACGCACGCCCACCTCGTAGATGGGGCTCCATTCAAACAATCCCATGTGCTCCTCCCTGAATGGATTTCGGGCCAGCACAACCAAGCCCGCGCCGACGGCGGTGTCCGAGGTTTCTGAGTTGGCGGCCCCCCGGACCGTCGCTTCAGGCGGCTGCGAAGGACGTGCACAGAAGCGAAGATCGAACCGCCGGAGAACTGGCGTCAGGCTCTCTACGGAACTCGTGGTCGCTGAATGTGGCCCATCAAAGCGCCTAACATAAGGTCGGGCCGACAGCGTCCCGCGACAGTGTCTGAACCGACCAGGTTGTGCAGTTCTCCGGGGTCGGTCCGCCGGTCATACACGGTCATGGCCCGCAACTTCAGGTTGTAGATGAGCACACAATCGTCGCGCCGCAAAGCCACGTGATGCCACGCGCGGCTACGCGGGATCCACGCGACCTGGGGCAGCTGGGGAGGCTGCTGACGGGCGAGCATCCAGGGCAACAGGCTGCGCCCCTCCGTACGCCATTTGATGTCGGGCGCGATGCCGACCACGTCGAGCAGCGTCGCCGCCAGATCCACCGTGCGCGTAGGTGTGGTCCAGCGCATCCCTTGCACCCCTGGCAGCCAGATGACGAGCGGCACCGCGAGCAGCTCGCGATGCAACGACAGACCATGTTTATCGCCGCCATGTTCGCCGAACTCCTCACCGTGATCGGCGGTCAGGAGCACGACCAGGTCGCTCAGGATGCCCCGACGCTTCAATTCGGCGAAGAGTCGGCCAATCCGGCGATCCGTCCCGACCACATTCTCGTCGTAGATGTCCGACGGCGTGGAGCCGTAATCGTCCACGTCGTCCAAGCGCTTGTAGGGATGGTGCGGACCCCACAGGTGCAGCCATACGAAAGGCCGCCCCTTGGTGGCATCCTGCAGCGCCGACAGGGCCATCTTGACCGCCTCATCATCGGTCTGCGGTCGGTGCCACTGGCCTACGTCGCGGACCACGGTGGTGGCGAACTCCTTCGGTACAGGCGAAATGAAGGTCGTGTGATAGCCGGCATCGTGCAATACGGGCAACACCGTAGGCACACGTTTGCCTTGCCTTTGCAGCCGATCGACGGTGTCGGGGAGGAGCATGCTGGCGAAGGACTTGAAGGTGAACTTCGTGCCCGGCGCCTGTGTCAGGTGCGCCATGCCGGCAATACCGCTCTTCGACAGGGCGTCCATATGGGGCGAAGTGTTGCGCTGATAGCCGTACATGCTCATGCGATCAGCGCGCAGGGCGTCGATGGAGAGCACCAGCACCGAACGGCGTCGACGCTCGAACTGCTGGCCAGGAGTGGGCGCGGGGCTGACCACGGTGGTCGCCTCCGGCAATGGCGTGACGTGTGGATGCCATCGCTGGAGGCAATCTGCTGTTGTAGTCGGGGCGGCCGGATACACCGTCGCGTCGCCATCATCGCAATCTGCTCCGACGAGGAAGGCCGAGTAGCCGTCGCGATCCCAATCGACAACGGCCGCTGCCATGGTCAGCGTGCGCCAGGTGGCGTCGCCGCGGTCGAAGACCAGGTGCTTGACGCCATGGGCGCCGGGCAGGCTGGTCTGCAACCAGGCGCACAGGCCGAGCGTCAGCACGAGACCGGCGGTGACGAGTCGGCGATACATGGAGTGGGCGCGGCCGGCAAATGTCAGCAGTCCGCCGACCTGCAGCGCCGCCAGGCTGACGATGGACAGCGCCAGGTGGATGGTGTGGTTCTGCCGGGGCAGCACGGCGTTGTTCAGCCACCAGCAGAGCGTCGCCCCGCACACAAGCGAGACAACAAAGACCAGGCGAAGCCACGATGGGCCGTTTCGGCGCGCCAGCCAGCGAATCACCAGGGCGCCAACGCAGGCGCCGACGATGCCTGCGAGCCACGCCGCCACAAGCGTCCAGGGCAGTCGCATCACGCTGACCAGGGCGAGGCCGAAGAGCACGGTGAGGTTCAGCGCCGGCCACACGGCCAGGAAGAGCGCCTGTCGCCAGAGTCGGGGTCCGCGGTCGAGCCGGCGGTGCACCAGGCGGAGTACCACCTGCCAGACGCCCATGGCGATGGCCAAGAGCAGAGACGCGCCGATGGTGGTAGCGCCGAGAAGGGCCCGGCTGTAGACCGATGACGGACCGCTGCGGGCCAACACTTCGAAGCGAACCCATTCCGCCAGGCCGAAGATCAGGCCCGCGAGCAATGCCCAGGCCACCACTTCGGCGTGTCCCCAGAGCGCGCCGGCCGGGCGGTCAGAGAGGACGGCGGGCGGGGCAGCATCCTGCTTCATCTGTCTGGAATCACCTGGCATTTTGGAGGCCTGGCGGACGAATATGGCCGACCGAGAGGCGCCGCGGGCGCACACCCTAGCGCCGCGCCGGCCGCCCGGCAACCGGTTGTGCGCCGGCGGTTGGCGCTGCTACGGTCTCGCAGCCGTCGTCGCGGCGGAATGCAAAAGGTGTCAAGTGTCAATACCTGACCCTCTTTGCGGAGGCTGTTGCTGCTCCCATTTGGGTGAAAAGGTGTCAAGTGGCCATACCTGATCCGCTCGACCGTGCTTACGATGCGCTGCCTTATGAGAGTCACGCCCAGGCGGAGACGCATCTGGATGTGTTGGCGACGCAGGCGAGTGTTTTTGGCATGAAGCCGGCGCCGCCGTCGCGGTGTCGGGCGTTGTTTTTGGGCTGCGCCAGCGGCTGGAATGTGTTGCCCATGGCGGCGCAGTGGCCGGAGAGCCGATTTGTCGGCGTGGATCGGAGCGAGCGGCAGGTGTTGCAGGGGCGGGCGGATGCTTCGCTGCTGGGCCTGGAGAATGTGGAGTTGCTGCCGCTGGATATGCTGGAGCTTCCCGAGGAGTTGGGGGAGTACGACTACATCGTCGCGCACGGGGTGTATTCGTGGGTGCCGGCGGAGGTGCAGGCGGCGATTCTGGCCATCTGTCGGCGGCACCTGGCGCCCCAAGGCGTGGCCTATATCAGCTACAACTGCAAGCCCGGTTGGGCGATGCGTTCGCTGATGCGCGACATGATGCTGCATCACGCGCGCGGGCATGACGCGCCGCAGGACCAGGTGCGGCAAGCGCGGGCGATGTTGTCGTTCCTGGGCCGGGCGGCCAAGGCGGGCCAGAAGGGCGGCTATGCGGGCTGGTTGCAGGGTGAAGTGGATCTGCTCGGTCGCATGGGCGACTTCTACCTGCTGCACGAGCACCTGACGCCGGCGAATGAGGCTTTGTGGTTTGTGGAGTTCGTCGAGCGGGCGCGCGACAAGGGCTTGCAGTATATGGGCGAGCCGACCCTGGCCATGATGTTGGATCGCGGGCTGCCGGGGGCGTTGCGCAGGGAGCTGGACGCGGCCACGCCGGACTTGATCCAGATGCAGCAATATCTGGACTTCGCCCGCGGTCGGCATTTTCGCCGCAGCCTGCTGGTACACGACGAGCTGACGCTGGATCGGGGGCTGGACTGGCGCACCTTGATGCCTCTGAGGGTGGCCTCTCCAGCGCGCAGTTCGGCGACGGACGGCGCCCTGGATGACGCCAGCGAAGTGGCCTTCGAGCGCGATGGCGGCGAGCTGGCGAGCACGTCGCCGCTCTTGAAGCGGGCGCTGCATGGTCTGGGTGCCGCGTGGCCGGCGTCGGTGCCCTTCGTGGAGCTGGTGGAGCAGGCGTTGGCGGCTGTGGGGGCGACCATCTCGATGGAGCAGGCGCAGCGCATCCTGGGCCGTGATCTGCTTAACGCCACGGCGAGCGGCTTTGTGGATCTGTCGCTGGGCCCCAACGGGGCGGGCAAGGCCGGGGAGTTTCCCAGGACCTCGCCGCTGGTGCGGCTGCAGGCCGAGCGGGGCTGGTCGCTGCTGACCACGGGGCATCATCGCCCGCTGGCGGCCGACGCGACCATGCGCACCCTGGTGCGGCTGTGCGATGGCAGCCGTGACGAGGCGGCCATCACCGAGCAGATGGTGGCGGCGACGCGGGCGGGCGAGCTGGATGGCGCCCTGGCCGTAGCCAGCGAGGACGAGGCCACGTTGAGGCGCGCGGTGGCGGGCGTGGTGGTGCGTACGCTGGCCGAGATGGAGGCCAGCGCCATGTTTGTCTGCCCATGAGATCTGGCAGGCGAGTCCCTGCTCCGTTGAGTTAATCAACAATCGTCTATTTTATCGACACTTCCCGGGCGGCGCCGTGATCGCGTAGGCAGAAGTAAATGCCTGTGATTCCGGTCATCCAGGTCTGAATCCTGCAAGCTGGCACGATTCCTGATCCATTCAAGCATCAGCCTTCATCTCGCCCCGCCGGGCCCGCCCGGCATCGGAAAGGGCGACACGAATGTCTGACCGGTGGTCCGCCGCCGGGGAGGGAAACATGTTCAGCAGCCACGCACGCCAGCAAGGGCGCCGATCCGACCACACCGACCGCGGGCAGCGCCGCCTTGTGAGGCTCCTGCTCATGCTGGCCCTGGGCGCGGCCCTGGTGTGCCTGCAGGGCTGCCTCATCAACCCGGTGCCGACTCCGGGCGAATCAGCGTCGTCGCCCGGTGCGTATAGTGATGTTGGAGTGGGCGACACAAGCAGCGTCGACTGGTGGCAGGACGCGGCATCGGATGGCTACGCGACAGTCGAGGACGCCAGTGCGGCCAAGGACGCCGGCGGTGCGGCCACAGACGCTGGGGCCACCGATACCGGTTCGCCATGGTGGGACGATGTGGGGACGGCTGAAGACGTCTCCTGGTGGGAAGACGACATCTATGGCGGCGAAGACGACGCCGGTGCCGTGGAGCCCGGACCCGACGCAGGCGGCGGTGGACCGGAGCCCAAGACGGGGCCGCAGTCCTGGCAGAGCAAGGTGGACGGCAAGGAGTTCGCCACGGTCGACGTCGGCAGCGGCCAGACCCTGGAGTTGGCCCACATGCGGGTGACGGTCAAGGTCGAGGGGCTGCGCGTGCGCACCCTGGTGGACCACATCTTCAAGAACCCCCACAACATGGCCCTCGAAGGCGAGTTCCGCTACACCCTGCCGGCCGAGTCATCCATCTCCTACTACGCCATGTTCGTCGGCCCGGATAACGGCCAGACGCCGGCCTTCTTTGGCGAGGGCGATGGTTTGAAGAAGAAGAGCGACGAGATGGTCGGCGTGGCCGGGCCCGAGGACGTGGTCAAGAGCGCAGACAAGCTCATCTGGAAGAACCTGCGCGAGGCCAAGGTGGTCGCCAAGGTGGCCGCCAAGCAGGCCTACGAGGAGGAGACGAGCAAGAAGATCGACCCGGCGCTGGTGGAGAAGGTGGCCCCCAATACGTTTACGGCCAAGGTCTTCCCGATCCCGGCCAACGGCTACAACCGGGTGCTCATCGCCTACGAGGAGACCCTGACGCGGATCGGCAAGACGCCCGATGCGCAGCTGGAATACGTCTTCCCCGTGCCGGCGGGCGATGTGGGGCAGTTCGACTTCACGCTTGTGGCGCTGAAGAAGTTCATCAAGGGCGCCAAGCTGGTCTCCGACAGCGTGCCCGACGTCAAACAATCGGACTTGACCACCGCCTGGATCGCCAAGAAGACCCTCAGCGGCAAGGGACCGGGCAAGGCGCTGGCGTTCCACTTCGTGCCGACCGAGATGGGCGCCGAATATGACGTGCTGGCCGGCACGGATCCGGTGCTGAAGCAGAGCTACGCCCTGGCCAGGTTGCGTCCGGACATCCCGGGGTTGAAGGGCAACAAGGCCGGCTCGCCGCTGGGCATCTTCCTGCTGGATACCTCGCAGTCGGAACATCCGCAGCGCTTCGGCATCAGCCTGAAGCTGCTGTCGGGCATCCTGAAGGCCTCGCCGGAGATGAAGCAGTTCAACA
>CAYTLW010000045.1:0-52016 GCA_964438735.1 uncultured Enterobacteriaceae bacterium | reverse complement strand
CGCTCATGTCGCCAGGTGGGCAAAATGATCCACAACCAACGTGAACCTGTTTAGTATGGCGGTACGAGGCGGGAACGCGTCGGTGGAGGTCGAGCCAATATGAAGATCCTGGTTCTGAACTGCGGTTCATCGTCGGTGAAGTTCGCGGTGGTCGATCCCGCCGACGGCAGCAGGCCTTTGGAGGGCCTCGCCGAACGGCTTGGACCGCTGGAAGACGGCAAGATCAGCTGGCATGGCGACAGTGGAGACGGCGAGCGACCCTTGGGAAGAGGGGGGCATGACGTCGCCTTGAAGGCCATCACCACGCTGCTGGATGAGCGACCGGAGTTGGAGCGCGCGCTCGCTGGCGTGGGCCACCGCGTGGTTCATGGAGGCGAACACTTCAGCGGATCGATCCGCATCGACGCGGCGGTCATCGACGCCGTGCGTGACGTCGCTCACCTGGCCCCGCTGCACAACCCGTCCAACCTGATGGGCATCGAGGCCGCCATCGCAGAGTTTCCCGCCCTGCCGCAGGTGGCTGTCTTTGACACCGCATTCCACCAGAGCATGCCCGAGCAGGCCTATCTCTATGCGGTACCGCGGGCGTGGCATCGCGAGCACGGGGTGCGACGATATGGCTTCCATGGCACCTCCCATCGCTTCGTGGTCGCTGAAGCGGCGCGTTTGCTGGACAGAAAGCTGGAGGACTGCGCCTTCATCAGCGCCCACCTCGGCAACGGCTGCAGCGCAGCGGCGGTACTGGGCGGCCGTTCGCTGGATACCACCATGGGCCTGACCCCCCTGGAGGGCCTGGTCATGGGCACCCGCTCGGGCGATGTGGACCCCGGGCTGCATGCCTTCCTGGCCGAACGGCTGGACACCACGGTCGCCGGCGTCACCCGGCTGCTCAACGAGGAGAGCGGATTGCTCGGCCTGTCGGAGCTGTCCAACGACATGCGCACGCTCTGCCAGGCGGCCGACGAGGGACATGAGGGCGCGCGTACGGCCATCGACGTCTTCTGCTACCGCCTGGCCCGCCAGGTGGCCGGTCTATGCGTGGCCCTCGGCCGACTGGATGCGCTCATCTTCACCGGCGGGATCGGCGAGAACGCCGCCGCCATTCGCGCCCAGGTCGTCGGTTTGCTGTCGGTCATCGGCGTGCGCCTGGACGCAGAGCGCAACGAACAACACGGACGCCAGAGCGCCGGCGTCATCAGCACCGACGAGGGGCCGCTGGGCATGGTCGTGCCGACGGATGAAGAGCTGGTCATCGCCAGCGATACCGCTCGGCTGCTGGAGCAGACGCCAGCCACTACTTGATTCAGATGGAGTTCTGACATGCCGCAGACCCTCTTTGTCGTCTCGACCGGCATTCGCGGTGTCGGTCTGACCTCGGTGAGCCTTGGCCTGGTGCGCGCCCTGCAACGGGCCAACCTGCAGGTGGCGTTCTGCAAGCCGATCGCCCAGCCACCGCCGGGCTACACGGGGCCGGAGCGTTCGTCCTCACTGGCGGCGCTGATCACCGGATTGAAGTCCCCCGATGCGATCGATCGCCAGCATGCCGAGGACCTGATGAGCCGCGGCGAAGAGCAGCTGCTGCTCGAAGAGGTGGTGGCGCGTTGCCAGCGGGCAAACAACGGCCACGCGGTGGACGTGCTGGTGGTCGAGGGCCTGGTTCCCGGTGCGCACACCCCATGGGCGACGACCATCGACGTGGGTATGGCCCGTGCCCTGGACGCGCAGGTGGTGCTCGTCGCTGGACCGGAAGATCGCTCGCCTGCCATCCTGGCCGAGCAGCTGGCCACCACCGCACGTCGCTACGACGACGAGATGGGCAACCTGCTGGGCGTGGTCCTCAATCGCGTGCCTGTGGACAACAAGAAGGGCTTCAGACGCACGCTCACGGGTCAGTTGAGCACATTGGATGTGCCTGAACTGCCGGCCGATGTGGCGGCTCCCATCATTGGCGCGTTGCAGGCCGAGGGGCTGCCGACCCTGGGCGTGGTGCCCTTCGCGCCGTCGCTGGCCGCGCCGCGCGTGCAGGATATCTGCGAGGCGTTGGACGCCGAGGTGCTGCGCTTTCGCGGTCTCGAACGACGTGTCCGGCGCATCTCTGTCGCCGCCATGTCCGTACCCAACGCAATCGAGCGCGGCATGCGCTCGGGCAGCCTGATCCTGACCCCTGGCGACCGCGCCGATTGCCTCATGGCGGCGGCGCTCTCCACCCTTGCCGGCGCCCGCCTGGCCGGCGTGTTGCTGACTGGCGGAATCGCGCCCGATACGCGGGTACTCAATCTCTGCGAGCCGGCCTTCGACATCGGTCTGCCGCTCATGTCGGTCGAGACCGACACCTACGAGACCGCCAGGCATGTGGATCGATTTACATCCGAGCTCAGCGTACACGATCCCGAGCGCGCGGAGGCGGTGGTAGCGGCGGTGGCCGATGCCCTGGACAACGACATGCTGACCGGCTTCGCCAGCCGGGAACACGAGACCCACCTGTCTCCGCCGGCGTTTCGTCACATGGTCATCGAGCGCGCCCGCGCGGCCGACAAGCGCGTGGTGCTGCCCGAGGGGGAAGAGCCGCGCACGGTGGCCGCTGCCTCCATCTGCGCCGGCCGGGGCATCGCTCGTTGCGTCCTGCTGGGCGATCGCAAACGAGTCCTCAAGGTCGCCGATCGACAGGGGATCGAACTCGGTCAGGGAATCGAGATTCTCGACCCTCAGGAGATTCGAAGTCAGTACATCGATCCGCTGGTCGAGGCCCGAAAACATCGGGGGATGCACGCCGCCCACGCCGATAGCGAGCTGCAGGATAACGTGATGCTGGGCACCATGATGCTGCGCCTGGGCGAGGTGGATGGGCTGGTCTCGGGTGCCAATCACACCACCGCAAATACCGTGCGACCGGCCTTGCAGGTGATTCGCACCGCGCCGGACTACAATCTGGTCTCCAGCGTCTTCTTCATGTGCCTGCCACAGCAGGTGCTGGTCTATGGCGACTGCGCGGTCAATCCAGATCCCAACGCCGAGCAGTTGGCCGAGATCGCCATCCAGTCGGCCGAATCGGCGACGGCGTTCGGCATCCCGCCGCGGGTGGCGATGATCTCCTACTCCACGGGCGCGTCGGGTGCGGGGGCGGATGTGGAGAAGGTCGCCCGGGCCACCGAGCTGGTGCGAGCGCAACGTCCCGACCTGCTGGTGGACGGCCCGCTGCAGTACGATGCCGCCTCGGTGGAGAGCGTCGGCCGCAAGAAGGCGCCTGACAGCCCGGTGGCAGGCAAGGCGACGGTCTTCATCTTCCCCGACCTGAACACGGGCAATACGACCTACAAAGCCGTGCAGCGTTCGGCCAACGTGATCTCTATCGGCCCGCTGCTTCAAGGACTCGCGCGGCCGGTCAACGACCTGTCACGCGGGGCGCTGGTGGATGACATCGTCTATACCATCGCGCTGACGGCCATTCAGGCGGCTCAGGTGACGGAACAGGGCCGCTGAGCGCCATCGGCTACGAATAGACCTTCTCCTGCACCGCGTCGGCCTGTGCGGCGTCCTGTTCTACATCCCGGGTGGCGCCGACGGCGACGGCCGCTCTGTGTTCCCGGTACCACTCGCTGGCGGTGATCATGGCCATCACCTCGTTGGTGCCGGTCCAGATGGACGCCAGGCGCAGGTCGCGGCCGCCCCACTTGCGGGGGTAACGGCAGCCGAGCAGGCCGCGCTGGCCGGCTTCGCGCAGGAACTCGGTCGGGAACTCCACCTTGTCGGCGTCCATGTCCAGGACGAGTTGGCGCGGCACGCTGCGGACCAGGTCGCGGATCTCGTCGCGGAGCGCGAGCTGCGCTGCGGTGAAGGCAAAGTCGTACATGGCGGGCCACCGGGATCACGCGGGGTCAGGCGGCCCAAAAGTGTCAAGTGTCAATACCTGACCCCGTTTTGTGTGGCCTTTCAGTGGCACGAAGGTGGCAAAAGGTGTCAAGTGTCAATACCCGACCCTCAGGCCTTGGGGCATGGACTCGAAGGGGGCGAGGCGTTCGGGTGGGTGGCCGTTGGCCAGCTGTTGGGCTTCGGTGTTGTTCAGGGTGATGGGGGCGCAGAGAGGCACCAGGCGGAGGCCGATGATGGTGTCTTTGGCGACGTTGAGTTCGTGGTAGCCCGGCGTGGCTCGGCCGGCGGGTCGGAGCGCCAGGGTAGGCCAGCGGGCGACGATCGGCCAGCGTTGCACTGCGCCGATCTTGCAGCGGAGCGATTGCACGGATTCGAGGGCGGGCGTAGCCTCGGCGCACAGCCCTGCGGGCATGCATGAAGAGGAGCGATGTCATGACCAGAACGAAAATGGCCATCTGTCTGGCTTTCTGCTTGGGCCCGTTGATGGGCTGCGGCACGACCACCGGCACTGGAGGCGGCACCGGAGGCGGCGCCGGCGGCACCGTGATCACCAAGCCGAGCCAGGCCACCGACGCGCTGCTCGACGTCATGTGCGGCATCCTGACGACCTGCGACAAACCCATGGCAGAAGGCATGGGCGTGTTCACCTTCGCCACCAAGGCGGCCTGCATGCAGACGTTTGGCGAGTTCGACAGCGACGGCGGCCGGCTGGACAAGGCGGTGACCGACGGTCTGGCCGTGTTCGACAGCGCCTCGGCAAACCTCTGCCTCACCGAGGTCAAGGGGCTGTTGGCGACCATCCCATGCAACGCGCTGTTCACCAGCGACTCCGCGGCGGATCCCGACGGTTTCGCGTCCTGCCAGGCGACCTTCACCGGCACACTGGATGACGGCGCCACCTGCCCGGTGGACGAGGCGTGCAAGAGCGGCTTCTGCGACCGTGGCAGCGACGGCAAGAGCACCTGCGACGGCAAGTGCGCGCCCCGCGGCAAGGACGGAGCCAGCTGTTATAACGGCGCCGGTTGCGCCGATGGTCTGCGCTGCAGCTCGGGCAAATGTGCCAAGCCCGTCACCGCCGGCTCGGTGGCCGCCGGGTCCGCCTGCGAGGAGAGCAAGGAGTGCAGCAATGGACTGGTCTGCGCCAGCGACAATACCGGCAAGGTCTGCACCAAACCCAAGGCCGCCGGCGAAGCCTGCAAGGACTTCGAAGCCGTGCCTTGCGCCGAGGGGCTGACCTGCTCCGAAGGCAAGTGCGCCGCGGGCAAGAAGGCCGGCGAGACCTGCACGCCGCCGCCCTTCCCCTTCCTGCCGAGCAACTGCGCAGCCGGGCTCACCTGCAGCGGCGACAAGGGCGCCGAGAAATGCCTGTCGCCGGTCCCGCTGGGCGGCGCGTGTGCCAGTGACGCCGTGTGCTACGGCCTGGACACGACCTGCACAGGCGGCAAGTGCACCGCAGTGGACATTGGCGGCGTGGGCAGCGGCTGTGTGCCCAAGTCCAAACACAAGATGGGCATGGCGTTCGGCTGCACCGCCGACGTGGTTTGCGATCCGGCCACCTCCACCTGTGCCGCGGCGCCCGCTGTGGGCGCGGGGTGCGTCGAGGGCGAGTGCGGCAAGGCCCTGCGCTGCGCGGCCGACGATAAGTGCGCTGCCCTTGCCAAGTCGGGCGAGGATTGTGATACGGACGGCGATTGCAGCGCGGGTTTGACCTGCTCGATGGGCAAGTGCGCGGCGATCTGTTCCTAGCAGACTGAGGGGAAGCCTGCATGGGCCGAAGTGAGCACCTCCAAGCGTCAGCCTCGATGGCTCGCCGGTCCCTTGTGCTGCTCGCAGCCAGCTGCATGTTCTGCTGCACCGGCCCCACTCCCAGCCCGGGTGTCGGCGTTGGGGTGGCCGATGGCTTCGGCGATAGCACGGCTACCACCGGCGACGGCTGCGCCGGCACGTTGCGCCTGTGCGGCGGAGCCTGCGTCGACACGGCCATCAACGTGGCCCACTGCGGCACCTGCGACAAGGTCTGCGGCCCAGGCGAGGTCTGCAATCAAGGATACTGCGGGCTGCTGCCCACCGATTGCGCCCAGGCAGGTGGCTGCCCCGGCGGCTTCTACTGCGAACCGACCGACAAGACCTGCAAACCCGGCTGCCTGCTGCCGACCGATTGCCCGACGCCCGGCTCCTGCGACGCCAAGACCCATATCTGCGCCTGTGCTGAGGATACCCACGCCTGCGGCGCCACGTGCGTAGCCAACGACAGCGCCGCGTCCTGCGGCGCGTCCTGCGAGGCATGCCCGGCGGTGCCCAACGCCAACGCCACTTGCGACACTGGGGCGTGCGGCTTCGCCTGCAGCGACGGCTTCGTGCTCTGCGAGGGCAAGTGCGTCACCCAGCAGCAATGCGACGACATCTGCAAACCCTGCTCACCACCGGCAAACTCGGTGGCGTTCTGCAAAGGCACCGAGTGCGACTTCACCTGCAACATGGGGTTTCATCGCTGCGGCGATGTGTGCGCGTCGGACACCAGCGTGCAGAGCTGCGGCACGTCCTGCTCGCCCTGCCCGCTCGGTTCGAACGTCACAAGCGCGGCGTGTACGGGCGGCTTCTGCAAGGCGGCCACCTGCGCCAGCGGACACCACCTCTGTGGCAGCCAATGCCTGAGCAATACCAGCACCAACAGCTGCGGCAACTCCTGCACCCCGTGCATCGAGCCGGGCAGCCACGGCAAGGCGGTATGCGCAGGCGGCAACACCTGCGGCGTGCAATGCGACAAGGACTACACCCATTGCGGCAACGCCTGCAGCAAGTGCCCGGAGTCGAAGTTCATCACCGCCACCGGCTGTGTCGGCGACGCCTGCCTGGCCACGGGCTGCGTGAGCGGTTACGCGGCGTGCGGCGGCGACTGCACGCCCTGTCCTGAAGGCACCACCAACGCCGCGTGCGCCAGCGGCAAGTGCGTGGCCAAGGCCTGTTCCGCGGGATTTCAGCACTGCGGAGGCGACTGCTGTGGCCTGGAGCAGCAGACCCTCAGCAAGCAGTCCGACGACGGACCGGTGGGCGTGGATCACCTGCCCGATGGCCGCCCAATCGCTGCCTGGGACAACACCTACTACGGCAAGAACCTGTACATGGCCGTCGTCGACAAAGACGGCAACGCCGGCAAGCCATCCAAGGTCGGCGGCAAGGACGCCAAGGGGCTCTCCCTGGCCGTCGCGAAGACCACCTGGCACCTGAGTTACATCCACAACCCCTTCAACAAACAGGTGGTGCTGCGCCACGCCTGGCGGCAGGAATCGACCTCGTGGACCAACGAGGACATCACCCTGGAGACCTACAACCTCTGGCGCACCAACCTGGATGTGGGCCCCGATGGCAAGCTGCACCTTGTGGTCTCCGATGGCGGCAAGAAGAAGCTGCACTACTTCGAGAAAGCCGGCGCCAAGTGGTCGGTCTCCGTCTTCCTGCCCGTGTGGTCGGGTTACGAGTTCTCGCTGGCGGTCGACACCAAGGGCGTCGCACATGTGCTCGCGGCCGACTACAACGGGGTCAAGTACAGCCACGGCAAGGGCGGCAGCCACAGCGCCGGCCCGGTGGTCACCACCGACAAGTGGGCCAACCACCCCTCGGTCGCCGTCGACGAAAAGGGCACCGTCTACGCCATCTGGGCCACCAAACACGAGGTCTGGACCAGCAAGCTGATGGGGGCTGCCTGGGCGGCACCGGCCAAGGTCGCCGACTCCTTCAAGTCGTCGCCCACCGCCATCGCCGTGGACAGCAAGGGGGCGATGCGCGTGGTCTTCGGCGGCTGCAATCTCGGCCAATGCAGCGCCCGCTACGGGGTGCAGGTCGGGGGCGGCTGGTCGCTGCAGACCCTGGGCAACAAGTCCACGGTCAAGCACCTGGCGCTGTCGCTCAATGGCAAAGACGAGCCCGCCATCGTCGTCGGCACGCAATCTGATGGGGTGTTCTTCTTCGCGCCTTGACGGCCGGCCTCCATTGCGGCTTTGCGGCTTTGCGGCTTTGCGGCTTTGCGGCTTTGCGCGAGATTCTGGCTACTACCGAGCCATCTGGCTGACAAGGCACGCAACGTCCTTGTCTCCGGCACAACCGACATCGATACTGTCCCATGCCCCTTCGTCGCCGCTTCCGCATCGCAACGGCCCGTCCTGCCTGGCTGCTGGCCCTGTCGGCGACGTGTCTGTGCTCCTGCAGTCCAGCAGATACCCCCCAGGCTGCGGACAGCGCCCAAGCAACCGACACCGTCGTCGGGCCAAGTTGCCACAGCCGCCAACTGCGTTCGGATGACTCCTGCTGCCCGGCCGGTCAATTCTACGATTTTCCAACCGACAATTGCCTGACGGTCGCCCCCCCGGAGTGCGCCACGCAGATATTCGATGACCCGCAGGATTGCGTGCCACGTTGGTGTTGGGATTTGCGAACGGAGGATGACAAGCCATGCCAGCCGACCGCCGCAGGCTGCCGCGCGGTGGGCCGGTTGTGTAGCGCGGACGAGTTGGGAGCGGGCGCAGGCTGTCTGGCCGGAGAATGGCCGGACCTGAACAGCAACGGCATTTGCCGTCCGCCTGGCGCGCTGAGCGACTCCCAAGCGGTCCTTTGGGACGGCGCAGGGACGCCCAAACTCCCCCCACTGAACGCGCCGGCTGGCACGCCGCCGCTGGACGAGTTGCCAGCCCTGCTGGATACCCGCTTCTGCCACGGACCAGGCGGCAAAACGCGCATCTGCGGGTCGGACGAAAAAGGCTGCGGGGCCGGCGCCATGCCCGACCCGGATGCGCCCGATACCTGTATGCCGGTGGGGGTGCCGTGGCTCTGCCCACCTGGCTTCATCACCAAGCCCGGTCCGGAGCTGGTCGATGACTTGCGCGACTGCGTCCCCGATCCCAAGGACTGCGGCGACGACCCCTTTGGCGGCGTCAAGGAGGGCCCGAAGGTGGTCTTTGTCGACGCATCGGCGACGCCCGGGGGCGACGGATCGCGCGCCAAGCCCTACGTCTCATTGTCCAAGGCGGTTACCGAGTCATCGTCCGGCGGCACGGTGGCCATCGCGGCGGGCGTCTACAAGGACTCCTTGTTCATCAGTCATCCTGTGCAGTTGCTTGGGCGCTGCGCGGCACTTGTCCGCCTGCAGGCGGCAGGCAAATACACGGCAGCGATCTGGGTCGAACCCAAAAGCCCCGCAAGCAAGGTGCTCGTCCGAGGACTCACTTTGAAGGGCGACCGCTGGGGTATGATCGCCAAAGACAAGGCCGATGTTCACGTGCAGCGGGTATGGGTCAACGAATCGTCCGGGGTCGGCATCGCCAGCTTCGGCGGATCGTTGGACATTCAAGACACCGTCGTGGCCCGCACCAAAGCCGGCTACAAGGACTGGAGAGGACAGGGCATCGGCTTGGGCTGGAAGGGCAAGGTCAGCCTTCGACGGGTGCGCCTGACCCGCAATCGGGAGGCCGCGGTGATTTCGGTTGGTCAAGGCACAACGCTGCACGCCGACCGGGTGCTGATCGATGGCACGAGGCCCAATGTCGGGCTGCATATGGCCGTGGGATTGGCGATACTCAACAGCACCGCGCACCTGCGCAGCGTTCGTGTGTCGCACCACCGGGCACAAGGGCTGCGGGCCCACGATGCCCACGGCACGGTGTCGGCGAAGGGCCTGTTGGTCGACCACTGTGGTGTCAACAACCCCATGGCACGCGGCGAAGGGATCTATGTGCAAGGGGCCCACGCGAGCCTGGTTGGGGTTCGATTGCATAAGAACCGGGCCCATGGCGCCTTCGCGCTGGCCCCCGGCACCACGCTCGACGCCAACGCTCTGATCGTGGACCAAACATTGGAGAGCCTGTCCCCAAAAAGCGGAAACTCGGGCATCACGATCCAGAAGGGTGCAAGCGGGTCGCTCACTTCGCTTCGCACGAGCGCCAACCCAGGGGTCGGCCTGGCGATGGCACATGTCGCAGCCGGCGTCGCAGCTACCCTCGAGGTGCGGGGTTTGTTGGCCGACGGAACAAGAACCGGACAGACCGAACTCGCCAGGGGCCAAGGTCTCGTCGTCGCGGGCAACGCCAAGGTACTCGTCCGCGACGCGCGATTGAGCGACAACCGGCACGCAGGACTCGTAGTCGGCGCCGATACCTCACCGCTGCCCACCTCGGTCGACGTGAAGAACATGCTCATCGACGGGACGCGACCCAACCCCAACGTGGCCAGTTCGGGCTATGGCGTCGCGGTCCAGGCGGGCGCACGATTGCGGCTCACCGATGTGCGCCTGAGCGACAACTACGTCGCCGGTCTGAACGCCTTCGGGGTAGGGGCTGAGGTTCACTCGGTACGAATCCTGGTCGACGGAACGCGGCCGCTGTCGAACGGCCAGGGCTTGGGTGCCGTCGCAGCGGGCAACGGGGCCCGGGTCGACATCGTCAACGGCTGGCTCGTGGGCAACGCCGTCAGTGGCGCCACGGTGCGCAACCCCGGCTCGAGATTGACTGCGATGGGCGTGCTCATCCAGAACACCAAGGCGACCAAGTTCGGCTTTGCCGCCGGACTCTACGCCACCGAAGGCGGACAATTGGTGGCACAGGGCGGTCGACTCACCGGCGCACAGGGCGTCGGGGCAGGCTCACATGGCTACGGCGCGACGAGCCCGGTTCCGCTGGAGGAGCGCGTCGACACCCACGCGACCCTGGTCGGCATGCGCATCGAAAATACGCTGCCCGGCACCATCGTCGGAGATCGAGAGCAAGGGCAGGCTGCCGTCACCAAGACGGACGGAATCGGGCTGTCGGTATATCGACCGGAACAGAACACCAAGATTGTATCGAGTCTGTTCCGTGCCAACCGCACCGCTGGGGTCTCGTTTATCGAAGGAGGCGGTGTGATGACAGGCTGCGTGGTCGTCGAAACCCTGGCCTCGACGCACGCGATCAAGCTGGACGCGCGAGGCAAGCCCACCCAGACCGCCGAGCTTGCCGATGCGGTCATCGCTCGGGACGTTGGCGAGGTGCACATCGCGCGTACATTGGTCGCAGGCCACCTGCGGGCCGGCTTCCTGCTGGATGGCTCGGGCAAGGTGACCGTCACCGACTCCCTCGCGACCAAGGGCGCCTACGGCATCGTGACCCAGGCCGGCGTACAGGCCGAACTCGCCCGCAACCTGCTCTACGACAACACGACCAACCTGTCGGGCGACACCCAACTCTACGTTCCACCTGCGCCGAGGGTGCAGGGACGCTGACCGGCGATGGGTTGGCCGATGGGCGCGGCTCGGAAGGCGTGGATGACTCGGGCCTCGAACGCCCCCACAACCTCGCGGCCTTGGTGCGTTACACGAGATCCAAGCTACCTGACCATCACCCACGCAAACCCGGTGATGCCCTTGTTGCCCCCGCAACCCGAGTACATATTGCCTGCCGAAATCGCCGGATCGAATCCACAGCCGCCGCCGCCGATGCCGATGCCGAGGCAGGAGTCACACGAGCCGCAGTTGGGCTCCTGGTTGCCGACGATGCCGATGCGGGCGCGGTTGTGGGCCGGGTTGGGCGCCACGTTCAGGCCGCGCATGTTGCAGTTGCCCTGCAGCGACGAGCCGTTGACGAAGGTGAGCCACTGGTTGCGCGATGTTCCGTTGATGGCCTTGTGCTTGTTGTCGGACATGGCCGCAAACATGGACTTGGCGGCGTAGTTCATGACCAGCCAGCGGGTGGTATTGCCGACCTTCATGCCCAGGCGGATCTGGGTGAAGGGCACCGTATTCCAGGCTGGCAGCTTGGCTTCGGTGGTGTCCAAGGCTGTGGCTGCGGGCGCCACCAGGCTGTTGTCGGTCCAGACCTTGTTGTTGTAGCGGAAGGTCTTCTTGCTGCCGTCGACCTTCAAAACAAGGGTCCAGCCGCCGCCGTCCGCTTCCAGCTCGCACCAGGTCAGCGCTGGTTTGCCAGGGCCACTTCCATCCGGATCGATGAGGTAGGTGCCGCTCTTGGCGCCGGGTTTGGCTTTCTTGAGCGCCTGACAGCTGGTCCATGCCTCCGATTTGCAGTTCTTGTCGCAGCCATCGCCGTCGGCCGTATTGCCATCGTCACACTGCTCTGAAGCCTGGTTGATCTTGCCGTCGCCGCAGAACGCCTTGAGCACGCACTTGCCCGACTTGCACCACTTGCCGTTGCCGCAGCCGGTCTGGTCGGCCAGGGGTGGGGCCTGGCAGCCCTTGGCGGTGTCGCAGGCGTCCTTGGTACACGGGTTGCCGTCATCGCAGACCACGGCCTGGGTGGTGCACTTGCCGGCCTTGCAGACCTCGTCCTTGGTGCACTTGCTGGCGTCGGGGCAGGGTTTGGTATTGGCGCCATGCTTGCAGCCCGCCTTGGCGTCGCAGCTGTCGTCGGTGCAGACGTTGTTGTCGTCGCAGCTCAGCGGCTTGTCGGGCAGGCAGACCCCCGCCTTGCAGCGATCTTTGGGTGTGCAGACCGTGCCATCGGCGTCGCAGAGATTGCCCTCGAGCGGCGCAGCGACGTGGCTGCAGATGCCCGTCTTGGTGTCGCAGGCGTCCAGAGTGCACGGTTTGGCGTCGTCGCACTTCTTCAGCGCCCCGGCGACGCAGCTGCCGCCTTTGCAGACATCGTCGACCGTGCACTTGTTGTCGTCAGCGTTGCAGGGCTGGCTGCTGGCGGCATGTTTGCAGCCGGACTTGGCATCGCAGGTGTCGATGGTACAGCTGTTGCCGTCATCGCAGGCCAGTGGTTTGCCCTTGACGCAGCTGCCGCCGGCGCAGGTGTCCTTGCTGGAGCAGACCGAGCCATCCGCATCGCAGGGCTGGCCGTCCAGGGGTTTGCCGAGATAGCCGCATTTGCCGGATTGTTTGTCGCAGCTGTCCACCGTGCACGCCTGGCCGTCATTGCAGACCTTTTTGGCGCCGGCCACGCAGCTGCCGGCCTTGCAGCCATCGCCCACGGTGCAGGCGTTGTCGTCGGCGTTGCAGGCCAGATTGTTGTCGGTGTGGGTGCAGCCCTTGGCCAGGTCGCAGCCGTCGTCGCGGCAGCCGTTGCCATCGTCGCAATCCAGGGCCTTGCCGGGCACGCAGTTGCCGTCTTTGCAGGCGTCCTTGACGGTGCAGACCGAGCCGTCGGCGTCGCAGGACAGGCCGTTGACGGGCGCGCCGGCCCAGGTGCAGGCGCCGGACTTCTTGTCGCAGCTGTCCACGGTGCAGACCTGGCCGTCATCGCAGACCTTCTTCTTGCCCGCGACGCAGACCTTGGCCGCGCACACGTCGCCGACGGTGCACTTGTTGTCATCGGCGTCGCAGGGTTTGCCGTTGATCGCGTGCTGGCAGCCGGCGGCCTTGTCGCACTGGTCGCTGGTGCAGATGTTGCCGTCGTCGCAGTCGAGCGCCTTGCCGGCCAGGCATTTGCCGGCGGCGCAGGTGTCGGCCACGGTGCAGGCGGAGCCATCCGCGTCGCAGGGCAGCTTGTTGTGGCTGTGCACACAGCCGGTGGCGGGCGCGCAGCTGTCGTCCGTGCAGGGGTTGTTGTCGTCGCAGTCGGCGCTCACCGACAGCGGCAATCCGATGCAACTGCCGCCGGCGCAGGTGTCGGCTTTGGTGCACGCGCTGCCGTCATCGCAGGGCGCCTGGTTGGGCACCTTGGTGCAGCCGACCGTCTTGTCGCAGCCGTCGGTGGTGCAGGGGTTGTCATCATCGCAGTTGATGGCCTGGCCGACGCAGGCGCCGGCGGTGCAGCCATCCTTGTCGGTGCAGGTGCTGCCGTCATCGCAGGGCGTGCCGGCGCCCTGGGGCGTGAAGATGCACTTGCCGGTCTTGACGTCGCATGCTGCGGCCACGCAGGCGTTGTCGCTGACGCAGACCTTGGCCGTACCCTGCTTGCAACCGCCGCCCTTGCAGACGTCGCCGACGGTGCACGGGTTGTCGTCGGCCTCGCAGGGCTGGCCGTCGTCATTGGCCTGGGTGCAGCCGATGGCCAGGTCGCAGCCGCCCTTGGTGCAGGGGTTGCCGTCGTCGCACTTCTTCGGCGGCCCGGGCACGCAGATGCCCTTGGTGCAGCTGTCGCCGTCGGTGCAGATGTTGCCGTCGGCGTCGCAGGGCGTGCCATTCAGGTCGGCGTGGGTGCAGCCGTCAACGCCCTTGCAGGCGTCCACCGTGCAGCCGTTGCCGTCATCGCAGGAGGCCTCGTCGATGTCGCCATCGCAGTCGTCATCCTTGCCGTTGCAGACCTCGGCGGTGGGCATGGCGGCGCTGCAGTCGGACAGGCCGTCGGCGGTGCAGGTGCGGTTGCCGGTGCAGGTGCCGATGGTCTTGCCGTCGGCGTCGGTGGCGGTCTTGTTGCAGGTGGTGGTGAGCTTCTTGGAGGTGGCGAGCTTGGTGCAGGGGCAGGGGCCGAAAGGTCCGGCATCATCTGCGGCAGGTGTGGGCACGCAGTGCTCGCCGGACTTGCCTTCGGTGGTCTGCACGGTCGTGCACGCGTATCCCTTGGGGCAGTCCGCCGCCGTGTCGCACGCCTCGCCGCAGTAGTTGCCCGCCGCGCCGTGATCGACGCAGGCAGCGTCACCGGCGCCAAAGCTCTTGCACTGCTCCGAGGCCGAGCAAGGGTCACAGGTGTACAGCCAGAGAGGCCCACAGAGCGCGATGTCCGGCGGCCCGATGGGGTACATCCAGCACTTGAAACCGGTCGGGCAGTCGTCCACGCAGGCCTTCGGGCAGAACTTGCCATCGGGGCCTGGGATACACTTGCCAACCAGGCAGTCGCCGTTTGTTTCGCACGCGCAGCCGGTGCCGCCAGGGCAAGATGACATGGGATCGACGTCCGGTGCGCCGTTATCCGGAGTTGCAAGCTGATCTTCCAGGCCTGCGGCGGCGTCTTCTGTGCGCTTCGCAACGTCGGCCGCCCCGCCGGCGTCGAAGTGGAGGGCATCGAACGTCAGCCCATCGTCGGCGGTCGAGTCCGCAGTGGCCGGCTCGCCGGTGACGGCCTCGTCATCGCCGCAGCCTGCGCTGCACAACACCGCGACGTTGACCAGGCAGACGAAGAGGCGGGCAAGACGGCCGTGACGACCGGTCCAGCGAGTGGATCGTGGGCTACACATCGAATCCTCCCGGGGGGATGCGGATCACGATATCGATGCGGTTTGTGGGTGGCAAGGAATCGGCGGTTCACGCCGGGCGCGCTCGCCGACGACCCGCCGTCTCAGCGTTGCCAGGGCAATCGCCCGAACTCACCGGGCGAGGGCGTACGCTCGCAGTCGGAGATGTAGCGCAGCAGGGAGCGCACCCGGCTGAGCTTGCGGGTCGTCTGCCTGGCCTTGACTCGGAGATTCGACGCATGACGGCGGCAGGTGCGCCGCTGACGCGGCTTGGTGAATGCGGAACAGGACTTGGCGCTGCGGCCTGGGCGCGTCTTGCCCAGCCATGCGGCGACCCTCGCCTCGGCGCGCCGTCGTTCGGCCAGGAGGGTCTGGACTCCGGCGAGCTCGCGGCTGATGCGAACGAGGACCTGTCCGAGCGCCTTTTCGGTGCACGGGCGGGAGACCACGCTGCCGGACGAGTTGGCGCGAGAGACACGGCGCGGGCCGGCGGCTGTCAGCGAGGGCAGCGCGGTGAGCAGCAACAATGCGGCTGCTGCAATCAGTTGAGATCGGAAGGGACTGGACGGGGGCTGTCGCATCGGGGGGCTCCCTGCCCGGCCATGGTACCCGGCTCAGCGGTGCGATTCCAGGTGCAATCCACACCGAGACCTGGCCATGGCGATGCTCCCCGGGATGTGCTGACGGCCGGTCGCCACGGCGGGCCGCTCGGACGCCCGCGCCACGAGCGCGGGGGCGGCCAGCGATTCGCGCTCCAGGGCATCGGCTGCGGCCCGGCTGGCAAAGGCGTCATCCCGGGCCCGGCGCCGGTGCCCTTCAGTCGCATCATCCGCGACAATGTGGCGCAGTCGAGGCAGGCCCGAACAGGCCGCAGCGGGCGCCTACACCCCCGGCAGCTTCGGCCGACCCAAGGCCGCCGCGGCGTACTGATTGACAAGGCCGATGTTCTTCAACGTCAGCGCCACGCTGGCGATGCGCCGGTCGCCCAGCACCGCCAGCAATCGGGCCTGCTCCAGGCTGTAGCCCGCCTCCATGTGGCGGATGACGAGCTCGCGGTCGCGCTTTTCCTTGGGGTTCGGCGGCGCGCAACGGTTGACCTTCATGGCCGTCAAGCCGATGCCGGCGTCGTAGCAGGCCTGCACCGCCGCCTGGGCCCTGGCGTCCTTCATGGTCTCGTAGTTCCAGGTGGCCAGGATGCCGTCGATCCAGGGCATCTTCGCTGCGGCGGCGAGCAGGGGCGTGCAGTTCTTGTGGGTGCTGAAGCCGAACATCTTGATGCGCCCGTCCGCCTTGGCTTTGGCGGCGAAGGCGCGCGAGCCCTTGTTGAGCTCTTCGACGTGCTTTACGCCGTGGACCAGGAAGAGGTCGATGTGGCGGGTCTTCATTCGTTTCAAGGACCGGCTCAGTAGCCGCTCCATGCCGACGGGGTCGCGGGCATCGGAGGCGGTGACCAGGAAGATGTCCTTGCGACGGGCGGGATGGCGGCCGAAATAGCGCCCGATGCCCTGCTCGCTGCGACCGCCGAGATAGCAGTCGGCGGTGTCCCAGTAGCGCACGCCCAGCTTCCAGGCGCGCTCGAAGACCAGCTGGCTGGTGCCGGTGTCGAAGACGGTGCCCAGGGCGATGCGCGAGACCTTCACGCCGCTGCGGCCAAAGGTCGCCGTCGGCATGGGCGGCAAGGGCTCGGCGGGCGTCTTTGCGGGCGCGACGGGCTTCTTGACGGGCGCGGCGGCCGACGCAGTCGACGCCATACCGCTAAGCAACGCCCCGGCCCCGAGGGCCAGCCCGCTGCCGAGAAACTCACGTCGGGCGATGCCCATCTCGTCCTGCTTCATGACCATCTCCGATGTTTGTCGTCATCTGCGGGGCAAGCATCGGCGTCGGGCGACACGGATGCAAGGGACCTCACGATGCTTTGCCATGGCAACGCTGCAAGAACGGAGACAGCGCGGTTATGCTCCGACCGCCGTTCTTGCGGCAGTTGACGAATCGGCTCCGGAAGAGGTGAACATGGCCAACCAAATAGATGAGAGGGTCCCGGGCGCGCTGCGCATGGCGTTTGTGATCCACTTCTGGGCCGACATCCTCTTCGCCCTGCCCCTCTTCGTGGCGCCCGTGATGCTGCTGGAGCTGGTGGGCTGGCAGCAGGTCGATCCCATCACCGCCCGCCTGGTCGCCGCGGCCCTGTTCGGCATCGGCATCGAGTCACTGCTGGGCCGCAACGCCGACGCGCAGAGCTTCGTCACGATGCTCAACCTCAAGGTCATCTGGTCGGCCACTGCGTCCCTGGGCATCTTGTGGTCGATCCTGGAGGGTGCGCACGGTCGGCCGCTCTTTGCCTGGCTGGTGTTGGGCATCTTCGTCGTCTTCCACGGCGTCTGGGTCTACTGGCGTTTGCGCCTGGGCCGGATCATGGCCGGCAACGCGTAGCCCCTGAGGGTGCCGGGCGATTCCCAACTCGCACAATCTCAGGGACATGCAATCGGGTCACTGGCTCCGCTTTCGGCGCGCACCCTACACTGCCGCCTGGTGGTGGAGGCGCTGTTTCGATGTTGGACAGGATGGGCAAATCGGCGGGCGCGCATCCCGTGTGGACGTCGTGTCTGGTGCCCTGGCTCGTGCTGGCACTGGTCGCCTGCAGCACGGAGGCGCCCGCGGGCACGCCGCCGACGCCTCCCTGGTTGCTCGATGTGTCCGCGGATGTGGACGGGGGCGCCACCGACGGAGCCAGCTCCCCGGTCGACTCCGGGCCGGTGAACCTGGACAGCGGAGGCCAGGCCGACGGCGCCGGCCCCGTGGCGACAGACGCCGCAGATGACTCCGAAAGGGCAGACGGCGGCGCAACTACAGATAGTGGCGCGATGGCAGATGCGGCGCCCGCTGCTGACGCCGCGGTCAAGAGCGCGCCCGTCTACTACGCGTCCTGGACCCGCTACCGCGTGCAACAGCAAGACCCCTCGCCTTTCGGCTCGTCCTGGGCCGAGTCGGTCACGACCACCATCGGCCTGGTGCAGGTGATCTGGACTGGCGACAAGGGCAGCAGCCTGCAGCAGACCTGCGCCATGGCGGCCAACGAGGTGCATGGCAGCCAGGTGACCTTTCCCGCCACGTTCGTCGCCGCCTTGCCGGTGGACCCGATCCCGCTGACTCGCAAGGGCAAGACCATCACCCAACCGTCGCACGTGACCCGCCTGGGCCTGACGCCGGGTTACGACGGCCCGCTGCCAGCGGTTGGCCAGGGCGATCATGCGGCGGTGATCGATGGCGACAAGGATGGCAAACCGGGCGTCACGGTTACCGTGGACATCTTCCTGCTCGGTCAGCAAAAGCTGCACGTGGTGCAGCGCAATACGCGCGGCTGGTCGGCCGATGTGTCGTCAAATGGTGGCCTGGATATGAAGCCAGACGTCAAAATACAGCAGGTGACGGTGGGCGCGACAATGGACATGCTGCTGGCCGCGGTGAAGGAAAAGCCCGTCAGCGGGCCGGCTGAGGTCCTGATCTGGCGACCGGTGGCCGCAGACACCGATTGCAAAGACCTCGTCGCCAAGTCGAGCAAGCTGCTGGGTAAACCCTGGCCGCCCTGACAGAGGCCGGCGATTCGCCCCGGCCCAATCCTGCTCAGCCGCCTTTCGCCCTGACCGCGTCGGCCTTGTAGCCGTCCAACGCCACTCGTTGCGCATCAAGGATCTTCGCCAGCTCCAGCTGCGCCGAGTTGGTCTCGGACGCCAGACCGATGGCCCGCTCCAGGCTACCGGTCAAGCTCATGAGGCGGGCCGATGAAGCGACCACCATCTTGCCGGCGGGCCGGATGGTGAAGAGGTAGACCCCCACCAGGGCCAGGATGACCACCAGGAGCGCCACGACCAGGGTCAGGATGATGGTCAGCCGCACGTCGCCGGCGAGGTCGGCGGCGATGCTGACGAGGGGATCGCGGCTCTCCTTGACCGCCTCCGGCATGCGGTCCATGGCGGCGACGACCCGACCTGAGAGCTTGTCGACCCGCCCGAGCACGGCCGTCAGTTCGGCCTTCTGCTCCTCACTCAGCGAAGGTGACTTGGTCAGGGTGCGCACCGACACGGCCAGGTCATCGACCGAGCGCGACACTTCTTGGGCCGCCTTCTCGATGGCGTGCAACTCGATGCCGACCTGCACGGTAAGGTACGGAGTGCCGTGCTGGAGCACCTGCTTGCCCGGCGCCGCCTCGGCGTCGGCTGCCTGCGAGGGGCAGGGCCACAGGGCGAGGGTCGCCGCAGTGGCAGTCCAGAGCAGGGCGTTGGCGAATCGAGCTGTCTGGTGGACGGCGATTTCCTCCATGGCGATGGAACAGTGAGCGAGTATGGCGCAGGAGGTCAGGTCGACAGTCAACGACTGGCACTTCTGAGCCACCCCAGGCCTTCTCGAGGTACTTCAGGTGCCTCACCCAAGGCGTACCGAGTAGATTGGCGGCAGGTTGTGGCTGGCCACCTTCCACGAGTCGCCACCATCTCGGCTGGCGTAGAGATTGCCGGTCGTCGAGCCGAATAGCAGGGTCTTCCCGTCCTCGCCGAGGGCGAGCGCGTGCCGGTACACCAGGTCGTATGCGTGCGATTGCGGCAGGCCATCGCGCAGGAACTCAAACGTCTCGCCGCCATCGCGCGTCCGGGCGACGACGAGCTGACCGTCGGCCGGCATGCGTTGCTCGTCGCTGATCGCTGGGACAAACCACGCAGTGTCTGGGTCGGAAGGATGCGCCGCGACCGGAAAGCCGAACCCTGCCGGCGCGGGCGGTTCGACGTCTTGCCAGGAGATGCCACCGTCGACGCTTCTGAAGATGCCGTTGTGGTGCTGGCACCAGAGTACGTCGGGGCGCGCCGGGCAGGCGACGACGCAGTGTGGATCCTGAATGCGTGGATCACCACGTCGATCCGGTGGCATGTACGCCGCGAACATGCCATCTGCGGTCAGCGTCCATGTCTGACCACTATCTCGGCTCTGCCAGACCCCGCCGCAGGACACGCCCACGGTCACATGGTCGGCATCTCTGGGATCGACCAATACGCTGTGGATGGCTGGGGTGTCCGCGCCGCCTCCAAACCACTCCGCTCGCTCGGGTCGCGACCACAACGCGTCATTCAGTGCCCAGGAACTGCCACCGTCGTCGCTCCGGAACAGGCCGCCGCTGAGAGTTCCAGCCCAGAGTCGGCCGGTTTGTCCGTCGCCGCCGGCAGCCAAGGCCCAGACGCCGCCGACCGTCGCCCGCTTGCCGCCCTTCTTGTCGTAGACGTCCGCTGGGAAAGAGGGCGCTGGCAACTCGCGCCAGGTGGCGCCGCCATCATCGGAGCGCTGCAACTTGGTCCCGAAGTGCCCATGGTCCAGCGCGGCATACAAGGCACCGTCGCGCGGGTCGGCCAATGTCAGGGTGACCGGAATCGCGTGGTGGCTGTGGCGCGCAACGCGCCAGCGGTCGCCCTGGTCGTCGCGCAGCTCGAACAGCCCCTTGCGGGTGCCGACGAGCAGGCGGTTGGGGTCAGTGTGGTGGCTCATTGCTGTCCTTTGGGGTGTGAGAGCGCGAGGCGTGTGCAGGCACTCAACCGCCGCTGAGGGCCTGCATTACGTAGACTTCGGCGCCGGCCGCGACTTCGCGCTCGAGAAGGTCTGAGCCGCGCCAGTGGTCGTTGTCGACGAAGACGGCAATATGGCGCCTGATCGTGCCGGCATCGTCGAGGACATAGCCCCGCAGCGCCTCCCGGCCGGAGAATGCCTGGCTCAACACGTCGCGCAGCGAACCGGCGCTGACCTCCGCAGGCGACGCATCGACGTGTCGTGTCAGGTGCCTTGTGAAGACGACGCGGACGGCGTGGTTCGGGTCGAGGTTGACCATGTGGCAACATCACCCGACATGGGGTCGACGACAAGTCAGGGTCGTGCATGCGCAATGAAAGCAAGCTTGTGCAGAGGCGGCGGTGTGAACGCGCTGCCGGCAAAATGCTACCCTCTGCCCCAACGTCGCCACCTGTGTGAGCGACGCCGGAGGCCCCATGTCATCGCTGACTTGCCGCCACATCACCGTCACGGCCATCGTCCTGTTCCTGGCCGCCTGCGGCACCGACGAGTCGGTGTCCGGACCGTCCGTCGTCGCCGATGCCGCGACCGATGGCGGAAACACCGCCGACATGTCCGTGCCATCGGATTCGGGTCCGGCGACCGATGCAGCTACGGCTGACGACTCGGCTTCGGACAATGGGGATACTGCCCTTGATGGCGGCGTTTCGGACGCCTCGCTGACAGACGGCGGAGCGCCAGCCGATGCGACTACCAGCGACGCGACGACGCCCGCCGATGTCCTGGCAGATTCTGTCCCGAATGATGACGCGGCGAACGATGACGCGGCGAACGATGACGACGGCGAGACCGCCGACGCAGACGGCGGTGACAGCGCAGACGGCCTGCTGGTCGACACCTCCGGCTGCGACTTCGACGTCGACTGCGGAGCCCTTGACGGCACCTGCGTGGTCGGTTCCTGCAATACCGACGGCGCCTGCATCACCGTTCCCGCCAGCGGACCTTGCGACGATGGCGATGTCTGCACGCAGAACGACGCCTGCGCGGCCGGACTGTGCGTGGCAGGCGCCAAGCTGGACTGCGACGATGCCAACCCCTGCACCACCGATAGCTGCAAACCGGCCACCGGCTGCACCCACGTGCCCGCAACCGGTGACTGCGACGACGGCAACGTCTGCACCGGCGGCGATGGCTGCAAGGGCGGTGTCTGCCTGCCTGGCGCGTTGACGTCATGCGACGACGGCAACCTCTGCACGGACGACAGCTGCACGCCCAAGACGGGCTGCGCGCATGCCAACAACAGCGTCGCATGCGACGACGGCAGCAAGTGCACTCAGGCCGATCAGTGCAAGGGCGGCAGCTGCGGCGGCGGTGCGGCGGTGGTCTGCGACGATGGCAATCCCTGCACCGACGACAGTTGCGACGTCCAGGCCGGCTGCGCAAACGGTCACAACACGGCCGCTTGCAGCGATGGCAACGTGTGCACCTCGGGCGATGTCTGCGCGGCGGGATTGTGCGAACCCGGCAAGGCCAAGGTCTGCCAGGATGACAACTCGTGCACCAGCGATGGCTGCGATGCCAAGACCGGCTGCGTGCATCCGGCCAACTCGCTGGCTTGCGACGACGGCAGCAAGTGCACCCAGGCCGACAAATGTGCCGCCGGAAAGTGCGTGCCCGGCAAGGCGGTGGTCTGCGACGACGGCAACGCCTGCACGGACGACGCCTGCGACATGGCCAAGGGCTGCACCCACACTGCCAACAGCAAATCCTGCGACGACGGCAACGCCTGTAGCGGAGACGACCAGTGCAAGGGCGGCAAGTGCACTCCTGGCAAACCGCCCGTCTGTGACGACAAGAACCCGTGCACCACCGAGACCTGCGATGCCGGCAAGGGCTGCAAGTCGGTTGCCAACACCCTGCCATGCGACGACGGCAGCGCCTGCACCCAGGGCGATGTATGCGCGACCGGCACCTGCAGCCCAGGTAAAGCCACCAACTGCGATGACGGCAACGGCTGTACCGACGATGGCTGCGACAAAGCCAAGGGCTGCACCCACGCCGCCAACAAAGCGCCTTGCGATGACGGTCACGCCTGCACCAAGGGCGACAGTTGCACCAACAAGACCTGTACCGCCGGGGCACCGGTGAGCTGCGACGACAAGAACGGCTGCACCACCGATCTCTGTCACCCGACCAAGGGCTGCCAGAGCACGGCCAATACGCTGTCCTGCGATGACGGCTCGGTCTGCACCGTCGGCGACGCCTGCGGCCTCGGCAAATGCAAGCCGGGCAAGGCGGTGGTCTGCGATGACAACAACCCCTGCACCGACGACGCCTGCGCGCCGGCGAGCGGCTGCACGGTCACCAATAACGACAAAGCCTGCGACGACGGTAATGCCTGCACCAAGAGCGATATCTGCGGCTCGGGGGCCTGCGCCGGCAACAAGTTGGTCTGCGATGACGGCACCATCTGCACCGTGGACTGGTGCGACCCGGCCAAGGGCTGCCAGACGCTATCGGTCGACGTGCCATGCAACGACGGCAGCGCGTGCACCAAGGGCGACGTCTGCAGCAAGGGCAAGTGCGCAGGCAGCGCCATCACCTGTGACGATGGCAACCCCTGCACGGCCGATGCATGTGTACCGAAGACGGGTTGCGTGGCACCGGCGGTCAAAGATGGCACCGCCTGCGCTGGCACCGGCGTCTGCAGCAAGGGCACTTGCTCGGTGGGCAGTAAGATCAATCCGGCGATCTCCTGCAAAGCCGTACATGACGCCCTGCCAGGCGCCAAGAGCGGCCTGTACTGGCTCGGCGCCAACGCCAAGGCCGCCTTCCAGGCCTGGTGCGACATGACGACTTCTGGCGGCGGCTGGACCTCGTTGATGCACATCAGCAAGCTGGACAAGCTGAACTTCTCCATCCCGCACAAGCAGGTGGCCCTGTCATCGAGCACCAACTGGTGGCTGTTGGCCGAGAGCAAGTCGAACACGTACAAGTTCGCGCCCTATCACAATCGGCCGTACGCCAACTACGAATCCGGCGGCAAGTCCGCGGGCGGCACCGGCTGGTCATGGAATGGTGTGCACTACCCCAACTACACGCCCTGCCACGGCGTCCAGCAGATCCTGCTGCTGCAGGGGCCCAAGGAGTTCCCCCGCCAATACGGCAATCCGGCCTTCAACGGCGGCTTCAGCCTGGCGCCCAATGTGCTCAAGGCGGCCAAGAAGTTCGTCCCCCCAGGGGCGGCGGCGAAGGTGACCAACTACGGCTCGATCCACATCGGCTGCGTGGGCTGGAATGTGCTGAAGGACGCGGTGGTCTGGGTGCGGTGATGGCGACCGTCGAAGGCGCTCAAGGCCGCGACCCTGGCGCGGCTGCCCTGGACAAATCGAGACCAGCCTCGGCCAGGTGGCAGCGGCTGGTCAGGAACGATCGGTAGGCCCCCACCTCGTCGCGCCAGAACTCACCCTCGAAAGGCCAGACCATGGACTCGGATCCGGCCATGGCGATGACGCCGCCGCGCTCGACAGGTGCCAGACCGGCGGCGGAATGCGCATCGGGCCCCTTTTTCGCTGCCCGCTTGCGGTTCTTCACCCGGATATCGAGGAACATGATTTCGATCTCGCGCAGGTCGATGCGCAGCTCCTGCAGGCGGTCGTGGTACCTGGCGATGTCCCGCTGCACGCCGCGCAGAGCGCGTTCGACGACCACGCCAGCTTCGGCCACCAGCTCGGCCCGACGCGCCTTCAGGCGAGACATTGCGGCGGGACCGAACACCGGCAGTCGCGCCAGTTGTGCGCTGATCAGGGCCTGCTCCTTTTCCACCTGACGAATGGTGCGATGCAGCGCGAAGAAGTCTGCATTCTGCAGCACGGCACCGATGACCCGACGAGGCAGCGGACGCGGACCGCCGTTATTGGCGGCGGCGACGAAGCGCCGATAGACCCGCTCCGGGCTGCGTTCCAGGGCCAGGAAGTCGCGCACGGGAGGTCCAAGGGTGAGCACGTCACCTTCAAAGCTGGCCATGGCCTTTTCGGCGTGGGAGACATGGCAGGTCTGCACGTAGAGCGCTGCCTCCATGATCCACAGTTCAGGGTGAAAATCTCGCTTGAAATAGGGGCTGTGCAGGGCGTGAAAACTGCCCAGGGCGCGGCTGACATCCCGCTTGAGGAAGTAGGACCATCCGGCTTCGTACAGCGCCCGACCCCACCGGGGCGAACGCGGGCCGATCTTTCTGTAGTAGTAGATGGCAGCGTCGTACTGACCGTGCTCGTAAGCCGCCCGGGCCAGGGCCATCCAGGCCAGGTCGACGACACCTCGCTGACCGCTTCGCTCACCGGCGATCACCGCTTCCTGGAACGCTCGGATCGCGCCTTTGAGGCGGGCCACCTTGCTCTTGCCGGGCTCCTCGAAGGCAATCAGGCCCAGCAGATAGCGGGCGCGTGGGAAATCCATCGCGTCGGCCTCGACCCGCCGCAGATGCAGGAGCGCCTGGTCGACCAGACCGTACTCGTGCAGGAACTGTCCCGCGGCGTAGTGGAAGCTGTTGCGAACGGCCGGCGGCTTGCCGACGACCGAGAAGGTGCCCACCCGCTCGAGCTCTGGTGGCTTGAAGTCTATCTGCTGCCGGAGGGCACGCACGCGCTGGAAGGCGGCGTCGAAGTGCACCTTGTCCGGCCCTTGCAAAAGCACCTGAAGGAAGCCGTCGGCGGCGCTCTGCAACAAGCCTGCGCGGGCCAGAGCGTCGGCGATGCCAAAGCGGACCAGGTAGGTCTGCTCGCTGTCGGGCGCAAAGGGCACGCCGTGCACACCGCGCTGACGAAACGCGGTCAGCAACCGCACCGCCTGGACCCAGCGCCCCGCCTTGGCATGAGCGTTCGCCTGGCGCGCGACCTGCCGACCCTGGGCCTGCAGCTGCACTTGCAGTCGGCTCGCTTCGGGAGGTTCCAAGGCCGACGCGGAGGTCGATGACAGCGCGGCAGCCAGCCCCAGGCAGGTGAACAGACAGGTCCCAGACAGCATCCTCGTACGCAGCATCTTCCCCCCCAGACACGCGGCACCGCGCGATGCTGACGGAGGGTGTCGAGCGAACGGGTGCGACGCGGCCTGGACGTTTTGACGCGTGAGGGAGCGGAAGGATCTACACGGTCGCCGACCCGAAGGTGTCAGGTGTCAATACCTGACCCTCTTGATGGCGGGGCTTGGGTGTGGCGAACAGGGCGAAAGGTGTCAAGTGTCGATACCTGACCGTAGCGACGGCGGCTACTTGCTGTAGCGCTTCTTGAACGCCTTGGCTGCCTTGTCGCGGCGCTTCTTCTCGGCGGGGTCCATCTTGCCGATGAACCAGCGGTGGTTCGGCGTGGCGAGGACCTCGTCGAGCTTGGCCTTGAGGTTCTTGGCGGCCTTCTGCTTCTTGGCGTCCTTGCTCTTGCTGCCCTTCTCGATGAGCTTTTCGAGCTCGGGCACGTACTTGGCGTAGAAGTGCTTGGCCAGGTCGTAGGTGCCGTGCCAGTGCGTGTAGTCCGGCGCCATCATGGAGGCGCCGTGGCGGGCGCGGCGGCCTTCGTGGTGCCAGAGCTCGAACCAGATGAAGTCGAGCTTGTTGGCGAACTTGATGGGCCGCAGCAGCGGCTTGGCGGCGTTGTAGAGGGCGCGGCCGGGCTTGGCGTACTTCTCATTGTACAACTCGATCAGGCCGTCGTACTGGATGAAGAAGTTATCCGCCCAGCTCTCGTTGTGGCAGGCGGTGCAGACGTCCTTCATGTTGGCGCGGCGCTTCTTCCAGTTCACCTTGGCGCCCGGCAGGCCCATCTTGGCGTCGCTCTTCTCGGGCCGGATGGAGACCACGGGGCGGTTGTTCCAGCTGATGCGCATGCCGATGTCGTGGGTCACCGGCAGGTTGCGGGTGGCGGACATGTGGCAGGTGGCACAGGTGGGCGCGGCGGAGTAGTCCTCGCCGGGGATCCACTTGGGCGAGTCCAGGTTCATCTTCTTGATGTTGGAGAAGAAGGCGATGCCGTGCTTGGACTCCTCGTAGACCTCCTTCTGTGGGTGATCGGGGCCCAGGTGGCACTTGCCGCAGGTGTCGGGGTGACGGGCCTGCGCGGCCGAGAAACTATGCCGCATGTGGCAGGCGCTGCAGGAGCCCTCGCTACCGTCGGGGTTGATCCGGCCGATGCCGCTGTTGGGCCAGGTGGCCGGGTCGAGCTTGCCGTTCTTGAGCACCTTCACCTGCGAGCCGTGACACTGCCAGCAGCCGTTGACCGCGGCGGCGGAGTTGCCGTGCTTGAAGCCGGGGGTCTTGAAGGCGCTGTTGCCCTCGACCACCTCGGCGAGCACGTTGTCCAGCGAGCCGAGGATGCGGGCGCCCTTGGAGTGGTGCGAGCCCTCGAACTCCTTGACCTCGCGGGCGTGGCAGCGGGAGCAATCCTTGGGGCTGACGATGATGCTGATGAGGAAGCCCTCATGCTTCATGGCGTCCTTGTCGCCCTTCTGCGCCTGGTGGCACTCGTAGCAGCCCACATTGCCGCCGTAGTGCTTGCTGGCGCCCCACTGCTGGTACAGACCGGGGGTCTCGTCCTTGTGGCAGCCGATGCATTCCTGGGTCTGGGAGCTGATGGAGGTGGGCAGTCCCGAACGGACCGGTTTGGCGGCCAGCACCGGCATGGCCAGCAGCAGAATGGCCCCCGTGAGCAGCAGGGTTCTCATGGTGTTTCTCCTGGATCGTGTGACAGCAGATGGAATCATCTCGATGTCCGCTTTGTCATGCCGCCGCTTCGTCTGTTGTTCGCGACGAGTGATTGGGGCCCGGCCACAAATCCACCGGACTGCATTGTCGGTTGATACCTCGCGCGGGAGAACGAGTCAACGGCTGTCGCGACGCGACTTGCCCTGGATCAACTGGTGGTTGAATGCGGGATTGGTCGCCGTTTGGGCCCGCTCCAGGAGGCCGCGGTTCAGCGGAGCCCTCCGTCCACGTACTGGCCAGCACTCAGCTACGGCAGCGCCGGCTGGGCCAGGCCTGGATCCCGATCTCGTGAGGCGATGAACCTGTCCGTCAGGTCGAGCAACACCTCTTCGCTGCCCGGCGGGCCCATCAGCTGGATGGCCCGGGGCAGGCGGCCATCGAAGGTTCCGAAGGGGATCGAGATGGCGGTCGAATCGGCCAGGTTGCCGGCCACTGTGCAGGACAACAGGTTCACCTGGTAGTTGGATCTGCCGATGCGCGGTGGCGGATAAGGGCAGACCGGGGTGGCGATCACCTGACCGTCCTGCCATCGCTGCCGATAAGCGTCTCGGACCTCGAGGGCGCGCGCCTTGGCGGCCTGCTTGTTGCGAAAGATCGTGTAGCGGCCCAGGGCGACCTGGAGCAGGATCTCGGCGGTGGCCGGGTGGATGCGGCGATCACCCAGGAGCCCGCGCAGGAACACCGACGAGAGCACCGCCGACAGGCCCGAGGCCAGGTTCAGGCCGGGATCGGAGGCCAGGAGGTCGTCCAGGTGGGAGGCCCAGACAGCGGCGTAGCGACGGTAGATTGCCGACGGCCGCTCGAGACCCTCGGCCAGCCGGACAGGGCCGTCCAGCGCGGCCTCGAGGTGGGGTCGGACGTCGTCGGCGAAGCTCGGCCAGCGGCCCCGATCCGGCGGCTGAATGATGACGGCGGTCGGTTGCCAGGGCTCGCTGCTGCCAGTTCGCAGACGCTCAGCGGCGACCGACAGCACCGCGCGCATCTGCCCTGTGGTCCGGGTCAGGGGGCCCTGCCCGCACATCCAGGCCATGGCCGGTGGCACAGGCGGAAAGAACCCGGTGCCGATCGGCCAGGTCTGGTGACTCAAGCGCAACCCCAGGATGCCGCAGAAAGCCGCCGGCATACGGATGCTGCCGCCGATATCCGTGCCCCAGTCGAAGGCCGAGCAGCCCAGCGCCACCGCCGCCGCAGAACCCCCTGAGCTGCCACCGGCTGTGCGCCGGGCGTCAAAGGGATTGCGCGCCGCCCCGCCCAGGTAGCTGGCCGCCTCGGGGGCCACGCCCAGGTCACTGAGGTTGGTCTTGCCCAGCAAGATGGCGCCGGCGTCCCGAAAACAGGCGACGACGTCGCTGTCGGCGGTTGGCTGGCGACGCCGATGACGCCAGCTGCCACCGGTGGTCGGCAGGCTCCTCGTGTCGAACTCGTCCTTGATGCTGAAGGGAACCCCGGCAAGGGGCGGAAGTCGGGCCTCCTGCGCCCGTTCGACGGCCTCTGCCAGGGCATTGTCCAGTCGGGTGGCCAGGAAGACGCCAGCGCCCGGATCGAGGGCCTCGATTCGCGCCACGGCCGCCTGGACCGTGAGTCCGAAGGGCTTCGGCGTGGTCACTTCAAAGACCGCGCAGCCATTCCGGCTTCAGCAGCCCGGCGTCGCGCGCGGCCAGAACCTGGTCGAGCATGGCGACCATGGCATCCCGGTCGCGCGACAGCACGCCACGCAGGGGCAGGTAGTTGGACGCGTGGTTGCTCGAGAAGCGACTGTTAGATAGCTTTGCATCTGCGATGATTGTGCGCAATTCGCCCAGCATCGTGAAGCGGTCTGGTAGCTCGAAATCGCCGCAGTGTTGCAGTTCCCATAAACGGGTACCGTCTATTACTGTGGTCGTAAGGGCGCCGACGAATGGCGGGTTGATGCGCGACAAGAGGGACACTGTCTGCTCGGCGTGGCGCTCGCTGCCGGCGACGCCGCCGATGCCCAGCAGGACGATCACCGAGTGCAGGATGCCGGCCTCGCGCAACCGGTCGGCCGCTTCGATCACCTCGTCGCGCTTGGAGCCTTTGACGATGGCGGCCATGCACTGGTCATCGCCCGTCTCGACGCCGTGGTAGATCATACCCAGGCCCAGCTCCCTCAGCTCCCGCAGCTCAGCGACCGACTTGCGCAGGATGGAGCGGCAATCGCCGTAGCTGGCCACCCGACGAACCCAGGGCAGGTGCTCCCCGATGGCGCGCAGCACCGGGACCAGGCGCTTGTTGGGCATGATCAGCGCGTCGCCATCGCAGAGGAACACACGACCCGACGGCGCCGGGGGCTCGCGGGCGAATCGCTTCAGCAGCGCCTGCACCTGCTCGAAGGGCCGGATGGCGAAGCGTTTGTCGCTGTACATGTCGCAATAGACGCATCGATTGTGGGAGCAGCCGACGGTGACCTGCAGCAACAGGGAGTCGTGCTCGCTGGGCGGCCGATAGACGCGCCCGCCCGGTACCAGGGTGCGATCATCCGGGCCGGTGGTGACGAACTCGGCCACCGGCGCTCGAAACTTGACCTCTTGGTCAGAGTTCCTACTCACCGCACGACTGAACGGGCGCGGCTGGCGGCCAGCTCGTGCAGGGTCTGCATGACGTTGTAGGCCGTCAGCTCTACCAGCAGGCTGGTGACCTTGGCGTGCTGGGCATCGCTCAGCTCACCCTGGACCGCCTTCATGGCGTTGACGACGTGGTCGAGTTGGGTGGCCAGCTCGGCCGAGTCGATCACGCCGTCGGCCAGGCTGCGGTTGAAATGCTCGAGCTGCTGAACGTGGGCGTCCAGCGCGGGCAGGTTGGTGTCGTCGTCGAGCCAGTTGATTCGAGCCATGGGTTCCTCCGTCGTCTCGGTCCGGGGGGTCGGTCCCCTTCGTGCTAAGTGACGCCTGCTTACATTGTGCCGGTCGCCAAGGGTGGTTCAGCTCGCCTCCAGCAAATGCTTGATGGCGGTCATCTTGCCCTGCAGTTTTTCGCGGCCACCGGCCTCTTCCAGTTCACGCGCGATGGCGTCGGGCAGGAAGTCGCGGTCGGTGCACTCGATGATCGCCGCGTAGCGCTGCAGGCGGCGCTCCATGGTCTGGGTCGAGGGCATGAACGCGGCCATGGCGTCCTTGAGGCGCTTGCGGCTGATGTGGTCTTCGTCGGCGAGCATGGCAGCGCGCCAGGCCCGACCGACGATGCCTTCCACGTCGGCGCCGGACAGGCTGCCGGTGTGCGGGCAGGGGGGCACGTCCTTGGCGGCCAGCTTCGCGCCCGACTTCTTGGCCAGAACCACGAAGAGTTGCTTCACCTCTTCTTCGGAGGTCGGGTAGAAGAGCGGCACGTGCACCTCGGCCCGGCCCTGCCGCTTCAGGTCGATGGGCAGCAGGTCGGGGCGCGCGGTGAGCAGCATCCAGAGGATCTTGCCCCGATAGGTGGTGTCGCCCATCTGGGCAGCGATCATGCCGAATACCCGGCTGCCCACGCCGGAGTCGCCGCCCTGCTGTCGATCGCCGAGCATGGCGTCGGCCTCGTCGACGATGACCGCCACCGGGCCCATGCCGCGCAGCACGCCGAGCACCTTCTCCAGGTTGGCTTCGGTCTCGCCGACGTACTTGGAGCGGAAGTTCTTCAGCTTGACGCAGGGGATGCCCACGGAGCCGGCGGCGCATTGCGCCAGGAAGGACTTGCCCGTGCCCACCGGGCCGCAGAAGAGGTAGCCCATGGGCACGCTCTGCAGGCGCCCGCGGGCGAGCAGCTCGGCGTCCTGCTTCAGGCGGGCCTTGGCGCCGTCATGACCGACCACCATGTCCAGGCCCCACTTGGGCTCGATGAACTCCAGCAACCCGTGGGCCTGCCGCTCGATCAGGCGCTTCTTCAGCTCGCGGAAGCGGTTGGCATCCAGGCGGGTGCCGCCCTCGATGGCCGAGCCGAGCAAGACGCCCAGGTCGGTCAACGAGATGCCGGCGGTCAGGTCGGCGATCTCGGTCCAGGAGTAGTCCGAGACGCTGTCGGCCTGGCGCCCATCGGCCACGGCCTCGATGTAGCGCAAGCGCTCGTTCTCCGCCGGCAGGGGCACATCGATGGCGGCCACGTGGGGGTTGCCCACCAGGCGCTCACTGATGGCCGTCAGGGCCGGATCGACCATGACAAAGGCCATGTTCAGGCGCTTGACGTAGGGGCTCGCCGCCCAGCCCAGCAGGGTGGCGATGCAGGTGGCCGAGTCGGCACCTTGCCGGCCACCAGCGGGCGCCACGAAAGATGCGTGCTCGATGATCACCGCGCAGGACAGACGCCGCTCGGGATTGCTGGTGGCGTTGAACTGCACCAGCCGATCCAGGGCCGCCAGCGCCGCCAGGGGCTTGCGCTCGATGGCCTTGACGTCGCCCAGCCGTCGATTGGCGGTGGCGACCATCTCCTCGAGTCGGCGGGCGTTTCGGCCGGCCAGGCAGCGGATGCCGCGGGCCAGGTCGTAGTGCAGCACCAGGTCCCAGCGGCCGAAGAGTTGCTCGGCCAGGAACTCAGCCAGGGTGCCGTAGCGATCCTCGGCGCCCATCCAGGTCAGGTCCCAGGTGTTGCCATGCAGGGCAAACATGGACGTGGTGCCCGAGAAATAGAGCTCCGCGATGCGTCGGGCCCAGATGGGGAACCATTCCGGCAGGTCGGCCGACGTGGTCGCGCCGCCCGCGGGGGCCCGATCCTCGGCAGCGGGCGCGGTCTGGGCAGCCTTCTTGCTCATCCGGCCACCTCGAGCTGCTCCACGTCGAGGATGTCCGGGGCCTCGCTCATCTCCTCGGTCAGTCCGGTGATGTGCTGCATCTCGCGCATGGCGTCCTCGGTGTGGGAGACGCTCTCGGCGACGCTGTCCACCTGGCTGGAGATGTAGTCGGGATCCTGGTGGTTGATGGCCATCTCGCTCAGGGCCTGGATTTTGCCCTCGATGCGATCCAACTCCACGTCGACGAACTCGGAGTTGCCCTCGGAACGGCGATAGTTGGTCAGCCGCATCTCGGCGGTGGCGATGCTGTCGGCGATGGAACGCAGCAGGCGCGGATCCCCGTCAGCGCCCAGCTTCTCCTGTCGCCCCTTGAGCTCGGCGAGGTTGGCCTCGATGGCGTCGGCGTCAGTGGTTGCCAGGAACTTGTCCAGGGCCTCCTTGGAGCGCAGCAGGCGCAGGAAGACCCAGAGCATGCGGTTGAGCGCCGGGGCGCGTATTTCGTCCGAGCGGCCGCCGCCGGAGCTGGTCCGTCCGCTGACCCCATGGGCGATGCCACGCATGTCCAGGCAGCGCTTACGCAGGCGGATGAATCGCTGTCGGGAGAGTCCGTCGATGCCGGCCAGCATCTGCATGAAGCTGACCGGTTTGGTGGCATCCTCGACGCTGATGCCCTTGCTGGCCGCGTGGGCCTTGGCGTCGATAGCCGAGCGGAATTTCGGAATCGAAACAAGTCCGGCCAGGTAGGTGAGTTCGCCGGCGGCGACCAGGGGCAGGACGATGTCCGGATGGCCGCTGATGAAGGCGGCGGCGGTGGCACCGATCAAGGCGAGCATATTCCAGCGGAAGAAGAAGGCTTCCTTGAGGTAGGTGCCGATGCCTGCGCCGCCGGCTCTCTTCTCAATCATCACCACCCCGCTGCGACGCCTCCAGGCGCTCGATGGTGTTGCGGATGTCGAAGACGTGCTCGAGGAACTGTCGCTCCTGCTGCATCTCGCGAGCCGGCCGATCCGGCGGTGGCACCTCGATCTCACGCTGGATGGTGCCCGGCGAGGACGACAGGATGTAGACCCGGTCGCCCAGGAAGACCGCCTCCTCGATGGAGTGGGTGACGAAGAAGACGGTCGCCTGCAGCTCGCGCCACAGACCCACCAACTGATCCTGCATATGCATGCGCGTCGACGGATCCAGGGCGCCGAATGGCTCGTCCATCAAGATGATGCGCGGCTCCAGGATCAACGTCCGCGCGATGGCCACGCGCTGGCGCATACCGCCGCTGAGCTCGTGCGGATACTTGCCCTGGTCGTTGGCCACCGACAGGCCCACCCGGTCGATCCACTGGCGCGCCTCGTCGTAGCGCTGCTCCTTGCGCACCCCCCGGCACTCCAGGCCGAAGGCGACGTTGTCGAGCACGGTGCGGTGGTCAAAAGAGGTGTAGTCCTGAAAGACCATGCCCCGATCTGCACCCGGCCCGCCAACGCGAACACCGTCAACCAGCACCTCGCCGCGGGTGGGCGGATGCTGCGGCCGCAAGCCGGCGATGAGCCGCAACACGGTCGACTTGCCACAGCCGCTGGGGCCCAGGATGGCGACAAACTCGCCGTGATCCGGTCGGTCCTGCACGGTGAAGTTGACGTTCTGGATGGCCGTAAAGGCGTCGTCCCCAGAGCCGTAGACCTTCGCCACATCGCGAAACTCGACCAGCGGCACGGGACCTGATTCGGTCACGGACTCGGACTCGGACTCAGACGCGGACTCGGGCGCGGACTCGGACGCGGACTCTGCGCCAGCCACCTCGGCCACAAGCGCATCTACAGCAGCATCCAACGCCGATTCCTCGGCGTCCTGAGCGTCTTCTTCTGGTGGTCGCTTATCCGTCATCAACTCGCCGTCAGATATCCTTGCGATAGGGGAAGAGGCCGCGCTGCATGAACACCAACGTGCGATCGATGGCCCACGCCAGGGCGCCGATAATCAGCAGGATCAGGATGATGTGCTCGGTCAGACCACGCCGCTGGCTCGTAGACAACAGGTGGCCGAGGCCGTACTTGGCGTTGATCAACTCGGCCAGCATGATGTAGCCGAAGGCAAGCCCGAACAGGTGCCGCAACGAGGTGTAGATGGACGGCATGGACAGGGGCAGCAGCACCTTGAGCACGATCTGCCAGCGGCTGGCGCCCAGGGTCTGGGCCGTCTCCACGTAGCGGTCGGCGATGGCCGTCACCGAAGAACCGGAGTCGGCGAAGATGAAGGGCAGCGTCGCCAGGAAGATGAACATCACCTTCTGGCTCTCGCCGATGCCAAACCAGAGGATGGTCAGCGGGATCAACGCGGCGATGGGCACGTTGCGACCGAAGAGCACCAGCGGCGCCCAGAAGGAGCCGAAGAGGCGCCAGGAGCCAGCCAGGATGCCCGCCGGCACGCCGACCAGCACCGCCAGGCCAAAGCCAAAGAAGACCCGCTTGAGGGTGGCCACGATGCCACGCAGCAGGGCGCGCTCGGTGACCAGGGAGTGCAGACTGGCGATGACCTCGCCGGGCGAAGGCAGGATGGCCGGCGAGACCAGGCGCTCCTCGGCGATCTCGCCAAGGGTGACCAGGTACCAGACCAGGAGGATGAGGCAGACGCAGAGCGCGCCCAGGCCCTTGCCGATCAACGTCGGCGGGTCGACCCGCAGGGCGAGCAGCTCAGGGCGCTGTTCGCTCATTTACCCGGCACCGCCTCGAGCGGGTAGACCTTGACCTCGACGCGCCGATTCTTGGCGTGGTTCAGCGGGTCGTTGGCGTCGGCGGGGCGATCCCAGCCCACCCCCTGCGTCGAGACCTGGTTGGCCTGCAGGGTGTTGAACTTGTTCATCAGCGCCTCCTTGACCGAGTTGGCGCGATTGTTGGCCAGGCGTTTGACCGCCGTGCCGGGCACGCGCCCCTTCATGGAGGCGTCGGTGTGGCCCTCGATGACGATGCGCGCGGCACCGTACTGGCCGGCGAGCTTGCCCACCTCCTCGACCACGAAGCCTGCGTTGGGATCGTACAGGCGCTCGGTCGGCTTGCCGTTGACCAGGCCGGTGATCTTCTTGCTGATATCCCAGGAGTTGGGGAAGAAGTGGATGACCACCGTCTTGGTCAGGATCTCGCCCGATTCGGCCTGGATGGACTCCGCTGAACGGGCGACGAAGCGCACCTGGTAGGTGTCCTTGGAGTTGGCGTACTTCTCTTCCTTGGCCAGCTTTTTGATGACCGAGAAGTCCATGATCTGGTCGAAAGCGACCTTCGAGGAGACCGCGCCGATGCGCCGGTAGAGGTAGTGGGCGGTGGCGTAGGTGCGCTCGAAGTTGGTCGGGTTGTTCTGGTTGAGGAAGAACTCCCGATTCTCGGCGAAGTTGGTGCTGTGGGCGTCGCCCAGCATCCCCAGGGCCTCGTCGGGCGGCATGGAGTAGCCCTCAGCCATCCACTTGGCCACGTTCTGCTTGCCTTCGTCGCCCTGGATGGTCTCCATGGCGTCGAAGATGCCGCGCACCAGGCCTTCGATGATGTCTTTGTTATCCTTAGCGAAGTCAGCACGGGCGAACCACACATCGGCGATGAGCTTGTTGGCCGTCTCGGTCGATACGATCAGGTTGTTGCCCTTGACCTTGGCCAGGTTGTAGATGTCCGGCGCCCAGGAAACGCAGGCGGCCAGGGACTTGTCGGCGTTGAAGGCAGCGGCCGCCTGGAAGGCGTCGGCGGTGAACTTGAAGGTCACCTCGGCTGGCTGCACGCCGGCGTTGATGAGCGCGTTGAGCACGAAGAAGTGCGACGGAGAGTTCTGCGCCAGCACGATGGACTTGCCGCGCAGGTCGCCGATGGTCTTGATGTCGCCGCGGACGACGATGCCGTCACCGCCGTTGGACCAGTCGATCTGCTGGAACACGCGCGGCATCACGCGGCTGTCCTTGCGCAAGCCCTCCAGCAACAGGGGCAGCATGTCGACGGTCGCCCAGCCGATGTGCACATCGCCGGCGGCGAAGGCATCGCGCATGGCCACCGGGTCGTCGATGAGCACGAGCTCGACCTTGAAGTCCTTGCCATCTGCGCCCTTCCAGACCTTGCCGGCCTTGAATCCGCCGTTGGCCGCCACGATGGGCGCCCACCCGGCCCAGACGTTGATGGCGAAGCGCACCACCCGATCCTTCATGGCCTTGTAGTTGGACACGCCCTTGACGTCCGGCAGCTTGGTCGAGGGCACGTAGTCGTACTCCTTGACCGTGGTGATGCCCTGCTGATCGGGGGCTTCCACGGCGCCGTCATCCGGTTTGGCGGCCGCCTTGTCGCCGCCAGCAGCCTTCTTGAGGTCATCGGCGGTGATCGGCGTGGCGGCTTTGTCGCCGTCGCCGCTGTCACCGCCTTCGCTGCCGCCGAAGCGGTACAGGGCGAAGCCGACCAGGGCGATGATGACGACGAATATGGCGATATAGAATCCGGGTTTCGGCTTGCTGGCCATGGACTACCTCTGTGTACGGGCCACCTGCGGCGGCATTTCGATCAGCTGGTCTGCTCTTCCAACTCGGGCTCTGCGATGGCAGGGCCGAGGTTCTTGTCGGCGCTGCTGACTGCGACCACCTCGGGCGCTCGCAGGCCCAACTCGACCTCGAACTCGGCCAGGGCATCCTCGGCCATGGCGTCTTCCATGGCCTCCTCGGCGGCGATCTCGCCGAGCCCGCGCTCACTCAGATCGGTGGCGACCCGGGCCTTGCCACGATTGGCGTCGATCTTGCCCTGAATCATGGTCTCGAGCTGGCCGAAGTCGGTGGTCAGATCCATGTCGAAGCTCTGCGAGAGCTGGGCGATCTCCGCCTCGGCCTCGCTCATCTTCAACTCGGCGTCATAACGCTTGATCTTGTCGCGAACGCCGGCGAGCTTCTTGTTGGCGTGTTTGATCTTCTTGAGGTTGTTCTCGTACGCGGTCTCGTGCATCTGCAGCTGCTCGCGATTCTGCGCCAGCTGGGTCTTGGCCTGCTGCAGCTGCAGGGCGTAGCGCTTGGCGCTGTCGCGATCACCGGCCTTGAGGTAGGCCTTGACGCGGGCCTGCAATTTCTTCTCTTCGGACTCGCCCTGACGCACCTGGCGGGCCACCTTCTCGACCAGCCCGCGGTACATCTCCAGGCCCTTGCGACCCTCCTTGAGTTGCTCCACGGCCATGTCGTACTCGTACTGCATCTGGGCGATCGGATCGGCCTCCCAGAAGAAGTTGGCCAGCTCATTGAATTGCGCCCGCATGGCGGCCCAGAATTTCTTGAAGATCATCGCTTCCTCACATCGGTTTACCACCGGGCAGCCACGGCCAACCAGCGCCTCGCGGTCCCGGCGGGGGGAGCCTACCGCGGGCCGGGGTCGGCACACAATGCCCTGCACCATGCGGCGGTGGACGCGATTTCATACCCCGGGGACTTGATTGAAGTCGCTTGATGTCTTCGGAATCGTGCCTAGGTTTCCACCGAAGCGACGCGCGAATCGGGCTCGATCGGGGCCGGTGCCAGCGCGGGCGTTCGCGGTGATTCGCCGCGCACGCATTCAGTCGGCAGGGCGCGCGTCCGCCGACAACTTGGAGGCGATGATGTACCGCATTCACCGGATGAGCCGCATCGCGGCCTTGGGGCTCGCCTGCGTGATGATGTTTACTGCTTGGGGATGCGAGAAGCCTGGTGAGGTCTTCCCGGAGGTCAACGAGGACCTGCCCCTGGCCGGAGAGAAGGTGCTGACCAAGCTCAAGGCGGGTTTCGATGTGGGGCTCAAGGAGGCGCTCAAGAGTGACGGCAAGCTCGAGGGCGCGCACACGACCAATGACGCCAAGGCGGCCAAGACGGACGGCGTCTCAGCCATCAACCTGAAGTTCGGCCGCACGAGCAGCCGCTTGCGCAACCCGGCCAACGCCATCCCAACCTGGGCGGTGCGCACCATCAAGGAGCTGGACAACCTCAAGACCCACAAGCTGGAAAAGAGCACCTACCTGTTCGATGTCGGCAAGGGCCGGCGGGGCTACATCGAGGCCATCGGATTGGCCATCGAGTGCATTCGATGCCACGGCCTGGACAGCGCTCTGGGCGAAGGCATGAAGAAGCGGGTCGAGGGCGAGTTCCCGGAAGACAAGGCCATGGGCTACAAGGGCGGTCAGCTGCGCGGCTGGTACTGGCTCGAGTACGACGCGGCGAAATAGGCGCGTTCAGACAACGCGCGCGCGGCCAGCGCCTTTGGCTTCGTAGAGGCGCTCGTCGGCGCATTTCAACAACGTGACCAGCTCGTCACCGTCGGCGGGCCACGTGGCGACGCCGGCGCTGAAGCTCACCTTGAAGGGCTTGCCGGCGTCGTCCTGGAATACGCGATCGCTGAACCGGTCGAGGAATCGCTGCACGATCGTGCGCATGGTCTGCGCATCCTGCTCGAAGCAGGCGATGACGAACTCCTCGCCGCCCCACCGACAGCAGAGATCCTCTTCGCGATGGTTTCCGTCCAGGGCATGGCCAAATGCAGCCAGCACGCGATCGCCCACCAGGTGGCCCAACTCGTCGTTGATGCGCTTGAAGTGGTCGATGTCCAGCAGGGCGATGGAGGCCTGGCCACGGCTGCGGCGCAATTCCGCCAGACGGCCGCGGAATCGCTCCACGAAGGCGCGCCGCAGCAGCAGGCTCGTCAGCGCGTCCCGCTCCCGCTGAACCCGTTGCTCGGCCAACCGTTCCAGGCGCAGCCGAACGCGCGCTGCCAATTCCTTGGCACGCGCCGGCAAGACGATCACGTCGTCGATCCCGGCAGAGAAAGCCGACAATCGCGCCGCTGCGTCCGGCAAGGCGGTGGTCAACAGGAGCGGCAGGTCCTTGTACTGCGGCGTCATGCGAATGGCGCGAGTGAGCTGGATGCCATTCCAAGGGGTCAGGTCGTCGGCCAGCAAAACCAGGTCCACGGCACGCCGGGCGACGGTGTCCAGGAGTTCCTTGGAGTCGGCCAACTGTACAACCTCCAAGCCCTCGCCGAGCAGGGATTCGAAGACCTGCAGTCGATCCGCGTCGTCGCCATTGGCGACCAGGACCACCGGACGGGTCTTATCTGCTGCGCGGCCCAGGTAGCGGGCAATCTCGCCGAAGCGGGTGCGATCGACCGGCTTGGCGACGAAGATGCGCGCGTCCAGACGCGTGGCGTCGATGCGCGTCTCCACAGAGTCCCGGTCGGCGTGCAGCGCGATGGGCAGTTCGCCGCATCCCTCGAGATCGCGCAGCTCGCGGGCCAGCGCCACGCCATCGCCGTGCCGCCCGGCCTCGATGTTGAGCATGGCGCCATCCAGAACCGTGCAACGGGCGATGGCCAGGGCCTCTTGACCGCTGGCTGCGGTGACCACGCGGATCATCATCTCGCGTCCATGGCCGGCCATAGCCGCCAGGAAGCTCGGATCGGGGTCGACCACCAGCAGCGTCGCCGCGTGGACCGTACTGGCGGGCACCCAGGCGCCGGATGCGGGCAATGAACGACCTGCGCTGGGATGCACGGCGTCGGCCGCAGAGCGCGCCCCTTCGAGCGCCGATTCGACCCGGTGGCGCAGCAGGGCGCTGGGCTCCGTGTCGCTGGCAAGCAGCTCATCGAAGACCTCGCCGACACTGCGAACAGCCGAACTGAGCCCCGTCAATCCGTGCGTGCCGGCCGTGGCGTGCATGCGCTGGGCCTGCTCCAAGACGGATGCATAGGCTGCAGGACCAGGCGTCGTCCAAGCCGCGTGAACCGCCGCCGTGAGCTTGAGCAGGCGGCTGTCCAGCGAGCTCAGAAAGCTCTTCTTCACGTGGGCCAGGGCCTGTGCGTACACCGAACGTCCAGAGGAACGCTTCTTCGTCGCCTTGCCTGTCGGCCCCTCTTCTTCGATCGCGCGCAACACCTCCTCGATGCTCTCCAACATCTCGGCGTTGGAAAACGGCTTGGCGACCACGGCGGTGACCCCAAGCTCGTCCGCTGTTGGCTGGGTTCGACCGCTGCGGCGCCAGTAGGAGGACAGCAGGATGAACCTGGGCGTACGCGGCCGGGTCCCCTGCTCCTGCAGCAGCTCAAGACCGTCACCATCGGACAAGACGCTGTCGATGATGACCAGGTCGCGATGGCCTCGGGCCAGGTCAGCCCGCGCTTCGGCGAGCGAACCGACCACTCGGACCCCGCACTGGCGAGAAAGGAGCATCGACTCGAGCAAGGCGCTGAGATCGTTGTCGCTGACGGCGACCAAAGCGACCGCCCTGACGGTCGAAGGGTCGCTCACGGACGCGCGCGAAGGTCGGGTGTGCATCGTTCTATCGGAGAAGGATGAGGGATCGGATGGCGGGCCACCATCCGCCTCCTGGGGCCGCCAAGGTACTAGACCGCAAGCTCCATGAAAAGAGGGGATTGCCCGACCGCCGCCGAGAGCGCTACCCTGCCGGACGGCCCGAACGCCGAGCAGGAGCCCATCGACATGCGCTGCCCGCGATGCCGCACAGAGCAGATCCAGGCCGCCGAATGCGACCGCTGTGGCCTGGTCTTCGAGCGTCCTCAACGGCGTCCCAGGTCCCAACCGGACCCGGACAAGCGACGACCGGCGCGTACCAGCGACGAGCAGATAGCCGAGTTGCAGCAGCTGGGGCGCGAGGTCGGCGCGGAAGTGCAGGCCCAGGTCGGCAAGGCGCGCACCTGGTTCGAGAAGTTGTGGCTGGCACGCCCGCTGCCCATCCACCCACGCATCATGCTCTTCCGGGAGTTGGGCCGGGCACTGGAAGCGGGGCTGCCGCCGAAGGAGGCGTTCGCCTGCCTGCCGCCATCGGCGCGAGCCGGCCGAATGGGGCCGGTGGTCGCTGACTTGCTGGATGGCATGGAGGCGGGGCTTGCCTTGCACGAGGTCATGCGTGACCACCCCGACGTCTTCGACCGATATGAGCGCACGGTGGTGGAGATCGCCGAGCGGGCCGGCAATGTGGGGCCGCTGCTGGAGGCGCTGGCCCGACGGGCAGAGATCCTCTGGCGCCTCCGCCGCAAGACCATCGGCAACCGTCCGTTGCTGCTCATGCTCATCCCGGTGGCCTGCCTGCTCTGGCCGCTGCCGGTGGCCTCCGTGCTGGGTTACCTCTCGGGTGTCTTTGGCTGGACGCTGCGTTTCGCGATCCTGGGTGTGGCAGTGGTCATCGGTCTGCTCTGGCTGGCCCACGACGATGACGCCAGGGAGCGCGTGTTGGAGTGGCTCGAACGCAGGCCGTTGGTCGGCCCCCTGCTGCGACGGTGGCGGGCCAGCGACTTCCTGTCTGCGCTCGAACTCTGCCTGCGCTGCAAGCTGGCGCCTCGCCGGGCGGTGACGGTCGCCGCGGTGGCCACGGGTGATGCCACCCTGCTGGCGTCGGCCTCGAAGCTGGTCGACGCCCTGGACCAGGGCAAACTCCTCTACGAAGCAGCCGAGGGTGTGCCCGAGCTGCCCGACGAAGTGCGCGAGGCCATCGGCGACAGCAGCGGCCGCCTGTCCCTGGCTATCCAGGCCCACGTCCTGCGCAAGTCCTTCGCCGCCGGAGCGACGCGCCTGGGACGCACGGTTCACCTCGGGCTCGCCGCCGTGGTCGTGGCCATCTGCGTGGCCTCTGCGGTGCCCATGCTGCAGGTGGACTGGAGCGCCGAAGAAAAGCTGCTCGCCGAAGATGGCGAGGGCGTGATCGACGCCAAGGGCAAGCGTCGCGACGTGAAGAAGGCCGAGAGCAAGCTGCACGAGATGATGCCGGCGCTGAAGAAGGCGGATCACCGCGTCCAGGAGGCGGTCCGACCGGCGGGCGGGGGAGGCATCGAGTAGCACCCTGCCGGGTTTGAGCTCAGGGTTTGGTCCGCGCGATCTCGATCTTGTGCGCGCCAGGCGGCAAACGCACGTTCAGGACCTTGCCCGACAACCACCAGCATCGTTTGCACGGCGGTGACTGATTGGCGATGGGGCCCTCAGCGCTGCTGACAGAAGCAGGCGCGGTCATCCAAAGCTGCATGTCCACGCCCTGGATGAACTCGTCGCCGGGCGTGACCTCCACTTGCAGCGTGGCGCTCTTCGGCCCGTCCACCAGGCGCAACGAGGTGCCGTCATAGACGGCCGCTGAGCCGGGCGCGCCAGGGCCAATCAGCGCGTAGAGGCGGCCGGCGTCGTTGGCAAAGCTGTCGACGCCCTTAACGGTCGCCGGGGCCAGCGTATCCACCGTGGGCCGCAGCATGGGCACGATCCCGCCAGCTCGCAGCCACAGCGGGATCCTATCCAGTGGCACATCCAGCGACAGCGTACGCGGCCCGGATTCGTCGCCCGGCACCGGGCTCTTCGTCCACCAATCGAACCATCGTCCCAGAGGCAGTATGGCCGACCGGCCCGCCTTGTCGTCCACGACCGGCGCCACCAGCAACGCGTCGCCGAGGTAGTATTGCGTCGAGGCCAACGCGTCGAACTGGGACTGGTCCTGTAGCTCCGGATGGACCAACCCGAACGGCCGCACCGGGCCGGGCAGGTGGGCCCTGGCGCGCTTCATGGCCGTGTAGAGGTAGGGGAAGAGGCGAGTGTGCAGGCGCGTGTAGTACACGGCGGCGTCGAGCACCTCCTGGTCGAATTGGCTGCCGTCGTACTTGGTAAAATCCCAGGGATTGCTCTGCTTGCCGCCGCCAATCTGCTGCACCGCTGCCAATCCCGTCTGGGCCAGCCAGCGCATGAAGGTCTGCTTGGAGGGCCGCTGGTGGCGATAGCCGCCCGTATCGGCGTTGTAGAGCGGGTAGCCGCTGGCAGAAAGACCCAGCATCGCGGCCACCGAGGCGGGCAGCCCGCCTACATGGCACTCGGTCTTGTCGCATTGACCCGCGAACATCAGGTTGGCGTCCAGGTCGCCGGGCCAGATCATCGAGGTGATGGCCTGATCGCCGTAGGTGCCCGCCCGACACAACAGGAAGCCGCCGTCCGCGGGCAGGTTGTCGTGGTAGACCTTGTGGTAGGGCAGCGCGTAGCCGTGGTGCATGGTGCGCTCATCGCTGCCGTCGTGAAACCCGTAGTGAATGCGCAGCTTGGACAGGCCGATGTGCACATCCTCGGCGAAGTCCAGCTTCCAGCCCTCGATGCCCCGTTTGGCCACCGTACCGATGGCCGTGCGCCACATGGCGTAGGCGTCCGGATTCGTCAGGTCGATGGGCCCGCCCCACTTGACCAGGCCCTTGGCGATGGCGGGCAGGTCCACATACCAGCCGTTGTCGACCACCTGCTGGTGGTAGGTGGAGCCCTTCTCGGCGTAGGGGGTCGACCACATGCCCATGCGCATACCCAGCGCCTGCACGTCGGCGATCATCTTGTCGGGTTCGGGGAAGCGCGCCGGATCGAAGTCAAAGTTGTTGACGTGGGTGTCAAATGGCCGGTCGAGCCACATGCCGCTGATGGCCAGGTCGTGCTTTCGAATCTGGGTCATGTCGTCCATGACCTCGGCCTGGTTCTTGTTCTCGTTGCGCCAGATGAGCGTGCCAAACGCCCAGCGGGCGGGCATGGCCGGCGTACCGCTGATGCGTGTATAGCCGCCGGTGATGGCCAGCGGCGTGTCGGCGGCCAGCAGGTGCCAGCGCAGGTGACCGCTGTTGAAGATGGCCCGCACACGCCCGGGTTCGGTGGCGCCCAGGTCGAATACCGCCGGGCGACGATTCTCCACGAAGAGGCCCCAGCCGCCGCTGCCGATGACCAGCGGGATGGGCACATGCACCTCGTTGTAGCCGCTCTCGGTGCTCAGATCGGCCACGATGTGCATGGGCCGCCTTTTGCCTCGATGTTCCGGCCCCTCGAAGACCTCACCCATGCCGTACAACCGCTCGGAGGGCGTCGTCTCCACCGGCAGATCGATGAGCAGGTGCAGGTCATCGGGTGCATCGGCGGCGGTGGCGGCGCGCAGGTCGGCATCGGCCAGCTCCAGGTCGCAGCGGAAGGCGCCCTTGCCTGTGGCCTCCAGGTGCAGCAGCCAGGTCGCACCGGCTTGACCGTCGGGCGTCTCGGTGCGCAGCTCGAGGAGGGCACGCTGGTGATCGGTCCACGAGCCCACGGCGGGGCTGCCATCGGAGGGCCGCAGCAGGCGCGCCGCGACCGGCCGCAGCCAGACCAGGTCGTCGACTGGAAAGTCCTTCAGGGTGTCCGGCGAGTAGTTGCGGTCCGGATTGAACGCCGCGACCCGCCCCAGCCGCAGGCGGTCGAGCTCCATATGAACCCGCTTCGTGTCCCCCCACTCCAGCGTCAAGGTGCGGCTGGCGACCTGCACGTCCAGGCGGGCGGCGCCGGAGTCCAGGCGCGCTGACTCCGCCGCAGGAGGTGGCGCAGGCTCCACGAAGAGCTCGCTGCAGCCGAGCCCGGCCATGAGCGCGCAGAACGCGACCCAGGATCCGCCGACATGCCGCTCACGGCTCCACATCGAGTCTCGCTTCGGGCGATTGCACCTCAGCCTCTTGCGGGGCGTTCGGGTCGTCCGGCTCGGGCGTGCCTACGTGCACCTGGAAGCCATCGAAGGGACGGTCGGCGGCCATCTCAGCGCGCACGATGGCCAGCTCCTTGCGGGCAGCGCGTGCGATCCACCACGCCACCAGCACCGTGAAGCCCAGGCCGATCCAACGCAACGCACCCGCCCAGGTGCCGTCCGGCGCCGCGGCCAGGGACAGGGGCTGTTGGGACTCGGCCACGACCGAACCGGCGGTGGCCCAGGCCAGCGTCCACGGAATGCCGCCGACGATGGAGGCGACCGTGTAGGCGCCCCAGCTCAGGCTCGACAGACCGGCCAGGTAGGACAGCGCCGCGTAGGGCGTGATGGGCGACATGCGCAGGGCCAGGGCGATGCGGAAGCCCCGTCGATCGATGCTCCGCTTGACCGCCGCCAGGAGCGGGTTGCGCTCGGCCCAGCGGGCGATCCGTCGACCGAGCAATCGGCGGGCCAGGGCCATGTTCAGCAGCCCGCCCACGGCCGCGCCGGCCAGGGAGATGAGGGTGCCCTCCACCGGGCCCCAGGCGTAGCCGGGCACCACGGCCATCAAGCCGGCGGGCAGGAATATGGGGGTCAGCAGCGTGATGACGCCGATGGCCGCCAGGCGGGTCTCGAAGCCACCATCCCGCAGCCAGGCCAGGGCGCCGGTATGGCTGGCGCCGGAGCCGGACAGCAGCCAGATGCCCCCGGCGATGAAGGCGCCGAACAGGAGCAGGCGGCCGAACCAGCGACCCAGCGGCAGGGCACAGCCGCCACGAACCTGGGCCCGACCACCGCCCGCGCTGGCCTGGAATCGACCACCGCTGGCACGAGGTGACTCGTCGCGCTCCAGTCGGCCGTCGGCGTCGAAGACCCGGCCACCACCGCCGCCCATGGGCGACCGTTCCGGTGGCAGCACCTCGACGTCCTGGTCGTGCTCTTCGGTCAAAGGGCCTCCACGGCCGGTTCGGGCCGCACCTCAGCGAAGCGGTCGGGGCGGCAGGCCGGTGGCGTCGCGGACCCGGTCGAGGACGCCGCGCGCCACCTCTCCGGCGCGCTCTGCGCCCTGTTGCAGGATCGCCTCGAGGCCGTCGCCATCGGCCATCAGCTCATCAAATCGGTCGCGCATGGGGGCGAAACGCTGCAGCGCCAGGTCCAGCAGGGCCAGCTTGGCGTGGCCGTAGCCGTAGCCACCCCCGCGATAGTTGGCCGCCATCTCCTGCCGCTGGGTCTCGTCGGCGAACAGGCAGTAGAGCTCGTAGACGCTGCAGGTCTCGGGATCCTTGGGCTCCTCCAGGGGCGTGGAGTCGGTCTTGATGGCCATGATGCGCTTGCGAAGCTGCTTCTTGCTGGCGAAGACCGGGATGTGATTGTCGTAGGACTTGCTCATCTTCTGGCCGTCGAGGCCGGGCACGATGGCCGCCTGCTTCTGGACCAGCGCTTCGGGCCGTTTCAGGCTGCGGCCATCCCAGTTGCCCTCGTCATCGACGCCCAGGGTCTTGAAGAACTGCACGTTGGTATAGCCGGCCATATCGCGGGCCATCTCCAGGTGCTGCACCTGGTCCCGGCCGACCGGCACCACGTCGCTGTCGAAGAGCAGGATGTCGGCGGCCATGAGGGCGGGGTAGCTGACCACGCCGAAGTTGACCTCGCGGTCGTGGGCGCGGGCGTCCTTGAAGGCGTGTGCTCGCTCCATCAGGCCGTAGCCCGTGACGCAGGAGAGGATCCAGGTCAACTCCAGCACCTCGGGCACATCCGACTGCCGCCAGATGACGCTGTGTTCGGGATCGAGACCGCAGGCGATCAGGGTAGCGGCGACGCCCCGGCTGTCCTGGCGCAGGGCCTCGGCATCGCGCACGGTCGTCAGGGCGTGGTAGTCGGCGACGAAGTAGAACGACTCGCAATCGCGGGTCAGTTCAATGGCCGGCTCGATCATGCCGAAGTAGTTGCCCCAGTGGGGCAGGCCGGTTGGCTTCATGCCCGAAAGCGAACGACGACGGGACGATGGACTCATGTCGCCTCCAGGCGGTGTAGGGCCGCGCGGGCGAGGTGATTGGCTGCGGGTCACCGGCTCGGGGCGACCCCGAGGCGATCTAACCGGGCTCGACGACGAGGTCCACCCACGGCAGGTAATCCATGCGCGACTTGTCGTAGTTCTCGCCGACGCCTTTCACCGTGATCTTGGCGCCATACACCGTCTTCGACTCGTCGGTTTCGAGTCGGAATCGGCGCTGCTTTTCGCCCTTCTTGACGATCAATTCGGCGGTGCCCTCCTTGATCTGCTTGCCATCGGGCGTCTCTCGGGTGGTCCATTCGACCTTGACCATGTTGATCACGATCTCGACCACGGCGACCGCCTTGGCTTTGGCACGCAGGCGGAAGACCTCTTTGGGCACCACGCGTTCGCCCTCGAAGTCCTTGTAGGCGTCGGCTTTGGGCGGCGGCGGCGGCGCGGCGGGCTTCGGCGGCGGCGGCGGCACATCGACCACCTGGCCGCCGCCACATGCCCATAGCAGGGCGATGGCGGTCAGGAGCAATACAATTCGGAACGTGAAGGGGAGTCGGGGTGTCATGGCGACCTCCATGTCGGAACTCGGTGATGATGTCGTCTTCTTCCACCGGGCATCATGCTTGCACGGGTGTCAGGGCGTCCAGGGTGTCGCGCACAGCCTCGACCAGCTGGTCGGCCGTGAACGGTTTGGCCAGCAATCCGTCAAATGTGTCATCGCTCCGGTATTGATTCGGTGTCGATGTGCTTGCCAGCACACGTAGCGTGGCACGTTCGGCGCGCAGGGCCGCGGCCAGTTGGCGGCCGCTCATCCGAGGCATCACGACATCGGTGAGCAACAGGTCGATGTGGCCACCATGCTGCACGCTCACCCGCAGCGCATCTTCACCATTGGCCGCCGCCAGCACCACGTAGCCCCGCTTGCGCAGCACCCGCATGGCCAGGCTCAAGACGCCGGGTTCGTCGGCGACCAGCAGGATGGTCTCGTGCCCATGCCCATGGGTCCGATCGGTCGATGATTCGTCCAGCGCGGAGGGGTCGTGCAGCGGCAGGTAGATGCTGAAGGTCGACCCCTGGCCCGGCGCACTGCGGACCTCGAAGCGGCCGCCAGCCTGCCGGATCACGCCATAACAGGTGGCCAATCCGAGGCCGGTGCCCTGGCCCATCGGCCGGGTGGTGAAGAAAGGCTCGAACAGGTGTTTGAGCACGTCGGCGTCCATGCCCGTGCCGCTGTCGGTCACGGTCACGACCGCGTAGTCCGTGGTCTCGGCGACAACGTCGACGTCGTCGAATCCGGCCAACGAGGCGATACCGCTGTCGATGATCAACCGCCCGCCGTCGGGCATGGCGTCGCGGGCGTTGGCGACCAGATTGTGCAGCACCAGCTCGTATTGGTGCGGATCGATGATGACGTGCAGGGGATCTTCGTCGAGCCTCATCACGAACTCGCTGCCGGCGCCGAGTACCTTCTGCAAGACCTCTCGAAGGGCCGAAGTGGCGTTGTTGATGTCGACCAGTTGCGGCTGCGCGACGTGCTGCCTGGCGAAGGCCAGCAGTCGCTGCGAGAGCCCCGCCGCTCGCTGGGCGGCGCGGACGACCTCGTTGAGATCGGCCTCCATGGGCGAGTCCTCGGGCAGGGTGTGGATCGCCATGGTGGTCAGCCCGACCACCACGGCCAAAGCGTTGTTGAAGTCGTGGGCGATGCCCCCCGCCAACTGCCCCACCGCCTGCAGCTTCTGGGTCTGCAGCAGCTCCTTGTTCTTCTCCGCCAGCGCGGCCCTGGCCTGCACCTGGCCGGTGATGTTGCGCACCAGGCCCAGCACCTCGTCCTCACCGGAGGGCACCAGGCGCGCCTCCCAGAACCGGGCGCCGGTCGGGGTCTCCAGTTCGTATTCGGCGACGGCCACTTTGCCGGTGTCCGTAGCGCGTTGCAGCGCGTCGAGGCACGCGTTGGCCACCGGCGGCGGCAGGACTTCGGAGATGTGACGGCCCAGGAACTCGCTCACCGGCACGTGGGTCGGTTGATCCGGCGGCCCGGTGAAGTCGGCGAACTTGCCTTCTCGGGTCAATACGAAGACGAGATCGGGTAGCGCTTCGACGATGGCCTGGGCGCGGGCCTCGGCCCGGCGGACGCGCAGCTCAGCGCGACGACGATCCACCGCGGCGGCCTCAGCGCGCGCAGCGGCCAGAGCACGACGCTCTGTGGTGTCGATGAAGCTGCAGCAGATGGCTGCCTCGCCGGAGACCTCCAGCGGGTACACGGTCGCCTCGGCCCAGAATCTTTCGCCGTCTGCCCGGCGCACCTGAATCTCTAGATCCTGGATGGAACCTTCGCGCTCCAGGGTGGCGAGCACTTCGACGCGCTCATCGGGATCGGCATAGAAATCCGGCGTCAGGCGCCCGACCAGCTCCTCGAGTTCCACGCCCAGGGCTGCCGCAGCGCGATGGTTGGCCGACAGGACCAGGCCGTCGGACACCCGACTGATGAGCATCGGCAGCGGCGCGGCTGCGACGACACTTTGCAGGAGCTGGGACTCACTCTTCATCCGACTCGCGTCCGCCCATGCGGGCAACACACTCGCCCTTGGGGAGTGTATTCTAGCCGCAATCTCCTCCCTTGGCTGCCCCATTCAGCGCCTTTGCATTGCCCATGTGTGCGAGCGGACTACATTGGCGAGGCCGCCAGCGCAGGACCTTCCCGGCACGCGGCGACGAGCGGGAGCCACGGAGCATCATGAGCCAGGTCGAGATCTCCGCCGCCACCGCCGATATGTCGGCCTTGCTGCAACAACTGTTGCTGGCCCAGGGCGCCCACTACGCCAGCGTCGTCAACGAACATGATTGGAAGCACACCGCGGTGGTGCTGCGTCTGCCTGCCGGTCGCGATCCCGGCCGCCGGCTGCCCGAGGGCACCTGGCTGCTGTTGCCGTGGGATGTCGGCGAAGCTGCGCACCTGGAAGGTTGGTTGGATGGCCTCCGCGCCTCCGGACTGCGGCCAGACCATGTCGTGCTGCTGACATCCATGGCGCATGTCGCCGAACCCTACCTCGAGGCCCTGAGCGAGCGGCTTGATGCCCGAGTCGCGGCGGTGCTGACCCGCACCGGCGGCCTGGTCGGCTCCCCGGAACTGACCCGGCGTCTGGGCGTGCTTTTTGAACCGCAGACGGCCGACGCCCTGTCTTGGGTCAACCCGTTGGAGCGCATGAGCTCGCTGGGTGACCCCCGAGATCCGCGGGTCTTCTACGAGCGGCTGCGTCGCGCGGCGCCGCGCATCTGGCTGACCTGGTCTTTGTTGATCGCCAACGTGCTGGTCTTCCTGGTCATGGCCGCCGAGGTCGGCATGGCCGACTTCACCGTCGACCAGTTCATACGCTATGGCGCCAATTTTGCGGCGTTGACCGCCGGCGAAGACCACTGGTGGCGCCTGCTGAGCTGTACCTTCCTGCATGGTGGCATGCTGCACCTGGCCTTCAACATGTACGCCCTGAAGGTCCTCGGTGAGATCGCCGAGCGCCTCTTTGGCAGCGCCATGTTTGGCCTGGTCTACCTGCTGTCGGGTCTGGGCGGCTCCATCGCTTCGCTGGGCTGGACCCTGGCTGCGGCGCCGCAGACCTTCAGCGTCGGCGCTTCGGGCGCGGTCTTCGGCATCATGGGAGCGTTATTGGGCTTCGCGCTGGCCCGCCGCCAATCGGTCCCGCCGCGGGTCTTCAAGGGCCTGACGCGCAGCGCGGTCTTCTTCATCGGCATCAATATCGCCATCGGATTGAGCCTGTCCTTCGTCGACAACGCCGCCCACCTGGGCGGGCTGGCCGTCGGCATCCCGGTCGGCGCGCTGCTGTCTCGAGACCTGCCGCCCGCGCCGCAACCGTCGGCCGCCCTGCGGGGGCTCGCGGTCGGCGTCACCATGCTGGTCCTGCTGGTCGGCTGGCACTTCGCAGCCGGCGCCATCGACGATCAGGCCATCGCTGACGGCTTGCGTTTCATTCGCGCGCACTGAGAGCGACTGACGGGTTCACCCGCCGATGGTGCACATGGACTCTGTAGTCCGTATGGAACGGTCGAAAGCGTGACCGTCCACCTTGCCCTGCAGGGCCGCCTGGATGGCATCGGCCAGCTCTTCGTCGGTGGCACCATTGCGAATCATGTCGCGCAACGAGAGCACGCCCGGACTGGACAGGCACTCGCGCAACGTGCCCACCGGCGACAGCCGAACCCGATTGCATGTGGCGCAGAAATGGTCGCTCACCGCGGTGATGAAGCCCAGACGCGCCGCTCTTGCCGGGTCCCGTTCGACGCCACGCTGCCACGCCTGCCAGTAGCGGGCGGGGCCGCCGCCGACCACCTTGGCACCGGCGCCCTCTTGCAGTTCCCATGTATCGGCCAGCCCGGCGCGGATATCGGCGGCCGAGATCCAGGTATCCGGCCCCCAGAAGTCGTCCAAGCCAACCGGCATGTACTCGATGCAACGCAGGGTGTAGTCCCGCTCGGCGCAGAACGAGAGCAGGTCGCTGACGCAGTGGTCGTTGACGCCACGAAGCACCACCGCGTTGAGCCGCGTATTGGTGAAGCCCGCCCGATCTGCCGCATCCAGTCCAGCCAACACGCGTTCCAGGCTGCCATTGCGGGTCATGCGGGCGAACAACTGCGGGTCGAGGGTGTCCAGGGATACGTTGATTCGCCGCAACCCGGCCTCGCGCAGCGGCGCCGCCAGTTTGGGCAACAGATGAGCGTTGGTGGTCGCGGCCAGGTCCTCGATACCTTCAATGGCCGCCAGGCGGCCGACCAGGTCGACAACACCGCGACGGACCAGGGGCTCGCCACCGGTCAAGCGGATGCGAGTGATACCAAGGGCCACAAAGATGCGGGCCAGGCGTTCGATTTCCACGTAGCGCAGCAGCTCGTTGCGGCCGACCGCGCCGACGCCATCCGCGGGCACGCAGTAGGCGCAGCGGTAATTGCAGCGATCGGTGACGCTGATGCGCACATAGCGCACGACCCGTCGCTGCAGGTCGACCAGCGAGAACCGGCTCGTGGCCTCCTTGGCGATGGCATCTGTGGGGTCGGGTCGGCTGCCGACCGACAGGTGTCCGGCGGGCAGGCATTGACCTTGGATGGCGCCGCCGTTGGCGCCGTTTGGTGGTCCGTTTTTGCTCATTGGCCGGAATCTGCAGGCGAGCGAATCTCGGCTTCGGCGCCGTGGTAATCCAGCTCGACGATCACGTTCTGCGCCACGTGCTCTTCGAGATAGCGGGCCACGCGACGCGACTGTCCGCCGGCCACTTCACCGACGAGCTCGGCGTACTCGTGGTGGCTCAACGCGCGGTTGTGCTTGTGCACGACCCGCTCGATGTGCTCACGACGCGCGGCCGGGAACGCGTTCAGCCAGACTTCGTGCATGTTCAACCTCGACGGACGGCAGGTCGGGCGTGTGGGGCGACCTGACCGTAAGATTGGGCGCGCCGAACGGGCCGGTCAACGGCAATCTGGGTTGGCCCGCAAACATGCCAACGGTCTCACTGCAATCAAGGGGGCTTCCGGAAGCCCCCTCGGCCCGAAAAACGTCGTTTTCGGGCCTCAC
>CAYTLW010000044.1:37190-52286 GCA_964438735.1 uncultured Enterobacteriaceae bacterium | reverse complement strand
GGCGGAGCTTTGGGGTGAGGCCCGAAAACGACGTTTTTCGGGCCGAGGGGGCTTCGGAAGCCCCCTCTAGTTTCTGGTGAGCGAACGCCCCGGCATGACCTCGGCGACCTCCCAGACGCGCAGCGGCGCCTCCAGGCAGGCCCGCAGGTAGCGCCGACCGCCGTCGCTGAGCCGTCGGTCCTCCTCAAGCAACGCGCCAGCCAGCGTGCGGCCGTCCGCGAAGACATGGTCGAAGTACAGCCTCCCAGGGCTCCTCCAGCCGGTAGTCGGCCAGCCGGTCCAGGACCGCCAGGCGCTCGGTCTGTGTGTAGGCGGGCGCCACCTCGTCGCGCCGCAGGCAACACTTCTTGTACTTGCGGCCGCTGCCGCAGGGGCAGGGTGCGTTGCGTCCGACTCGGGTCATGGTTGCCTCAGCGGTTTCGGATCCTGTCGCCGCCGAGCCCGGCCTTTTGAAAAACAACAACCAGTCCAGCCACTTCTGCGCCGGCCCCGGACCGCCTCCCAAGCGGCCAGCCCGACGCAGGAGCGTCCCACGCACCGCATCCAGCGTCACGAACCGGACTTCGGTGCCGCCCAACGACCGACTCGGATACTCCCTGGCCGAGACCACCAGCAGGCAATCGGGCTGATAGGCCTGCACAAAGCTGCGCGCCGAGCGGCTGATGCGGCCGCGGCAGTCGCCGGCTTTGGCTTCGATGGCGACGAGGCGCGCTCTCTGCTGCACCACAAAATCGACCTCCGCGCCCGACTTCGAGCGCCAGCAGCGCACCGAGTCGAGCTGGGGATGTATGGACCTGGCGATCTCGGAGAAGACGAGGTTCTCGAACAAGGCGCCGTGGTCACCGCGCTCCTCGGGCGCGCTGAAGCCGCCGAAGATCTGGTTGCGCACGCCGTTGTCGATGAAGAAGACCTTTCGTGCCGACGTGATCTCGGCCCGTCGGCCGACGACGAAGGGATCACATTCTAGCCACAGGCTCTCCACCAAGCTATAATGGCTCATATGAGAACCACAAGTCTGAAGACTCCGGCAGAGATGATCGGCGACGTCGGCCGCCGCGCCCGCGAATCGAGACTTCGCCTGCGCTTGACCCAGGCGGGGCTGGCGGCGCGCTCTGGCGTGTCACTGGGCACCCTCAAGCGCTTCGAGCGGACCGGCCGGATCGGGCTGGTTGCGCTGGCGAAGCTGGCCGTCGTGCTCGACGCGACGGCCGACATCGAAGCGCTCTTCGCGCCGCCGGCCTGGGAGTCCCTCGACCAGCTGATCGATGACGGCAAGCCCGGGCGTCAGCGGGGCAGTCGATCGTGAAGACCCCTGCCGTGGCCGTCGTGCATGTCTCGCTGCGCTGGCGGCCTGGCCAGAGCACGTCGGTAGGGCGGCTGGCCTGGCGGGATCGGCGGGCCTTCTTCGAGTACTCGGCCGAGGCCCTGGCGGCGCCCCAACTCGCCATCTCACCCTTCGAGCTGGCCCTGCGCCCTGGCGTGCACGAGGGACCGATCGCGATGGGCGGTCTGCACGGCGTGTTCAGCGACGGTCTGCCCGACGCGTGGGGTCGGATGCTCGTCGATCGCCGTGCCCGTCGCAGCGGCCTCGACCCGGTCGCGCTCACGCCCGTGGACCGGCTGGCCATCGTCGGCAGTCGCGGCATCGGGGCGCTGTGCTACGAGCCCGAGTTCGCGCTGGCGACCTCCGACGGCAGCGCGACCCTGGACGAGCTGGCCAGCGACGGAGCCCGCCTGCTCGCCGGCGCTGGCGGCGACGTCCTCGACCAGCTCTGGGCCGCAGGAGGCTCGCCCGGCGGTGCTCGACCCAAGGTGCTGGTGGGCTGGCGCGAGGCGGACGACCACATCGTCCACGGCACCGTCGACCCGCCCCCCGACCACCGTCTGTACATGGTCAAGTTCCGCGCACCCTCGGATCCGGAAGACATCGGCCCCATCGAGCTCGCTTACCACCGCATGGCCGCCGCTGCGGGACTGCGCACGACCGCCAGCCGCGTTCTCCGCTCTGCCACCGGGCCCGGGTACTTCGCCACCGAGCGCTTCGACCGCCCCGATCCGGCCACCGGCGCGCGCCTGCACGCGCACACCCTGGCCGGCCTGCTGCACGCCGACCACCGCCTGCCCGCGCTGGACTACGACGCCCTGCTACGCGTGGCTCTGCGCCTGTGCCGCGACCAGCGCGAGGCCGACATGGCGTTTCGCTACATGGCCTTCAATGTCCTGGCCTGCAATCGCGACGACCACGGCAAGCAGTTCACCTTCTTGATGGACGTCGCCGGGCGCTGGCGACTGGCGCCGGCCTATGACCTGACCTTCAGCGAAGGCCCGGGCGGCGAGCACAGCACCGCCGTCGGTGGCAACGGACGCGACCCGAGCCGCGACGACATGCTGCGGCTGGGCCGGAGCGTCGGCATCGCCGAGGCCGATGCCATCATCGACGAGGTGGCCTCGGTGGTCTCGCGCTGGCGACAGTTCGCCGCGGAGGCCGGCGTCGGGCGGGCATCGACGGCCATGATCGCCCGCCAACTGGCGCGCATCGGGCGGCCAGGATGACATCCTGCGCCCCCACGCCGCCACCAGCGCCGCCGCCATCTCGGGCGCCTCCAACCCCGCACTCATCCACCGCCAGCGATGGCCTCCAGCCGGGACTCCGCCCTGCCGGCCAGCGCGCTCAGCTCGTCGGCGCCAAGCGACACACCCGGCACCGGCAGATTGGTGATCAGCGATTCGCCCCCCTGATGGTCGGCGTGGCTGGCCAGGAAGTCGGCCAGCAGCTCGGCTTCGGCCAGCCGATCTGCGTCGTCCGAAGTCGGAAGGGCCAGCCGGGCCTCGGCGCGAATGGCCCGGCTCTGCAGCTCACCGACACCGATGAAGTCGATTCGATCCAGGGTCTGTAGCGCTTCTGCAGGGCGGCCTGCGTCGAGCTCGCGGCGGGCCTGGCCGATGTCGCAGGCCAGGGCTGGCCAGAGGTGGCTCCACTCGGGCTCGACCGACGGGCTGGTGTCGTTCTGGCAGGCGTCCAGGTAGGAAAGAAGGTGCCCCTGCTCCTCGTTGAAATGCTGGACACCCGCATTGAGCGCTGCGCGGGCAGCCGGGGCGTCGCCGCAGTGGAGGCAGGCGATGCAGAGCAGCGAGGTGGCCTGGGCGGCCTCTTCGGAGTCGAGCCCGGCGAGCGGCTCGGTGAGCAGGGCGCGGACATCTGACCACCTGCCGGCACTGGCCGCGTGCAGGGCCCGCTCCATGGCCAGGCCCTGGTTGTCGGGCAGGGCGGCTCGAAGCCGGGTCAGCGGGGCGTCGACGTCGATGGTGCGCTGCCAGCGCCTCAGCCCGCAGTAGACCATTCGGGCGTAGAGCGGGTCGATGTGGTCCAGAGCGATGGCGCTGTCGACGAGTTTGTCGATCGCCGACATGGTCGGCGTGGAACCCGACACGATCGGATGCAGCGCATGAGCGGACTGCTCACGAAGTTGCGCTGTCGTCGCGATGAAGGTGCCATTGAAACGCAGGCCGTAACCCGGCAGTTCGGCGCCCGACTCTGGCGGCGTCGGCTGCGCGCGACCCAGCTCGGCGAACTTCAGCACCCGCTCATCGGGCCAGGCCGCCACCACGCGGCGACCGTATTCATCACCCAGGAGGCGCGCCCCGCGGGGTGCTCGGCAGCGCCACAGCTCCGCCAGTTTGCCGTCGGCCACATGCAGTGCGCGCAGGCTTTTGTCCTGCCCGTCATCGCTGGCGAGGAACGTGCAACCGGCGTGCAGAGCCGTAGCCGCCAGGTGGCAGCTCTCGTGGCTGATGCCATCGAGGGATAACGGTTGCGATCAGCCCGATGCGCTCGTCGCGCATCAGCCAGCGCGATGGCCGCCCTTCGCTACGTGTCCAATTGAGGGCGTCGCGGGGCACGTCGCCCAGGTCGCCGGCGAAGCTTCGGACCCGCCAGGTCCGCCCGATCTCCGCGTCGAGGGCGACCAGGCGCTGGTCCAGTGCCGCCCGCTCCTCGACGTGCCGGGCCAGCCCCAGCAGGCAATCACGGGCCTCGAGCAGGGCACCGCGGGCGATCGCGCTCCGCTCACGCTGACGCAGGCGACGCACGGTCATGGCCACGTCGAGTCGCCTGCCCAGCTCGTCGGTCAACTCCTGCAGGGCCGCGGGCGTCTCTTCCCGAACGCGACCGACCAGCTCGGCCGCCTGGTCCAGTTCGCCGGTCTCCAGCAGGGCCTCGGCCCGGACCAGGCGCTCGACCACGCGTGCCTCGACAGACTCTGCGGCCTCCCCCTTGGCCCGCTCCAGCAGCTCCCGGGCGTGGCGAAGGTCGCCGAGTACCACGCTGTGAGGCTGCAACAGTGCCCAGGCCTGCTCGGACTCGCCGGCCGTCAGGAGCGCCGCCCCATCTCGCAGCGCCAGCTCGTCCATCGCGTCGAGCCAGCGCTCGGCCTGGCCGAGCCGATCGGAGGCCAGGGCCGCCCCACAGTGCAGCGCCAGGGCCGTCCCTCGGCGCTCGACCTCAGCGCAACGGAGCAGTGCTGGATCCGGGTCCGCCGCGCCGGCCCGGGCGGCGGCCACGAGCAACATCCCGGCTACTCGGGGGTCGGAGCGACTGGCGGGGGGCAGGTCCACGCCAAGCGCCATCGCCTCCTCGTCTGCGGCCAGGTGGTCCACCAGCAGTGCCAGCAGCGCCCTGGCCGGCCCGACCGCACCTCCAGAACCCGCCAGGGCGGCCCGGAACCCGCTCTCGGCAGCGGGATAGTCGTACGCCGCCAGAGCCGCCTCGCCAGACGCGAGGGCGGCGCCCACCGACGCCTGCCCGACACCGCCCGAGGAGGAGGTGCCCGTCGAGCCATCCCGACGCCGCGCGCTGGCTGCCCGATCGGCCGGCAATGTGTGGACGCTGGCCGGCGCCAGGGCGGGCCGGACCGCCTGGCCGAGATCGATCTGACGGTGCACCCAGGAGCGCGCCTGGGGGTCCAACTCATCGATTACGGCGTGCCCGGCGCTGTGCAGGGTGCGCCGGCATGCGAGCAGGACCAGGCGCACGTCCTGCTCGTCCTGCCACACGGCCAGGTCGGCGGCGAAGCGCTCGATGAGCTCGCCCTGCAGGTGGGTCTTGTGGGCGTAGCGACGGTCCCGCTCGGCGGCGGGCAGCGCGAGACCAGTCGGATTGACGCCGGCGATGGCGGCGATGAGTTCGCCGAGTTGCGCCGGCGGCTGTGCTCCCACCGGCAGGCCAGAACGAGATGATCGAGTGCGCTTTCGCTTGCGAGCCACCGCAGCATCCTCCGGACTGGAGCTGAACCCCTGTCGTCGATAATGCCTGAGGAACCCGCCTGAATCGAGGTGCTGTCAAGCCGCCGACAAGGCCGGCGCCTGGCCACTGCGGTCCTCGAAGAAGACAACCTCAGAGTGCGTCCTTGGAAGACCGGGCGAATACCTCCCCAGATCGAAGCATGACATGCACCGTCACACCCCAGCCCCAATGCCCCACCAGCCAGGCCACCAGCACCGCTGGCCATCGCCAGTCCGCGGGGGCCTGCCACCACGCCAGCGCCATCGCCGCCAGCGTCAACGCCACGGCCAGCCCGTTCCAGAGCAGTTGGGGTGACCCGTTCGGTGACGACGGCCACATTGAGCCCGCAGCCCCGATCCACTACAACAGGTGCCAACCCTGCGCCCGGAGCAGAGCCCATGGACGAGACCCTCAATCCCTACGCCGACCTGGAAGACGCCGACCTGCCCACCCTGCTGGAGCACGCCTGGGAGCTGCGCCAGGAGAAGAAGGCGCTGGAGGCCGACATCGAGCGGGTCAACCAGGCCCTGACCACCCGCCTGGGCCAGCAGCGCTCGTTCGCCACAGACGAGCTGACCGTGAAGGTGGTCCGCCAGAAGCCGCGCCTGAAGGTCAAGACCGCCGAGCAGGTCCCCGAGCAGTTCCTCAGCCTGCAACCCGACAAGAAGCGGCTGCAGGCACATTTTGCCGAGACGGGCGAGATCGTGCAGGGCACGTCGCTGAGTACGCCCTCGTCCTACCTGGTGGTGCGGCAGAAGCGGGACTGAGCGATCACGAGGCGCTACCTGGGCGCGGCGAAGGGATCGACCACCCGCACGCTACCGTAGACCCGGTCGTGCTGGAAGCTGGTGTCAATCAGAAAGACCATGATCGTACTGTTGAAAGAGAGCCGCTATTCGGATTACAAGCTGCCCTCCACCTCGAGTCGGGACGAACCATGGCCAGGACCGGACGCAACGCACCCTGCCCCTGCGGCAGCGGCAAGAAGTACAAGAAGTGCTGCTTGAGCCTCGACGAGGCCGCGCCGCTGTCGCCGCCCGAAGATTCGGCGTTCAGCGAACTCGAGTCGTTCACAGACGATGGGTGGGAACGGGACGATGAGTGGCTCGAAGAGGACGACGAGTGGCTCGAAGGGAACGACGAGGATGACTGGGATGACGACCTGTTCGAGACCGCTGAGCCCGTGTTCCGGCGCGCCGGCCTGGCCGACGCGGACCTGGACGACATCGTGGCTCGATGCGCTGCCCTGGGCGTCGACGTCACGCGACGGGCGTTCCTGGTCGCCGTGGAAGGTCGGACCAGCGCCCAGGAGGTGGCCAGAGATTGGTGCTCCGCCCGCGAGGAGGCGACGACGCGTGCCCATCGCCACCTGCTGGAGGACGCCGCCTGGGAGCTCTGGCGACGCTACGGGGTGGCATCTCCTTGCTGCGAGATGGTCTCCGAAGCCATCGCTCGCGGTATGGCACTCGGGCTTGACGACGACCCGGAACCTGCCCTGGAAGCGTTGCTGCTGGCGTGGAGCCTGGCGGAGCGACTGCTGCCACCGGAGGTGACGACGACCGGCGAAGCGGGCGGTCGACTCAGATTGCAGGTGGCCTTCAGATCGTGGTTTCAGTCGATCGCCGCGGATGCGATCCAGATCGCTGGCGATCGACTGGACCTGGTCGAGCGGGTCCTGCGCCTCTGCGATGCGTGGGCGGACCGCTTCGTGGACGAGTCTTCTACCTTCCTGGTCCCGGTTGCGTGCTTCGCCGCAGAGCTCTGCGCCAAGGTGGGCGACCACGATGAAGCCGACCGGAGATTCGCCGACGCCACGGCGCGTCATCCCGAACACACCAGGCCCCGCGCGGGACGGGCGATCGCCCTGCGCAAACGCCCGGAGTGGCCGCAAGTCGAGCTCGTCGGCAAAGCGCTGGCGCTGACCGTCGAGGCGCGGGATCGGCCGACCCTGGACCACCGCTTCTGGACCCTGGACGAGAACATCGAGGCGCTGCTCGACGAGGCCCCGGAGTTGTCGCCACCACCGCCGCAAGCGGACGTCCTCGCGGCGGTCTGCGCGCTCTTCTATTGCCAACGCAAGTACCCCGCGGAGGCGCTGGAGACGATCGTCGCCTCGCCACACGAGGCGATCGAGCCGCTCATGCAGGCGCTCGACGATGTCCGACGCAGCCCGGACCTGGTCACCGAAGAGACGGAAATCCACATCTTCGCGATCCTGCTGCTCGGCCATCTGCGCCACGCGCCGGCCCACACAGCCATCATCGACACGCTGCGCAGCGCAGGTGTCTTGTGTGAAAGGCTGTTCGGCGACTCACTCGTGGAGCTGTTGCCGGCCATGTTGCACCGGACTGCGATGCGGTCACCGGACATGATGATCGAGGCGCTGCGGGATGCGGGGTTGCCCGACATGGTCCGCGAGCCCATGGCGTACGCCCTGAGGCTGGCGGTGGCCGACGGCTACATCGAGCGCGAGGGGCTCCTGGACATCCTCGCTTCGGAGCTGGCTGCCCTGCCGGATGGCGAGGAGAGTGAAGCGGCCGCCACGTTCGCCAGCACCATGCTGGATCTGCATCCGGGTGACCGGGTCGACGTGATCCTGGCCGCCCTGGAACGGGGCGCGATCGAGCCATGGGCGCTGAGCCCCGCTGACGTCCGGCACGAGGTGGACAAGCGGGAAGAGGCGGCGCTGGCGGAGCTCCAATCCCGGCTCGCACGCGCCGAGACCGACGACGTGCACGCCTGGGTGCGCAGCTGGGCGTGGTTTACCGAGGCCAGTCCGCTGCTGGGCTTGCCCCCGAGGCCGGCGTCGATGGGGCGGCCTTCAACGCAGTCGGCGAGGCAGACGCCATCCAAGCCGAAGAAGCCCAAGCGCAACAGGAAGGCCAAAGCCCGCCGAAAGAAGAAGAAGAAGGGCCAGCGCAGATAGGCAGGCGCCAGCCACTGGAGCGCACATGAACCGCCGCCCCCGTCCACCAATCGCCCTGCTCGCCCTGCTCCTGGCCACCGCCTGCGCCGGCCCTCCCACCGCCCCGGATGGCGTGCCCTGGCACAGCCCGCTGGGCCATGACCATCCGCTCACCGGCCGCATCTGGAGCCAGCAGCAGCAGCGCTTCGTCCCGCCGGACGCCCTGGTCGACCACCTCGCCGGCCACCGCCACGTCCTGCTGGGCGAAAAACACGACAACCCCGACCATCATCGCCTGCAGGCCTGGCTGCTGCGCCGCCTGGTCGCCGCGGGCCGCAAACCCGCGGTGCTGCTGGAGATGCTCGACAGCAGCCAGCAGCCCGCCATCGACGCCTGGCGCAGCACGACGCCGCGCGACGCTGACGCCCTGGCCCGAGCGGTGAAGTGGTCCGACAGCGGGTGGCCGGACTTCGCGCTCTATCGCGCGGTGGTGCAGGCGGCCATCGACAGCCGGCTGACCATCGCGCCGGCCAACGCGCCCATCGCCATCGTGCGCAAGGTCGCCCACCAGGGCGCGGCCGGGCTGCCCGACGCCCAACGCATGGCCCTGGGCCTGCACCTGCCGACGCCAGCGACCCACGCCGCCGCCATGCAGACCGAGGCGATCGACGCGCACTGCGGGATGCTGCCGCGGCGGGCGGCCGGGGCCATGGCCACGGCCCAGCGACTGCGCGACGCGCACATGGCTCGAGCCATGCGCACCATCGGCGGCAAGGGCGGCAGCGTGCTCATCGCCGGCAACGGCCACACCCGCAGCGATCGCGGCGTGCCCTGGCATTTGCGATGGGGGCATTTGCGTCGGGCCGAGCCCGCTGTGTCGGCGGCCGGCGTGCACTTCGTCGAGGTGCCGCGGGCGCTGACGGAGACCGACGCCGCCGAGATGGCGCGGGAGGTGGGCGGGCAGTGGCTGTGGTTCACGGCGCGGCTGGACAATGACGATCCTTGTGAGAAATATCGGCATGTGCTGGAGAAGATGAGGCGGAGAGCGAAGAAATCGCACGGCGAGCCAGACGGAAAGCGCTGACGGTGGTGCATCGCCAGGACAACTCACCAACAACCATGAAATCTCGGATGCCAGCTCCGAATTTTCAGGGTTAACTGACCCCTTGCCGACGCTCATCCCCCGAGCTGCCCACCTCGACACCCCTGCCCTGAAATCGCAAAACCGCGACACCAGGCTCCAAAAACCAAGAAAGTCCTTGACGTCCGGATCGCCCACTCACAGAGTGCGCGACCTCCGCCAGGGTGGCGGAGACTGGAGCGTCGCCGACCGGAATCGGCCGCGACCTGGTGCGAGGGGACCTGCAAATCGGACCGCTTGTATTCCAGGATCGCGTTGTCGAGACCACAGAAGAGACGCGAGGCGAACGCACCAGGAAGTAGCTCAACGGTAGAGCACTCGACTGTGAATCGAGGGGTTGATGGTTCGAATCCATCCAACATCCGCGAGGCAACTCGCTCTTGGAAGGCCCTGATAAGGTCTCTGCCGCCAGTGCAGGGCCGTGGGCCCGCGCTGGGAATCTCCTGATCTCCAACGCACGTTCTCGCCGCAGCATCCGCTCGGGCAACCCCCGCTCGTGATGCTGGCGCCGCGCTGACGACCCCCTCGGGGCGGTCGGTCGGTTCGCCAGGTGTCGGGCCAGGTCGTTGTACGACCCCGCCCGACGCTCCGCGCGCCGATCCCGCCGTCCTGGGAGGGCTCGAAGGTGCGGGCACAGGCCTTGGGTCTGGCGACGAGGGACAGGGTCCGCCGTCCGGCATTGGCGGCACCAAACGCCTGGCGCAGCTCCATGGGGGCCGCGCCGCAACCAGAAGCATCCACCAAGGGGGTGGCTGCGCAACGCCTCATGCGAGGCAACGAAGTCCCGTGTGTGCGGGACGGGGAGGACAGCAATGTGGATCTACATCAAGACCAATGAGCGAGCGATCCTCCTGGTGAACGGCCTGCCCAAGCGCTGGCTCGAGCCCGGTCGTCACTGGAAGATCGCCTGGTCCGGAAAGGTGGAGGTCAAACGCCTCGATACCGACGCGCTGATCGCCAACATCCGGCCCGAGCACGCGGCCCTGGCGCCGGCTGAGGAGCTGGAGCGGGTGCTCATCGAAGGTGAGCAGCGGGCCATCGTGTGGCAGCGCGGCAAGCCGGTGCGCTGGCTCGGTGTCGGTCTGTGGCATGTCTGGCGGGTCGATCCCACCGTGCGGGTCGAGCGCGTCGATGTGAGCCAGATCGCCACCAAGCCGCTGGCTTCGGAGCTGGCGACCATCGTGTCGCCGAGCGACTACGTCGAGCAGATGGTGCCCACCGGCCACGTCGCTCAGCGCTACGTCGACGGCGCGCTGGACGCCATCGTCAAGCCGGGCCGGCACGCGGCGTGGACCGTCACCCACAAGGTGACCTACGCGCTGGTGGACCTGCGGGAGAAGATCCTGCAGGTCAGCGGTCAGGACGTCATGACCCGGGATCGGGTGACTCTGCGGCTCAACGTCGCTGCCGCGTACCGCGTTGCGGATCCGGAGCGGCTGGCTGCGGTGGCACGTGATCCCGATGACGTGCTCTATGTGGCCGTGCAGATGGCCATCCGGCAGGCGGTCACCAGCCGCACCCTGGACGAGCTGCTCGCCGCGCGTGATGCGGTCGCCTCCGAGCTGGAGGCGGCCGTGAGCGTGCGGGCCGAGGCGGTGGGTCTGCAGGTGCGGTCGGTGGGCCTGAAGGACATGGTCCTGCCCGGCGACATGAAGGTGCTGCTGAACCGGGTCATCGAGGCCCGTAAGCAGGCCGAGGCCAACGTCATCCTCCGTCGGGAGGAGGCCGCGGCCACCCGCGCGCTGGCCCAGACCGCCAAGCTGCTCGAGGATGCTCCCGTGCTCCAGAAGCTCAAGGAGCTGGAGTCCCTGGAGAAGCTCGCGGCGCAGGTCGGCGACATCCACCTGGTGGTCGGCAGCGACGGGCTCGACAAGCTCAAGCTCGTCCGGGACTGACCGCGGGTGCTTTCGAGCGCCCCCCGATCCGAGTTCTGTGCTCGCGTCGGGGGGTGTCTCCTCTCTTGCGGACTCACCCCCCAAACAACTCCACCTGTCCGAACAGCCGCTCGCCGACCGGTAGCACCCGCACGCCCAACCGCGCCACCGCCTGTGCGGTCGCCTCGTCCAGGCTGCGATCGCCGAAACAGGCGTAGCGCGCCCGTCCGTGGGCGAAACCGAATAGCGGCTCGGCCACCACGCGTCCATCTCGATCTCGCAGCGGCTCGCAATCCAGTCGCACGCGGTCGCAGAGGCTGGCCAGCCAGGCCCGGTGGGCGGGGCCCAGGCGGCGCTCCAGCTCGAGCAGCATCTGGCGATCCGGACGGTCGTGTTCGGGCAGGCGGCGCTGGCGCTGGTGGCTGTCGGCCAGGGCGGCGATCACCCGTTGAGCGGCGGGGCTGTCTGGATGGGCGAGGCCGCTGATGCGCAGCAGGGCGCGGGCGCGGGTCATGGCCACGTAGAGCGCCTGGGGCAGGGGGACCTGGCGGCCCTCCTTGCGGGCGGCGAAGCGATCGACGCCGGCGATGAAGACCACCTCGGCCTCGTGGCCCTTGAAGGAGTGGGCCGTGGTGATGACCAGGGTGTCCTCGGCGTGATCGAGGGCGCTGCCGGTCTGCAGGCGGACCCGCACGGGCAGGTGCTTCAGTGCCTGCTGCAGCGCGGCGTGCAGGTCCCGGCGCAAGGCCGGATCGTTGGCCAGCAGGCGCAGGTCGCCCGGCAGCACGCCCTGGTCGCTGATGAAGGCGCGCGCGGCGGCGACCAGGTCGGTCAGCTCGCTCTCCCTGTCGGCGTGCAGATGGAGCGAAGGCGGCGGACCCTGGACGGGGCTGAAGCGCTCGCGCCACCAGGCGTCCGCGCCGCGGCCGAGTCGCTCGATGAGGCCCCGGCGCACGTACTCGCGGTGGTCGGGATCGCCGTCGAAGCGCACCAGGCAGTAGAACACGTTGCGGGCGAGCTCGGCGATGGGTCGGGTGGTGCGCCAGCTCTCCTTCATCACCGTGGAGCGGCCGCGCAGGTCCAGGCCGAGCTCCTTCCAGCGCGGCGTGCCGTCGCTGAACAGACGCTGGTTGTTGTCGAAGAAGATGTGCACCGCGCGGGCCTGCGGATCGTCGTTCTGCCATGGACGGACCAGCGAGAAGAGCAGCTCCAGGGCGTGGTGCCCCAGGTCCTGGGCCTCGTCGACGAAGAGCGCGTCGCAGCGGGTCTCGACAGGCGTCTCCTCGGCCCGCAGCAGGCGATGGTGCGCCATGCCGTCGTAGTCGAAGCCGTAGGTGTCGGTCTCGGCGCCCACCTCGGCCAGCAGGCCGTCGAGGACGTGGCGGATGTGCAGCAGCTGCACACGCTCCCAGGGCAGCGGACGGTCGCCGGCGACGGTCTGCCAGGCGCGCTGCAGGTGACCTTCGATCAGCCGCTTGAGGGAGGCGTTGCCGTAGACCACCCAGATTCGCTCCAGGTGGTCGAAGCGATCTTCGCACAGGGTGCGAGCGAGCCAGGCGGTCATCACCCAGGTCTTGCCGCTGCCGGCCACGCCGCGGACCAGGCGGGGCCGACCGTCCAGGGGCAGCCGGCAGAGGCGGTCCTGCTCGGCGCTCATGACCGGACGCAGGGCTTTGCGGCGGGCGATCTGACCGCCCAGAGTCGTGGGATCAGCGCGCGCTTCGGCGCCCGGCGTCCAGGTGATCTGCGTCTGCACCGTCTGCCAGGCCAGCCGACGCCCTGCCTTGTCCACCGCGCGCAGCACCCGGGGCGCCAGCAGGGGCGCCAGGGGGGCCAGGTAGGGCTGGCGCATCTCGTCGCGGGTGGCCAGCAAGATGACCAGCTCGCGGGCCCGACTCAGGGCCACGTTGACCAGGCGCAGCCACTCGTCGGTGGGCCAGCCGGTGCTGCCCGCGTGCACCGTGTCGAAGATCACGAAGGGCGCCTCGGCCCCCTGCTGGGCGTGCACCGTCGAGGCCTGCCAGCGCTCGTGGCCGCGCTCGGCCAACCAGGTGCGCAGGGCCCGGGTCTGGGCGCGGAAGGGCGACAGCAGCAGACCGGGGCCGGCGGCCAGACGGGGATGGCTGCCGAACAGCCGGTCCAGCAGCGCGGGTGTCTGGGCCCGCAACCAGCTGCGCCGGGCCGGACCACGCTGAGCGCGCATGGCCGTGACATCGCCCGCCTCGTCGAGCACGTACCAGATGGCGCGTGGCTGGTCGGCCAGCAACCGGTCGGCCTCAAAGTGTCGCTCCGCCACGCCCTCGGCGTCCTCGAGGCTGTCGTCGTAGCTGTAGGCGGACACCACCTGGCGGATGGCCGGCGCCATGCGATGCTGGCGGCGCAGCAGCACCATGGCGCCGTCCAGGGTGCTGGCGTCCAGGTGATGCAGGCCGCTGCAGGCCAGCCAGCGGGCCTCCTGCGGGGGGAGCACCCGCGTCTCGCGAGCCACTGGAGCGAGCTGGCGTGGGTCGCCGATGAGCACCACCCGACGGGCCGCCCAGAGCGACAGGACGGCCGTGGCCGCGCGCGAGACCATGCCCGCCTCGTCGACCATCAGGGTCGAGAACGGGGGCTCGGCGTCGGCCAGCTTCTGTTGGATCTCGGCTTGGCTCAGCAGGCGCGCGGCGTTGAAGGCGGTGCTCACCACCACCTGCTGGCGGCGGTCCAGGATCACCTCCAGGCTGGCGTCACCCAGGGTCGCGCGCAGGCCCTGCATCTGGGCGGCCAGGCGGGCCCTGGCGGCCGGCTCGCGGGCTTTTTCAAAGCGACGGGCCAGGGTCGACAGCTCGCGACGAAGGGTCGCGGCGCGTTCGCCCACCATCCAGGCCTGGCCGGCCTCTTCGAAGCGGGCGAAGTCCACCCCGCTGCCCACCCGGCGCACCGTGGCCACCAGGCGGGCGGCGTCCAGGGCGGCGCCGATCTGCAGGGCGGCGTTATCCGTGGCGCGATTGGTCGTGCTGACCACGAGCAGGCGCTCACTGCCACCGGCCACGCAGCGGGCCACCTGTCGGCCCAAGGTCCAAGTCTTGCCCGTGCCCGGCGGTCCCCACAGCAGGGTCCAGGGATGCCGCCACATGGTCGCCAGGACGGGCAGCGCGTCGCCCGCGTCCAGGTGGGGCTCGGTGTGTGGGGTCAGCGCGGCCAGCAGGCGGGCGGAGAGATCCTCCTGCCAGGGCGCCGGCCGATCCGGATGCAGCAGCTGGGCGATGGCCTCGTGAAAGTCGAAGGGCTGCACGATGAATCGGCCTGTGGTCGGATCGTGCTCGTCATCGGGGGCCAGATAGAGCGCCCCGGCGTCTTCGTCGACGGCGACGACCTCGCCCTTCCAGAGCAGCTTGCTCCGATCGTGCGGCGGCGCGCCGGCGGCCAGGGGATCGTCCACCTCCGGCAGGGCCTCGGGTTTGAACGCGCGCGCCCCCTCCCAGGACCAGTCGGCCTCGGCGAACGCGCCCACCTCCATGCGAAACAGCGTCGGCTGACCCGGCTGCAGGGCGACCGCGTGACAGGTCATCAGCCGGGCCCGGCCACAGCGACGCTGCTCCTTGCGGATGGCCGCACCGGCCTGCACGTAGTGATCGGGCGCGCCAGCGGGCAGGGACAAGGTCATGGCACTTGCATGGAATGCCAGGGCCCACAAGTCAACTTCCAACAAGGTCGAGATTCACCGACGCCCTGCTACACTCGGCGCCGCGACCCGCCCGTGACCGCCCATGACCTCAGCGCCAGACCCCGACGCCAGACCCGCCGACAGCCTGCGCAGCCAGGTGGTCTCCATCGCCATCGCCCTGGTCGCGGCCGGCGGCCTGGCCTGGTGGCTCACCGACAGCCCGTCACGGACACAGACTCAGACACAGAC
>CAYTLW010000044.1:0-37090 GCA_964438735.1 uncultured Enterobacteriaceae bacterium | reverse complement strand
GCCTGGCCTGGTGGCTCACCGACAGCCCGTCACGGACACAGACTCAGACACAGACTCAGACACAGACACAGACACAGACACAGACACAGACACAGACACGGGCACAGGCACAGGCACAGGCACAGGCACGGGCACGGGCACAGACACCATCCGTCGACGAACCCTTCGAGCTTCCGCCACCGGACGCCGTCATCCACCTGCCCGACCTGCCCACAGCCACCGAACGCGGCCCGCGAGGCGCCCTGGCCGGCGCCGCCCACCTGCCGCCGCACCCCTCGCTCTCGGTCGGCACGCCGCAGAATGGCCACCTGGTCGACGGGGTCGATCTCGCCCTCATGGAACCCCTGCCGGCCCTGCGGGTCCTGACCGCGACGCGCCGTCGGGGTTTCACTTTCGCCACGGCTGAGCTGGCCACGCTGCTGCGCGATACCGCCAGCGCGCTGGCTCGGGCGTTCCCCGACACCCGCCTGGCCGTGGGCAACCTGGCCCGGCGTGGCGGCGGCGATATCGCGCCGAGCGTCAGCCACAACTCGGGCCGCGATGTGGACCTGGCCCTGTTCGCCATCGATCGCGACGGCAAACCCGTCGAGTCGGTGCACTACGTGCGCTTCGACGCCACCGGCGCCGCCGTCTCGCCCCGTTCGGCGGTGGGTCGGCTGCGTTTCGATCCGGCCCGCACTTGGGCGGTGATCCGTCATCTGCTCAGCCATCCGGCGGTGGTGGTGCAGTGGATCTTCGTCGCCGCGCCGCTGCGCAACATCCTGCTCGACCACGCCCTGCGCATCGGCGAACCCGAAATGCTGCGCGCCCGGGCGAGCCGGGTGCTGGTCCAGCCGACCGACTCCAGCCCCCACGCCGACCACCTGCACGTGCGCATCGCCTGCGCCCGCGATGACAAACCCCAGTGCATCAACGGCGGCGGACGGACCGCCGGCGCGCGCGCCGCCCAGGTGGACGCGCTGCTGCGCATGTACCACCAGGGCACGCCCGATGAGCGCCGCTACGCCCGCGATATGCTCAGCCTGCCGGTGGACGGCGCCGACCTGGTGCTGCCGCCCCTGGAAGGCGACGAGGTGGCGCCGGCGGACCCGCAAGACCTGGAGGGATCATGACCCGCCATCGACTACATGCAGCGCCCTGCCTGCTGCTCTGTGGCCTGCTCATCGCCGGCGCCTGGGCGTGCGACGACGAGGCTGGCACCGCCGCCGGCAAGAAGCTCGATTCGGACGCCGACAGCGGCGTGGTCGACAGCGGGCAGCCCGACACGACCATCGAGGACACGGGACCCGAAGACAGCGGCCCGGTGGATACGGGGCCCATGGACAGCGGTCCCGTGGACGCCGGACCTGGCGACGTGGTGCCCGACGGCGTCATCCTGCCCAAGCCGGCCACCGTGCCGACCGACCTGCCGCCGGGTGTGGTCGGGCTGCACCTGTCGTCGAAGCCCTTCGGCAGCGTCGGCAAGAGCGAGAGCCTGCAGGTGGACCTGCCCGACAAGGCCATCTCGCTGCTGACGGTGGTGCGCGGCGACCATCCCGGGCGATTCCTGTGGAGCAAGGCGGTGACCATGATGGGCACCGCGTGGATGAAGGGCGAGTGCACCGAACTCTGCATCACCTGCCCCAACCGGGTGCGGGCGACCGCCGGCACGGGCGCGGGGCTGATCCCGAGCTCGACCGCCAGCCTGGACGCCATCAAGTCCATGACCTGGCACCTGAGCACCTGTGGTTTCGCCTACAAGCAGAAGGGCAACACCTTCGCCAAGGCGGCCTACAGCGGCCATTCCGTGCAGACGGTGGTGTTTCATCGCGCCAGCTCGGACGGCGGCGTGCCGGCCAGCGGCACCATCCGGCTGCGGCTCTTCTTCACCGGCGCCGCCAGCGTCACCGCCAAGACCTCCATCGGCGATGTGCGCACCGAGGCGATGCTGGCCCAGGCGGCCAAGATCCTGCAGACCGCCGGCCTGCAGCTGGTGGTCGACGATCGGCGCGACACCGGACCGGGATTCACGGCGGTGGCCGAGGCCAATGACCTGAGCCTGTCGGGCAGCAGCGGCCTGGACAACCTCTTCGCCGAGGCCGGCAAGTTCGGCGGCAGCGCGGTGCTGGATGTGTTCATCGTCAGCAAGATCGGCAAGGACGACGCGCCCGGTGGCGAGCTGCAGGGCATCTCGGGAGGGATCCCGGGGCCGGCGTTCTTCCACGGCGTCCCGCGCGCCGGCGTGGTCGTCGCGCTCGGCGCCTTCGGCGACAAGGAAGGCGACAAGGCCGGCCGGGTGCTGGCGCGCCAGATCGGGCACTTCCTCGGCCTGTGGTGGACCAGCAGCCCCGACGGCACGGCCCACGATCCCATCGACGACACCGTCGAGTGCACCAAGTCCAGCGACGGCGACGGCGACGGCGTGCTGACAGACGTCGAGTGCGTCGGCAAGGGCTCGGACAACGCCATGTTCTGGCAGGCGGGCACCGCGGCGGCCACCTTCAGCAAGCAGCAGGGCCGCATCCTGCGCGCCCATCCGCTGGTCTTCGGCCCGTAGCGCTATCGGTCGAGCTCAGCGCCCCGCTAGGTCTTGCACTGATCGTGCTCGTCATCGTTGCAGTCGCCATCCCAGTGGGGCGCGACCTTCTTGCTGCCCGGCACGATGATGTGACTGTCCTTCATGGTCGTCTTGCCGTCCTGGGTGGTCACGACGAGCTCGAATTTGAGCTTCTGGCCGGCGACCAGGCAGGGGCAGTGCACGAACCCGATAAAGCCGTTCTTGAAGTACCAGCCCGTCCAGTTGCCGTCGACGGTCTCCTTCTTGAGGGTCTGCTTGTACTTGCTCAGCGGGCCGGGGAAGACGATCTCGCCGGTGTCGGCCATGGTCATGTGCAGCTTCAGGTTCATCTTTTTGGGATCGACGTTCTTGACTCGCACGCTGAAGAAGACGTGCTCGCCGCCCTGGATGCCGTGGATCAGCGGCGGCGCTTCTTTCTCGCTGGACCAGTCGATGAATCCCTTGCCTTCGTCATCGGAGCCGCCCATCTGCACCATGGGCGTCTTGACGGGCTTGGCGGCGTCCTGCGGCGCGGTGCCGGTGTCGGTCTGGGGCTGTGTGACCGTGTCGGCAGCGGGGCCGGCGTCTGTCACCGAGCTGCTGCTATCGGGCGTGTCGGTGTCGTTCTCGCAAGCCAAGCACGTCAACGCCAGCGCGCCGATCATGGCGAGTCGGAGGAGCGCGGTGAGATGGGGGCGGGTAGGTCGGGTCATGGACTCAGTGGCTTGCCGGCAGCGGACAGCAAGGTAGCAGAGCCGGGCGCCCGCAGACAATCTGCTCATCCGGGGCCTGCTGCAGGCCCGGTTTGGAAGCTGTTCCACTGAGACAACGGTGTGTTGCGGTTGCAGGGGCTCGACGGTGACCGGCGGCGCGGCGATGCTGCCCGAGCCGGCATCTACAGACCCGGCCAGGAGAACCCCATGTCCGAAGCCACCGTCGCCGCCAAAGTCCCCTCCGTGCTCGAGCTCGAACCAGGTGAGTACTGGTGGTGCCGCTGCGGCAAGTCCGCCAACCAGCCGTGGTGCGATGGCGCCCACCAGGGCAGCGAGTTCACGCCCATGCAGGTGCAGATCACCGAGGCCAAGAAGTACGCCCTCTGCCAATGCAAGGCCACGGGCAGTTCGCCCTTCTGCGACGGCGCCCACAAGCGTATCTGAGCGCGGGCTCTCGCTCAGGAGTCGTCGGGGGTCTGTTCCGCGGGCGGCGGGGGCGGGATCGGGGCGCCAGAGGTGTCTGCGGTCGACGGTGCCGGATCCCTTGTCGAGGACTGTGGCGCAGCCTGTCGCTGCGGACCGCGACGCCAGAGCCCGTCCTGGCTGAACGCTCGCCAGGACCTGGGCAGCCAGCGCAGCAGCGCCCAGACCAGCCACAGGCTCCACAACAACATCACCAGCCGCCAGACCAGCACGGGCAGCGAAATGATCGCCGCCGAGGGCAGCGTGTCGGTCACGCGGTCGACGTACCAGACCAGCGAGTCGTTGTCTGAGCCGCCGCCGCGTACCTGCATGTCCAGGTCCAGCAGCAGATTGGTGTGAATCGCCGCGTACAGGCAGATCAGCGCCACCACCGTGTAGCCGACCAGCGCGACCTGGCCCAGGTTGAAGGGCACCACCCAGAGTGGATCGATGCGCTCGCGCCAGAAGCGCTGGCGCCAGGCCACCGCGGCGAACCAGCCGACCACGATGAGCAGCACCACCACGGGCAGCTGGACGAAGCCCAAGCCCAGCAGCAGCCACTGCCAGGTGCGCACGCCCAGCGGGCGGATGCGCCCCAGCAACACGGCCAGCAAGGCCAGCACCAGCAGGTGACTCCAGAACAGGACCGCCGGGCCCCAACTCGGCCCCAGGGCCCAGAGCAACCAGCGCTCCTGGCCCAGCTCGATGCGTACACGGGCGTTCACCGCCGGGCCGCCCAGGTCGACCGCGGGCGCGCGCTCGATGACCGAGCGACTCCAGGGCTGCTGCCAGCGGAGCACGAAGCGCTGCTCGCCGGGTCGCAGGGGCAGGTGCACCACGCCCTTTTCGTCCGGCCGGATGTGGCGATCTTTGCCGTCGATCTCCACCTTCTGCAGCTCGGCGCCGGCGGGCAGGCCGATCTTGCGCCAGCCGCCCTGAGAGGCGCGGATGCGCAGGTCCAGGGTCGCCTCCAGCAGGCGTTGACCCGGCCGGACGCGGTAGTCCACGCGGTCGACGGTCACGGCCTGGCCGGTGGCGCCTTTGGGCCGCACCACCGCGACCTTGAGCGTCTCGCCGGGCCAGGGCCGCCAGTGGGGCTCCAGCAGTCCTTGTGCCGTCTCGCGACGTACCGGCGCCGGGCCGCTGAAGTCACAGCGCCAGATGGGGCTGCAGGCGACGGTCCAGCGCTCGGTCCACGGCTGGCCCGATGGTGCCGCGAGCTGGATCTCGGGCGCGATGGGCAGCTCGCTGGTGAAGGGGAACTCCGACACGCCGCGGGCCAGGCTGACCAGGGCCAGGCGGCTGCCATCGGCCTCCTCGACGCGCACGCCTTCGGTCATCACCGCCTCGCCGGCCAGCAGGGGGATCTTGACCAGTTGGGGGCGCTCGGCGACCTCGCGGCGGACGACGGTGCGGACCTGCCAGGGCAGGCCCAGCAGCAGGTGGCGCTCGACGGTGAACCACGGTGGCAGCTCGCTCTGACCTGCATCGACGCGGCTGTCGGCTTCGGCGGTGGTCGCCTGGCGGGCCAGCTGGACCGAGTCGTCCGGTACGCCGGTGCTGTCCAGGCCATCGATGCGCCAGCCGGCGCCGTCAAATGCCAGCCGATGGGGTCGACCCTGGGGATCGAAGCGCAGGGTGACGACGCGCCCGCCACCCAGTTGACCGCGGGCGAACACCACGTGGCGCCCGGCCGGCAGCTGGACCTGCAGCAGGCCGCCTTCAGATCGACGTAGATGGTCGGTGCCCTGCTCGTCCACCTGGACCTCGGTGATGGCCAGGGCGGCCAGCGGACCTGGCAGCGCCCAGGCAGCCAGGCGCTGGGCGTGCACCTCGGCTCGCAGCTCCACCTGGCGATCGCGCACCGCCAGGGTCATGTTCGACACGGTCACGCAGGGGCCCTTGCAGGCGGTGGCGGCCAACAGGCGATCGCGCAGGGTGTCGAGCATCTCCTGGGAGGGCTCGGGGCCGGCGCGCAGGTTCACCCCGGGCACAGCCGGGATCTGGTTGATGGCGTTGTTGACCGCGTTCTGGATCTGCTGGTTGCGGTTGTCCTGCTGCTGGATCTGCTGTTGAACCTGCTGCGGAACCGGCGGCGGAGTCGGGGGCCGGCGACTCATCTTTCGGGCCTGGGCGCTTGCGGGCAGCCCCGCCAGGATCGGCAGCAAGGCCAGCACCAGCCAGCTCGCCGCGCCGCCACCTGTGGGAGACGATGCGGTGCCCGCTGGGGACGAGACGGACATGCGGGCCAGCCAGCGACGCAGCGCGCCGAACTCACACAGGGCCAGGGCGAGCGCCAGCAGCAGGGCCACCCGCAGCAGGGCCAGGGCCAGGTTCCAGGTCGGCGAGACCAGGAAGAGCTCGATCTTGTGGTCGCGACGCACCGGTCCCGACCAGTCCAGCGCCCAGCTGCTCCAACGCCAGTCCGGCAGGCCGGCGCCGGTCTGGACCACGGCGTTGGGGTCGATCTGCTGCAGCTGCTGTCGTACGCGTGCGTAGTCGCCCTTGGACAGGATGCTGCGGCCGCTGGCGGGCTTCTTGCCGCGCTTCAGCCAGCGCTTCTTCTTGGGCGCTTCGGCCTTGAAGTCGGCCGCCATCTCCTCCTGCGGGGCGGCGGCTTTCGCCATGTCGCCGCCGCTCAGCACCATGCCCAGGTCGTCGCTCCAGTCGCCGGGCTGGCCGGTCTGTGGATAGAGGCCGTGGCGCACCTGGCCGATGGCGAAGGGCACCAGGATCAGCACCAGCGCCAGCACCACCAGCGCCCGGTAGGCCTGGGCCAGGCGGCGCCACCACTTCGCCCCCGTCGGCAGCACGCGCACCAGCGCCAGGGCCGCCAGCAGGTTCAGCCAGACCCAGCTGGGGGTGCCGTTTTCACCATGGCTCAGGACCAGCGCCGCCAGGGCGATGCCACCCCACCGCCAGCCGATCAGCTTGGCGGTGCCCAGGGCGACCATCAGGACCAGGAAGAAGTCGAACAGCGTCCACGAGGCCAGCCACGTGCCGGGCATCCGGTCCACGCCGCTGGCCCCCAGCAGACGCCAGCCGGGTGGCAGATAGAGCGTCGCCCGCAGTCGCTGGGCGTCGAAGTCCCAGCCCACCGCCTGCAAGCCCTCGCCAGCCTCCTGCAGACGCAGCTCCGCCTGCAGGTCCAGCTTGCCCTTGCGCAGCTCCACGCCAGGCCGGCTCGTCTTCGCGTTGGCGGTGATCAGCAGGTCGCGATGCTCGCCCTGGTCGCTGACCCGGCCCAGCTCGCCGGCGCCGCCCCAGTCCAACCGCCAGTCGCGGTGCATCTCGCCGGTCAGGTGGTCGCGCACGCTCAGGCCCTTGCCGTCGAGATCGAGCCAGATGGCGCGTTGCAGTTCGAGCCGATTGGGAGGCGGCTCTTCCAGCCCTCGTCGGGCCACCTGCAGTTTCAGCTGGTCGCCGTGGCGGGCCATCCAGGTCGGGCCACCGCGCCAGTCGCTGGCCAGGGAGGTGCGCTCGGGATCGACCGCCGTCAGACCCGACAACTCCACCGAGCGCAGGGTCTCGTCGGGCAGCCAGAGCCAGACCTCGTGGGGATCGAAGCTCGGCCCGGGCTTGGGCGGCGCCAGTTCTTTGGGATCGTCCGCGTGCAGGGCGTCGATCTCGATTCGATGGCTGCCCGGCCGGACGTGGGCGCGCACGTTGCCGTCGGGCGCCACCTGCACCGGCAGCTCGCTGCGCACCGCCACCGGCCTGCCGCCAGCCAGCAGCACCTTGCCCAGGTGCGCATCTCTGGTCCGACCGGCCACCTTCAGCTCAAGTCTCGTCGTGACCCGCAGGGGTACGCCATCCTGCAGCCGGCGATGGACCGACACGCGGAGGCTGTCGGTCTCCTCGGCGCCGTCGCCGGTGCCCTGCTGCAGCCAGAGCCGATCCTCCTGGCGCCGCAGTCGAGTCACCGCCTCTCCGCTGACGATCAGGGTCACCATGCCGACCTCTGGCGGCACGGTCAGCACTTCGGGCGGCCGCTTCCAGTCGAAGCGGCCGGTGACGACGTGCAGGCCGGATGCCAGGCGGACCCAGGGCTTTCCATCTTCATCCTGGCGCAACGTCGGCAGTTCGCGGCCGTCGACGACGTTCTGCGGCCACAGGCGGGCGTCGCCGGGCAGGCGAACGCGACCGGGCCGATCGAGCCAGACGTCCAGCTTGAAGGCGCCGCCGTGGGGATCGATGCGCACCGCGAGCCGTCCGGGCCAGGTGCAGAGCCGCTCGCTGCCGGACGCGGTGCAGATCTCGGTCTTGTGGTCGTGCATCACCCACGGCACCCAGGGAAGCAGGGGCGCGGGCACGGCAGGGGGTTCAGGGGCTGGCTCGGCGGCGGCGGGGCTGGCCGCGAACGATGCGCCGGCCAGGACCAGGACGAGGGCGAGGGTACGTGAAGCCGTCATGGGGGACCTCCTGGGGGGCATCCAGGGGATCGCGGGGGAGATCTGCTGTCAAGGGCCGGGCCCGGGTCATCGACGGCAGCGCGTGGGGAGGCTAGGCTGCCGGTCCTCGCGGCGTCCGAAGCCGCAACACCCTGCAACGGAGCCGGAACCTGATCGAGCTGCTCGCCGTCTCCATCTTCTTCCTGGCGGCGTTCGTCCAGGGTCTGTCCGGATTCGGCAGCGGACTGGTGGCCATGGCGCTGCTGCCGCTGTTCATGGACGTGCGCGAGGCGGTGGCGATCAGCGCCGTGGTGGGCATGGTGCTCAACCTGGGATTCACGATTCGCCTCTGGCCGCATGTGAACCGGCGGGAGGTGCTGCCGATGGCTGTAGCCGCCGTGGTCGGCGTCCCGCTGGGCCTGTGGTTTCTGCACTCGGTGGACACGATGCTGGTCACGGCGACGCTGGGGCTGGTGTTGTGCTGCCACGCGATATGGAGCTTGTGGCGCGGGGGCGCTGAGGCGCGTCGGCTGAAGCGTGGCTGGGCGGTCCTGGCGGGAGGCCTGGGCGGGGCGTTGAGCGGGGCGTTCAATACGGCCGGACCGCCGGTGCTGGTGTACGCGACGTTGAGGAACTGGCCGCGGGATGTGTTTCGGGCCAATTTGCAGGCGTTCTTTTCAGTGACCGGGGCGTTGTCGTTGGCGGGTTTTGCCAGTACGGGGTTGGTGACGCGGCAGACGCTGTGGATCGACCTGCTGGTGCTGCCTGCGGTGGGGGCCGGGGCCTGGGTGGGTCATCGGTTGAGTGCGAGGGTTGACCCGGTTGCGTTTCGACGCGGCGTGTTGGTGGCGCTGTTGGTGATGGGTGGGCACTACATCGTGCGCTTGTTCATCTGACATACGCTTGCCGTGTGCGTTTCCGCCAATCTGACATACGCCTGCCGTGGGTCATTCAGGGTATGCGGGCAGGGTTTGAAGGCGTGTGTCTTCGACTGGGCCGCCGATTGTGAATTGGTAGAGCACACGCAGCGACTCATCGCGCAGTCCAAGCAGGTCGTGTGTCAACTTGTCGAAGTAGCAGCCGATGCCGGTACCCCGCAGGCCGGCAGCTTCGGCCTCGATGTAGAGGATCTGGCCAACCGCGCCCGCCTCGTGGTGGAGCCGGCGATACCACCAGGGGCCGCGCTCGCGGATCGGCGCGTCGAAGTTGGCCAGCAAGGCCACCGAGAAGGCGCCATCGGCGGCGATGTCCTGAGTACAGGCGATCGCCTGCGCTTCTGCGCGCAGGTCCTCGCTCATCAGCAATCGCAGGTCGAGTCCGGCGGCGTCCTGCACCCTCGGCGCACCTGTGAACCCCCGTACTTCTTCGTTCAGTGGCGCGGACGAACCCGTATCTCGGTTCAACATGTAGAGCCCAGGCGCCAGGCCATCGACTCGATGAACCAGCAGACCAAGGTGGATGTGGGGGGGCCACGGCAGCGCCTTGACCGGCGGCGAGTTCAGCGTGCGCCGCAATAGCGCGAAGAAGGCTGTCCCAGACATCGTCGAGCTGCCGTCCATGGCGACCGCGCTGCGACGTTGATGGAACATGGCCCTGGCAGACACAGATTCTTCAGGACCGGCTGCTGGCGACGGGGTGGATGCTGGCCTGCTGGTGGACCGGGTCGGCGCCAAGTCTGGCTGGGTGCAAGCATCTGCGCACGCCTCGATGATGGGCCAGGGCTGATGGGCGGCGGCAAGGCGATTGGCGGCGCCTGCCAGCGGCAATTCGCCAACAGCTCTGATCGCAGCCGGTTCGGGCAACCAACCGTCCGATGAACCGGGCGCCAAGTCCGGGCCGACCGCCAACAAGAGGTCCGGTCGCTCGGCTTCGGGCCCCTCGGCATCGGCAATGCCGAACAGAGCCGCCAGGGAGTCGTCTCCAGGACGGGGCACCAGCGCGCAACGCCAGCCCAGGGCCGCAGCTGCGTACGCCAGGGCGCCGAGCGCGTGGCCGGCGTCGAGCAGGCAGTAGCGGAACGCCCGTTCGCCGTACTTCCACGACTCGCGCAAAACGATACTGCTCAAGCCGATCAGCAGCGTGGACTCCGGCAGTCCGGCCAGCAGGCCCGACCACAGAGCCAAGGGCATGGTTCGCCGATGTTCCATCGCGTGCTCGCGGCAAGCGTAGTGCAGTAGATTCGCCTGGTCGCCGAAGCCGAGACCGGGACCGCAGACCAGATACCCTTCGGTCGGGTGCAGATTGCCGCTGGAAGGATTGCAGCGCAGGGCCCAACGATTGTCGCCGAACGCCTTCCAAGCCGAGATCGCCAACGAATCGCCGAAGAACTGGCCGATGGAAGCCAGGTTCACGGCCGCCGGGCGCACCGTACCGGCGCAGACGGCCTCGAGGGCAGGCGATTGTGTTGGCGCGGGTCTCGGCAATGGAGTGCGCGCCGCGCCCTCATACCAGCGAAATGGCTTCGGCTGCGTCGCCCAGTCCATGTAGCCGAGCGAGCGCGCGTAGCGCCACGGAAAGTGCTGCGTGCGGGTGTGGTAATCGACGACGGTGTCAGCGCTCATGGCCGTCCATACTCAGAGACCGAGACCGAAGCGCACTACTTCGAGGTGATGTTGAAGACGCCGGACATGCTGGCATCAGCGCCTTCGCTGCTGCCGACCCGCGTTCTCATCGCGTTGGCAGGTCCGTCTTCCATGTCGGCGACCAGGGCGACATCGAAGGCCTTCAGGGCATCGCTGAAGCTTCGGGCGCGATAGAGCCGCAATCCCTCGGCGTAGGCGGCCACGCAGCGCGCCTTGTCGGGGTGCACGGCGAGCCAGCCCGCTTGTCCCAGGACCTCGAAGATGCGCACGGATTCGACACGCCCCTTGACGCGTATCGAGTCGATCTCGCGGCCGTCTACCCTACCTTCCACCTGCCGCCAGACCTGCTCGCTGCACAGGATGGACGTGCCGTAGATCTTGTTGGCCGGTTCCAGGCGCGCAGCGAGATTCACCGCATCGCCGATCACGGTGTAGTCCTGCGACTGCTCGCCACCGATGTTGCCGACGATCACGTCGCCACGATGGAGCCCGACACGGACCTCCAACTTCGGCATCCCGGTGCCCAGGAGTTCGGCGTTGAGGTCCTTGACCACACGAATGTGATCCAGGGCGGCGAGCACCGCGCCGAGGGCGTCCTTTTCGCACGGGATCGGTGCACCGAAGAACGCCATCACCCCGTCGCCCATGTACTTGTCCAGGGTGCCGCCGCGGTCGACGAGCGCCTCCGAGACCCGGCCGAGATAACGGTTGAGGAGGCTGACGACTTCCTCGGGTTCGCGTGCCTCGCTGATGGAGGTGAAGCCCGCAAGGTCGGAGAACAGCATGGTCAGCCGTCTTCGCTGACCTCCCGGGCTGTTGGCCTCTGGGTTGGTGAGCAGGTACTCGACGACGTCCGGGGCCACATAGCGCTTGAAGGTGCTCTTGATCTGGTCTCGCTCGCGCAGACCTTCAGTCATGCGATTGAACGCATGGCCCAGGTTGCCGATCTCGTCATTGCCCTTGGCCACCACGGTAACGTTGAGATCGCCGCTGGCGACGCGGTCCGCCGCTGCGGACAGGTCACGAATCGGCCGCGCCATGCGCGAGGCCAGCGCGAAACCCAGCAGGAGCGCGATGACCAGCAAGGCGATGGCGACCAGGCGCAGCAACCCCACGCCCTCCAGCAAAGTCGACAGCCGCTGATCGAGGTCGTAGCCCAGCACGAGGTCGGCAATGGGGCGACCGGCAAGCCCTTCCAGGGCCACGCGCTGAACCAGCCAGCGGCGACCGTCCACATCCACCTCGGCCGAGGCACCAATCTCCATCGCCCGCGCCGTGGCCATGCATACATCCGGTTGATCGCCGTGCGTGCTGCCGTCCGGAGCGACCAGGGAGAGCCGCGCTGCCTTGTCTGCAATGCCGAGGTCGGAGAGCAGGTTTCCGGCCCGCCAGCCCTGGATGAACACCGCACGCGGCTCGCCACCAAACACGGTCGCCCGGGCAAACACCACGTACAGCCCCGGCCGTGTCTTGGGCCCCACCATTCCGCTACGCGCCACGACCGGGTCGGCCGCGTCGATGACCATGGCCCCGGCGTGGCCAAACTCAGCGTCGAATGCCTGGTCCACGGCCTGCAGGGGTCTCAGGTCGCCTCCGTGGGCTTTTTCGTTCTCGCTGGCATAGAGCAGGCGCCCCTTGTAGTCGGCAACGGCGAAGAAACCGTGCGAGCCCTTGTCCGCCCAACCCCAATCGGCATCGACCAGGTTGTCGTGCAGCGTCTTCAACTTGGCGACATCATCCTCTTCGCTGCCCAGCCCGAAGTCACTCTCGTCGGTGGCCTCAGCGGTCACCTGGCGCATGACGGGCAGCACGTAGCTCAGGTCGGAGACCGCCTGAAAGGCCTCGTACCGCAAGTGCAATGTCTTCTTCAGCTGACCCCGCGCCTCTTCGAAGGTATCGCCCGCGTGCTGCACGGCCCGTTCGCTGAAGATCCGCAACCCAGCCAGCGCGGTGCCGCCGACCGCCAGCAGGGCAACGGCGGAGAATGCGAGGGCGAGCTTGGCGCGTAGGCTGTTCATCCGGGCGCCAGCATAGGCCGGGAGAGCGCCGATGCGAAGTGGAGCGCTCGGTGACTCAGTACTTCCCCTTTCTGTCCTTGTAGGCTTCGCCGTACTTGTTCTTGTGGGCGAAATCGCGCTTGGTCTCCTCGATTGCCAGCCCCGTCACGACCGTCTTCTTGCCAGCCGCCACCACCACCTTGTTGAGGCGCGCCGGGCGTGTCGCACGACGGCTGTAGGCGAACACCGACCAACTGCCGGCTGGCACGTCGCGGAGCGTGAAGCTGCCGTCGACCGAGGTGAAAGCGAAGGCGCGGTTGGGCAGAACCAGAATCGTCGCGCTCATCTTCGGATGGATGTTGCAGTAGACCTCTACGATTCCCTTGCGCGGGAAGGTCTTCTTCTTGCTGCGGCCCTTCTTGTACTGGCCCAGATCAAAACGACGCGCCTTCGACAACGAGAAGACGTTGTGGAAGAACTTGTCCATGTTGGGGAAATCGACCTTCTGACCAGCGGTTATCGCCAGCAGGCGGGGCTCGAATTGCCCCTTGTGCTGGCGCAGCTTCGGCACCGTCGCCGCCGGTGCTTGATTGAAGCCAACCGCGTAGACAACAACCCCCGACGCGTCGGTCAATGGCTTGCCCAGTCGGGTCAGGCTGACCTTGCCCGTGATCGTTCCCACCGCCGCGGCGTGTGCCACGGCAGCGGCGCTCACCGTCCCGGCGATGAAGGCAGCCGACGCGACGACAGACAGGAAGACGGCGCGTATCACAGCTTGATCGCCCAGATGAGTCGCGGCATCCACCGAGCGGCGTGCTCGCTCACGCCAAACAGGCAACCAAAGGTCAGCCAAGCTCGGCCATGGGTCCAACTGATGTCCGGGCCGGCCATGGTGAACGACTTCTTGGCCTCGCTCAGCGCCACTTCGCCAAAGACTTCGCCACCCACGCGCAGACCGTCGCGCTCCCCCCAGACCAGTCCCCAGGAGTAGGTCAGCCAGGCTTCGGTCGACTGCCCGAAGTAGGCGAATCCGCCGACATCAACGGCGCTGTGCAGCTTGCCAAGATCGTAGCTTAGCACCGCATTTCCCTCGACCAGCCAGCGCAGTTGGTGGGTCGCTTCGCGCTTTACAGCGACTCGCACCAGGGGCACAAGCGGGCCGGACTCCTCGGGGTCGTTGGGGGCCAACCGCCAGCGCAGTGACAGTCCGTAGAATGCAATCTCGGTCGCTGTCTCCCACTCGTTTGGGTCGCCGGGCTGCGCACCGGCTCGCCGGCCCCACCAGGAGAAGCCCTCCAACGGGATCGCCAACTCCAGGTTGTCGGTGACACCGAAGATTGGCGCCCACCACAGCCATGCGGCCCAGAAGTCGTCCTTGCGCATCTCCCAGATCCACTGCTCGAGTTCCACCTCTCGCTCGTGCAGGACTTCTGTATCCCAGACCCAGATGAAGGGGCGTCGCCCGGCCTCGACGTCGGTCGCGACGGCGCTGAGGGCGACGCTGGCGACCAGGATGAAGACGGTGAGACGACGGGAGAATCCAGGCCGATTTCGAGTCTTACTGCGCATGGGCAGCCAGCGTAGGTGGGCGCTCTCTGGCGGTCAATCACCTTGCCCTGTCGAAGCGTTCATGCAGCGATCCGCACGGTCAGCGCCGCGGCCTGACATAGATATACGCTTGCCGCACGTCGGCCTGACATAGACATACGCTTGCCGTACATCGGCCTGACATACGCTTGCCGTACATCGAATGCCTCCTTCTGACATACGCCTGCCGTATGTCGAATGGGCGTGTTTGGGGGTCTGCGCGCCCCACCTGCGGCAGTGGCGGAGGCCCTGAAGCGAACGTTTTGCGCGCAGCCAGCGATCAACTGGTGTGCCGCACTGTCGTTTCGGCACGCGCCCGCACAACTGGAGGGCAGAATGAGTGGTCATCCAATTCGCCAGGGGGCAGCGGGCACGTTGTTCGAAATCACCACCCGCACGGTTCAGGCTCGATATCTCCTGACGCCCAGCGCAGAAGTGAACGACGTGGTGCTGGGTTGCCTGGGTCGCGCGCAGCATCTCTACGGCCTGAAGATCCACGCCTTCGTGTACATGTCGAATCACTTTCACATGTTGGTGAGTCCCGGCGACGCGAGGCAGTTGTCGCGCTTCATGGGACACCTCAACAGCAATACGACCCGCGAGGTGAATCGGCTCGTCGACTGGAGTGGCAGCATGTGGAACCGGCGCTACAGGGCGGTCCCTGTGACCGGGGAGGACGCGGCGCAAATCAACCGACTTCGATACATCCTGGCGCACGGGGTCAAGGAGGGACTGGTCAAACGTGCTGCCGATTGGCCAGGAGTATCCTGCGTATCGGCGCTGGTAGATGGAAAACCGTTGTTCGGTACCTGGGTGGATCGCACCGCGGCGTACCACGCAAGCAAGCGCAAACACCGCACCGCCCTCGCTGGGGAGTTCGAGACGAGCTACCAGGTCAGCCTGTCTCCCCTGCCGTGCTGGGACGATCTTCCTGAGTCGCAGTGGCGTGGCAACGTCTCTGAATTGATCGACGCGCTTGAAGCCGACATCGCTGAAGAGCGTCGGCGAGAGGGCATGCCCGAGCGTGTGTTGGGCGTCGCCGCGATCCTGGAGCAGGACCCCCACACGCGGCCAGCAAATTGCGATCGGACGCCAGCGCCCATGGTGCACGCGGCTTCAACTTCCGAGAAACAGAGGTGGCAAGACGAAATCAAGTGGGTGAGATGTCTACACGCCGCGGCTTCTGCCAGGTTTCGACAAGGGGAGCACGGCGTCGACTTCCCAACAGGGACTTTTCGACCTCTAGGCTCCTTCGTACCGTTGCCAGATGAACCCGGAAGGAAGTTGAGAGGCGGCAAGACACGACTTGAGGGCGCGAGCCCTCCTGCCCGGGCAGCCTAGCGGGACCCCACCAGGCGGCTGCGAACCCTCTCTGCGGCGCCGATCAAGAGCGCCTCGGTGGTGTCCCAGTCAATGCACGCGTCGGTGATGGAACGCCCCCGCACCAGGGTCGGGCCGAGCGACTGTCGCCCAGCGAGGAGGTGGCTCTCCAGCATGGCGCCCAGCAAGCTCTGTCTCCCTAGCAGATGTTCGGACAGAACCTCATCGAAGACGAGCGGTTGTCTCTCCGGCTTCTTGCTGCTGTTGCCGTGGCTGCAATCCACCAAGATCAGTCGCTGACCGGGTGCGTCTTCCAGACTCGCTTCTGCGAATGCCAGGTGGGGTCGACCATAGTTCGGCGTGCGCCCGCCCCGCAGAACCAGGTGGGCGTGGGGGTTGCCGCTCGTACGCACCACACAGGCGCGACCATTTGCTGTGATACCCAGGAATGCGTGAGGACGGCGGGCAGCGGTCATGCCGTCAACGGCCAACTGCAAGCTACCGTCGGTGGCGTTCTTGAATCCAACGGGCATGGACAAGCCGCTCGCCATCTCTCGATGTGTCTGGCTCTCAGTCGTGCGAGCGCCGATGGCCGCCCACGAGACAAGGTCCGAAATGTACTGTGGAACAATGGGGTCCAGGAACTCGGTGGCGCAGGGCAGCCCCAGCTTGTTGATTGCCAGCAGCAGCGAGCGGGCTCCCCGCAGGCCAGCCTCTACATTGCAGCTGCCGTCGAGAAGGGGATCGTTGATGTAGCCCTTCCATCCGACAGTGGTCCGCGGCTTCTCGAAGTACACCCTCATGACCACGATGAGGGCGTCCTCAATCCGACCCTTGAGTGCTGCCAACTTACCTGCATATTCGAGGGCGGCGTCAGAATCATGGATGGAACACGGCCCCACAACGACAACGAAGCGCCCTTCCTGGCCCGCGATCGCATCTCGAAGGGTCGCTCGAGCCGCAACTATGGTGCCCTTGGCGGCGTCATCGGCAGGCAACTCCACCAGAAGTTGAGACGGTGGTGGCAGCGTCTCAAAGGCGTCAATGTGAAGGTCACGTGTGGGCAGATCCATGCAACTATGGTGAAGACGCTCGCGTGACGCGGCAAGCCAATCCTCTTTCAAGCCGACATGACATACGCCTGCCGTGTACGAATGGGCCCCTCGGGCCACGCGCTTGACGCCTGCATCGGGCGCATGACATACGCCTGCCGTCTCTTGTTGGCTGTTGGCGGTCTCTAGTGGACGCTTAGAGCTTCACCCACCGCGGCGAAGAACGCGGCGACGGCCTTCTCGACGCCCTCCACATTGGAACCGCCGCCCTGCGCGAAATCAGGCCTGCCGCCCCCGCGGCCACCGAGATGTGCCACCACCACTGCCAGAGTCTTGCCAGCGTGCACCTGGCCGACGCTGCCGGGCGTCACGGCGACGATCACAGCCTGCTTGCCCTTGTCCAAGCGCGAGATCACAAGCGCCGCACCTTCGCTCAACCTGTCCCGCTCCCGATCGCCAAGAACCCGCAAGTCCTTTCCGCCGACGCCATCGACGACTCGGGCCACCGCCACGAAGTCGCCAAAGGTACGCCGCTCGGCTCCGTCGTCCTCATCAGCACCACCGCTGCCCGCAGCCGCCTCAGCGAGAACCAGCTGCTGCCGCAGATCGCGCACCTCACGCTCCAACTTGCGAAGCGTGTCCAGCGTCGCCGCGACCCGGTCGTCAGCATCCTCGACCTTCGCATTGAACCGCTGGGCGACCCGCCCCAAACCGGCCCACGCGCTCTGCATCCTGCCAAGCACGGCCAGGTGGCACTCCGCCTCCAGCCGCCGCACCCCTGCGGACACGCCGCTATCGCCGAGCACTTTGATCAAGCCGATGTCGCCCGTGCGTGACACATGGGTGCCGCCGCACAATTCGATAGACTCGCCCATCTCGACGACACGCACCTGCTCGCCATACTTGTCGCCGAAGAACATCAGCGCACCCTGAGCCCGCGCCTCGTCGATGCCGCAGTTCTGGATGCTGGTCTCCAGGTTGGCCAGCACCATGCGATTGGCCTGCTGCTCCACGCCGGCGATCTCGTCGTCGGTCATGGCCGCGTAGTGGCTGTAGTCAAAACGCAGCCGGTCGCTGTCGACCAGCGAGCCGCGCTGCTTGACGTGCGCGCCCAGCACGTTGCGCAGCGCGCGATGCAGCAGGTGAGTGGCAGAATGATGGGCGCGTACGCCCGCGCGGTGTTCGGTGTCCACGGTGGCCCGGATCCGCTCGCCCACCTCCAGCTCGCCGGTCACAACCTCGGCGACGTGCAGGTAGAGCGTGTCCAGCGGCTTGAGGGTGTCGGTGACCCGCGCGCTGCCGCCCTCGCCCCAGGTCAGTGTGCCGCGGTCGCCCACCTGGCCGCCGGATTCGCCGTAGAAAGGCGTACGGCCGAGGACGACCTGCACCTTCTGCCCCGGGCCCACTCGTTGCAGCAGGCGCCCGCCTTCGCCCAGGATCGCGAGCACCTCGGCGTTGCCCACCTCGTCGGTCAGGTAGCCGAAGAACCGCGTACTCATGCCGCGCTCGGCCAGGTCCCGCGCGGCCACGCCGCCCGCGTCGTCAGCGCCCTGCCAGGAAGCCCGACCTCGCTCGCGCTGGCGCTCCATGGCCGCTTCGAAGCCCGCCATGTCGACGGCGAAGCCATGTTCAGCGGCGATCAGCGCGGTCAGGTCGGTGGGGAAGCCGTTGGAATCGTAGAGCAGGAAGACCGTCTCTCCATCCAGGATGGGCGGCGCGCCGGTCATCTCCAGGCGCGCCAGGCTCTGCTGGATCAGCCGTTCGCCTTCAGCCAGGGTCTTGCCGAACCGCTCCTCTTCCTGGCGCACCACGCGGCCGATCACTTCACGTTGTTCGAGCAATTCGGGGAAGACATCGCCCATCAACTCGACGACACGATCGCAGACCTTGAACAGGAATGGTTCCTCGAGGCCGAGTTTGCGACCGAAACGAATCGCCCGCCGCATCACGCGCCGCAGGACGTAACCCCGGCCCTCGTTGTCGGGGAAGACCGCCTCGCCGATGAGGAACGAGGTCGCCCGTGCGTGGTCCGCGATCACCCGAAGGGCGACATCGCTCTCCACCGCCGGGGTGCGACTGATGACCTCTTCGGGGTCGAAACGACCGCCATAGGGCACGTCTGTGAGCATCTCAACGACGGCGATCAGCTCGCGCAGCAGGTCGATCTCATAGTTGGACGACACCCTCTGAACCACAGAGGCGATGCGCTCCAGGCCCATGCCGGTGTCCACCGCGGGCGCCGGCAAAGGCAGCAGGCTGCCGTCGAATTGCCGGTCGTACTGCATGAAGACCAGGTTCCAGATCTCCATGTAGCGCGATTCGTCCTGCGGGAAGGTCGACTCGCCCTGTTCCGGCCACAGGTCGAAGTAGATCTCCGAGCATGGACCGCAGGGCCCGGTGTCGCCCATGGCCCAGAAGTTATCCTTGGCCGTCATGGGGAAGATGCGCTCGTCCGGCAGACCGCTGATGGCGGCCCAGAGATCGCGCGCCTCGGTGTCGGCGGGCACGGCGTCATCGCCCTCGAAGTACGTCACGATCATCCGATCCACCGGCAGGTGCAGGTGCTTGATCAGGAAGGTCCAGGCGGTCTCGATGGCGGTGCGCTTGAAATAGTCGCCAAACGAGAAGTTGCCGAGCATCTCGAACAAGGTGTGGTGCCGCCGCGTGCGACCTACATTTTCGAGATCGTTGTGCTTTCCGCTGACCCGCAGGCACTTCTGCGTGCTGGTGGCGCTGGGCCAGGGGGCCGGCCGGGCGCCGGTGAAGTAGTCCTTGAATTGCACCATGCCGGCGTTGACGAAGAGCAGGGTCGGATCGGCCGGCGGCAGCAGCGAATGGCTGGCGACACGTCGATGTCCCAACTTCTCGTAATAGGACAGGAACGCCTCGCGGATCTCGGCGGCGGTCGTGGGGCTTTGCCGGCTCATGACATGCTCACTGAGCGCCCTTGGGTGGACGCGGGGGCGGCAGTGTAGCGACGGTTGTGGGGGATGGCTACGATTGTGCCGTGGCAGGCGATTCTGCTGGCAAAACACAAGAACTTGCATTTCCGGCAAGGATCACTGAACATCCGTCCAGCACCCGGCCGGAGTGGCCCGAAGGCAAGCCGGCGACAACAGGACACAGGCTGACCATAGGGCGCGGCAGACTCGGTCGGAGAGCAGCCACCTCAACTCCGATGGTGGCCATTCGAGACGACCCACAAGAAGGCGACATCGCCCACGAGGAAGACCCATGGCCCGCAGCAAGAAGCCCAAACCCGCCGTCCAGATCCCCGAAGACAAGGCCGAAGCCATCAACGCGGTGATGTCTTCCATCGAGCGCAGCTTCGGCAAGGGCGCCATCGTCCGCCTCGGCGACGAGGGCTCGTTGTTCAAGGACATCCAGGTGATCTCCAGCGGTTGCATCGGCATCGACCTGGCCCTGGGCGTCGGCGGCCTGCCGCGCGGTCGCGTGGTCGAGATCTTCGGCCCCGAGTCCAGCGGCAAGACCACCCTGGCCCTGCACGTCATCGCCGAGGCGCAGAAGCTCGACGGCGTCGCCGCCTTCATCGACGCCGAGCATGCCCTCGACGTCAGCTACGCCCGCAAGTTGGGCATCCGCACCGACGAGCTGCTGGTCAGCCAGCCCGACACCGGCGAGCAGGCGCTCGAAATCGTTGACACCCTGGTGCGCTCGGGCGCGGTCGACGTGATCGTGGTCGACTCGGTCGCCGCCCTGGTGCCCAAAGCCGAGATCGAGGGCGCCATGGGCGACTCCAGCGTCGGCACCCAGGCCCGCCTGATGAGCCAGGCCCTGCGCAAGCTGACGGCGTCCATCTCCAAGTCCAACACCATCGTCATCTTCATCAACCAGCTGCGCATGAAGATCGGCGTCATGTTTGGCAACCCGGAGACCACCAGCGGCGGCAACGCGCTCAAGTTCTACTCGTCCATGCGCATCGACGTACGCCGCATCGGCGCCATCAAGAATGGCGACCAGGTCATCGGCAACCGCACCCGCGTCAAGGTGGTCAAGAACAAGGTCGCGCCACCCTTCCGCAAGGTGGAGTTCGACATCCTCTACGGCGAGGGCGTATGCGCCGTCGGCGACCTGATCGACCAGGCGGTGGACATGGGCGTGGTCGAGAAGGCGGGCGCCTGGTTCAGCTTCGAGGGCGATCGCCTCGGCCAGGGTCGCGAGCGGGTGCGCACGCTGCTCAAGGAAGAGCCGGAGCTGCGCGAGCGCATCGCCGGTCAGGTGCGCGAGATCGCCTTTGGCGACGACACGACCAAGACCGAGCCCAACTCGCTGGTGCCGCCCCTGGCAGAGGGGTAGACGGCCTCAGCCCTCGGACACGACCCGGTCCGGAAACTTGCGCTTCAAGAACGACAGGAACAACCACGGCCGCCGCTTGATCGCTTGCGTGATCGGCGGCAGCGGGCGAGGTGCCAGCCGCACCCGCACGTCCTCCGGCCAGGGAAAGTCCAGCTCTCGCACCTCGCCGGGCGTCTGAATCTCTAGCAGGGCGTCCAGGGCGGCTCGCAGCACCGCGCGTTGCTCGTCAACGGCATCTGGCGGACCCATGGGCTGGCTGCCCGGGCGCTCGATGGCGGCGATCCGCGGCGCGCCCACGGACGCGGTGAACGGATAGATGAAGGACAGCGACAGGGTCGCCATACCGGCAGCCTCGATCTCCCGCTGCACCAGCCCGACCGACCGGCAACAGATGGGTCACACAGGCACCAGCAGCACCGCGTCCACTTGCTCGGCGCGTAGCTGCTCGATGATGGCCGGCACTGTCCGCGCCAAGAGTTCCTGATCGCGCGGCTGGTAGCCCATGAACGAGTAGTGCGAGGTCGCAGCCCGGCCGATGAAGCCGGCCTCCTCCAGCTCGACCAGCCGGTGGATGGGCAGCACGCAGTTCAGATCCTGCTCGGCGGCGGCGGTGTGGATATGCAGGTGATGACAGGCGACCTCGTCGCTGGTGGCGCTGCGCGGGATGACGCGGTGGCTGGGATCGCCCCACCACGGATCGTCGCGCTCGCCTTGCTGGTCGAAAGGGCGGTCGCCGCGCAAGACCAGGGCGGCGGAACTGATCAACGAGACGGTGCACTCGCTCAGCGGCTTCGACAGCGGCGTCCACGGGATCGCGCGCTCTGGCTCCAAGGCCGACCACGAGCGAGCGACCCTCTTGGAGAAGCGATCGATGAACCGATAGGGATCGACTGAACTGGCCATGTGGCACAAGCCCGGGCGGGTATCAACGAATGTAGATCGACACGTAACCCGACGTCAGGCCCTTGTTGCCGGCGCCGTCGCTGCCGTAGCCCTCGAACGAGCCGCCGTAGCCGCCAAATCCGTTGATGGTGTCGGTGCGCACGCCGATGCCGGTGGCGTAGGCGCCGTTGCCACCGCATGGCCGGCCGCCGTTGGCGCCGCTGGGCGCGAAGATGGACGAGTCATTGGTCTTGTCGCTGGACCAGTAGTTGCGCCAGGACACGCGCCAGGTCTGCTTCCAGCACCCATGCGCCTTGCTGCCAACCTTGCTGTGGGTGATGGAGTCCTTGTAGCCGTTGGCTTTGCCGGAGATGTTGCCGGTGCCGACCAGGTTGAGAATGGTCTGGGCGCTGGACAGCTTGAAGCTGGCCCAGTAGCCCGCCGCCTCTTTGTGGGTCTTGAAGAGCAGTTCATTGCCCTTGAGGGTAGTCCACGCCTTTGACTTTCCTTCGGCGGTCGGGGTCGGCGTGAAGCCGTCGACCGCGTTGTTATGCCAGATGCTGTGGCCCGCAGCCCACTTGGTGCCGTGGCTGCTGGACATCAGCAACGCCCAGCCACCGCCATCGGTGAGCAGGTCGCACCATACTTGGAACTTCGCCTGCGGACCGTCTCCGTCGGGGTCGAGCCAATACTCCCCGGACTTCTTGTTGCCCCCATCCGAGAGCACTTTGCAGTTGGCCACCGGCTTGTCGGCGCTGCCGTCGGGTACGGCGGTATTGGCGAACGCGTGCCACTCCTTGCCGTTGCAGACGTAGAGCTTCTCGTCCTTGCTGTTGAAATAGACCCGCGCGATGGTCGCCTGGCTGCAGGCGACGGGGTGCTTGTCGGCATGCTGCAGGGTCAGGCCGCCGGTGGCTTCGAACAGACCCGTGCCGGCCACCTTCTTGTTCGACAGGGTCTGGATCTGCACCGACCACGACTGCAGGGCGCCGTCAAAGCCGTTGTTGAAGAACGCGGTGTCGCGCACCACCAGGCGCCAGTTGCCCTTGGGGTTCTTGCCGACCCAGGGACTCAGATCGCCGCTGATCAGCTTGTTCGGCGCCGGCCACGTGCCCTCCAGCGTCGCGCCCTTGCCGCCCTTGGCGTAGAGCACGTACTTCTTGTTGTTCGGATCGAAGAGATCGACCGTGATGTCCTTGATGTCCGAGTTGGTCAGCTTGACGTGGATCTTGAGTGACTTGGCCAGGCCCACATCGGCCACGGCGATCTGGTCGCCCGCTCCGATGGGGTTGTTGTCGGGGATCTTGACCGGCTTGGCGCTGGCGAAGTTGTCGGTGAAGACGTTGTCCAGCAGGCCATTGGAGACGGCCGCGAGGCTGCCTCCGGCCTGCTTGGCGGCAACCGGGACGCAGATCAACGAACCGTCGGCTGCGATGCCCTTGACCACCTGGTCTTCGACCTTGCAACTACCGGCGGACGTCTTGATGCCGCTCAGCTTGGAGCCATCGCCGACGAAGGAACTGGCGATCACCGTGGTGGCATTGACCGTGGCGGCGCTGATCACCTTGGCCTTGAGCCCGTTGCCGCCCAGATCCACGTCCTTGTCCCAGGCGATCTCGTCCACGCCAATACAGCCGGTGCACTTGACGTCCAGCGCGCTCACGGCCGGCCCGCCCTTGGTCTTGCTGCCCGCATAGGTGAAGCCGACGAGCTCGGCCGACAGCACGCCCTTGGCCAGGTGATTGGCTGTGACGCAACCACTGCAAGAGAGCGACGAGGCGGCTCCGGCATGACGCGCGTGCAGCACCGCATGGAGCTTCTGGCGGGGCAACTCGGGACCGGGCGCCACGGCCACGCCGATCCAGCCATCGTCGACCTTGGCCAGCGTCGCCGGGTCCAGTGGCTTGGTGGTGCCCAGCGCATATGAGAAGAGACCCGACGCCACAGCGATCAGCACAGGCCCTTCGCTCCACGTAGCTACCGGCGCGGTCTTGGCCGGGTACAGGCCGAACTTCAATGTGTAGTTGCCATCTGTCACCGGGCCACCAGAAGGCGTCTTGAGCACGCCGTGGACCAGCGTGGTCGCCGGTGGAGCCGCCAACGCAGCGACTGGGGCAAGGGTGGCGCAAAGCAGCCAGGCGACGGTCCAGAAAATGAGCGTAGGGCGAAGGGATCGGGTCATGACGGCCTCCTCAGCAATGCAGGCCCCGTCGGTCACTCAGACGCCAGGACGATGCCATGGGCTGACCCGCCATGCTACCATGGTCGCCATGAGAAACTGCGCAACCCTGTCCCTGTTCGCGGCCTGCGCCGCCATGTCCTGTCCCGTGATCGCAGATGCGGCCGTGCCCGTCACCCTCGCCGTCGAGGGCGCCCTGCGGACCCCGTCGGGCGGCCCCGTGACCGACGGCAATTACAAGGTCGCCTTTGCCCTGTACGCCACCAAGCTGGCGCCGGACGCAGCATGGAAGGAGGGGCCCGTCGCCCTGCCGGTCCAGAACGGTCGATTCAGCTATGCGCTGGGCGGAATCAAACCCATCACAGCCCAACTGATCGCCAGCCTGAAGCCCGGTTGGCTGGGCGTGACCGTCGAATCTGGCCCGGAACTGCTCCGCCAGCCCCTGCACGCGGTGGCCTGGGCGATCCGCGCTGGCGCAGCGGATGCCCTCGGCTGTTCTGGCTGCGTCACCGGCGCTCATCTGGCACCGGGCACGGTGTCCGCAGACAAGGTGGGCTTCACCTTCGCCGGCAGCAAGACCAAGGGCGGCCCGGCCAAGGCGGCGCTGGACCTGCAATGCACCGGCTGCGTGACGGTGTCGAAGATGAAGTTCGACGGCGATGTCGATCTGGGCGGAAACGCGCTGAAAGGGGCCAAGATCAGTGCCCAATCGGTCGTCGCCCAGACCATCAGCGCGGCGGCCTTCGTCGGCGACGGCTCCAAGCTGAGCGGCATCAAGACGCCAGCGGGCAGCTGCAGCGCCATGGGCCAGGTGGTCAAGGGAATCGCCGCCGACGGCAAGCTGATCTGCGTCACCGCCTTGGATCCGAGCGCCCTGCCCCCGGACGCCCTGGACGACGTCAGCGCCGGCGCCCTGAGCAACCTGTTCGTCGACGAGATCGCCGCCCAGGGTATGCCCAAGCCGATCCCGGACAACAACCCCATCGGCGTCTCTTCGACCATCGACTTCCCCGACCTCGGCCTGGCCAAGAAGCTGACCATCAAGGCCCACGTGACCAGCTCCAACATCAAACATCTCAAGCTGGAACTCTTCGCGCCGGATAACAGCGCCATCACCCTGTACGGCGGCGGCGGCACCGGCACCAAGCTGCAGACCAGCTGGCCGACGCCGAGCAAGCCCATCAAGGGCGACCTGAGCGGTTGGGCGGGTAAGAACCCCAAGGGCAAGTGGCGACTCAAGGCGATCGACAGCAAGTTCGACACCAACAAGACCGACGGCGCCATCGTCAGCTGGTCCGTGGCTATCGACACCATCTCCAGCAAGAAGGTGAAGCTCGCCGGCGACCTGCTGGCCAAGGGCGTGATCCAGGTCGGCAGCGGCACCCTCTGCAACGCCGGTCTCGAGGGCGCGCTGCGCTACAACAAGGCCGACAAGACCGTCGAGTTCTGCGACGGCAAGGCATGGAAGCCGCTCTACGAACCGCCCAGCAATGGCTCATCGCAAGCCAAGGCCGGGCTGACGTGCAAGAAGCTGCTCGACGACGGCCAGAGCAAGGGTGACGGCAAATACTGGCTCGACCCCAACGGTCCGCCCACCGCGGACGCATTCCTGGCCTGGTGCGACATGAAGGGCGGCGGCTGGACCCGCATCCAGCTCCATGGCGGGCGCACCTCGGCCAGCCACGCCGACTGCTCGCCTCACAAGGGCTATGGCACCAACGACTTCATGGGCTCGGGCCACCTGGCCAGCTGCAGCGGCAACCAGGCCGAGGTGACCTGGCATGACCACAACAACAAGGCCATCTCGGCCGGCCAGGTCAAGGCCATGAACGGCCTCAAGATGAACTCGAAACCGACGCCAAACTGGATCCGCGATGCCGATGGCAACACCGACAACGTGCTGACTTGCCTGGACAACACCCAGTTGGTCAGCTGGGCCTGGTCGCCGAAGTCGCAGAAGGCGGACAACTCCTGCTTCAAGACCAGCAACGCCATCACCACACCGGTGTTCAACAAGTGGTCGGCCAGCACCGGCGCCCAGCAGAGTGGCCAGGACTGGTACCTGGAACGCTACTGGTTCTTCCGCGAGTAGGGCTCAACCTGACGAAGCAAAGGCGTCCAGGTTCACCTCGCCCTGGAACACCTCCACGGCTGGCCCCGTCATGATCGCGCGGCCCTGGTCGGTGATCTCGATGCGCAACCAGCCGCCAGGCAGCCGCACGTCCACCGGCCGACCAGCAGGCAACAGGCCCAGTTTCAGCGCCGCAAACGCCGCCGCTGTCGCGCCCGTACCACATGCACGCGTCCAGCCGCAGCCGCGCTCGAATACATCCGACGCCATGCGCGATGCATCCTCGCTCGCCTCGAAGACCTGGCAGAAGCCGACATTCACGCCGGCTGGAAACAGGGGCAGCGCAGCGATCGCCGGGCCGAGTTCAAGGCGTTCCTCTGTGGACATGGCCTCGAAAACGAGCGCGTGAGGATTGCCAGTTCCAACTGCGGTCATAGGCACTTGCCGGCCGGCCACGGCGATCGGTTGACCGATAATGGCCTGATCGGAAGCTACGGGCACACCTTCGGGAGCGACGGTTGGCACGCCCATATCTACAGATACGCGGTCCACGCGATTGTCGGCATTGCGCAGCAGACCGCAGGTCTTGACGCCTGAGTCCGTGTGCACGTCGACGCGATCGCCGACCAGCCCATGGTGGTCGGAGAGCCACTTGGCAAAGCAGCGAATGCCATTGCCGCACATGCCAGCCCGGGAGCCGTCGGCGTTGTAGACGATCATGCGCGGTGCGCTGAGGCTACCGGTGAACAACAAGACACCGTCGGCGCCGAGTCCCAGGTGCCGGTCGCAGAGCCGACGGGAGACCTCGCCATCGATGAGCCCGTTCAGGGCACGGCCATCGATGGCCACGAAGTCGTTGCCGATTCCCTGCAACTTGGTGAACGGTATGTTCATTGCCCGCGGTCTCCCCGGCGCGTGCCCGCCGAGGCTGCAGTGATCGACGATCCCCGCTCAGTTCGCAAGGGCGAAACGGATCTCGTCGTCCTGCACCGAGGCGACGATCTGGCTGCCCTCGGGGAACTTCCCCTGCAGGATCATGGTCGCCAGAGGATTCTCCAACTCGCGCTGCATGACCCGCTTGAGGGGCCTTGCCCCGTACTGCGGGTCATATCCGCGCTGCGCCAGCAGCTGCACCGCCTCGTCACTCAGCGTCAGGCTCGTCTTGCGCGTGTTCAGGCGACCTTGCAGGTGAGCCAGCTGAATCTCGACAATTCGACCCATGTCTTGCAGGCGCAGGGAGTGGAAGATCACCACCTCGTCGATTCGGTTGAGGAATTCCGGTCGGAAGTGCGCTCGCAGCGCCTTGTTGACCGCCTCTTCGACAGCCTTCTCTCCGGAATCGGCGGCCTCGAGCACCGCATGGGAGCCCAGGTTCGAGGTCATCAAGACGAGCGTGTTTCGGAAGTCTACCGTGCGGCCAAGCGAGTCGGTCAGGCGCCCGTCATCGAGCAACTGCAGCAGCACGTTGAGCACGTCCGGATGCGCCTTCTCGATCTCGTCGAAGAGGACCACCGAATAGGGACGACGACGCACCGCTTCGGTCAACTGCCCGCCTTCGTCGTGGCCGATGTAGCCGGGCGGAGCGCCGATAAGTCGGGCCACCGTGTGCTTTTCCATGTACTCCGACATGTCCAGGCGGACCATGGCCCGCTCATCGTCGAAGAGGAATTGCGCCAGCGCCTTGACCAATTCGGTCTTGCCCACGCCGGTCGGACCGAGGAAGACGAATGAACCCATCGGGCGATTGGGATCTTGCAGGCCTGAACGCGAACGGCGGATGGCATTGGCCACCGCGCTGATGGCTTCTTCCTGGTGGATCACCCGCTCATTGAGCCGCTCTTCGATGCGCAGCAGTTTCTGCATCTCGCCCTCAAGCATCCGCGTCACGGGAACGCCGGTCCAGGCGGCGACAACTCCGGCGATGTCGTGCTCAGTCACCTCTTCGACCAGCATGCGGCGGTCCTGCTGCAACTCCGCCAACTGGGCCCTGGCCTCCTCGATACGCCGCTGGACTTCGGGCACCTGGCCATATTGCAGCCGCGCGGCTTCTTCCAGGTCGTTGCGTCGCTGCGCGCTCTCCAGCTGGATCGCCGCGTCTTCGGCTTCCTCTTTGGCGCTGCGGATGGCGTCGATCAGTTCCTTCTCTCGCTGCCAATGCGCCTTGGCGCCGCTGGCCTGCTCGCGCAACTCGGCCATCTCCGCCTCGATGCCGGCCAACCGATCCAGCGACGCCCGATCCGTCTCCCTCTGCAGCGCCTTCTGCTCGATCTCCAGCTGCTGCAGGCGACGCTCCAACTGATCGATCTCGGTCGGCAGGCTGTCGATCTCGATGCGCAGGCGGCTGGCCGCCTCGTCGATCAAGTCGACGGCCTTGTCGGGCAGGAACCGGTCGGAGATGTAGCGATCGGATAACGTCGCCGCGGCCACCAGCGCGCTGTCCTGAATCCGCACGCCGTGATGAACCTCGTACTTCTCTTTCAAACCGCGCAAGATCGAGATCGTGTCGCCCAGTGACGGCTCATCGACGTAGACGGGCTGGAATCGCCGCTCCAGGGCGGCGTCCTTCTCCACGTGCTTGCGGTACTCATCCAGCGTCGTGGCGCCGATGCAGCGCAGTTCGCCACGCGCGAGCGCCGGCTTGAGCATGTTCGAGGCATCCATGCTGCCTTCAGCGCTCCCCGCCCCGACCATCGTGTGCAGCTCGTCGATGAAGCAGATCACCTCTCCCTGACTGTCCTCCAACTCCTTGAGCACCGCCTTGAGCCGTTCCTCGAACTCACCGCGATACTTGGAACCGGCGACCATGGACGCCAGGTCCAGCCCCAGCAGACGCTTGCCCTTGAGTCCTTCGGGCACATCGCCCGCGACAATGCGCTGCGCCAGGCCCTCGACGATGGCCGTCTTGCCCGTGCCCGGTTCGCCGATCAGGACCGGGTTGTTCTTGCGTCGACGACTCAGCACCTGCATCAGGCGGCGGATCTCGGCGTCGCGCCCAATCACCGGATCCAACTTGCCCCGGCCCGCCACCGCCGTCAGATCGCGGGCATACTTCTCCAAGGCAGCAAACGTGCCCTCTGGCATCTGGCTGCTAATCCGTTCCGAACCTCTCAGGGTCTTCAGCGTGGCCAGAAGGGTGGCCCGAGAAATGCCACGTGCCCGCATCGCCTTGCCGGCTTCGCCCTGCCGATCGTCGAATAGGGCCAGCAACAGGTGCTCGGTCGAGGTGTACTCGTCGCCAAACTGGGCCCGTTCCTTTTCCGCCTGGGCCATGAAGCGTTGCATCCGGGTGGACAACAACAGGTCTGGGCCGCCGTGTACGGTCGGCATCTTGCCCAAGGCGGCATCTACATCGGCGAGCAGCGCAGCAGCTGGCACTTCCAGGCGAGCCAAGAGCGGCCTGACAATGCCCTCCACCTTGTCGTTCAGCAGCGCGTGCAACACGTGCTCTGGTTCCAGGTGTTGGTGATTGCGCTCGCGCGCCGTCTCGCTGGCAACCAGGAGGGCTTTCTGGGCGTTGGTGGTGAAGCGGTCGAGTTTCATCGTTCGTGCTCCCGCGACCCGTAACGGGTTCGCCAAACCCACGAAAGGCTGAGGAGCAACACGCGTCAAGATGCCAAACAGGCACCAAACAGGCACGGCAGGCGTATGTCAGATGACCCTGAACGCACACGGCAGGCGTATGTCAGATGACCCTGAACACACACGGCAGGCGTATGTCAGATGACCCTGAACGCACACTGAACGCACACGGCAGGCGTATGTCAGAAGTCGCCGCTGTAGTTGCCGCTGGCGCTATCGAAGCCGGGTGCATATGGTCGTGACACCAGACGTGAAGGACCACGTCATCGACCGGAGGAGACCATGACTGGCCGCCCATCGGGCGTATGCACGCCAGGCGCCCGCGCCGCCCTGATTCTCACCGCTCTAGTCGCCGCGGCCGTCACATTCGCGCCGGCGGCCAGCACCGCTGCCGTGCCCGGAACCATGGCAATCAACGGCGTGCTCCGCGGACCCGCCGGCCAACCCATCGCCGACGGTCTCTATTCGCTGACCGTGCGCCTGCACGACGCTCAAACGGGTGGCAAAGCACTGTGGACCGAGATCACCAAGATCGCGGTCGCCGGCGGCGCATTCCACCACATCCTGGGCCAGAACAAGCCCATCTCCGCCTTGGTCACGGCAACCAAGAATCCGCTCTGGTTGGGCATCCAGGTCGGCGTCGAACCGGAGTTGCCCCGCGCGAGCCTGCACGCGGTCGCATATGCCATGCGCGCCGAGATGAGCAGCGGCCTGGCCTGCTCCGGCTGCGTAGCCAGCAAACACCTGGCCGAAGGCAGCATCGGCGCCAGCAAACTGGGCTTCTCCTACGCTGGTTCCACCAGCAAAGGCGGTCCGGCCACGAGCGCGTTGACGCTGAAGTGCACCGGCTGCGTGACCACCAGCCAGATGAAGTTCGATGCCGACGTCGATCTGGGCGGCAACGCGCTCAAGGCCAAGCAAGTCGCCGCCCAAGCGATCACCGCCCAGACCATCGTCGCCGGTTCCCTGCAGGGTGATGGCAGCAAGCTGACCGGGATCGCCAAGATCAGCGGAAGTTGCGCCAAACCCGACGAGGTGGTCCAGGGCATCGCACCCGATGGCACGCTCAAGTGCATCAAGGCCCTCGGCGCGGGCGGCTTGCCCAAGGATGGCTTGAGCGCGGTGTCCAACGGCCTGTTGGTCAACGAGTTCGTCCACAGCACGGCCAGCACAAAGGCGTTGCCAATTCAGGACAACTCCCCTGTTGGCACCTCCGCCGAACTCACCTTCCCCGACGTGGGTCTGGCCAAGAAGCTCACCATCGCCGCCCACATCACCAACAGCAACATCGGCCAGTTGACGATCGAACTCTATGACCCGAACAACAAGAAGTACGTGCTCAAGAAGGGCGGCCCTGCGGGCAAAGTGCTCAAGGCCTCCTGGCCCGATCCTGACAAGCCGATATCCGGCGATCTGACCGTCTGGGTGGGCAAGAACCCCAAGGGCAAGTGGCGCCTCCGCGTCATCGACGGCGCGTTCCTCAACAACGGCAAGGACGGCGCCATCGTGTCCTGGTCGGTCAATGTGCAGACGCTTTCCAACAAGACCGTCGAGGCGACGGGCGACCTCCAGGTCAAAGGCAATCTCTCGTTCACAGGTGACGGCGAAACGCGCATGTTCCGCTTTCAGAACAGCAAGGGCGTCCCGGCCGCCTGCACGCCCGCGCGCAAGGGCCTGGCCTACTACGAACTCGCCGACGACAGCCTGCGCGTCTGCAACGGCGAGCAGTTCATCAAGACCGCCTCGGCGGCGACGCCACCAGGCAGCAAGGAACATCCAGGGCTGGACTGCCTGGACATCAAGAAGAAGACGCCAGGGGCCAAGAGCGGCCTGTATTGGATCGACCCCGTGGCCGCCAAACCCGCTGCAGCATTCCAGGTCTACTGCGAGATGGTCAGCGACGGCGGCGGCTGGACGCTGCTCGCCCGCACGGTCAAGGCAGGGCTGACCGGTGGCGAAAAGGACATCATCCGAAAGAGCAGTTGGAAGGTGCATGCCGTCACCGGATACGGCTCACCAGAGGCGAAGTCACGCCTGTACTGGATGCCATTGGAGCGCTGGCGGCTGCTGACAAAGCGATGGCCCGCCAACCACTTCTGGTCGCGCACGTCGAGCACCGGCGTGCGGGTCACCAACTTCGCCATCGGTGACGCCACCCAGAAGTACAAGTGGTCATGGACCGGCGGCGTGGCCGGGTTCAACACCATCGTCGCCCAACTCAAGGGGGCCAAGTTCACGACGTACGACAGCGACAACGACAGTTGGAGCGGCAACTGCTCGTCCAACAACGTCGGAACCAACGGTGGCTTCTGGTACACGGACTGCTACCAACTGAGCATGCTGCACAGCAGCGGCAACGTATACGCGCTGTTCAACAACGTGGGCACATCGGTGAGCTTCAACGAACTCTACTTCCGGCCCAACTAGCCGTGAATGGCATACGGCAAGCGTATGTCAGATGGCCCAACTAGCCGCGAATGACGTACGGCAAGCGTATGTCAGATGGCGAATGACGTACGGCAAGCGTATGTCAGATGGACCTACCGCACGTAGAAGGCATGCCCGTGGAAGCTGTTCAAGTTGGACTGGTTGCTCCAACCCGAAGAGTTGCAGCCATCGCCGTAGCCCCAATAATGCCGCCCCATCTGATGCCCACGCCCCTGGCAGTTGGCCCCCAGGCCGCCGCCGGTGTAGTTGCTGTTCTGATTATTCCGACCCCAACCCGCCAACGCCGAACACCAACCGTGACCATAGCCGCTGACCAGCGACCCGTTGTTGCCATGCGCGTCCGAGTTGATGTTGAAGCCATAGAACTGCGGTCCAGTGCCATCCGGGCCGTTACCTGAGCCGCATCCCGGCCGCCAGTCCAGGGACTTGTGATTGCCCACCAGGAGGGTCGTCGTCTTGTGCTGCGTGCTGTTGGTAAACACCGAAAACAGGTTCGGGAAGGTCTGACTCATGCGCCAGGCGAGCTTCTTGGACTTGTTCTGCAAGCCCTGGAGCATGAAGTCGGAGAAGGGCACCGACTCGTAGGCCGGGCCCAGGGCGTTGGCCTGCGTCAGGCTGGTCACATCGCCCAGGTACTGCTTGTTCACCCAGCGCGTCTTGTCGAAGCCGTCGAGCACGCCACCGTCGCCGTTGTGCTTGAGACCAGCCGTCTTGCCAATCAGGGTCCAGCCGCCGCCATGGGTGCTCATGTCGCACCAGACCTTGAAGGCGTTGCCGCCATAGAGCTTGGGCTTGAGCCAGTAGACCCCATCCTTGCTGGCGAACTCCTTGTTGTCGGCCAGCAGTTGCTTGCAGGAGAACGCCGGGTTGCTCTGGCTGCCATCCGGCACGCTCAGATTGATGACGTAGTACTTGTCGCCGTTGCAGATATGCAGCGCCTTGCTCTTGGAGTTGACCCACGAGTAGCCCAGGTTGCCCGCGTTGCAGGGTTCGGGCGCCTTGTCCGCGACCGGGTACTGGAAGCCACCGGTGGCGATGAACTTACCGGCCGAGCTCACCTTCTTGCTGGACAAGGTCTTGATGCGCACCGACCAGCTTTTGACCTGACCGTCGACGTTGTTGTTCTTGAAGCCGACATCGATCACCTGCAGCCGCCACTTGCCCTTGGGGTTCTTGCCCACCCAGGTGGTCAGGTCGCCGCTGACGGTCTTGTCCTTGCCGGGCCAGGTGCCCTTGAGGATGGTGCCTTTGCCGCCCTTGTCGTAGAGCACGTACTTGGTGTTATCCGGCGCGAACAGCCACAACGTCATCTTGCTGATGTCGCTGTTGGTCAGGTCGATGAGCACGTCGAGTTCCTGGGCCAGACCCACATCTGGGAAGTCGATGGTGTCGCTGACGCCCGTGGGGTTATTGTCCTGGATCGGCAACCCCTTTTTGCCGAACGCCTCGTCGACGTACTGATTGGTCAACAGGCCGTTGGAGATCTCGTCCAGGCCGTCCGCTGGCAGCGCGCTGGCGTCCATCGCCTTGACGCAAAGCAACGTGCCGTCGGGCTGGATGCCCTTGACCACTTCGCCGGCTTTCTTGCAGTTACCCGCAGGCACTTTCAGGCCGGTGAGCTTGCTGCCGTCACCACTGAACGACGACGCCGACACCGACTGCGCGACCACCGTCTTGGCCTTGAGCGCGTTGCCCCCCAGATCCAGGTCAGCGTCGATCTTCAGCTCGCCAACACTCACACATCCGGTGCACTGCAGGTCGCTGGCCGGGCCGCCCTTGGTCTTGCTGCCCGCATACGTAAAGTCCGCCGCCTCGGCGACAGCGGCACGGCGGGCGTAGGTGACAGCGTGCAGGCGCTGGCGCTTCATCTCTGGTTCGACGCCGACCTTCAGGCCCAGCCAGGCTTGCTTCAGGCCGGCGAGAGAGGCGTTCGACAGTGGCTTGACCGAACCCAGCGCATGGCTCAACTCGCCACCCTGTACGGCGACCTTGGCCGTCTCGCTCCAAGTCGCCTGGCCACCGGTCTGAGCCGCATAGAGCGCGAAGGTCACATCGTAGACGCCGTCGCTGACCGGACCCCCACCCTTGCTCAACAGCACGCCCTGAATCAGGACCGCCGAAGGCACCGCCGCCAACGCCAGCGTCGCCGCCACCGTCAGGGCCACTGCTGCCGCAAGGCCCGCCGCACCACGTCGGCCACTGCGCCACGCCCACTCGCTTCGCACAGGCGTCCTGTCACTACCTTGATGGCCTGTCATGGCTCCATCCCCGGTCGCGTGCCGCGACCCATATTTCACTTGCTCAACCAGCTCCGCAGCCAGGCGTAGGCCCCCATCGAGGCGGCCGTCTTGTCACCGGTGGTCGACCCCGCCAGCCCACCGCCGCCGACCAGCGCCCGCAGGGTCTTGCCGCCGCCGGCGCCGCCGCTGACCAAGGCCGCGCCCTGCACGAAGCGGAAGTCCACCGGCGTGCAGCCCACGTCGGTCTTGCCGTCGCAATCATCATCGAGGCCGTCGCAGCTCTCCTTGGCCTTGGGTACCACCTGGCCCACGCAGGGGCCGAGCTTGCCGTCCGCCTGGCAGGTGCGCGTGCCGCCCTTGCAGGTGCCGACGCCCTTGGTGCCGTCGGCGCCGCTATAGCAGGCCAGCGACTTGTCGGTCTGCGCCTTGTGCACGCAGCCGGCGGCCTTGTCACAGCTGTCGATCGTGCAGACGTTGCCGTCGTCGCAGTTCTTGGGTTTACCCGGCAGGCAGATGGCCTTGTCGCAGTGGTCACCGGAGGTGCAGGCATCGCCATCTTCGCAGCTGCCGATGAGCGCCACATGACCGCAGCCCTTGACCTTGTCGCAGCTGTCGGTCGTGCACCCATTGTCGTCATCGCAGCCGGCCGCCTTGCCGGCCTTGCAGACCCCGCTCAGACAAGCGTCGGCGACCGTGCACTTGCTGCCGTCGGCGTCACAGCCCTTGCCATCCGCCAGCGGCTGCAGGGCGCACTTGCCGCTCTTGGCAGCGCAGGTCGCGACCAGGCAGGCGGTGTCGTTGGCCTTGCTGCAGCTGACCTTGGTGGCCGGATTCACCTGGCAGGTGAAGGGCGCTTTGGACGTGTCGCAGAACAAGGTGCCGTTGCACAGATCGCCATCTTCCTTGGCCGCGCAGTCGGCGTTGGAGGTGCAGTCGCAGGTATTGGTACCGGAGATGCACTTGGCGGCCTTGCACAGGTCGCCGGTGGTGCACGGATTGCCATCGTTGCACAGGGCGCTGTTGGGCACATGGGCGCAGCCCTTGGCCTTGTCGCATTTGTCGGTCGTGCACGGGTTGCCGTCATCGCAGAGCGCCGTGGCCCCGGCGGCCAGACCCACGCACAAGCCCTGCTTGCAGGCGTCCTGCATGGTGCACTTGTTGCTGTCATCGCAAGGCGCGTTCAGCGGGCTGTGGCTGCAGCCCGTCTTCTTGTCGCAGCCGTCAGCGGTGCACGGGTTGTTGTCGTCGCAGTTGACCGCCTTGCCGGTGCAGAATCCATCATCGCAGGCGTCGGCCTGGGTGCACGCGTTGCCGTCATTGCAGGACGCGCTGAGCTTCTTCCAGGCGCAGCCGCCGCTTGTGGGATCACATTGGCCCAGGATGCACGGGCCGGTGGCCGGACAGCTCTTGGCAGGGCCGGCGATGCACTTGCTGGCGGCGCAGGTATCCGCGGTGGTGCAGGGGTCGCCATCGTCACACCCTTTGCCTTCGGCGGGCACGTTCTTGCAGCCGGTTTTGGCGTCGCAGCTGTCCTGGGTGCAGGGGTTTGTGTCGGTACAATCAAGCGCCTTGCCCGGCAGGCAGACGCCGGACACGCAGACATCCTTGTCGGTGCAGACCGTGCCGTCGGCATCGCAGGGCACGTCCACCTTGACGTGCACGCAGCCCTCCTTGCCATCGCCGGCCTTGGTGGGATCGCAAGCGTCGGTCGTGCACGGATTGCCGTCATCGCAGGTCGACTCGTCTGTCTGCCCGTCGCAGTCATCGTCGGCGCCGTTGCACTTCTCGGCGGCGGGGGGCGGCCCGATGCAGCCGGTCAGTCCGTCCACTTCGCAGGTGCGTACGCCCGGGCAGGAGGCGATGAGTTCGCCCTTTTCGTTCTTGCTCTGGACCAGGCAGGCGGTGCTCAGCTTGTTCTTGGTCGCCAGCGTGGAACACGCGCAGGGTCCGGGCTCGTCCGAGGCGTCGACGGGCTTCGGCACACATTGTTTGGTGCTCGCCCCCTCGATCGACTTGACGCTCTTGCATTCGTAGCCCTGCGGGCAGATGGCGTCGTTCTGGCAGGGGATGCCGCAGAACGCACCGTCAGCGGCACGATCGACACACGCCGCCTGTTCCACGGCCAGGTCCTTGCAGGGTTCTGACGAGGTGCAGGGGTCGCACAACCAGTTGAAGAGCGGCGCGCAGACGCTGAGCACGTCGCCAGCGCCAGCGTTGACGCATGCGAAGCCATCCGGGCAGGAGTCGACGCATTTCTGGGCACATTGTTTGCCCTCGCCGACCTCGATGCACAGGGCCGTGTCGCACTCGCTGTTGGCGCTGCATGGGCAACCCGGCCCGCTGGGGCAGTCGCCCGTGGCGTCCGGCGTGCCCACATCGACAGGGCCGACGTCCGTTGGCGGAGACCCGGTATCGACAGACCCGGAGGTGTCGGACGAGGCGCTGGCGTCCGCACCCGCATCGGTCGGACTGCCGATGTCCTCCAGGATGCCGACTTCGGCGCCGCCGCCATCGACGGGATCGGCGGGGCCCGAAATGGTCTGATCATCGTCGCCACAGCCCCCGGCCAGGAGCAGGGGTAGCAGCAGATACAGCCAGCCAGATGCGCGGGGCACGTGGACTCCAAGTGCGGGTGCCCTCCATTGTACGGACCCACCGCAGCCCGCGCAAGCGCTGGACGTTCCCTGCCACAAGCGCGACGATGCCGGCCCGGCAGGAGGTCCCGTGCAAGCGC
>CAYTLW010000043.1:0-53253 GCA_964438735.1 uncultured Enterobacteriaceae bacterium | reverse complement strand
GTCGTTTTCGGGCCTCACCCCATAGCTTCGCCGCCGTTGGCGGCGGGCGGCCGGCGTTCGCAGGCCGGCGACGAGTTGCCCGTTTCATTTGGCGCTGTCTGCGGAGCGGGTGGGCAACTCACTTGAGGCAGCGGCCCTGCCGACGAAGACGTGTCAAGTGTCAATACCTGACCCCTTAAGCGATGCCGCCGCAGTCATGCGAACAGGCCCAAAGGTGTCAAGTCTCAATCCCCCTATCGACTCCGCCCCCCATCCGCGCCGACGTGTCTGAGCCTCGGGGCGAGGCCGTCGCCAAACTCGAGTGCTTCCCAAACCCCGAGGCGAGTTGAGGCGCGTGCGAGGGCCCGCGGTCCACCACAGCCCCAAACGACCGAGGGGGCGGGCCCAAGGAAGGGGGTGCGGGGGAAACGTGCCGGCCGGGGGCTCCGCGCGGAGGCTGTTGCCCGACCAGGGCATCCCAGGCGGAGCCCCCCTGGAGGCTGGTTTCCCCCGAAACAGCTCTCGAAAAGACGAACACCACCGAACGAAAACAGATCCTCCCCCGAACAAACACACCCGTCCGCGGCGGGCTGGCCACCGTCTCACCCAACGGGCTATCATCCGCCGACTCGAGGGCCTGGACGACTCCGCGATGGAGCGCTGTGCAGCTCGGTGGCGGTGGCACGATGAGCGAGACGCCAGCCTCGGAGACGCCGACCGGCACCGGCCATGTGGTCGCGCATTCGGGCCATGGTTTCAGCACCCTGCCCGTATTTCTGGCCGCCATCTCGACCATCCTCGGCGCCATCATGTTCCTGCGCTTCGGCTACGCGGTCGGGCATCTGGGGGTGGTGGGCGCGTTTGGGGTGATCCTGCTGGGTCATATGGTGACGGTGCCGACCGCGCTCGCAGTGTCGGAGTTGGCGACCAATCGCAAGGTGGAGGGCGGCGGCGAGTACTACATCATCTCGCGCTCGTTCGGCACGGTCATCGGCGGGGCCATCGGCATCTCGTTGTACTTGAGTCAGGCGGTGTCGGTGGCGTTCTATATGATCGCTTTTGCCGAGGCGCTGCGGCCGCTGGCGCCCATGTTGGAGTCGGCGTTTGGCATCGCCTATGACGCGCGCATGGCGTCGATTCCCGGCATCCTGATCCTGGGCGCGGTGATCCTGAAGAAGGGCGCTGACCTCGGGGTGAAGGCGCTGGTGGTGGTGTTTGCGCTGCTGACCATCTCGCTGATCAGCTTCTTTATCGGCTCGCCGGTGGCGGGGCACGACCCGGGCGGGCTCGACGTCATGGCGCGGGTGGCGGATGCGGACGCGTTCTTTGTGGTGTTCGCCATCGTGTTTCCGGCGTTTACGGGCATGACGGCGGGCGTGGGTTTGTCGGGTGACCTGGCCAATCCCGGGCGGTCGATCCCGCTGGGCACCATGCTGGCCACTGGCGTGGGCCTGCTGGTCTATGCGGCGGTGGTCATCAAGCTGGCGGCGTCGGCGACGCCGGACCTGCTGGCCGAAGACCAGCACGTGATGAGCCAGATCGCGCCCTGGGCGCCGCTGATCCTGGTGGGGCTGGCGTGCGCGACCGTGTCGTCGGCGATCGGCTCGATCCTGGTCGCGCCGCGTACATTGCAGGCGCTGGCCAACGACCGCTGTTTTCCGATCCCACGCATGAACAAGATGCTGGCCGAAGGGCGCGGGCCGGCCAATGAGCCGTTTCGGGCGACCCTGCTGACCATCGCCTTGGCGGTGGTGATGGCGGCGCTGGGCGGCATCGACGTGGTCGCCAAGGTGGTGTCCATGTTCTTCATGGTCACGTATGGCGCGCTGTGCACCATCTCGTTCCTGGAACACTTCGCGGCCAATCCGAGCTATCGGCCCAGCTTCCGCTCGCGCTGGTATGTGAGCCTCTTCGGCGCGGGCATGTGCTTCTTCTTGATGTTCCAGATGGCGCCGATCTACGCAGCGCTCTCGCTGGTGTCCATGCTGGGGCTGTACCGCCTGGTGCGCCGCAGTCAGGGCGGGCGGGACGACCTGGCAGCCATCTTCCAGGGCGTGATGACCCAGGCGACGCGCTACATGCAATTGCGTATCCAGCGGGAGCGCCACAGCCTCTCATCGAGCCATTGGCGTCCGAGTATCGTCACGGTGGGCGAGCGCACCTTCAGCCGGCGGGCGCCGCGGGCGCTGCTGGGCTGGCTCTGCCATCGACACGGCTTCGGCACCTATATGCACCTGATCCGCGGCTACCTGGACAAGGCGCACATCGCCGAACGCTCACTGGTCCGGGATCGGCTGGTGGCGCTCAGCGAGCGCCATCATAGCGGCCTCTTCCTGGACGCCATCGTCAGCCCCTCTATGCGCACCGCGCTGGCCCAGACGCTGCAGCTGCCGGGCGTGTCGGGCATGGACAATAACTCGGTGCTCTTCGAGTACATGGCCGACGACGATCCCGACAGCCTGCAGAAGCTGCCCGAACTGGTGGCGTTCGCCGATGCGGCCGACAAGAACGTGCTGCTGCTGCGCTCGAGCGAGAACAACTTTGGCGACCGCTCGGAGCTGCACGTGTGGATCGGCCGCGGCGATGAGCGCAACGCCAACCTGATGGTGCTGCTGGGCTACATCATCCTGGGTCATCCGGACTGGCATCCGGCCCAGCTTCGGGTCTTCGTGGCGGCACCGGATATGGACGTGGAGCAGCAGCGCCGGCGGATGCGCGAGCTCATCTCCAGTGGCCGCATTCCGGTGAGCGAAAAGAACCTGCGCTTCATCCCGGGTGTGGATGGCGACGAACGCGAGCTGCTCATCGCCGAGCTGTCCGCCGACGCCGACCTGGTGGTGCTGGGCCTGGATGTGGACGCGTTGCGCGAGCAGCCGACCGAGGTGCTGGCGCGCTGCGGTGGACTGAACGATGTGCTGATGGTGGCGGCCAAAGAGCAGATCCTCATCGAGTAGGACTGCCACCACCGCAGACGGAGGGAGCGATGGCCGACCTGTTGCTGGACCTGGCGCGAAATCGGACCGCGCGCAAGGTGATCGGCTCGCTGGGCCTGCCCATCCCCATGCCCCAGGAGCTGGCCCGGGCAGATGGCGCGGACGGCCCCAGACCGCTGCAGGGTCGACGGGTGTTGATCGGGGCGGCGCCGGGTGGCGGGTTGGCCGAAGTGGCCATGGAGGCAGCGCGGGCGGCCGGCGCCGAGGCGCAGACGGCCGCCGGCCAGGACGGGGAATCGGGGCGGGTGCAGGGCCTGGTCTACGACGCCAGCAGTATCGACGGACCCGACGGGCTGGCCCATGTGCACAGCTTCCTGCAGCCACGGATTGGCGGTCTGGACCGCTGCGGTCGGCTGGTGGTGTTGGGCCGTCCGCCGGCCGACGCTGCATCTCCGGCGGCGGCCGCTGCCGCTGCCGCGCTCGAGGGCTTCGTGCGCAGCGCGGCCAAGGAGTTGGGTCGCAAGGGCGCTACCGCGCTGCTCCTGCGGGTCGCCGAAGGCGCCAAGGAACGCCTGTCGGGACCCCTGCGTTTCGCCCTGAGCCGTCGCTCGGCATACGTCTCGGGCCAGGTGCTGGAGATCGATGACCCGGCCGGGGTGGGCGTCGACGACAGCGTGGATCTGGCCAACAAAGTGGCCCTGGTGACCGGCGCCGCGCGGGGTATCGGCGCGGCCATCGCCCGCCGCCTCGGCGAGCAGGGCGCGGTGGTGGTGGGCCTGGACAGACCGGGCGAAGAGGCAGCGCTGGCCGACCTGTTGGGCGGCTCGGAGTGGGCCCTGGCGGCGGATCTGGGCGACGCCACGGCAGGGCAACAAATCGCCGACCACTTGCAGCAGCGTCATGGCGGTGTGGATATCGTGGTGCACAACGCCGGCGTGACCCGTGATCGCACGCTCAAGCGCATGAAACCCGATCGCTGGCAGCTGGTCCTGGACGTCAACCTGGCGGCGGTATTGCGCGTGGATGAGGCGCTGCAGGCGCTGCTGCGGCCCGGCTGTCGGGTCATCTGCATGTCGTCCATCGCCGGCATCGCGGGCAACCCGGGGCAGACCAACTACGCCTGCGCCAAGGCGGGCCTCATCGGCTACGTGCGGGCCTGCAGAGAGGCCCTGGCAGCGCGCGGCGGCACCATCAACGCCGTCGCGCCCGGCTTCATCGAGACCCGCATGACCGCGGACATGCCGGTGGCGGTGCGTGAGGCGGCCAGGCGACTGAACAGTCTGAACCAGGGCGGACTGCCACGGGACGTGGCCGACGCGGTGGCGTTTCTGGCCTCCCCGGGGGCCAGCGGCCTCAACGGCGCAACAATGCGGGTCTGCGGGCAGCACCTGTCGGGCGCCTGAACGACGGATTTCGCGGCGTCGAAGGACATTCGCGGCGACTGGAGTGCGGTGCATATGGCCGAGGAGACGATGCCCAAGGTCCTGCTGGTCGAGGACAGCCGATTGAACCAGGAGCTGGTGCGCCTGCACCTGGTCGCGCTGGGCTGTTCGGTCGATGTGGTGGCCGACGGGGCGGCGGCTGTGAGCGCCTGCGCGCAATCGTCGTTTGACCTGGTCCTGATGGACTGCGAGTTGCCCATCATGGACGGCTTCGACGCCACCCTGGCCATCCGCGCGGCCGCCGCGCCAGGTGACGCCCACCTGCCCATCGTCGCGCTCACCGGCCACGAGCTGGAACCCCTCGGCGAGCGCATGGCAGCCGCGGGTATGGACGACGCGCTGCGCAAGCCAATCGGCGCCGACGCGTTGCGATCGATGCTCGACCGCTGGCTGTAGCTCGTGCCGCAACGGCCCAATTCGCCCGACCGGGTCCGCAGTGGCACGATTGCGCTTGTCTTCTGAGCCCTTGCGCCCTACCCTCCGGCCGCCCCACCAGGGGGCGAACGGGGAATGGATGGAGCGCGAAGGAAGCGGCGGTACGGTGGGCAGCACGACCGGCGGTCGGCGACGGCGGCCCGTGCGTACGACCATGCAACATCGGCAGGAGGTGCTCTTCCTGCAGTCGCCCATCGGCATGGCCGTGACCACCCTGGACGGCCACCTGGGACGCATCAATCCAGCGCTCTGCGAACTCCTGGGCGCCACCATCGGCGACCTCATGGGGCGCACCTTCGCCGACCTGGCGCCCCCCGCGCACGCCGAGCAGATTCGCCGCCTGGACGCTCGCCTGAAGTCGGGCGAGCTGCCCCATTACGAGCTGGAGACCCGACTGCAACGGCCCGACGGCCAGGAGGTGCACGCCTGGTTGAAGATGGCCCTGATCCACGGCTCCGACGGCGCGCCGCGCCAGCTATTCGGTCACGTGGTCGACATCAGCCGGCGCAAGAAGATGGAGCAACAGCTGCGTCATGACGCGGCCCACGACTCGGTCACCGGGCTGCCCAATCGCACCACTTTTGCCGACCGTCTGCGCCAGGCCCACGAGACCGGCACGCCCCATGGCGTGCTCTTCATCGACCTGGACCAGTTCAAGCTGATCAACGACAGCCTGGGCCACCAGGCCGGAGACGAACTGCTGGTGGAGGTGGCGCGACGATTCCGCCTGGCTGCGGCCGGGCGCCACCTGGTCACGCGCCACGGCGGCGACGAGTTCGTGGTGCTGCTCTTGGATGTGGCAGATGCGGACGGCGCGCGTCAGGTGGTCAGCCACATCGAAGACGCGTTGAACGAGCCCTTCGACGTGCGCGGCCAGCAGGTCTACATGAGCGCATCCATCGGTGTGGCCTTGAGCCAGCGCCCCGATCACGAGCCCGGCGCCCTGCTTCGCGAGGCGGATACGGCCCTGTCGCGGGCCAAGACCCTCGGCCGGGGTTCGGTGGCCCTCTTCGATGACGAGATGCACACGGCGGTGGTCGAGCGGCTGCGCATCGAGACCGAGATGCGGCGCGGGCTGGAGCTCGGCGAGTTCGAGACCTTCTATCAGCCTGTGGTGCGCCTGGAAGATGGGCAGATCGCAGGCTTCGAGGCGTTGTTGCGCTGGCGCCATCCCAGCCGCGGCATGCTCAACCCGTCGGCCTTCCTCGAGGTCGCCGAGGACACCGGGCACATCATCACGCTGGGCCGCCAGGTGGTGGAAGATGTCTGCCGGATCATCCCGCGCCTGCAGCGCGGTCCGGAGCAGGAGCCGGTGTTCGTGACCGTGAACCTGGGCAGCCGCGAGTTCGCCCACCCGGCGCTGGCCGACGAGTTGGAATCCGCGCTGGAGCGTACGGCGGTGGATCCCCGCTGCCTGCGCCTGGAGATCACCGAGACGGTGATGATGGCCTACGAGCGCAACGACTTTGAGCTGCTCGACCGCCTCAAGCGGCTCGGGTTGCGGCTGTATATCGACGATTTCGGCACCGGCCACTCTTCGCTTGCACATCTTCATCGTCTGCCGATCGACGCGGTCAAGGTGGACCGCGAATTCGTGCGCCGATGCGGTCCCGAGGGCGAACACCTCGAGATCGCCGTGGCCGTGGTCTCCATCGCACGAGCATTCGGCATCCAGGTGGTCGCCGAGGGCATCGAGAGCGAGCTGCAACTGGACCACATGCGGCGGCTGGGCTGCGACTTCGGCCAGGGCTGGTTGTTCGGCCGGGCCATGAATGCTGACGCCGCCGTAGAATTGACCTCCGCCGGTCCCCGCTGGTGATGCGGTAGCGTCACCGGAGCGATTCGGCTACCCTTTCGACCGCGCTTTGAACGCGCGCATGGGAGGCGTTGCGGTGCTCCGATTGGCGCCAGGTCTGCTCGCCTGGGCGATCTTCGTCGCCTCGCTATGCGCATGCGACGAGCCGACGGCGGACGAAGCGCCCACCTTCTCAGTGCATGACGGCGGCGCCGCCAAGTCGGATTCCACGCCGACAGATAGCGGCGGCCCGAGCGACACGCTGACCACCAACGATGACGTGCAAGCCAGCGATGGAGGCGACGGTTGGGATGCCGACGGGCCCTGCCAGGGTGACGAGATGTGCCCGCCCGAGCGCTTCTGCCTCAACGGCAGTTGCCTGCCCGACATCTGTGTGCCCAAGAGCGCCAAGTGCAGCAACCTGGCCGCCAAGGCGGTGTGCATGGACAGCGGCGCCGGCTACATCAGCGAGGACTGCAAGGAAAAGGAGTCGTGCGAAGATGGCGAGTGCAAGTCGGCCATGTGCGACCCGGGCAAGAAGTTCTGCGTCGACAACCAGGTCGTCGTCTGTGGCGCCCGGGGCGTGAGCTGGAAGGACGCCATCGATTGCGGCGACAAGGCCACCTGCATTGAAGCGGTCTGCATCCCGACGGTCTGCGACAAGGGCGAGGCCAAGTGCGCCGGCGACACGTTGATGACCTGCAACGACGACGGCACCGGCTGGCTCAAGCAACCCTGCAAGTCCGGACAGAGTTGTGACGGCGCAGCAGACACTCCCAAATGCGTCAAGCAGGTCTGCACGCCGGGTGCTGGTTTCTGCGATGGCGACACCGCGCGACAGTGCGGCGACAACGGGCTGACCTCCACCGAGGTGGGCGACTGCTCCAAACCAAGCAGCGACGGCAAGAAGCAGAAGTGCCTGGGCGGCAAGTGCGTGCCATATGGCTGCGTGCCCGGCGACAAGATCTGCCAGGAGGGCATGGTCGGCACCTGCGTGGCCGGCGGCAGCGGCTACAGCCTGGAGATCTGCAAGAAGAACCAGGTCTGCGATGCGGGCGAGTGCAAACTGCAGATCTGTGTCGTGGGCGAGCACCTTTGCGACGGCAATCTGGTCAAGGCATGCATCGAGGGCGGCACCGCGCTGGCGGTCATCGGCAAGTGTGGCGCGGACCAGGCTTGCGTCGGCAGCAAGGGCAAGGCGGAGTGCGTGCAGCAGATCTGCAAACCCGGCAACAAGACGTGCAACAAGGCGGGCACGGGCATCGACGTCTGCAAGCCGGATGGGCTCGGCACCAGCGGCTATGACTGCCCCGTGGGCCAGGTCTGCGACAAGGCCGCCTGCGTCAAGCAGCTCTGCGATCCGTCCAGTCTCTACTGCTCGGTGGACTGGGTCATGAAGTGCAACATCGTGGGCAGCGGCGCCGACAAGGTCAGCCAGTGCAAACCCGACGAGATCTGCACCGGCGGCAAGTGCGCGGCCAAGCTGTGCAAACCCGGCCAGGCCACCTGCAAGAACATCAATACGCTGTCGGTCTGCGATGACCCGGCCAAGGGGCTGCAGGATAAACCCTGCGCCGACAAGCACGTCTGCAGCAGCGGCAAGTGCGTCCAGCAGGTCTGCCCGCCGAGCACGAAGTACTGCGAAGGCACCCAGGTCATGCTCTGCGACAAAAGCGGCCTGTCCAAGCTGATGAACCTGGACTGCGCCTTCCAGAAGAAGACCTGCGCCAAGGGCGAATGCGTGTCGCCGCAATGCGGCAACGGCAAGACCGAGCCCGGCGAAGAATGTGACGACGGCAACAACAAGGCCGGCGACGGCTGCTCGCCGAAGTGCGTCAAGGAGATCCCGCAGCAATGCAAGCCGGGCGCCGCCTGCTGCACCGCCGACGGCAAGTGGCTCGGCAAGGGCAGCAAGTGCGGCAAGATCGCGTTGTTGAAGAAGCACAGCTGCAGCGGCAAGGGCAAGGGCGCCTCACGGCTCGTCTCCAGCGGCTACAGCTCCTGCAAGGGCAACTCTTCGAACTGCGACTACCTCAAACTCTGGTGGTCGCAGCCCACCGTCGTGCAGAAATGCTCCAACAAGCAGGTCTGCAAGGTGGCACCGGCAAACACCTATTCGTGGTGTGATCCGCCATAATCCGGAGCGTCATGGAACCGCCAGCATTCCGCGAGGCCGCGGGCCGTTTTGCATCCGGCGTCACCGTCGTGACCGCGCGGTTGCCCGATGGCGCCGACTTGGGCATCACGGTCAGCGCATTCTGCTCGCTGTCGCTGGAGCCTCCGCTGGTGGTCGTCAGCATCGCGCACGAGCGCGCCATTCACGCAGCGCTGGTGGCGGGAGGCGGATTCGCCGTCAACATCCTGGCTGCGGATCAGGCCGAGCTCAGCGACCGATTTGCGGGTGGTATGCGGGACGCAGATGGGCGATGGCTGCCCTGGCCATCCGATCGCGATCGATTCGAGGGCCTGGCGGTGCGCAGGGCGGTTGGCAGCGAGGCGCTGCTGTTGCAAGAGGCCATCGTGGGCTTCGATTGCACCTTGGTCGACCGACACGACGGTGGCGACCACACGTTGTTTATCGGCAAAGTGACGAGTATTCATGCCGGGCGCCTGGAGCAGGCCCCGCTGCTCTACCATCGGGGCCGTTACGGCAGCCTGTCGGACGCTACCTGACCACCCGGATCACACGGGTTCCACGCCGCTTGATGCGGGACAGCAGGCCGCGATCGCCGACCAGGTATTCCACGCTCAGCACGAAGCAGGTGGAGCCCCGCTTCAGCTGTCGTCGAATGGTGGGCATCCACTCGGTCAGGCGCGGCTCGATGACCGTCCTGCGCATATTGCCCAGGTGCCGGGGGAAGGCCACGTTCAGGTAGATGTGCTGGTACTCGCGCTCGTCGCCTTCGCGCCAGGCGGCGAGCAGGGCGTCGTGATCCTTGCCCAGTGAATTCTGCCTGGTGACCGCATCCTTGAGCGCCCGGGTCCAACCCTCGTCGCCGAGCGAGCCCATGGCGCGGAGCGGTCCCGACGGTGCCTCCAGGAAGGCCAGACGCTGGCCGCGTCGACGGGCGCGCTCGATGATCTGCGTGGTCATGGTCTTGGGGATGGGCCGTATGCGCAGGCGCAGCGCCGCCAGCGCCGCCATGGGACGCATCCGATCCAGGGTCTCGTCGGCGATGGCCACGCGGGCCTGCAGGATGCCGTAGTCCTTGACGCCGATGAGCAGTCGAAGGGAGGTCTTCGACGGCAGCTTGTTCAGGCGTGCGACCGTGCCGGGATCGACCCGATCCAGGTCGGCCTCGCTGGTGACCACGGCGCAACCGTCCACCGCCTTGCGGACCACCTCTGGCAGGTCCCAGATGGCGGCCGAAATGGCACCGGTACCGACGACGTAGGAGAGGGGATCGGTCTCGATTCGCCACATCATCGGTTTGCGACGCGCCCGCAACACCTCGCAGGAGGTGGCCACATCGCCCTTGCAGGCCTTTTTGTGCAGGCGCTCTCCACGGGCGACGTCCTGGCGAACGCCATCGCCCTGTTCGAACATGAGGGCCAGCTCGCGGCAGGCGCGGGCGATCTTGGCCTTGCAGGCCCCCTTGAAGAGCCTGGCCGCCGCCACCGCATCGCGGGCGACCCCTTCGGCGTGGTAGAGCACCTGGCCGCGCTTGAGGCAGGCCATCTGCAGGCCGCCCTGACAAGCGGTGGCGTACAAGGACGCGGCGCGGGCCGGGTCGGGCGCGGTCACGGCGCCGGCGCTGTGCATGAGGCCGAGGTTGAGGCAGCCGCTCGGTTCGGCGGCGGCGCAGGCCGCTGCGAAAAGTTCGGCGGCGCGGTCGCCATTGGGCGCGACGCCGACACCCTTGAGGTAGCGCACGCCGACGTTGTTGCACGCCTTCTGGTCGCCGCTATCGCAACGCTTCTGCATGGCGCCGATGGTGCTCTTGCGCGCCCGACGCTTCTTCCTCTTCTTCTTGGCCAGCGCGGCGGCCGGCACCAGGCTGAGCATCAGCAGGGCGCTCAGCATCAGCAGGGCGCAGGGCAGCCGCAGGGCGGCACGTCGACTGGGCTGCATGGGGCGTCCTCCAATTGACATGAGCGGACGCCTCGGGCGACATCCTCGCACACGATCACAGGCCAGAGTGAGGGGGTTGTCAAACAACCGCAACGCCGCACCGAGGCAGGCGGCTCAGGAATCGTCCGCTCGCGACCGCTCCCATGCAGCCCGAGTCGCGGTCACGGCATCGGCGAGGGCGGACATGGCGAAGGGCTTGAAGAGCCGCACGTTGTCGACCTCTTCGAGGAATCGCGTCGCCTGGTCAGTGAAGGTGCCGCCGGTGATGAAGACGAATCGTCGCGCGAGTTCTGGATCCCGGTCAAGGACCTGGCGGTAGACGTGCAGGCCGGTGACATCGGGCATCATCAGGTCGCAGACGATGGCGCAGAAGCGATCGTCTTGGGCGAGAATGTCCAGCGCCGCCTGTCCCCCACAGGCGGTGTGCACCTCGTGGTCGGATAGCGCGGCGGTGACGACCTCGAGCAGCGCGGGCTCGTCATCGATGACCAGGATGCGGCACTGCTGCCCTGTCGACGCGGGTTGGGGGACCACCTCGTCGGCGGGCTCAGCTTCGGCGGGTACCTGCACGTCGTCTGGTGCCCTGGGGAGGACGATCCGGAAGCTCGATCCCTTTCCAGGCTCGCTGTCCAACTCGATCCGGCCGCCGTGCTCGTCGACGATTCCGTGACAGATGGACAGGCCAAGCCCCGTGCCCCCCTTGTTCGACTTGGAGGTCTGGAAGGGCTCGAAGACATGGCCGATGGCGTCCGAGCCGATACCGACACCGGTGTCTTCGATCTCGACGACGACTTCGCCGGGACCCAGGGTGCGGGTGGAGACGATGATGGAGTTGCCGGCCACGTCGCCCGGCTCGATGGCCTGCACGGCGTTGACCAGCAGATTGAGGAATGCCTGGCCCAGGCGGCTCTCATCGCCGACCACCGGCGGCACGCCGGAGAATTTGCGTACCAGGGTCGCCTTGTGGCGGAGCTCGTTGCCGGCCAGCCGAAGGCAGGACTCCAGGATGGCCTCTACGGACACCGGACCGCGATGGCCGGGCGTGCTGCGGGCAAATCCCTGCAGCTCGCCGACGATCTTGGCGACCCGCCGGGCGCCTTCCTGGGCGGCCGACAAGTGCTCTGTCGCGCTGTGTTGCCAATCCTCGCCGGTATCCGCCGCGATGGCTTCGAGTTCGCCCTGCAGCATGCTCAGGTGTCCCAGCAGCCATGTGAGAGGGTTGTTGACCTCGTGAGCGATGCCGGCTGCGAGCGTGCCGATGGCGGCCATGCGCTCGACCCGGGCGGCTGTGATCTCGCGCCGGCGGACCTCGGTGACATCGCGCAGCGCGACGACCCGCGCCCGCTTGCCGCGGTAATGCACGGTGACCGGTCGTGAGGGTTCGACCGCGAGCAGCGTGCCGGCGGCACCGATCATGCGGAAGGCGGCGGGGGGAGAGTTGGTCCGCTCGAGATCGTCTTCGCCAAAAATGGGCGCGGCCGCGGCGCGGTCATCTTCTGCGACGAGGTGTAGCAGCGGGCCCGCTTCGGTTGCGCGATCCCGTGGGTCGCCAAATGTCGTCGACCAGGCGGTATTGCAGTGGATGATCGTGCCATCGGCGATCAACGCCACGGGATCGGGCAGCGAGGCGATGAGCGCCTGCATCTCGCGCTCGGTGCGCAGCGAGTCGACGTAGGCCTCGTAGATGTCGGTGTGCGTTTCGGCGATGACGTCCAGGGCTTCGTTGGGACGCAGCAGGGCGCGCATGGACGTGCGAACCCGCGGCAGGACCCCTGTACGCGGTGGGGTGATCAGGTCGTAGACGACGCGGTGACTGCCGATCTGGGCCATGACGGCCGCATCGGACATCCCCAGCAGGCGGGGCAGCACGGTCAGGCTGCCCTCGACGATGCGGAACCAGGCCGCGCCGCTGCGATTGCTGGCCGGAATCGACAGCGTCACCTGGAAATTGTCCGCCCCGGTCTGCTCCACCTCGAAGTTGACGCAGCGGAACAGGGTCGGGCCCAGCCAGCGAAGTCCGCCATCGTAGAGTTGGAAGGGCGACACGAACATGCGAGCCAGGGTAGCCAGGCGCGAGGAATAGTCGTGCTCCAGCACGCGCTTGCCCCACTCCACGCCCTGGTAGGGACCACCGACCATGGCCTCGAAGTTCTCGCATATGCGCGCAAAGTCATCCCAGGCAGCGCGCCCGCGCGGGTTGCGCATCTGGTTCAGGGACACGGAGGTGCCCGCCAGCAGGAGCTCCGGGGGGGCCCCCAACTCCTGGGCGCCCTTGTCGAAGAACTCGAACATTCGGCAAGACACGTCGCTCATTGGCCACGGAGACTAACGAGCGGCATTCCGACACGCAAGTCCACTTTGCGTTTCATCCCCAACTTGCGCCCGGATTCCAAGGACGTTCCAACAAGTTCCCCAGGCGCTCCCTGTGGCGTCCGCCGGCCATGACCAGGTCCGGCGTGCCGTCGTCGCCCACCTCCACGTGCCAGACATGTTTGGGATCTGAGATTCGATTCCGGATGTCGGGACGGGCGCTGAGACCTTCGAGGACCTCGCAGATGGCGCGAGCGAGTTGCGGCGAGCTGTGAACGACCAGTTGAACCTGTCTGCTGCCGGTCATGGCGCCGTACGCCCGGGTGGGGAAGGACAGCAGCCAGTGCAGGTGCAGGGCGAGCGAACCTTCGAACAGCGGCTTGCGGCCATCTTCGAAGGTGACTTCGACGCTGATGACGGAGGCGGCATTGGCCTCTGTGATTCCATGGCTCCTCCGCCAGCGCCTGGACCTCTTCGTCGCTGACCTGGCGGAGACGCGCTTGATGTCCGTCCACGGAAACGAGATCCGCGCGTCCGCACCCGGCCAGAGGGGATAGACGAGCCAGGGCCCGCGCAGCTCCAATGCCGGGGCGCCGCTTCCCGCCCCGCCGGCGGTGCCGCCGCCGATCCAGGCGCGCCAGAAGAGTTGGAGGGCGCCGATTCCACCGACCAGAGTGCTCAACGTCAACAGGGCGACAACCGGCCAGACATGCCATGCCAGGGGCGCGTTTTGCAGCGCGGCGAACATCAGCAGCGCGCCGACCGACAACGCCACGCCGAGAAAGCCGTGGGCCGCCGTCCAGGCGGGCGCCGGCCCGGACTGCGTCTCGCTGGCCACCACGAGCATCAAGGCCTCCGCTGTCGCTCCGCCCCGTGAATGCTCAGATGCTCAGGATGCGCGCTGCATCCAGTTCCCACTCCGACAGGGCCGCTCGCGCTCGGGCGGCGCCTTGCTGGCTGCGGCTGGTCAGTGCGTCGAAGGCGGCGGCGGCTTCTGCCTCGGCCTCGTCCTGTTCCAGCAGGGCCGCCAGGCGGGCCAGCTCGCGGGTGGTATCGCGCAATTGACGAATGCCGCTGATGGCCACGCGGCGCTGGAACTGCAACGCCGCAGGGGCCAGCGTAGCCAGCATCTTGCGGTACTCGCCGCGGGTGATCTGAAGGGCCGTGGTGTGGCTCGTGGTCTTGACCGAGGCACGGCAGGGCGTGCCGTCGACGAGGGCGATTTGCCCCACCGTAGCGCCCGCGCCCAGCTCGGCCATCACCTTCTGCTGTCCGTCGATCTCCTTGTGCACCTGCACCTGGCCTTCCAGGATGATGAAACAGGACGTGGCCTTGTCGCCTTCGCGGTACAGGTAGGCGCCCGGCTGGAAGGGCCGGTCGTTGCCGTAGGAGCGCAACAGGGTCACCTCTTCCTCGGAGAAACCGCCGACCATGGGATCGTCACTCATCGCTTCTCCCTCGGGGCGCTGCCGAAGAGCTTGGACCACAAGCCGGCCACGCCTTTGCGGGGCGACCGCGCCGCCTCCAGCGCCTCCTGCGGCGGCGTCGCGGCGACGTGTTCCTGGGACAGGGCCTCCAACTCGCCATCCAGGCGGCGCAGACGTTGGGTCATGTTGAAGGTCAGGCCATCCACCAGGGCGACCGCCGCCGCCGGGCAGACGCGCTGCAGGGCGGCCAGGTCCAGGGCCCGCAAGCACCAGAGTTCGCAATCGGTCTCGGCCGTCAACGTAGCCGAACGCGGGGCCGGGTCGAGCACGGACATCTCGCCGACGAACTCACCGCGATGTACATCCCGCAGGCGGGTGTTGTGGCCCGACTCATCGGTGCATTCGACGCGCAGCAGGCCGTCCACCAGCACATAGAGTTCGTGGCCCTCATCCCCCTGTCGGAAGAGCAGGTCGCCGGCGTCCAGGAAGCGCGGCGCCATGTGGTCGACCAGGGCGCCCCGATCCTCTTCGAAGAGACGCGAGATGGCGCGGTTGCTGCGCAAAGCCTGCTCGAGATCGAAGGTATTCGGTCGCTCCACTGTGCCCTCTCTCCACCTTGTCTCCACCGGGTCGTGGCCGATGATACGGCGCCGGCGACCTGGAAACCAGGGCGGTTACTTGCACCCGGCCTCCAGGGAATTCCGCTTGACCGCAAAAACCGAGCGCTTGCCTGCGGTCCAATTGTGTCCCCAGATCAGGTCACCGCCGTCGTCGATCATCATGTCTTGCGGCGAATCGGCCCATGGCATCTCCGTGTGTGCCTTGCCCGGCGCGGTGCGGATCAACTTGCCGTCGGCTTTGGGAGAAGAGGACTTGGGCGCGCTGCTCGCAAGCCACCAATTGGCACCTGTAATGACGCCCCCCTGCATGGCCGTGACCCCACCCCACCAGACGCCATCGGGTTTGGCATGGCCCTGGGCGAGCTTCAGGTCGCCGGTCTTGGGGTCCAGGGGCCAGCGATGCACGCGCCCGGCGACCGAGCTCTTGCTGTATTCACCGGTCAGCAGCGAGGCGCTGCCGGGCCCCACCAGCAACCCGGCGAAGGAGAAGATCGCGCAGCAGCTGCCCGGGCAGAGGCGATAGCGGGCCACCTGGGGCACCACGTATTTGTAGCCGTAGCCATACCAGGCGTCCTTGGAGCTGACGTAGCCGATCTTGCTGCTGTCGCCGGTGGTCACCTGCAGGATCTTGTCCAGGTCGAAGACCCGCAATCCGGTGGAGGAGTCGGCCACGTAGAGCTTGCCGCCGACCCAGGCGATGCCGCCCGCAGACGCTGGCACGGCGCCGAAGGAAGGCTGCCCCGATTCCAGCAGCTTGGGCTCTACCAGCAAGGCGTGGCGATACTTCGGCGTGGCCGGGCCGGTGACGTCGACGAACGACAGGCGTGCGCCCTTATGGACTTTGCCGGCGCCGGGCACGTAACGCCATGTGGCGAACAGCACCTTCTTGCCTGCGACCACGCCGTTGGGCACCGCGTCGAAAGAAGCGGTGATGCCCTGGGGTTTCCAGTACGACACATTGTCGTCGCCGCTGTTCCACCGGAAGCCCTTGTGCAGGCATTTGACGCCCGAGACCTTGGTGGTGGCGACCGCCTTGCGATTCAGGTCGGCCATCACCTGGGCCACGGCTGCGGTCTTGATCTTGGGCTGCTTGATGAGCGCCGCCAGGGCCGCCTTCGTCTCGCTGTTATCGTCCACACACAGGCGCATCCCAGGAGGCTGCTTGATGGGCGCGAGCTTGTTCTTGCTCGCGGCGCCGAAGCCGCCGGCCTGCTTGCACTCCGGCGGCGCGGCCGGACACGGCGCCTGGGCCTGCTGACACGCCTTCTTGCCCAGCAGCCAGCCGCGATCCACGGCGAAGACATGCCGCTTGCCAGGCCCCTCGGTGAGGCTCCACAGCAGGTCTTTGCCGCTCTCATAGCTCAGGTCTTCGCAGATGCGTGGATAGCCATGCGGCTTGACCTTCTGGCCCGGCTTGGCCTGGTAGAGGGTCGCCTCGGTCTTGACCCCACCGTCGTTGTAGGTGCTGGACAACCAGAAGGTGCCCTCGACCACCGCCCCGCCCTGCATCTTCTTGACGCCGGGGAACCAGGCGCCGCTGGCGGGAGTCAGCCCGCCCTTGCCCAGCAGCTTGCCGGTGGCGAGATCGATGGGCCAGGCCATGGCGCGGCCGCGACTGGACGGGGCCGAGTACTCGCCGGTGAGCAGGCGCGCGGGTTTGCTGGCGCGATCCAGCGACACCCAGCCAAATCGCGCACAGCAGCCGGCGCAGGTGGTGTACCTGGCCACCTGGGGCACCACGTAACGATGCCCGAAGGCGCGCCAGTCGCCCGTCTTGGCGTCCTGTCCGATCTTGTCCAGGTCGCCGATGGTCATCCGCAGAGTCCGGTTCAGGTCGAAGACCCGAATGCCGTGTTTGGTATCGACAACGTAGAGCAGGCTCCCCACCCAGGCGACGCCGCCGGCATGTACGGGCACGGTCTTCAGCGCTGGCTTGCCGCCCTGCATGACCGGGTCCACCAGCAGCACCCGTCGGTAGCGGATCCAGTTCTTCAGGCTGATGTCGGTGATGGTCAGGCGCGCGCCCTTGGTGACCTTCTTGCCGCCGACCACCGGCGAGTTCGAGTCGAGGGCGGGCTTGTGATACCAGCTGGCCATCAGCACGCGCTTGCCCTGGAACATGCCACCGGCATGGGCATCCCAGGAGCCGGTCACGCCCTGTGGCCACCAGTGGTCGACCGTGCTGTCGCCGCTGTTCCAGTCGAACCCTTCGGCCAGGCAAGCCACGTCTTTGATGGCCGTGATGGACTTACCGGTGCGGTTCAAGTCACCGAGCACACCGGCCAGGCCGACCTGTTTGACCGACGGATGGGCGACGATGGCGTCGAGAACCTTGCCCTTGGCGGCCCACGAACCGTCATCCTGCAGGCGAAAAGCGCCGCTTCCGCTAATTGTCGTCATTGTGCCGGGTTTTACGTCCTGGCCGCCGCCGGGCTGGCCGCATTCGGGCGGCGCGTGGGCGCAGGAAGGCCAGGGCTGGCCGACGCACTTGCCGGTCTTGGCATCGCAGGTCTCGACGCCATTGCAGACCTTGCCGTCATCGCAGACGACTGGTTTGCCAGGCACGCACTGGCCGGTCTTGGCGGCACAGGTCTCGATGCCGTTGCAGGCGTTCTTGTCGTCGCAAGGGATGGGCGTTCCGGCAGAGCACTTGCCCGTCTTGGCATCGCAGGTCTCGAGGCCGTTGCAGGGTTTGTTGTCGTCGCAGACCACCGGCTTGCCCGGAGCGCACTTGCCAGTGCCGGGGTCGCAGGTCTCGACGCCGTTGCAGGCCTTGTTGTCGTCGCAGACAGGTGGCGGGCTGCTGACGCACTTGCCGCTGCCCGGATCGCAGGCTTCCTCGCCATTGCAGGCCTCGCCATCGTCGCACTTCATCGGTTTGCCGGCCTTGCAGACGCCGCTGTCGCAGGCGTCGCCGACGGTGCAGGCATCGCCGTCGCTGCAGGCGGCGGCTTTCGGCGTGGTCACGCAGCCCGTGTTGGGATTGCAGGCATCGGTGGTGCAAACGTTGCCGTCGTCGCAGACCAGGGGTTTGCCGGCGAGGCATTGGCCGGTCTTGCTGGCGCAGGTCTCCAGGCCGTTGCAGGCGTTGCCATCTTCGCAGGAGACGGTGTCCGCGGCACAGCCGGCATCAGCGGGTGGGCCGGCATCGGGGGTGGTGTCCGGGGTTGTGTCCGGGCCCGTGTCCGAGACCGCGGCCGTGTCCGAGACCGTGTCCGGGGCCGTGTCCGGGGCCGTGTCGGGGACCGCGACCGTGTCCGAGGCCGCGTCCGAGACCGTGTCCGAGACCGTGTCCGGGGCCGCGTCCGAGACCGTGTCCGGGGCCGCGTCCGAGACCGTGTCCGGGGCCGCGTCCGCGACCGCGTCCGCGACCGTGTCCGGGTCCGTGACCGCGTCCGTGACCGCGTCCGTGACCGTGTCCGGGGCCGCGTCCGTGTCCGGGACCGTGTCCGTGCCCGACCCCGCGTCCTGCACTCCCACGTCGTCCGGACCCGCGACATCCACCGCCCCGTCCAGGGTGGTCACATCCGCCGCTGCCGCGCCCGCATCCGCCTGCACTGACGCGTCGCCGGCTGCGTCTTCACCGCATGCCCACAGCATGGCCGCGCATACCGCCAGCGCCAACGGCTGCGTGCTCACGGTCCACCTGCCCGATTCAGCCCGCTCCGCCATTCCCGCCCCCGTTCGTACGAACGACGCCATCATACAGACCGGCGCCGCTTGCTACGAGTCCACGCCGACGAGCCACCAGGTGCTCATGATGCCCTTGCCCTTGACCTCGATCTCGCCGCGGGGCTCGCATTGGAACTCCGCTGGCAGGCTGGCGCGGAAGGCCTCGGTGACGTGGATGGCGCCGGGTTCGCCGTGGGACTCCATTCGGCTGGCCACGTTCACCGCGTCGCCCCAGAGGTCGTAGAGGAACTTCTGGTCGCCGATGACGCCGGCCACAACGGGGCCGGTGTTCAGGCCGATGCGCAGCTGCAGGGGTTCGGGCAGGTCGGCGTTGATGCGGGCCAGGGCCTGCTGCATACCCAACGCCATGCGGGCGATGCGGGCGGCGTGGTCGGGGGCGTGCAGGGGCAGGCCGGCGGCGGCCATGTAGGCGTCGCCGATGGTCTTGATCTTTTCGATGCCCTCGCGGGCGGCGATCTCGTCGAATGCGGTGAAGATCTGGCTCAGCCGCTCGACCACCTGGCGCGGATCCAGGCGCGAAGCGAGGCGGGTATAGCCGACCACGTCGGCGAAGAGCACGGAGGCCTCATCGAAGGCGTCGGCGATGGGATGTTCCTTCTGTTTGAGGCGCTCGGCGATAGGTCGAGGCAGGATGTTGAGCAGGAGCTTCTCGGATCGGTCGCGTTCGTGCTCGATCTCCTGCATCTGGGCGGCGATCTGGGCCTTCTGACGGGCCAGACGGGCGGTCATGGTGTTGAAGGTGTCGGCCAGTTGCCCGATCTCGTCGTCGGAGTAGACCGCGGCGCGAGAGCGCAGGTCGCCACCGGCCACCTTGTTGGCGGTCTCGGCCAGTTCGCTCACCGGCACGCGGATATCGCGCGCCAGCTTGAACGCCAGGGCAGCGCCCACGGCCAGCAGCAGAATGGCGAAGAGCACCACACGACCCACCGTCTCGGCGGCGGCGTTGCTGGCCAGGGCGCGCACCCCATCGACCACTTCGGGCGCGTCCTCGGCCCAGTCCACGAGCCCCTTGTCCAGCTGCCAGCCGGCACAGCCGAGCTTGCGCTGCAGCCGGTGCAGCTTGCGATCGGTGCTGCGCAGGGCCTTGAAGGCGTCCCGATAGGCGACGACCTGGACCCGGGCGCGCGCCATCTCCGTCGGCGGCAGGCTGGACACCGAGCGCACCAGGCCATTGACCGCATCGAGTACGTCCGTGGCCTCCGCCGTACCCGGATCCGGCGCCGGCGGATCCTGTTCCACCGCGGCGCAATCATCGATGAGCGGCCTGGGCGTGTCGGTGTCGTCCGGATCGTCCTGCAAGCTGCCCGCGATGCGATCCTGCTGCCGATGGCGCAACAGGTAGTCCTTCTCAGCCCGCCGCAGCGACAGCAGGGCCAGGATGATGCCAGGCCGGGCGTGCACCGCCTGGGTGACCGGCGCAGGTAGACCGGACGGATATAGTTGCCCCTCCATGCTCCGCCCCAGGCGGCGCAGATCGCCGATATGGCCGCGCTCCTCCACCTCGGCACCGGGCGCCTGGCGCACATGTCCGCGCGTCTGCAGGAGCTCGACGGTCTGGCCCAGCAGGCGGGCGTAGTGGCGTTGCCGTCGGTTCAACTCGGGCAGGCTGTCGGTCAGCGAGGCGAGGTTGCGCCGCAGGTCGTCGGCGTCGTCACCGTCTTCGTCCGCCACCGCGGCCCGCAGCTCCGCCATGGGCGCAGCGACCCCCTTGAGCCGCTTGACCAGCACGTCCATGCGATCGGCGTGGGTCGGCCGCGCCTCCACAGCGCCCCAGTTGGAGCGCGGCTTGCTGGCATCGATGAACTTGCGCGCATCCAGGTAACGCGTCCCGGACGCCGCCAGCCCCTGCTCCCGCCAACTCAGCATGAACTCCCGCTCCGAGAGCCTGGCGTGCAGCAGCTGCACATGCGCGTCGGCCACGATGGCGCGAATCCGCAACGCCGGCGGCATGGTCTGCTGACTGTAGTTCTGCACCGTCCACACGCCCTGGATGGCGATGGCCGCCGCCAGCGCAGCCAGGGCCAGCAGCAACCCGAACGCCAGGGCCAGCTTCTTGCCAAACTGCTGCCGCCGCAGGTAGGCGTCGATGGGACCCAACATCGCCGTGCCAGCGAGGTTCTCGACCCGATCCGGTTGGATGTCTGGCAAGGGCGATCCTGTGAGCGGGCAGGCGATGCTATCACGCCCGCAGATTCAAGGTTGAGCACTTGACACCTTTGTCGCCAATCGGCGGCCTGAAAGCCCCCCATCCAGGGGGTCAGGTATTGACACTTGACACCTCTTGCCCTCGAGCCACTGCGGGTTCGAGTTGATTTCGCACCGTGAAGTCGGCAGGCTGCCGCTACATGACTCACCACTGCCGTGTGCGATGCCGGTTGCGTCTGCTCGTCCTGGCTGTCTGCCTGTCGGCCTGCGCTGGTTCGAAGCAGGACACGGAACCTGCCGCGCAACCGGACGCGGGCGATCGACACGACGACCGATGGTGGCTCGACGGCGAGGCATCCGGCGACGCTGCAGACACGTTCGACGGCACGTCTGGCGTCTCGGACGCGCTGGATGGCAGCGCCGGTACGGCCGACGCTGGTGGACACGACGCGGAAGCCGTTGACGCCACACCCGTAGATGCGGGCCTGGTGCTGGTCGCCGACTGCCCGGACGAGTTCCCAGGCGACCAACTCAGATGCACCAAGGCCCTGTCCTGTTCCATTGGCGAGGAATGCTGCTGCGGCAAATGCTCGGTAAGCCTGTCGTGCACCTGCGAGCCAGGAGCCGAGACGCCCGGCGCGTTTCAATGCGGGGCGAGCGACTATTGCATGAGCTACCAAGGCACGTGCCCACCCCAGAAGTGCGGGCCGAAGCCTGAAGCGGTCTGCCAGCACCTGACCTGCGCCACGCCCCCGAAGGAGCCAAATTGCAAGAACAACGGCGCCGATCCGCCCACCTGGTCCTGCCCCAACTACACGTCGTTCGACGCCGACTGCCCTCCCGAAGGCGTCGAGGTGCCCTGCCCCGTCACCGGTACCGTCTGTGCCGGCAACGGCTGCAACGTACCCCTGCTCTGGTACAAAGATGTGGGGCCGACGGGGTTCCAGGCCATGGCGGTGGCTGAGACGGCGACGCAGGAGATCGTGACCCTGGCACGCGCCGCGGCCAAGGGCGCGCCGTCGTTGTCGCTGTTGCGCCACAGCGCCCACGGCAAGTTGCTGGTCGAGGCATCGTTCGGGCAGGCGGACAGCCAGGCCCTGGGCGCGGTCGCGCTGAAAGATGGCTTCGGCATCGCCGGCCATCGCGACGTGGCCGGCAAACAGGTCGCATGGTTGGCCCACCTGCCCATGGCCGGAGCGCCTGTGAACGCCTCATTCACCGTCGCTGCCACATTCTCACAGGCGTTGATGGCCGCGACCGACGACGGCAAGCTGGCTGCCGGTTACGCAGGCAAAAGCGCAGACCCCACACAGCGAGACGTCTTGCTGGTGCTGCCGGCGCCGGATTGGAAGTCGGGCACACACGCGGTGCTGGGCAGCGCTACCCAGGACAGCGCGCTGGCCGCGGCGACTTCCGGCACCGCGGCGGTGGTCGTGGGGCGCTCGGTGCATACCGGCGCGGTGCACAAACCGCTGATCCTGGGGCTGTCCCAGACCAGCTGGTTGAAGTTGGGGTGGCAGACAAAAATCGAGCCGAAGGCGGGGCATGGGCTGACTGCGACGGCGGTGGTGGCGCGACCGGGGGGTTGGCTGGTCGGCCTCGCCCAGACAGGCAAGGAGGTCAACGCCCAGGTGCTGGCGCTCGACCAGAAGGGCAAGTCGCTCTGGCAGACCACGTTGCCGCTCAACGATTGGGCCCGGACCACGACCATGCTGCCGCTGGCCGATGGCGGCCTGGTGGCGCTGGTGCACGCGTCCCACAAGAATCCGCCCAAGCTCGTCCGCCCCTACCTGGTGCGCGTATCCGCCCTGGGTCAATCGTTGTGGAAGAAAAACGTGGGCATCGCCGATGCCGGATTCGGGTCGTTGATCACACGCAAAGCCGGCGGCTTCCTGGTCGCGGGACATCGGGCAGTCAGCGGCAAGGAGACGGTTTGCATGGCGCGCACCGATGCGTTTGGCGAGGTCAGTTGCCTGCAATCGGGCGCCTGCCTGAACAAGTCGATCCTGGCCTGCGACGACGCCGATCCTTGTACCTACGACAGCTGCACCAAGGGCAAATGCACCCATGGTTGGGCGCCGGGGTGCAACTAGCCGGGAGCCTTCGGGCGATCTCCATGGCGACACCATTCGCTCCAAGAACCTACGCACATACAAGCGCCCGGCAAACCAGTCCCGCAGTGGAGCGGCTTCGACCGCTTCAACCCTTGCACTACGATGACGAACCGGGCACAACCCGGCCACCTGCTTGCGGCGTTCCAACAGCCGCGCCCGGGAGCGACGCCAGATGGATATCAGCCACCGACTCGCCGACACCAACGGCATCCGCCTGCACGTGGCCGAATGCGGCCCCGACGACGGCCCTTTGCTGCTGCTGCTGCACGGCTTCCCCGAGTTCTGGTACGCGTGGCGCCAGCACATGCCGCTGCTGGCCGAGGCGGGCTACCGGGTCGTGGCACCGGATTTGCGGGGCTACAACCTGAGCGAGCGGCCGAGCGAAGTCGCGGCCTACGGCATCGACCTGCTGGGACGCGACGTGATCGGCCTGATCGACGCCTATGGACGAGACAAGGCCTACGTGGCCGGCCATGACTGGGGCGGCGCGGTCACCTGGCGGGTGGCCCAGGCTCACCCCGAGCGCATCCATCGAGCCGCCGTCATCAATTGCCCGCACGCCGACGTATTGCGACGACACGCCTTGACGCGGCCCCGGCAGGCGGCCCGCAGCTGGTACATCCTGATGTTCCAGCTGCCCTGGGTCGGTGAGCGGTTGCTGTCGGCGGAGGCGTTCAGGACCATGTCCGCTGCCATGACCCGCGATGCCGCGCCGGGCACTTTCGATGATAACGACCTGGCCGCCTACCGCGCCGCCTGGGGGCAGCCGGGCGCAGTGCGGGCGATGATCAACTGGTATCGCGCGGCCTTGCGTCATCCGGCGCCGAAACCGAAACATGACAAGGTGCAGGTGCCCCTGCTGCTGATCTGGGGCGATCGCGACCGCCACCTGGGCTTCGACCTGACCGGTCCGTGTCTGGCCATGTGCGAGGACGGCCGGTTGGACCGATTCGCTGGCGCCAGCCACTGGGTTCACCTGGAGCAGGTGGGGCGGGTCTGTGAGTCCATGAAGGCGTTCTTTGGCGCCGACGCGACTTCAAACGCCTGACGCCTGTCTGTCGATCCCCGCTCAGGCCTCGCCGCGCTGCCACGCTCGGAAGATGGTCGGGAATCGGGCGTAGAAAGCGACCACATGTTGCATTTCGCGGTCGTCGACGCACTCGCCGAGCTTGTGGGTGTTCTGCTCGATGCCGGGGCCGACACCGAACATGGCCGGATGCCGGAATGCGCCGCCGTCCACCCAGCGTTTCTTCTCGGGCACAGCGACGTCGGTGTTGTCGCTTCGCACCGGGAAGCCGACGCCATCGGTGGAGAAGATCCAACGGCTGACCCGGGGTTCGGCGTGCAGGTTGCCGTGGGGGCCGGCCTCGTCCACGTGCGGCGTAACCACCTGGCGATAGGATTGCACCGCCGCGTGGATGGCCGGATGGTCGGGCGGGGTCAGCCAGCCGGCGTAGAACTGGGCGTTGCCGGGCACCGTGCCACGCCAGGTGGGCTCGGCGTAGACGGGCACCGAAATGTTGACCGTCAGACCGGCCTCACGGGCGGCTGAGACTGCTGGAAGCACCTCGATATCCGCGACGGATTGCTCGGGCGTTTCCCCAATGGTCAGACGGCGATCGAAGCGAAACGTGAAGCGTTGGGGCACGGCGCAATCGCTCGGTGTATCGAGCCACGCCTGGCTGGCGGTGCGGGTACCATGACCCAGGAAGGGATCATCGAGGAATCCTTCGCGTCGGTCGTAACGCTCTGCCGCCTCGGCGATGATGCGCCCGCCGAATTCGAGCGGATTCAGTCCTTCCCAGGGCATGGAGCCGTGGCAGCTGCGACCGATGACCTCGACCTCGATTTGCATGCGCCCGCGCTGACCGCGGTAGATACCCACCGAGCCGTCGCCGGCATCGCCCGTGCCTTCGCTCAGGACCACCACGTCGGGCAGTCGGCCGGCGGGCGCGCCAGGCAACTCGTTGGCCAGCACCCACATGGGTCCGCCGCCGTCGTTGTCCTCTTCGGCCACGGAGCCATAGCCGCGCATGGTGATGCCGGCCATGGCGCCTTCATCACGCAGCTCGCGCAACACCTTGGTGGCGACGATCTGGCAGATGACGCCGCTGAGCTGGTCGGCGGCGCCGCGGCCGAAGACCAGGTGCTGCCACTCCTCGTCTGGCGGCAGGTAACCCAGCTCACCGCGCAGAGCGTCCCGATCGACTTTGTTCAGGTCGAGCAGTCCGTCGTAGGCGTCGATGCCATCGCCCAGGACCGCGCGCCACTGGTCGCGCAGGGCCATGACAGTGTCGATGTGGCCGTCGGTCCAGATGACCGTGCGCTCGTCTTCCGGCACGCCGTCGTTGGGATCGCTGAGCGTCCAGACCAGGTTGCCGAAACCGTCGAAAAAGGCGTCCTCATCGCGGTCCACGGCGCCGATCTCGACGATGCGACGGCGCAGGTACTCCAGGCGCGGGCCCTCGTGGTTGGACAGGCCACAACTGGCGTCGCCACCCTCGTCGTCAGCGCGGTCGACATAGTCCGCAGGGATGCGAATGGCCTCCTTCAACAACTCCACCGCCAGCGGGCGATAACGCTCGGCCAGCTCGGCGATTCTCTGGTCCAATGACATGACTTCCTCCTATGGCGTTGGGGCGCCGTGGATCCGGCCGCTGTGGGCGGGAATGCACGGGCCGCGCCTGGTTTCCGATTCGGTTCAGGCGTCGAGCAGACCCTGCAGCTGGCCCTTCACATCACGGCTCTTGGCCGCAGCCAGCAGCGCCATGATGACAAACACCTTTTTGTTGGCCTCGCGGGCCAGGTCCACGCGCGCCTTGTCGAGCACGGCGTGGCTCACCTCGGCGCCGATATCGGCCGGCAGGCAGTGCATGTAGAGCGCGTCTGCTCCGGCCGTCAGCGACATGCGCCGCTCGTCGCAGATCCAATCTGTGAACTGGGCGTTGCGCTCCAAACAGCTCCGCTCGATCCGGGCCAGGGCGTCCACGTCGCGGGCGCGATTGGCGGCCACGCGCTCGGTCATGAGGTCGAAGGGGCCCCAGCTCTTGGGGTAGACCACTTCGGCGTCGGCGAAGGCCTCGTCCATGCTGGCGGTGCGGGTGAAGCTGCCGCCGCTGGCCGCGGACTGGCGCTCTGCGGCCTCGACGCAATCGGGCAGCAGGTCATAGCCGGGCGGGTGGGCCAGGCGGATGTCGGCGCCAAAGCGGGTCAGCAACGTGATCAGACCCTGGGGCACCGAAAGCGGCTTGGCGTAGCTGGGCGAATAGGCCCAACTGATGGCGATCTTGCGGCCAGCGAGGCCCTGCGGGAAGCGCTCGCGCAACCAGCACAGGTCGGCCATGGCCTGGGTGGGATGGTCGATGTCGCATTGCAGGTTGACCAGCGGCACCACCCGCTCGTCATCTGTGGCCCGCAGGTAGTCGGTGATTCCCTTGAGCGAATCGGCCATGAAGGTGTTGCCTTCGCCCAGGATCAGGTCGTGGCGGATGCCCAGGGCGTGACTGTTCATGCCCAACATGGCCCCGGTCTCCTCGGCCGTCTCGCCGTGGCTGACCTGGGTGGACGAACCGTCGACGATGACCGGGTGCGCGCCCAGGCGCGCCGAGGCACCGGCCCAGCTGGACTTGGTGCGCGTGGACTGATCGAAGAACACAGCGTAGTTCAGTTCGTGCGGGAACAGTGGAGTGCGCACGCCGGCACGGTCCAGCGCCTCGAAGGCCTCGACCAGGCGGCAGGTGGCCTCGATCTCGGCGTCGTTCCAATCTCGGGTGAGCAGCATGCTGCGGCCATGAAGGCCATCGAGCACTGCGGAATCCAGACGCGCAACCGCGTCGCGGGCAGATTCGGACATGGTGAATCTCCGTACCGGGCGAGAAGGCGGCCCGGTTTCAGGGATGGCAAGGCTATGCCTGTCTTGCACTGGCGGCAAGACCGGGGCTGTTATGTTAGCCTCCGCGGCACGGAGGATCGTATGAACAAGACCGCAGACTGCGCTTTTCGCCGATGGCGGAGCAGGGCGTGGTGGGCGCTCCTGGCAGCCGGCACGCTCGTGGCATGTGGCAGCCCGGCGGGCACAGGCACCGGCACCGGTGTGGCCGACAGCGACGTGCATTCGGGCGACAGCAATCTGGGCCAGGACGACGCCACGGCAGATGTGACGACCGCCGACGACACAGGCGCCGACGTGACCGCGCCAGAGGACGCAGGTGCCGCTGACGGGGCCGCACCGACGGACTCGGGCAACTCCGACGGCGGACCCGCCGACTCCGGGCCGGCTGATACAGGCCCCGAAGACGTCTTCGAGATGGACACCATGGGTCCTGGCTGCGCGGTCAAGTGCGAGTACAACCAGGTCTGCGAAGCCGGCAAATGCGAACCGCTCGTCCTGCCCTGCAATGGCCAGTGCAAAGACACCGATTATTGCGACCAGGCCAACGGGCCGCCGGGCATCTGCAAACCCAGCGGCTGCGCCCTGCCGTTCAAGTGGGGGCCGGGCACGCAGAAGATCAGCGAGTTCCTAATCGCTGCAACTTCACAGGGTTGTGACTTGAATGGCGACAAGAAACCTGACAACATGATCGGCAACCTATTGAAAGTATATCCAGATGCCAACGTAGAGCTGATGAAGTCGGTCAAGGATGGGCTCTTCAATATGCTGTTGGAGGCGCCCAATTTCGACAATAACGGCGGGCCGTTCGACATCGCCGTGCTGGTCGGCGACCTCGACCCCAGCAACTTGAGCTGCCCGCCGGTGAGTGAATCGGATAACTGCAAGTGGAAGGTGGACGACGAGAACTACAAACCGGCCGCCACAGGCACCTGCCCGCCCCAGGTCCTGTTCACCGAATCGACCGTGAAGATGGGCGAGCTGATCCCGGGCGGCAAGGGGCAGAAGTTCACCATCACCCTGCCCATCGTCGGCGGACTCAAGCTGACCATTCGCCAGGCGACGCTGCAGGGCTACGTGGTCGGCGAGAGCCTCTGGAAGTCGACCACAACGGGCAAGGTCTGCGGCGTGATCACCGAGCAGGACCTGAACACGGCCATCGACGTCATCCCGGCCGACGCGTTCCAAACCATCGGGCTGTCCAAGGACCAGGTCAAAGCGCTCCTGGGCGTCTTTCTCAAGCCGGATGTGGACACCAACAAGGACGGCGTGCCCGACGCCCTGTCGACCGCCATGTTGTTCAAGAGCGTGCCGGGCCAGATTACGGGCATCCAGTACTGAGACCATGCGGGGACACGACGCCTCGCTGGCGTACCACGCCAACCTGTTGAGCGATGTGGTGCGCATGGATGCGTACGACCGCGCCCTACGCGCCCTGGTGAAGCCGGGCGACGTGGTGCTGGATGTGGGTGCCGGCACCGGGGTGCTGGCCATGTTGGCGGCCCGGGCCGGTGCGAAGCGTGTGCACGCCGTGGAATCCATGCCCGTGGCAGCCCTGGCCGAGAAGCTGGTGCGAGACAACGGGCTGCAGGGCCAGGTCATCGTGCACCAGGCCGATCTGGTGACGCTCGAGCCCATCGAGCCGGTCGACCTGGTGGTGAGCGACTTCATGGGCCGCTTCGTGGTCGATGACGACATGCTGGCCGCCGTTCAGGCATCGGCGGCGTGGTTGGCCCCCGGCGGCCGCTTCTGCCCGCAGCAGGTCGACATGTTGGTGGCGCCGGTGGCCATCGGGCACTTCCCGCCGCTGGACGTCTTCGAGTCACCGGTAGGGGGACTGGACATGTCGGCTGCGGCGCGCCCGGCACAAGGCTACTGCTACGGCGTCGAGCTGGAGGCGTCGGCCGTGCTGGCGGAAGCGGCGACCCTGCATCGCCTGACGCCACCGCAGCCGGTTCCGACTTTCGATGCGACGCTGGCATTCGAAGTCACCGCGGGGGGTCGCCTGCGCGGCCTGGCGTGCTGGTTCGAAGCCGCCCTGGCGCCCGACGTGACGCTGAGCACCCGCCCCGGCAGCAGCACCCATTGGAGTCAACTCTTGCTGCCGGTGCCGGCCACCTCCGTGCTTGCCGGCGACCGCCTGCAGGTCCGGTTGAAGCTGCCGGAGGACGGCGTGCTGAACTGGCAATGGCACGGCGAACTTCGACGGGGCGAACGGACCCTGTGCACATTTGACCTGGATGGCGAACAGTGTTTGGAGCAGGCTGCGTACGAAGCCGCCCCCCCGGTACCCCGCCTGTCTCGGGAACAGGTACTGGACCTGGATGAAAGCGCCGCACAGCACGCCGCTGCGGGCCACCTTGAGCACGCCGTCGAGCACCTGGAGCGGGCGCTGAGAGGCCTGGCGGTCGCGGACGCCGACCTGGTCGGCCACCTCAGCGCCAACCTGGGCGGCCTCCATGCCATGCAGGGTCACCATCGGCCTGCCATCGGCCCGCTGATGCGGGCGTTGGACGGCGACTTGGAGGGCGACGAACAGACCGCCCGCCTGCTGGTCGACGCCCTGTTTCGCGGCGCCCTGCCAAGACAAGGAGCGGAGGCCCTGGCACGCTACCAGGCCGTTCACGGGCCACATCCTTCGGGCTGGCGCATGGCCGGCGAGACGACAGAAGATGCCGACCAGGGAGCCACCTCATGAGCGACGATCGGGTCACGCTCACCTGCCGCCACTGCAACGCCGGCAACCGGGTGCCCATTGAGCGGGCGCTGGCCGACCTGGCCAAGGTCACCTGCGGCCGCTGCAGCGGTCACTTGCTGCGGGTGCGAGGCGAACGTCTCGAAGACCTGCGCGACGAAGACCTGGCCCACCCCTGGGATGCCGAAGCCCTGGCCGCCGTGCGCGCCGTGCCCATGGCCGACAAGCTGCTGTCCAAGGTCATGGGCGCCACGGTCGACAAGATGTCCCGCTTTCGCTACCTGGCCGGCTCTGTGCGAATCACCGACAAACACGTACCGGAGCTCTGGGCGCTGCATGTCGAAGCCGCCACCCGGCTGGACATGGAGCCGCCGCCGCTCTTCCTGCAACAGAACCCGCAACTGAACGCCTTCGCCGTCGGTTCGGGCAAGCCCTTCATCGCCCTGACCACCGGCCTGGTCGACACCCTCGAGCCCCGCCAGCTGGTCGCTGTACTGGGCCACGAGTTGACCCACATCCGCCTGGGCCACGCCCTGTACCGCACCCTGGCCCTGCTCCTGGCCAGTGGCGGCGTCGGCCTGCTGGACCGCGTGCTGGGCATCGGCGCCATCCTGGCCACGCCGCTGAAGGTGGCGCTGATGCGCTGGTACCAGATGTCCGAGCTGTCGGCAGACCGTGGCGGCCTGCTGGCGGTGGCTTCCCTGGACGAACACATCCGTACCGAGATGGCGCTGGCGGGTGGGTCATCGCGCTACGGCGACAAGTTCAGCACCGGCGCCTTCCTCGAACAGGCCGACGAGGCCGAAGCCATGCGGGATTCCGATATGCTGCTCTACGCGCTGGAGTTGCTGGAGAGCAACCAGCGCACCCACCCGCTGCCGGCCTGGCGGGTGCATCATGTGGCCAGGTGGGCGCGCAAGGAGGCGTTCTTCCAGATCCTGGCCGGGCAGCCGCGGAAGTTGTTGGAAGATGGCGGGGTGAACGAACGGGGGCGAAGTTGAGTCGACGAACGCGCAACACCTGGCTGACTTGTGGCCCATCGCGCGGTGCAGCCATTTGTCTGGCGGTGGCCATGCTCGCCTGCGTCGGCTGCTCACCGGTGGACCCGGTCACCAAAGACGCCGGTGACGCGGGCGCCAGCGACACCCAGACCGAGCCCTGCGACGATCCCTACGCCGTGGGCGCGACGCCAGCCAATCGCTCCGAGTTGGATGAGACCGTCTGCTTCTTCGAGTCGCCGCCCGGCCCGGGCGACCAGATCGCGGAGCTGCCCATGCCGGACGCGAGCTGTTGCAAACGACCGCGGCCGCTCTTCTTCAAAGGCGACGGGCCGGTGCCTGCGCCCACCCTGCAGGTCGAGCTGGGCACATCGTCGCCCACCACTGGCAACTTCGTGCCCTGGAAGCAAGGCCTCTGGGTGCCCATGGAGTATGGCAACAACGGAGGCAGCGCCGGCTTCCACATCAGCGTGGCGTTCCGGGTCGTGCTGCCAGGCCACGATGAGGCGAAGGTGAAGCTCAAGGTCCAGGCCCGCGGCAACTTCGCCTGCAAGGAGACCGCGTTCGGCGTCTCACCTGTGATCTGGGTGCGCCAGGACGGCGAATTGGACGAGGGCTATACCAACGCCAGCCCGCTGAAGTCGGGCATGCGGGTCGCCTTCGCGGTCAAGCAGAATATGTGGTTTCAGTACTGCGGAATCTGGGTGGACATGCACCTGGCCGTGCAGGATGTATCCACCGGGGCGTGGGGCGAAGCGAGCCGCATGGTTCGCACGTACCAGTCGATTGCGAAGATGAAGTAGGCCTTGCCGTCTGAGGCTTTGCGGCTTGGCGGCTTTGCGCGAGCCTTCTTCCCCCGCTCCAACGACAACCTCAATCCACCGCACAAACCGACCGCCACAACCGCGGAATCGTCTTGCTGGTCGCCTCCGAGGTATGCCAGTAGCCCTCCTTCGGATCCCACGCCACCGCCTCCGCCATGGGGTCATAGCCATGGGGCAAGACCTCTCGTTTGGCCTTCTTCAGGGCCGCCTTGGCCTCCTTCGCCGGCAGCCTCAGGGCGGCGCCCACCTCGAAGAGGTAGATATCCTTCTGGGTGCGCACCAGCAGCTGCTCGCCTGATGGGGAGACATCGGCGGCGCCAACGGTGACTGTCGGACCGCTATCGGCCTCTTCGTTGGCCATGTCCAGCTCGCCCAGCTTCTCGGCGATGACGTCGCCGGGCACGTTCAGGTCGACGCGCCAGACCTCGGACATGCGGTTGCTGGAGTCCCGGGTCATGAGGATGGCGCGGCGGTCCTTGAGCATTCCCAGGGACTCGATGTTGCGCGGGCCGTCGGGCCAGATGAAGGTCCAGGAGTGCCACTGGCCGATGGTCACAGTGCTCTCGTCCGGGCCGTCCACGCCGCGTACGGGTCGTTTGGTGGGCTCGGCTACGCGGTAGATGGTGCCGGTCTCGTGTTTCTTGCTGTTGTCGCCGACATCGCCGACGTAGAGGCAGGCCCAGGCGGAGTGGCCATCACCGGCGACGCAGGGGCCCAGGGCCATGTCTTCCCAGTCGCGGGACTTGGCGTCCTTGAGTTTGAGCCGACCCTGCATCTCGCCGCTGGCGTCGATGGCGTAGATGTAGGGGCCGCCGCCGGAGTCGTTGTGGGTCCATAGCAGGCCTTCGTGTTGCACCGAGGCCGCTAAACCCGACATTTCGTCGAGTTTTTCGTCTTCGATCTTGGCGATCTTGGCGGGGTCGGCGTAGACGCTGCAGCGCGGGTCGGGCGGCGGCTTGCCGTCGTCGTTGGGCGAGACACCGGCGGTGCCGTCCGGGCAGTCGGTGACCTCGCCATCGCTGCAGGCGAGCAACAGGGCTGCGATGGCCAGGCAGAGCCCCCATCGATGCGCGGTTGTGTGTCTCATCGCGTCCTCCTCGTCTGTCGAAGGCTGGCCCGTCCCCAGGGCAAAGGCAAGCAAATGGCGGCCATGCGCCCGATTCGACGGCGCTGGCTCGGCACGTCCGCGGTCCAGCGTGACGGATGCCGTGGAGGTGCGCCAATTCGGTTTTGGAGGTGCCTCATGAATCGTCTCGGAATCGCGCTGCTCATCGCCGCGGCGCTGGCCTGCATGTCGTGTGATACGACGGCCTTCTTCGCCATCGACAACCGGCCGCTGACCGATCTCGAGGTGGTCTCCGTGTTCCCCGTCCACATCGGCACGGCGGACCAGGAGCCAGTGCGCGTGTGCGGTGTGCCGCTGGCGGGGGAGACGGCGCTGGCCCCCGACGGCGTCGAGCTGGTGGTGAACTTCGTCGGCGCGGCGGTCAAACGGACCACCTGCGCCAAGGACCGGGATAACAGCATCCATCCCGGCGACGAGATCTCGCTGCAACCCTTCATCCATGAGACCAAGCACGCCACTGTGGGGCCCGGGCTGCTGGATCTGGACGTGCAATGCATCGAACCACGCGCGCCTGCCGAAGCCGAGTGCTCGGTGCCCAGTACAAAGGGGGGCGGACTGGCCAGTTCCTTACGCTACGTCGAGGTGGCGCCTCGCTGCGGCATGGCACCGGCTGAGCAGACCCGCATGGAGCTGGCACTGGTCATCGACAACAGCGGCTCCACCGTGGGTTTTGTCGACCGTGTGAACCTGCACGAGGACCAGCCCGGCAAGTTCGAATCGCCGACGCCATTGGTCCCTTCAGACCCCCACTCGGCGCGCACCTGGGCGGCCTCGCGACTGCTGGAACAACTCAACGCCGGCGATCGTGTCATCGGCTACTGGTACGACGAAGACAGCGGCATTCGAGTGGCCGCATCGGACAATCGGAGCTGCGAGGGCGGTGAGCGGGACGGCTTGCGTTGCAGCAAGGACGCCCATTGTGCGGGCGGTTGGTGCCAGATCGGCGGCGCCCCGGGCGGCAACACGCTGTCTTCCAAGACGATCCCGCAATGGGAGAAGACGGCCTTCGGGGGCGGCGCCGAGCATCGTTGGCTGCTGGACACCGATCTGCAGGGGTCGCAGAAGTACGCCGCTGAGGGGCGGGCGCCCATGTGGCCCGCGGTGGGCAAGGCCTATGATTTCCTGCTTGGAGCCGCGGAACGCAACCGTCAAATCCTGGTCTTTGCCGATGGTCCGGACACCTGCAACCCGTCCGAGGACTTCGACTTCACCGGCAGCGACGGCACCTGTCGCCTGCCCTGCGCGGTCGGCGGGCCCGACTTCGAGACCTTGCGGACCAAGATGCACCAGGCGGGCTGGCCCGTGCGCCTGCATTTCGTGCAATTCCAGGCGCCGGCATATCGCGAGCCGGACGCGGCCATGATGGAGATGGCCTGCAGGAGTGGCGGTACCTACCAGTTCATCAACTCGCAGGAGATCGCGCTGTCTGGCGGCGACTTCTCCAAGGCGCTCAGCCGGGCGACGGCACGCCTGCGACGCTCTCTGGGCGGCACCTGGCGCGTGAATCACCGTCAGCCGGCACTGGCGGCCCAACAGGTGGTCGCGCGCGGCCGCGCCATGGCCCTGTCCGGGCGCCTGGCTTTCGACTCGACGCGATTTGCGTGCCCCGAATACGGCTTTACACCGGCGACCATGGCCCACTTCACTCCGACCACCGAAGCCGAAGATGGCCGCCTGGTCTTCCGCACCCCTTGCACCAGCCACAGCGATTGCGGTGGCCAGAACGCCTGCGGCGCCAACCACTGCACATCCACGGGCCTCTGCGTCGCCAAGGCGGCACCGGATCGGCTGCCGTGCGCGAGCCAGGCGGGCACGTCCTCGGCCAACATGTGCTGCAGCGGCCAGTGCGCGGCCAACTGCGTGGCGGCCTGCACGCCGTGATATCGTCCCAGCGACTGAGGAGCGGTCAACCATATTTCAGGTGGTTACAGTGCACACTTATGATATATGAGGGTCTGACACCATGCATCACACAATCGATCCACAGGGGCTCTCCGGGCGGGACGCCTACTTCGCCATGATCTCGACCATCGTGCCGCGGCCGGTGGCCTTCGTGACCAGCATGAACGCCAACGGCGTGGTGAACCTGGCGCCGTTTTCGTACTTCAATGGCGTGTGCTCCAAGCCGATGATGGTCTCCATCTGCATCGGCCACCGGAAGCTCGATGGCGAGCTGGTCAAGAAGGACACGCTGCGCAACATCGAGGCCAGCGGCGAGTTCGTGGTCCACATCCCGCGGGAGGACATGGCGCCGCAGGTCAATCAATGCTCGGCCGAGTATCCGCCTGAGGTGTCCGAGCTGGAGGCGGTGGGGTTGACCGCCGTGGCCTCGGATGTGGTGGCGCCGCCACGCATCGCTGAGTGCCCCATCGCGTTCGAGTGCGTGCTCGACCAGGTGATCATGCTGGGCCGACCACGGGCGCTGACGGGCATGGTCATCGGCGAGATCGTGCGCATTCACATGGACGATGCCGTGTTGGACGCGGACTCGGGCCGGGTGGACATCGACAAGTTGCGGCCGCTGTCGCGTCTGGGCGGCAGCTGGTATGGCCGGACGCGGGAAGCGTTCTCGATCCCGCGGCCGGACTGGCAGACCAAGGGTGTGGCCGATCCGGGCGCTTGAGGTTGCCGATCATGGCGGTGGCGGCAGGTCCATTGTCGCGCTGCCCTGCCCTATGCTAGCGTCCCGACGCCGGCCGACCCGCCCCCCTTTTTGACCGCGGCGGGAACCCGGAGGAGCCATGGCCGAAAACCTCGCCGCCCTCGTTCAGGCGGCCGGCGTCGTCGGCGCCGGCGGGGCCGGATTCCCCACGCACGTCAAGCTGAAGGCAGAGGCGGAGTACTACATCGCCAACGCCGCCGAGTGCGAGCCGCTGCTGTTCAAGGATCAGGAGCTGATGAAGCTCCACGCCTTCCGCATGGTCGACGGCTTGAAGCGGGCCATGGCCGCGACCGGGGCGACCAAAGGCGTCATCGCCATCAAGAAGAAATACACCCGGGCCATCGAGGCGCTCAAGGAGCACACCGGCGGCGAGATCGAGTACTACCTCTACGACAGCTTCTACCCGGCCGGCGACGAGTACATCATCGTCTACGACGTGACGGGGCGACTGATCCCGCCCGGCGGCATCCCGCTGGCCGTGGGTTGCGTGGTCAACAACGTCGAGACCCTCATCAACATCTCCCTGGCCGCCGAGGGCGTGCCGGTCACCCACACGGCGCTAACGGTCGCCGGCGCGGTGAACAACCCCATCTCCATGGTGGTGCCCATCGGCATCACGGCGCGGGAGTGCCTGGACCTGGCCGGCGGCGCCACGGTGCCCGATCCGGTGGCGCTGGACGGCGGCGCGATGATGGGCAGCCTCGTCTTCGACCTCAACGAACGCGTCACCAAGACCTCCGGCGGCTACATCATGGTGCCGCGCGACCACCACCTGGTACGGCGCAAGTCGCGGCCCATGGAGGTGGACGTCAAGATCTCCCGATCGGCGTGCGACCAGTGCATGTACTGCACCGAGTTCTGCCCCCGCTACCTGCTGGGCTACGCCATCGAGCCGCACGCGGTGATGCGCTCGGTGGGATTTGCCGGCGAGCAGGAGGCGGCCTGGGCCCAGCTGGGCCTGCTCTGCTGTGAGTGCTCGGTCTGCGACCTCTACGCCTGCCCCGAAGACCTGCCGCCCAAGCAGATGTGCGTGCGCTCCAAGCAGATCTGGCGGGAGATGCCCGACAAGCCGGCGCCCCTGATCGGCACCGGCAAGGCCCACCCCATGCGCGACGCGCGGCGGATCCCATTGTCGCGCCTGACGCGTCGCCTGGACCTGCTGCAGTGGGATATTCACGCGCCCATGCGCATGGAGCCCTACGCACCCGACACCGTCCGGCTGATGCTGAGCCAGCACATCGGCGCACCGGCGTCGCCCGTGGTCGAGCAGGGGGCGCGAGTGAAGCAGGGCGAGCTGGTGGCAGCCGTGCCCGAAGGCAAGCTGGGCGCTCATGTGCATGCCAGCATCGACGGCACGGTGAGCCGAATCGACGACAGCAGCATCTGGATTCAGAGGTAAGCGATGAGCTGGAGAACCGGCAACGAGCCCACGCCTTCGTCCCTGGCGCTGATCGAGCTGTCCAGCGTGGCGCGCGGCTTCGTGACCACCGACAAGATGCTCAAAGCAGCCGAAGTCGAGCTGGTCATGGCGCGCACCATCTGCTCGGGCAAGTACATGGTGATGATCGCTGGAGAGCTGCACGCGGTGCAGGCGAGCGTCGACGCGGGTCTGGAGACGTCGCGTGAATGCACGGTGGATCATTTCATCATCGCCGACGTACATCCCGACGTCTTTCCGGCCCTGGCGTCGACCAGCGAGCTGGAGCGCAAGGGTGCCATCGGCGTCATCGAGTCCTTCTCGGTCGCGGCGCTGGTCGAGGCCATCGACAAGGTGGCCAAACAGGCACCGGTATCGATGATGGAAGCACGCCTGGCCATGGCCCTGGGCGGCAAGGCCTACCTGGTCTTCACCGGTGACGTGGAGGCGGTCAAAGAGTCCGTGGCCGCCGGTGTGGAGGTCGTGGCCGAACGCGGCCTGCTGGTCAACGAGGTCGTGATCCCCGACCCACGGCCCGAATTATTCGAGACTCTCATCTAATCTCGACAGGATGTCGATATACGGCGCTTCACCGCGCCGGATGTCCGTCTATAGCTTGCGCATCTCGGCGCAGGCGGACTTCTTGCCCTTGTCGCAGGCCTTCTTGTACCAGCGCTTCGCTTCGTACTTGCTGCTCGAGGTGCCCCAGCCGTTCTTGTAGGCGTTGCCCACGTTGGAGCAGCTGACGTTATTGCCCAGATTGCAGGCCTTCTTGAAGAGCGTCAACGCGCGGGCACGATCCTGGCTGCGGCCGCGGCCGAAGTGGAAGAAGATGCCGTACTCATTGCAGGAGTGGGCGTGCCCCCTGCTGCAGCCCTTCTGATAGCGCTGGCCGGCCGTGTAGTAGTTCTTGGCCGTGCCCCAGCCGTTCTTGTAGGCGTTGCCGGCGTTGCCGCAGCTGACCTTGTTGCCCAGGTTGCACGCCTTCTCGAACAGGCGCAGGGCCTCGGAGCGATCCTTGGACAGGCCGCCGCGGCCGAAGTGGTACATCAGGCCGAGTTCGTTGCAGGAGTGGTCGTGGCCCTTGTTGCAGCCGACGTCGTAGAAGCGCACCGCCTCGGCCTTGTTCATGCGCGTGCCCCAGCCGTTCTTGTAGGCGTTGCCCACGTTGCCACAGGAGATCTTGTAGCCGAGTCGGCAAGCCTTCTCGAAGAGGCGCAGGGCCGTGGTCTTGTTGACCGAGACGCCGGTGCCCTTGTGGAAGGCCAGGCCGAGCCAGTTGCAGGAACGGGCGACATTGCGGTCGCACTCCCGGCGATAGGTGGCGTTCTTGCCGCTCAGGTTGCCGGTCACGATGGGGCCGACGCCGCGCATGCCGAGCCCGCCGCCCCCGGTTGAGCCGAGCAACTTGGCGACCATCGCCTTGCGCAGGGTGGCGTTGATGGGCTGGATCTGCTTCTCCTCCAGGTTCAGGACCGACTCGAAGGGTGTCTTGCCGGCCAGCTCGACCCGCACCTTCTTGCTGCAGACGGGCACCGTGAAGACTTTGGGCGTCTCGCCATCGAGGGGCTTGCCGTCGACCGATACCTTGGCGATCAGGTCATTGCCCTTGTCGTCCACAGCGCGCACCTTGATCGCCGAAGGACGAGGTTTGGGCGCGATGGTCACCGTGCGCGTCTCGCCGCGCTTGACGACCACCCGTTCACCGGCTTTGTAAAAGCAACGACCCTCGACGACGAATTCGTGTGGGCCGGCCGACAGGCGCAGGTCGGCCAGCTCGCCGGGTTTGCGCTCCTTGCCGTCGACCATCACCGGGATGTTCGGCGGCGTGGTCTCGATCTTCACGGTCGCGAAATCGGGCGTCAGGTCCCAGACCAGGGTCTCGCTGCCCTTGATCTCGACCACCTCGCGTTTGGGCACGTAGGCGTCCATCTGCATGTCGATGCTGCGCCGCCCCAGGTCCATGGCCTTGGAGCAGGGCGTGGACTTGCAGAACAGCCGACCATCCACGAAGACGACCGCGCCAGCGGGATTGCTGCGCAGCTTGACCACCGCCTGGGTGGGCGCGGCGGAGTTGGGATCCCAGTCGCCCTCGTCGCCGCCGATGTGCCCTTCCTTGACCTGCGGCGTGGCGCTGCCGGCGACCGGTCGGCTGCCGAAACGACCGCCCTTGGGATGCTCGGGCGGGTTGCGCAACTTGTCGATGAGGCCCACCACCGCCTCGCGCACCGCCTGGGAGGCGCGTTTGGGGCTGAAGCCGACCCAGTTGCTGGCCAGCAGGCAGCCGGTCTCGGCGGACTTCAGCTGCAAGGAGAGCTTCTGACTGCGTCCGCTGCCGAGCACTTTGGCTGTGAGCAGGGAGTTGGCAGAGATGGCCGCGCCGACCTTGCACTGGTGGTCGGTGCGCCCGCCCATGCTGTGGCTCGCCTTGCGCAGGGCAGCCAGCTTCTTGCGCTCCACCGCGCTGACCACGACTTCGAACTTGCCGCCCATCTGGACTTCGGTTCGGACCATGGTCTCCATCAACTGGTCCGGCTTGTTGTCGACGCCGAAAGCTTCGACCGCGACGCGTGGGTTCTTGCGCAGGTACTTCTTGACCTGTTGCTCCACGGTCTCGATATGGCCCTTCTTGACCAGCAGATCACCCTGCCACGACCAGAGGAATGCCGCCGGCAGATTGCCGCCGACGCCAAAGGATTTGCCGATGAAGCCGTCGTTATCGCAGATGCGGTGGTCGGGATTCCACGGCACGGCCGAGCAGCCGCCGCCCGGATCGAGCGTATTGATGACGATGAGGCGAAACCCGTCGTCGCGGTACTTCTCGTGCAGCGCCTTCCAACGTGGCACCGAGGCCATGCATGGCTTGCACCAGGTGGCGTAGAACTCCACCGCCACCACCTTCACGCCGGGGCGGTCCAGCCACGAACGGATGTCGAGATTGCCGGCCGCGTCGGCTTCGGCCGGCAGCCAGGACAGCGCCAGGACGGCCAGTGGGGCGGCCAGCCAATGGGCGCGGATGCGGGTTGCCTTCATGGGACGGACCTCCGGTCGGAACTCGCACCATCATAGAGGTCCCGACGCCGCTGACAATGGTGCGCTGCCGCAGGATGGCGGACACGCTCGGTAAGGGCGCGGCGCTCGCGGGGACCCACCGTCTCCTGTAGCATCGGTTTCCGCCTGCGGAGGTCCTCATGCGTCGCCGCTCTATCCCCCTGTTCGCCGCAGCCTGTTTGCTCACTGCAGCCTGCTTGCTCGCTGCCGGGTGCGCCGATCCGGAACCTGCCGGCACGTCCGGGGACGCGGGCGAGGCCGATGCCGGGGCGGATACGACATCCGATGTGACCGCCGCTTCCGACACTGCAGACGCCGGCGGCGCGCCGGATGCGACGCCAGCGGACACCGGCCCGAGCCTGCATGCCATCGATCACAAACCGCTGCAGCTGTTGGACCAGATGTGGGCGGCCATGGCCAAACAGAACATCTGGCCGGGCTACCCGCTGGCCACCGTGCCGATCCTGCTCCTGCATCGCGAAAAGGGCAGCGAACACGGCCTGATGGTGCGCTGGCCGAAGGCGCCGGAGGGCGCGTCGAAGTTGAGCGTGGATGACGTGGATGTAGACGTCTGGTGGACCGAAGATCACCTGGACGTCCTGCTGCCCGCCCAGGATGTGTCCGGTTCCGTATCGATCGGCGACCAGCTGGCGCTGGTGGCGGCGTTTTCCAAGACGGCGTTCAAGCCTGGCTGGGAGTGGCCGGCCATGGTGGCCAAGGCGGCCTTCGTGCGGATGCAGGAGGTCGAACAGGCGTGGGCGGCCGTGGAGGGCTGCGGGCTGGCCAGGTACCCGCGCAAGCAGGAGTTGATCGAGTTGACGCTGCTGGAGGATGCCCTGTTGGGCGAGATCCTGGTGGCCAAGGAGGCCACATTGCCAGACCTGGCCAGGGACCTGCTGGCCGTGCGCGGGCGCCGGATCGAGGTCGACCCCTACACTCAGCGCATCGACAACGACGCCGAGAACGTCAACGGGGCACCGCGTTTTGCCGAGCTGATGGTGCCGGTGCGAGCCGAGATTCGCGACGCCGACGAGGTCCGCGACCTGCTTGCAGACGAACTCGGCCAGTCCATGAAGGTGCCCCTGGCGGACCTGGATGATCAGTTGATGTGGCAACGACCGTTGACCAGCGGCGTGGTGATGCTGCAGATGGCGGCGCGCCTGGGCTGGCAGGTGCAGACGACGTTCAAAGCGGGCAAGTCCGTGTACGAGGTCGCGGTCAAGGAGTTGGGCGCGCCCGACAGCAAGCGGATCGACGGCGTCAAGGCGCGCCACGCGTTCGACACGATGGCCGCCCGTGCGGCGGAGTTGATGAAGCTGTGAACGGACCTTTGACCTGCCACCCTGGGCTCGCCGCCCTGTTGATCGGGGCTTTGGGGTGCTTCGTCACCACCAGCTGCGCCGATACGAATTCGGCAACGGACGATATTTCAGCCGCGGACGCCGGCTCAACCGCCGACCAGCAAAGTGATACGGCCGCCGCGCAGGGGCCAAGTTGCACGATTGGCACCGTGGTGGATGGCAGCTTTGTGGCCTGGCAAGCGGACGCCGATGCGGAGCTGGTGCTCGGATACCAGGGCTACCTGTTCGTGCATGTGCAGGTGCTGGATGCCAGCGGCACGTTGCGCAAGCCCAAGGCCCGAATGACCGCCGAGTGCGCCGGCCAGCAGCCTTCGGTGACCAGCCGCTGGCGGGCCGACATGACCGAACAAGGCGACGGCAGCACGGTGAGCGAGCTGATCGAGGTGTGGCTCTTTCCTGCCCTGTTGGATGAGTTCGAGGGCCACACAGGTCGCGTCCAGGTCGAGTTGGAGCAGGACGAGCAGACCTGTACCGCGGCGGTCGACGTGCGCTACGTGGACGACGAGCTGTGCAAACATCGCGAGGACGGCACCATCAAGTGCGTGAAGTGACGCGCGGTTTTCTTCAATACCCCGCGGTTGGGAGGGCCATGATGCCCACGACAACTGGCCTCCGATACGATATGGCATTCAATCTGCCTGTACCTCGACGGAGGTGACCGCTTGCTGCAACACCTGGCCAACCTGCCACCTCGCAAGATGCTGCTGCTTTGCCTCGTCGTGGCAGAGGTGCTCACCGCCCTGATCGTATGTGGCTTCAGCCTGCTCTTTCGAGGCGAGATAGCCACCGATTACCTGATCACAGGCGCGGGCACCTCCGGCGTGGTCGCCGCGGTCGTGGTGGCATCGCTGCTCAGCCTGAGCAAACGCACCCGCAAGGCGGAGCAAAGTCGAGACGAGAGCGAAGAGAAGCATCGGCTCCTGTTCGAATACTCGCGGGACGCCATGTACATGTTCGCCCCCGAGACCGGCGAGGTCATCGAGGGCAACCAGGCGTTCTGGTCGCTCCTCAATCGCGAGCCAGGGCCATTGACCCTGGACGAATTCATCGCCCACGACGGCGACTCCGTCAGCCACCATGTGGGCAGAATCGTCGAATACGGCTTCCTGGATCTGAAGGCGCGGCAGTGGCGCAGCGCAGACGGCTCTTTGCGTGATGTGGAGGTGACCGGTCACAGGGTTCGACTGGCCGGACGAGACGTGGTGGCCATCGTCGCCCGCGACATCACCGCCCGCTTGCGCGTCAACCAGGAGAGAGAACATCTGCGCGAACAGCTGTTCACAGCCCAGAAGTTGGAGGCTATCGGGCAGCTGGCCGGCGGCATTGCGCACGACTTCAACAACCTGATGGGCGGCGTGCTGGCTTCGACCAGCTACCTGCAGCATGGCACCGAAGACGCGCCGGCCGATGACGCGACCGTGCGGGAAGTGGTGGCGGATATCGAAGGCGCCGCACGCAGGGCGGCCGAGTTGACGCGCCAGTTGATGACGTTCGCGCGCAGGCAGCCGCCCGTCATCGAGGCCGTTGATCTGCACCGATTGACCGGTGAGGTCACCAGCCTGCTGCGCCGGGCCATCGACCCATCCATCGAGGTGCACGCCACAGTGCCGGAGGGGTTGGCGGTGCGTGCCGACGCCGGCCACTTGCACCAGGTGGTCATGAACCTGGCCATCAACGCCCGCGATGCCATGCCCGATGGCGGCAAATTGAGCATCGTGGCGGCTGCGCTGCCCGCTGACCCCGACCCCGACGGAGAGCAAGCCGGCCGCGTCGAGATGATCATCAGCGACACCGGTATGGGCATGGACACCGAGACCGTCAGCCGGGTCTTTGAGCCCTTCTTCACCAGCAAGGGCCCGGAATCGGGCACTGGCCTGGGGCTGGCGGTGGTGTATGGCATCGTCGCCGAACACGGCGGGCAGATCGAGGTGCAGAGCCAACCCGGCGTCGGCACGAGCGTACGCGTCACGCTGGCTGCGGCCACGCCAGAGGCCACGCGCCCGGCAGCCCAGGTGCGCACGCCCACCGGTAACGGCAAAGTCCTGGTCATCGACGATGATGGCCTGATGCGACGATCGGTCGGCCGCGTGCTCGAGTCATTGGGCTACACCGCTGTCCTGGCCCGAGACGGCGAACACGGCCTGGCCATATTCAGCGCCGGCAGGGCCCGATTCGACGCGGTATTGCTCGACATGTTGATGCCGGGCATGGACGGCAGCCAGACCTACGAGGCGCTGGCGGCCATCGACGCCAACGTTCCGGTGCTCGTGATGTCCGGTTACGTCGAGCATGACCGGATTCAACGGGTGCTCGATGCGGGCGCTGTGGGGGCCCTCTCCAAGCCATTCGATCGCCAGACGTTGGCCCGAACGCTACACGAGGTCCTCGCCGAACACCGGCCCACCGAATCCGATCCACGCGTCGTCAGCGCCTGAACCCATGCCCGCTCCTACGGTCGTTGACTGCCGGTACATTCGACCGCAATTCGCGGCGGCTTTTCTGATCGTGGAGGGTGATGAGGCCGCCTTTGTCGAGGCCAACACCACCGTCGCCCTGCCCCACCTGCTTGCCGCGTTGCACGCCGCTGACATGCAGCCCGAGCAGGTGCGTTGGGTGATCATCACGCACGTACATCTGGACCACGCCGGTGGCGCCTCGGCGTTGATGGCCGCCTGTCCCAACGCTACCCTGCTCTGCCACCCACGAGCGCAGCGCCATGTGGTGGATCCAGAACGGCTGGTGACCAGCGCGCGGGCCGTCTATGGCAAAGAGGCCTTCGAGGCGCTCTACGGTCGCGTCGATCCCATCGACCCATCGCGGGTGAAGACGATGCTCGACGAGCAGACGCTGGCCTGGGGCCGTCGGAACATGACCTTTCTGCACACCCGCGGCCACGCCAACCATCACTTCTGCATTCACGACGACAGCACTGGCGGCGTCTTCACCGGCGACGCGTTCGGCCTCTGCTATCCCGCCCTGCAGACCAGGGGCACGTACATCTTCCCATCCACCAGTCCGACCGATTTCCACCCCGACGAAGCGCGCAGGAGTGTGCGCCGGATCGCCGCATGTGCCGATCACGTGCACGCGACCCATTTCGGACGCGTGCAAGATGTGGCCGGCGCGGCTGGGCAGCTGCTCGATCACCTGGATTTCGCGGAGGCGCTCAGGGACGCGGCCGCCGCCAGTGACGCATCCGATGACGAACTCGCCGCCTGGTGCGCGCCACGGATCGAGGCCCGCTTCGTGCATGAATTCAAATCTCGGGGCCTGGCGCTCGACCAGCCCGCCCGCGACATCGTAGGATTGGATATGGACCTGAACGGCCAGGGCATCGCCTGGGCGGCCCGCAAGCTGCGTCGGGACCGTGGGGATGCAGACGCGCAACCGGCTGTGTGAAACGAAGGAGAGATGCCATGGCGATCGTGACCTCCTACCTGCAGGCGCTGGACGAGCCACAGCGGAACTCGCTGCTGGAGCTGATGGCCTGGCTGGCGGCCGTGGACGGCAATGTCTCCCTGGAGGAGATCCTCTTCATCAACGAGACGGCAGAGCACCTGGGCGTCGACGAACCGCTGGATCTGCTCCTGCAGGCGGTCGGCAGCAAGGGTCTGGACGCCGTCTGCGCCTGCTTCGAGCGCCAGGACGTACAGGCCATCGCCCTGGCACAGCTCATCGACATCGCCTTTGCCGATCACACCTATCACGCCACCGAACGCGAGGGCATCCGCGCCATCGCCACAACGATGGGCGTCGCCGACAACAAGGTGCGCGCGCTCGAACACTGGGTCGAGCGGGGGCTCTCGTGGGAGCTCGAGGGGCGCGTCCTGATGGCGTTGTGATAGTGAGGTGTCAGACCCTCACACATCAGATGTTTAGGTCATAACCCATTGATTGATGGTGGCTGACTGCCGGAGAATGCGCCGCGCATGATCCCAGTCTCAGCGACGTGAGCGGTCAGCAAGTCGAGGAACTCGCGGGTACGCGCGGGCAAGAATCGGCCTCCCGGGGTCAACGCGTAGATGGGCAGAGGCGGCGGTGCAAGGTCGCCCAGAATCGGTCGCAGTCGGCCCTCTGAGATGGCCGCTTGGGCAAGGAACGCGGGCAGCCAGGCGATGCCGGACCCTTCGATGGCAGCCCGCATGGCCATCGCCAGGCTGTTGACCAACAACCTGGCCGCTCCCTCGAAGACCATGGGGCCATCCTGCCCAACGAATGGCCAGCGAAGTCCGGGCCGATCGGCGACCAGGCGCTCGGCCAACATCAACTCGACCTGCACCCCCGGGCAGCGTGCCAGGTAGGCGCTGATCACGCCGCCCAGGAAGACGTGACCGAACAGGCGTGGAGCTGTGACTCGCAAGATCCCCTGGGGCGCATCACCACGATCGAGCAGCGCCAGTTCAGCGGCGCGCAGGTCGCCCAAAGCCCGCCGACAGCGTTCGTGGTATGCGGCTCCGTCATCGGTCAATCGCATGGTCCTGGTGGTGCGCTGCATCAACTGCACGCCGAGCCTGGCTTCGAGCGCAGCGACCCGATCGCTGACCGTAGACTTGGCCAGGCCCAAGGCCCGGGCCGCCGCCGTGAAGCTGCCCTCCTGGGCCACGCTGTTGAAGGCGACCACCTGGTTGAGATCACTCACCGCCCGCTCTCCAACATCTCTTTGAGTTTGCTCCAATCCTTGCGGACCGAACTCTCGACCATCTTCTTCATCAGGGGGGAGGCCAGCTTGAACAAGCCGCCGGGCGAACCCCGCACCTGCGCACCCGCGCGACAGGCGCTCGGGCCGTTTTCGGCTACGGTTCGAGTCACCGTGATGGGAAAGGTGCCGCTGACGGACTGGTTGGTGATACTCCGACCCGGCTCAAGTGCCGTGACCACGAAGCTGGTGACGATGGTGCGGCCCAGGAATCGGGCCACCTGGTCATCCTACTGAGCGCGACCTCCGAAGGGGATGCCACGCCAGCGCAGTATCCCGCCCCCGGACTCCGCGCGCTACCTGCCCGTGACATCACGGGTCCCGTCGAGATGGGTTGACCCCATCCAGACCAACTGGTCAGGTGCCGCACTGTCAGGCGGGCTCCTCCCCTGCGCCGACAGATGGTGGACGCCGCGTGGAAACTCAGGGCTTCAGCACACGGGCGCAGCTGGTCACCGCTTTCGACCGTGCGGTGGCCGACGGACAGGGCTTGGTCCTGCGGTCCGCGGTCCGGCAGGATCCGACCCTGGCCTTCGCCGAGTCGGTGGCTGCAGGGCTGAGCAGCGAACGTCCGACGCTGGATTGCAAGTATCTCTACGACGCTGTCGGCAGCGCGCTGTACGAGCAGATATGCGACCAGCCGGAGTACTATCCCAACCGGGTCGAGACGACGATCCTGCAGCGCCACGCTTCGGACATGGTGCGCGGTGACCACGCGCTCTTCGAGCTGGGCTCGGGCAGCGCCACCAAGAGCGACCTGTTGCTGTCCCGACTCCGGGGCAACGGCCTGTATGTGCCCATCGACGTCAGCGACAGCGCCTTGCAGGAAGCCGGCGACCGGGTGACGCGGCGCTTCCCGGCGCTGCAGTTCATCGGCGTGAACGCGGAGTTCGGCCTCGGACTGGACCTCGTCTCGCATACCTCGTCGGCGTTCGTGATCTTCCTCGGCAGCACCATCGGCAACCTGCCGCCACCGGCCGAAGCTCGCTTCTGGCGCTCGGTGTCGGCGGCGTTGTCGCCCGGCGACCACTTCCTGTTGGGCGTGGACCTGGTCAAGGATCCGCGCATCACCGAGGCGGCCTATGACGACGCGGCAGGAGTGACCCGGCGGTTCACCAACAACCTCTTCGCGCGCATGAATCGCGAGCTGAATGCCGGCATCGACCTCGACGTGGTCAAACACGAGGCCAGCTATAGCGAGGCGCGCGAGCAGATGGAGATTCACGCCCGCTTCGAGGCCGACCAGGAGGTGCACATCGGGCCCCTTCAGCGCACGATTCACATCGACGTGGGCACGCGTGTGCTGGTGGAGATCAGCCGGAAGTTCCGCGTGGAGGAGCGAATCACATGGTTGGCTGGCCATGGGCTCGAGACCGTCGAGGTGTTCACCGATCCCAGGCAATGGTTCAGCCTGCTGTTGCTCAGGCGGGTCCCGGATGACCCGATCGGCGGAAACGGGGCCGGCGGATGAGCGCCAGCAAGCAGAAAACCCTGTGCGGCATCTGTCCGGCCGGATGTTGGGTCGAAGCCACCGTCGACAACGGCCGACTGGGTTCCGTGGTGCCGGATCCGGACCATCCTCTTGGCATGATCTGCACCATCGGCAGCCACTCAGGCGACATCGTGCACGACCCCGATCGAGTGGCGACGCCGCTGCGCCGGAGCGGTCCCAAGGGCGATCACGACGGCCTCGAGACGGTGAGCTGGGATGCGGCATTTGAGGAGATTGTCGCCCGCCTGCAGGCCATCAAAGCCGAGAGTGGACCGGAGGCGGTGGCGATCTACACCGGCCGCGGCAGCTTCGACCTGGCCATGTGTGACCTGTTGCAGCCGGCGGATGCGGCGGTCTCTTCGGCCTCCAGCGTGCTCTTTCCCTTCGGTTCGCCCAACACCTTGGGTGTGGGCGCGCTCTGCTACGTCTCGTTCGCGATGATCGCGCCCCATACAACCTTCGGCGAGATGCTGATCACGCTGGATACGGACGTCGAGCAGGCGGAACTCATCCTCATCTGGGGCGCCAATCCGGCCACGGACTCGCCGCCGACCCTGCATCGGCAGATCGTCGCTGCCAGCCGACGTGGCGCCGAAGTGATCGCCATCGATCCCCGCCGCCACGGCACAGCGCGCGAGGTGGGGGCCGAATGGATCGGCATTCGCCCGGGGACCGACGGCGCCCTGGCGCTGTCCATGATCGAAGTGCTCATCGACGAGGAGCTCTACGACGAGGGCTTCGTCAACGACTGGACACTGGGCTTCGAGGAGCTCGCCACCCTCACCCAGCACTACCGCCCGGAGGTGGTCGAGGGCATCACCGACGTGCCCGCCGAGACCATCCGATCCCTCGCTCGCCGCCTCGCCAGCGCCCGCGGTGCCTGTCCCATCATGTACACGGGGCTGGAGTACTCGGATACGGGCGTACAGGCGATTCGCGCCGTGCACACGCTCTGGGCGCTGTCCGGCCAGCTGGACGTGCCCGGCGGCCTGTTGATCCGCATGCGGGACAACCAGTTTCCGCAGAATCGGCGTCACCTGCTGGCCAACCCGGCGCCCGATCGCGCGCTGGGGCGGGATCGTTTCCCGGTCTACAGTCAATATCGCGGCGAATCTCACGCCATCTCGCTGCCAGACGCGGTGCTGAAGGGCGAGCCCTATCCCATCCGCGCGCTCATCGTACTCGGCGGCTCGCTGGTCACCTCGTGGCCGGATCCCGACTTGTGGAAGCGCACCCTGGATGCGCTGGATCTCCTGGTGGTCATCGACCGCTATCCGACCGCGGACAGCGCATACGCGCACTTCCTGCTGCCGGCGACCACGGGTTACGAGATCACCTCGTATATGCGTTACGGGCCGCTCTTTCGCATCCGCGAGCGGCTCGTGCAGCCGCAGGGAGAGGCCCGCAGCGACTTCCTGATCCTGTCCGAACTGGCCGCCCGACTGGGTTATGGCGAACTCTTCCCGCAAACCGAGGAGGCCATCCTGGAGCAGGCGCTCGAAGGCACAGGCTTCACGGTCCACGAGGTGCGCGCCGCTGGCGGCCATGTGCAGCTGCCGGCGACGATGATGCAATATCGCAAGTGGGAAAAGGGCGGTCTGCGGGACGATGGGCAGCCCGGATTCGCCACGCCGAGCGGGCGCTTCGAGATCGCCTCGTCGATCCTGGCCGAGCACGGCTACGACCCCCTGCCGGTCTACACTGAACCGAGCGAGGGGCCGCTGGCGAATCCCGACCTCGCCCGACGCTTCCCACTGGTCTTCAACTCGGGTACCCGAACCCGCTACGACTTCCGCAGCCAGCATCACGGCGTGCCATCCCTGGCCCGCCACAACAACGAGCCGCGGGTGGTGCTCAACGAGCAGGACGCTGCGGCGCGGGGCATCAAGAACGGCGACCTGGTCTGGGTGCAGACGCCTCGCGGTCGGCTGAAGTACCGAGCGCGGGTCACCGCCGACATCGTCCCAGGCGCGGTCGATGCGGCCATGGGCGGCGGCGGACCGCTGGGTTCGGAGGGCTGGCAGGATACCAACGTCAACGTGCTGACCGACCCGCATAACTTCGATCCCATCTCGGGGTTTCCGGTCTACAAGACCCTGCTCTGCGAGGTGGGTCTGGCCAGCGCAGAGCAGTTCGATTCCGACGAGGACGAGGAATATACCGCTGCCCGGCTCGAGCCCACGGCGCCCACGCGCACCGTCTACCTGGACCACAACGCGACCACGCCGGTAGACGCCGAGGTGCTGGCTGCGATGCTGCCCTGGCTTCAAAACGAGTGGGGCAATCCGTCCAGCGTGCACGGTGCCGGCGGGCGGGCGCGGGCGGCGGTTGAAGGTGCCCGGCGACAGGTCGCCCTGGCGCTCGGATGCACGGCGCGACGGATCGTCTTCACCGGAAGTGGTTCGGAAGCGAATAACCTGGCCATCAAGGGGGTGTTGGGACTGCCAGGTGGGCACGTCATCACCAGCGCCGTCGAGCATCCGGCCGTATTGGCCACCTGCCGCTCGTTGCAACGTCATGGGGTCGAGCTCAGCATCCTGCCCGTCGACGCGGAAGGCCTGGTTCGCCCCGGCGACCTGCGCGCGGCCATGCGAGCGGATACCGCCCTGGTGAGCGTGATGGCGGCCAACAACGAGACCGGCATCATCCAGCCGATAGCAGAGCTGGCGGCCATCGCCCGGCAGCACGGCGCGCTGATGCATTGCGACGCCGTGCAGGCCCTGGGCAAGCTGCCATTGAACGTGGACGAGCTGGGCGTCGATCTGCTGAGCGTCTCGGCCCACAAGGTGCACGGCCCCAAGGGTGTCGGCGCGCTCTACGTGCGCAAGGGCGTGCGCCTGGACGCGCTGGTAGACGGTGGCGGCCAGGAGCATGGTCTGCGCTCCGGGACCGAAAACGTGCCCGGCGTGGTGGGCTTCGGCAAGGCGTGCGAGGTGGCCCTGCGGCGCCTGCACCAAGGCGAAACCACCCGCCTCGCCGCGCTGCGGGATCGCCTGGAAAAGGGCGTGCTGAAACGGGTCGAGGGCGCCCGACGGAACGGCCCCGAGCAGCCGCGACTGGCCAATACCAGCAGCGTCACGATGGAGAACCAGAGCGGTTTACTGCCCTTGGCTTGCAGCTGTAGGCCATCAGGCAATAGGACTGGCCCCATCCCAAGGTGCCGCCGGCGTTGTCGTATCCGGTGTAGCAGGCGCCCTTCTTCAGGGCCTGGTTGCGAGCCTCGAAAGTGAGCCGGGCGGTGATGGCGGACGCTGGCATCGCCGCCAGCAGCAGGGGCGCCAACAGCAGGATTGGGGCCAGCAGCCGGATACCCAACCGCCGCATCCGAGCGCGCGCTCCCTGACTGGTCCTGGCGCGGTGCACGTTCGCTCCCAAGTGTGGGGGGCAGGCCCTCAATCTATCACAGGCCTGGAGGGTTCTTCGCCGGCGAGTCGCAAGCCGGCTCGCCTGCCACGAGGCCTCGCAGGGCGCGCACCCAGAACTGACTGGGCCGACCTGCCAGCACGTCTACCGCCACATCGACGAAGGCCCGCACCTTGGGCGCGAGCAGCTCCCGTTCGGCGTAGACGATGGTGACCGGGGTCTGCAGCCCGATCACATCTTCCAGCACCTGCACCAGGCGTCCGGCCTCGACCAGCGGGTGGGCCAGCTCAATGGGCGCCAACGCGATGCCATGACCTTCCGCAGCGGCGCGCAGATGCAGGTCCATATCGTTGCTGGCCAGGCGGCCGCGCACCTCTATTTCTCCCCCCTGACGGAGCGGCCACTTGGAGGTCGGGCGCTTGCCTTCGGCGTAGCTGCGCACACAATCATGTTCGGCCAGGTCGGCCGCAGTCTGCGGGGTACCATGGGTCGCCAGATAGTCAGGCGACGCCAGGGCGACCATGTCCGAGCGCCACATGACCCTGCCGATCAGCGACTGGTCGCGCACGATGCCGGCGCGCAGGGCCACATCGAAACCCTCGCGCAGCAGATCGGTGTGCCGGCTGGAGGCTTCCAACTCGACCGACATCTCCGGATAACGCTCCAGGTAGGCGAACACCAGGTCGCCCACGAAGGTGATGCCGGCGCCTGGCGGTGCCGAGACGCGCAGGGTGCCGCGGGGTACGCCATCCAGGCGACGGACCGCCTCGTGCGCTTCGCGGGCGGCGACCACGATGGGCCGTGCTCGCAGGTAGAGCTCCTGGCCGGCTTCTGTGCGGCTCAGCCTGCGCGTGGTGCGGTGCAGCAGGCGCACGCCCAGACGTTCCTCCAATCGAGAGAGGCGTCGGCTCAACGTGGGTCGCGGCAGGCGCAGTGACCGGGCCGCTGCCGAGACGCTGCCGGCGTCGACAATGGCGACGAATTCCACCAGCCCTTCCGTCAGTTCTGTCGGATCACCGGGAGCTGTGGACTCATTTGTCATGTTTTTGACCATCTGATGTGAGGAATTGCCATCTTGTGCCGTTTGCAGCACGTGTTTTCATGCAGATCCAACCAAGGAGTCAAGAATGAACATCAAGAAGGTCGCGTTCTGGACCACCACCGGCTTGTTTGCCGCGGCCATGACCGCCGGCGGCATCATGGACATCGTGCAGCCCGACGACATGGTCGCGACCATGACGCACCTGGGATTCCCCATGTACGTGGCCACCATGCTGGGCGTGTGGAAGCTGCTGGGCGTGGGCGCGTTGCTGGCGCCCAGGTTGCCCCTGCTCAAGGAGTGGGCCTACGCCGGTTTCGTATTTGACCTGATCGGCGCCGCGGTGGCACACGCCGCGGTGGGGGATGCCGTCGGGCAGGTCGCGCCGCCCGTGATGATGTTGGGGCTGGCGGTTGCCAGCTGGACGCTGCGCCCCGCGAGCCGACGTCTGGCGCCGGCCACTGAGCATCGGTCGTCGAGTGTCGGTCAGTTGGTCAAGGCGGGTTGAGTAGCTTGCAACAACCGACCTGCGCGGTCAGCGCTGCAGAAAGGACTCGATCGCTTCGATGATCCGGTCCTGCTGCGGCGCGCCGTGCTTGAGCACGCGCAGCGGGAATCGCCCCTTCGAGGCCACCACGACACCGTCGAGCAGGACGTCGAACTGGCCGAACTTCCCTTCCTCCAGTGACACGGTCGCGTCATACCGATGACGGAGCTCGGCGGCCAGGTCGCTGGCGCGCCTGTGGTAGCGGCAGGGAATGCAGTAGCGGATCTCGAAGTGCATTCAGACGGTTCCGTCGTTGGCCAGCCGCGGTTGGTGGCGGCTCCGGTTCCGCGGCACGGTCGGGCGAGCGGCAAAAGGTGTCAAGTGTGACTCCTGTGAAGGAACGGAGGGTCGAGGCAGAAGGCGTGAGGTGCAAGCGCTGTCGTTTCGCAACGACGCCGGACTGGCAACGCCAATTCAAGGAGTTGCGGTGCGGCAGAGCGCCGCAGATCGCGTCTTCTGGCCGGCCCGGAGTTTGTTCACAGGAGTCAAGTGTCAATACCTGACCCCCTGGAGCGGTGGGGTTTAGTGGGGCGTTTGGCGACAAAGGTGTCAAGTGCCAATACCTGACCCTCATCCGGACCCCCATCCGGGTCAGCGTTTGTTATGATGTGCCTCCCACCGAGGAGGGACGATGGCGTCGTGCATCCGAAATCGAGCTTCATGGCCTGCCGCCTGGCTGGCTGTGATCGCCTTGCTTGGCACATCCAGCGCCGCGTTGGCGGCGGCTCCTTCGACCATTGCGGTGGAGGGGCGGCTGGCGGGTCCTGGTGGCGGTCCGGTGGCGGATGGCAAGTACGCCGTGACATTTGCGCTCTATCCCGCCGCTGGCGGTGGGCAGGCGTTTTGGAGCGAGACTGTCGCCGACCTGACCGTCAAGGGCGGCATCTTTCATCACGCCCTGGGTAGCAAGAAGGCGCTGTCTGCCAAGACCCTGGCTGCGTCCAAAGCGGCCTGGTTGTCGCTGCGTGTGGGCAACGAGCCCGAGCTGGCCCGCAACGCCATGCATGCGGCGCCTTATGCGCGTCGGGCCGCGGTGGCTGAAGGCGTCAAGTGCACCGGCTGTGTGAGCGTGCTGGCGCTCAAGGCCGATGGCGACCTGGACCTGGGCGGCAACGCGCTCAAGGCCAA
>CAYTLW010000042.1:0-53564 GCA_964438735.1 uncultured Enterobacteriaceae bacterium | reverse complement strand
GGAGCTCGATAAGCGAGCGATGGCGACCAGATGAGACGAAGCGAGAGCCAGATTCTGCGACGACGGCCGGGCCGCTGGACATTGCTACTCTGTTTGCTGATGGGCTCGCTGGCGTGTGGCGAAGTCAAGGTCGTCGTGCCCACGGGCGATGTGGTCTGGGATGCCGGCCAGAGCGATGACGTCGGCGATGCCGATCAAGCCACGCCGACGGACGCCGGTACGCCCGACACCGGCGTGGACGCTGGCACTCCCGACACCGGCGTGGACGCGGGTACACCTGACACCGGACCGCCGGATTCGGGGCCCATCGATATCGGTCCGCCGCCGAAGTTCACCGGCGGCGGCCAGGTGACCTTCGTACCCAAGAAGGGCGGTCCATCCGGTAATCTGCTGATCGTCCGGGTGATCATCGAGGGGGCGATGCAGCCCGCCAAGGGCACCGCGATGGTGCTCTGGATGAAGGGCGAGAAGGGTCTGATCCGCAACCACGGGGTCATGCCACCGGCGCTCGACTTCACCTATCTGGCGCCACCGCCGCCCATCGGCGCCGGCGACCCCATCGACGACTATCACGGCGCCCTGGTCACCTGGGAAGCCGAAAAAGGCGCGACCAAGCTGAAGAAGCCCGGCCCTGTGATCATCTGGCAGGGAGAGGTGCCGCTGGGCGTCTGGTACCACGTGCGACATGTGCTCTCTCAGTCGGACGAAGGCGGCGAGGGCTGGGCGGAACAGGCGCAGATGATCGCCGCTGAACTGAGCAAGCAGGCCGGCATCGCCAAGTTCCTGGCCGACAAAGACGACAAGAAGAAGGCCCGCGCCACGGCCGAGATCATCCACAACCTGATCGCCGGCCCCGGCGATCTGTACGACCTGGACAAGGACGGCATCCTCGTCAAAGAAGTGATCGATGTGCAGGTCGGTCTGATCGGGCCCAAGGGCGCCGGCGCCAGGTCGGTCGATCACGCCGCCTACGCCGCCGAAGCTGAACCGGGGTTCGAATACCTGGCCGAAGCGGTCAAGGCGATGAAGTTCTGCGCCAAGCCGCTGGACGACAAGGCCACCCTGGTCACGGAGCTTGCGGCCGCCTACGCCGCCGGCGCGCAGCCCAACCTGGCGCCCCTGCTCAAGGCGGTCGGTCAGCTCGAGGACGAGGTCAATTGTCTGGCCAAGGCAGCGGACGGCATGGCGGCCATCCCGCTGGAGCTGCCGCCGCCCGGCTGAAGCCCGCCACTGCGACATTGCCGCCGATTGCCTCGCATCTCCTTTCTGTGTGAATCTCCATCGCGAACCCGATCGGAGGCTCCCATGGATTCCCCATTCGCCCCACGCCGCGCCCTCCTGACCGCGGCGCTGCTGACCGCACTCGCGCTGCCGCTGACCGCCTGCGGGGCCATGCAGAGCGTCGAGCCCTCGCACGAACTGGCCATCAGCAAGGTGGTGCTCTACCAGAACGGCGTCGGCTATTTTGAGCGTAGCGGCGAAGTCCGCGGACGAAAGCTCTCGTTGCGGGTCCGACCGGACCAGATCAACGACGTGCTCAAGAGCCTGTCGATCCTCGACTTCTCGGGCGGACAGACCTCTTCGGTGGCGTTGCCTGTGGAGCGCAGCGGCGACCGCCTGGCGGCCGAGATCCCCAAACAAGTGCGCCGCGCTCACGGCATGGTCGGCCTGCTGCAGGTGCTGCGCGGCATCGATGTGTCGGTGGATGGCGATGACGGCTGGCTGCGCGGCCGCGTGGTGGGCGTCGAGAACACCGGCGGCAAGCGCGGCAAGGTGCTCACGCTGATGGTCGACAGGTCCAAGCTGGAGACCGTTCCTGTGAACAAGATCGAACAGGTGCGCATCCATGACCGCGCCCTGGCCGTGGGGCTGGCCCGCTCGCTGGACATCTCCAAATCGGAAGGCCGCTGGAAACCCGTCACCCTGACCGTGCGTCTGGCCGGCGATGAGGATCACAAGCTGCTGATCTCCTACATCCACGAGGTGCCCATCTGGCGACCCGCCTACCGCGCCTGGGTCGAAAAGGACAAGGGCGTGCAGCTGCAGGGCTGGGCCATCGTCGACAACGTCAGCGGCGAGGATTGGAACGAGGTCAAGTTGTCACTGATCGTCGGTTCGCCTCTGTCCTTCCGTTACAACCTGCACAAGCCGCACCACGTCTACCGACCCGATCTGTCCAGCCGGGCGCCGACCACCGCGGCCGCGCCACCGCCACCGGACGTGGGCTACGGTGACGATGATGGGGCAGAAGAAGCCAAAGCGATGGCCTCGGGCGCCATGCCGCGGCCGGCGGCCAAGCCATCCCGTTATCGATCGATGAAGAAGGAGAGCAAGCGACGTTACCGCAAGCGCTCCAAGCGGGGTCGTCGCGGGGGGGGCTATGCCTACAAACCCAAAGCGGCGCCTGCGCCAGAGCCGTCCATCGCCGACATGGCCGCCAATCGCGATCGCCGCCGCAAGGCCATGGAGCGCAGCGCCACCGCCCTGGTCAAGGGCCGCGAGTTGGGCGCGCTGTACGCCTATGACGCCCTGACGCCGGTGACCGTGCCCGACGGTCAGGCTGCGCTGATCAACATCGTCAACCGCAAGGTGAAGGGCCGCGACGTCTTCTTGTTCCGCAAGGAGTACGGCAACGAGGCGCCGTTCCGTGCTGTGCTCTTCCACAACACCAAGGCCAGCGCCCTGGAGGGCGGCCCCATCACCCTATACGTCGACGGCACCTTCGCCGGGGAGGGCTTCCTGGGCCGCGTCGCCAAGGGCGCCACCAGTTTTGTGCCCTATGCCCGCGAGAGCGGCTTCAAGGTCCACCGCAGCGCCACCACCAGGACCTCGGAGGCCCGCCTGCTCAAGATCGTCAACGGCCGCATCACCATCGAGGCCAAGCGCATCCACAAGCGAATCTTCAAGGTGCGCTCCGAGCGCGACAAGGAGAGCCTGGTCTACATCAAGATGCGCCGCCGCAGCGGCACCAAGCTCATCGACCCGCCCAAGCTGCTGATCCGCTCCGGCAACGAGATCTACCTGCCCATCGCCGTGCCCGCCAAGAAGGAAGGCAAGGTGGTGCTGGTTGAGGAGTCACCCATCCGCCGGGTGGAGCGCAACCTCACCTCGCTGGTGATCGCCGCCTTCGAGCTCTACCTGAAGGACGCCAAAGCCAGCGAGCAGGTCGCCGGCCCCATCCGAGAGGTCATGGCCGTCAACAAGCAGATGGCCAACCTGGGCCGCAAGCGCAGCAGCCTCTACCAGCAGCGCAACCTGCTCAGCCGCGAGGGACGCCGCATCCGCAACAACCTGGACTCGCTGCCCATGGGCAAGGTGGCCAACAAGCTGCGCAAGAAGCTCCTGGCTCAGCTCGACGGCAACTCGCGCAAGGCGGCGGAGGTGGCCAAGGAGCTGGTCGCCAACGAGGTCGAACGGGCGGCGCTGAAGGAGAAGATGGTGGCGCTGTTGCGCGGGATCTCGCTCAAGTAGTCCCCGAGCCTAGTTTGCGACCAGGCTGACCATCTTGCCGGCGCGGATGATCGTCTTGCGTACCGTCTTGCCCTCCAGCCACTTCTGCACACGCTCGTGGGCCAGCGCGGCGGCTTCGTGGGCCGCGTCGTCGGCGCCCGCAGCGATCTGCAGCCTCGCGCGCACCTTGCCGTTGATCATCACCGGGATCTCGACCGTCTCGTCGATGCATCGAGCCGGATCGTAGTCGGGCCAGGCGACGTCGATGATCGACGGCTCGTGGCCCAGCCTGGACCACAACTCCTCGGCCAGATGCGGCGCGTAGGGGGCGAGGAGGACGGCAAAGACCTGCGCCGTCATGCGCGACAGGGAGTCGGCCTTCAGCAGCGTGTTCAGGGCCTCCATCATGGCGGCGATGGCGGTGTTGAAGCGCAGCGCGTCGGTATCCTCGCCCACCTTGCGGATCAGCTTGTGCAGCAGGGCGTCGGTGGCGTCATCGGGTGCCGCATCGACGATGGGTTTGTCGAACAGGCTCCACACCCGGAAGAGGAATCGCCGTGTGCCATGCATGCCGGCGGTCTGCCAGGGCTTCACCTTCTCCAGCGGCCCCATGAACATGATGTAGAGGCGGAAGGCGTCGGTGCCGAACTCGGCCAGCATGTCGTCCGGGTTGACCACATTACCGCGCGATTTGGACATCTTTTCACTGTCTTCGCCCAGGATCATGCCCTGGTTCACCAGCCGCGGGAAGGGCTCGCTGTCTGGCACCACGCCGGCGTCGTGCAGCACCTTGTGCCAGAAGCGCGCGTAGAGCAGGTGCAACACGGCATGCTCGGCGCCGCCGACGTAGAGATCCACCGGCAGCCAGTACTTCAGCGCTTCGGGGCTGGCCAGGGCTTCGTCGTTATCCGGATCCAGGTAGCGCAGGTAGTACCAGCAGGAGCCCGCCCACTGCGGCATGGTGTTGGTCTCGCGGGCGTACCACTGGCCGTCCCGCCGGAAGAAGCGCCACTCCAGGCAGCGGGCCAGGGGCGGCTCGCCGTCACCCGTTGGCGCAAAATCCGAGGTCTCGGGCAGGCGCAGGGGCAGCTCGCTGGGATCCACCGGCTGCGGCGAGTCGTGGTCGATCTCGCAGGGGTCACCGCGCCGCGGATCGAAGAGCTGTCGATCGGCGCCCTCGCCCGGGTGGCAGGGGTAGACGATGGGGATGGGCTCGCCCCAATAGCGCTGCCGGGAGAAGACCCAGTCGCGCAGTTTGTAGTTCACCTTGGCGCAGCCCTGACCGCGCTCGGTGAGCCGCTCGGTGATGGCGGTCTTGAAGGCCTCGGTACTGAGCCCGTTGTATTCGGCGGAGTTGACGGCGATGCCCTCGCCGGCGAAGGCCTCGGTCAGCAGCCCGTCCGTGGCGCCCCTCTCCTGGGCGACGACCTCGATGATGGGCAGCCCATAGGTGCTGGCGAAGGCGAAGTCGCGCACGTCGTGGCCGGGCACCGCCATGATCGCCCCCGTGCCATAGCCGCCGAGCACGTAGTCAGCGACCCAGATGGGGATCTCGGCGCCGTTGACCGGGTTGATGGCATAGGCGCCGGTGAAGACGCCGGTCTTGTCCCGGCGCTCGTCCTGGCGATCGCGCTCCGACTTGCGACCTGCGGCGGCCACGTACTCCTGCACGCCGTAGCTCGCCTCTTCGGTGGTCATGGCCGGCAGCAACTCATGTTCGGGCGCGACCACCATGTAGGTGGCGCCGAAGAGGGTGTCGGGGCGGGTGGTATAGACCCTGAGCTTGTGGTCCAGGCCGACGACCTGGAAGTCGACCTCCGCGCCCTCGGAACGGCCGATCCAGTTGCGCTGCATGGCCTTGATGCCCTCGGACCAGTCCAGATCGTCCACGCCCTGCAGCAGCTCCTCGGCGTAGGCGGTGATGCGCAGCATCCACTGGCGCATGGGCTTGCGCTCGACCGGGTGGCCGCCGCGCTCGCTCTTGCCGTCGATGACCTCTTCATTGGCCAGCACGGTGCCCAGCGCCGGGCACCAGTTGACGGGAATCTCGGCCTGGTAGGCGAGCCCGGCATCGAAGAGCTTGAGAAAGATCCACTGGGTCCACTTGTAGTAGCCCGGATCGGTGGTATCGACCTGCCGGCTCCAGTCGTAACAGAAGCCCAGCGCCTTGATCTGGCGGCGGAAGTTGGCCACGTTCGCGGCCGTGGTCTCCGCCGGATGGGTGCCGGTCTGGATGGCGTATTGCTCCGCCGGCAGACCAAACGCATCCCAGCCCATGGGATGCAGCACGTTCTTGCCGCACGCGCGCAGGTAGCGACAGTAGATGTCGGTCGCGGTGTAGCCCTCGGGATGTCCAACGTGCAGCCCGGCGCCGCTCGGGTAGGGGAACATGTCCAGGACATAGACCTTGTCCTTGTCCGGATCGATGTCGACGCGGAAGGTGCCGGCGGTCTCCCAGTACTGTTGCCAGCGGGCTTCAATGGCGTGGAAGTCGTAGCGATTGGCGCCCTCGGCGGGGGATGGGCGGGCGTCTGTGGGTGCGGTGGTCATGTTGAGGTCCGTGGCGGCGATGAGCGGCCGCAAGGCGGAGGAGGTTGCCGGGGGCGATCGGCTTGCGCAAGTGGCGTAGTCGGCAGGGGGGGACAGGCGCGGAACCGGCACTGGCACTCCGACGGTCACAGTGGTACTTGAGACGACCACGACGCGGGCGCGAACACGATGAAACCGCGGCGATGAGGGGAGGTCGCCAGGATGGATGCGACGAGACAAGAAGACACCCTTTGGGGGCACCCGAAGGGATTGTACGTACTCTTCTTCACCGAACTCTGGGAGCGCTTCTCCTACTACGGGATGCGGGCGATCCTGGTGCTCTTCGTGGTCGCCAAGGTCACCGAAGACAGCAGCGGCGGCCTGGGCTGGACCCAGAAGGACGCCCTGGTGCTCTACGGCTGGTACACCATGAGCGTGTACGTGGCATCGATCCCGGGCGGCTGGCTGGCCGACCGCGTCATCGGCCAGAAGAAGGCGGTGCTCTACGGCGGCCTGCTGCTCTGCGCCGGCCACGGCATCATGGCCGTGCACGGCCTGCCCTTCTTCTACGCCGCGTTGGTCCTGATCGTCCTGGGTGTCGGTCTGCTCAAGCCCAACATCTCCACCATGGTCGGCGGCCTCTATGGCAAGGGCGATCCCCGGCGCGACAAGGGTTTCACCATCTTCTACATCGGCATCAATATCGGCGCCTTCGGCTCGGGCATCATCGTCGGCGCCGTGGGCGAATTGATCGGCTGGCACTATGGCTTCGCCCTGGCCGGCATCGGCATGTTGGTGGGCCAGGGGGTCTATGTCTGGGGCCAGAAGTACCTCAAAGGTGTCGGCGATCTGGTGCCACGCACCAGCACCGACGCGGACAAACCTTCCATCAGCAAGCCCCTGACGGCCATCGAGAAGGATCGGGTCAAGGTGCTGCTGCTCTCCTTCCTTATCGTCATCGTGTTCTGGGGAGCCTTCGAACAAGCCGGCGGGCTGATGAACATCTACACCAAGGAGAAGGTCGACCGCCTGCTCTTCGGTTACGAGATCCCCGCCAGCGTGTTCCAATCGCTCAACCCACTCTTCATCATCCTCTTCGGCACCCTGGTAGCGAACTTCTGGTACCGCCGCGAGAAGAGGGGCGGCGAGAGCAGCTCGCTCTTCAAGATGGCCGTCGGCACCATGATCATGGGTACCGGCTTCCTGTTCATGGTCGGCGCCACCCAGCAGGTGGAGTCGGGCGTACAGGCCGGGATGTACTGGCTTGTGGCCGCCTACCTGCTGCATACCATTGGCGAACTCTGCGCCTCACCCGTGGCGCTCTCCTTCATCACCAAGCTGGCGCCGGTCAAGTACGCCTCGCTGATGATGGGCCTGTACTTCGCCATGACAGGGCTGGGCAGCAAGGTCGCCGGTCTGCTCGGCGAGGCGGCATCGGACGCCGGCGAGCTGGCCATCTTCGGCGGCATCTTTGGCTTCACCGTGCTCTTTGGCCTGTTGATTCTGGCCCTGCTCAAGCCGCTCAAGCGCATGACGCACGGCGCCGAGGACGACGAGACCGCCGCGGCCGAAGCCGCTTGACGCTGACCGGCCCATCACCCAAGTTGCCCCCGCTGCCGGCCAGCCGGGAGGTCCACCATGAGTGAGCGCTTCTACGCCACCACGCCCATCTACTACGTCAACGACAAGCCACATATCGGCCACGCCTACACGACGATCTTGGCCGACGCAACGCGTCGTTTTCGCCGTCTTTTCGGCCAACCGACCTACTTCATCACCGGCACGGATGAGCACGGTCAGAAGGTACAGCAGGCGGCCGAAAAGCGCGGCGTCGAGCCCATGGTGCATGTCGACCAGCTGCACAAGGCGTTCAAGGATCTGCTGCCGGACATCGGCTGCGAGCCCGAGCAGTTCATCCGCACCACGGAAACCCGTCATACGCGCGTGGTCCAGCGTGCCTTGCAGATGCTCTGGGACAAGGGGTTGATCGAGCCCCGTGAGTTCGAGGGCTGGTACTCCACCTCCGAGGAGCGCTTCTGGACCGAGAAGGACCTGGTCGACGGCAAGTGTCCCATCTCCGGCAACCCGGTGGTCCGCCTCAAGGAGAAGAACTACTTCTTCTTGATGAGTCGCTATCAGGATCGGCTGATCGAAGCCGTGCAGTCGGGCACCATGCGCATCCTGCCGGCCAGCCGCGCCAACGAGGTGCTGGGGTTTCTGCAGCAGCCGCTACAGGACCTGTGCATTTCACGCCCCAAGGCGCGCCTCAGTTGGGGCATCGAGCTGCCCTTCGATACAGACTACGTGACCTACGTGTGGTTCGACGCCCTGCTCAACTACGTCACCGCCATTGGCGGCATCGGGGCCGAGAACGACAACAACCTCGAGCTGGGCGAGGGTGCGGCTCAGGCAGCGGGTGGTGCGAGCAGCTTCGACACCTGGTGGCCCCATGTGCACCACTTCCTGGGCAAGGACATCCTGACCACCCATTGCGTGTACTGGCCGGCCATGTTGATGGCCCTGGAGCTGCCGGTGCCGGCCAACTACGTCGCCCACGGCTGGTGGATGGTCGACAGCGGCAAGATGTCCAAGACCAAGGGCAACGTCGTCAGCCCCCTGAGCCTCAAGGATAAATACGGCGCCGAGGTGCTGCGCTACTTCCTCATGCGCGAGATGGCCGTCGGACAGGACGCCAACTTCTCAGAAGAGGCGCTGGTGGGCCGCAACAATGCCGACCTGGCCAACGACCTGGGCAACCTGGTGCAGCGCACGCTGGCCATGGTGGTACGCAACTTCGACGGCAAGGTGCCCGGCGCATCGACAAAGCTGCCGCGCAGCGAAGTGCTCGACTCGGCCATCGCCTTGGGGCGCTACCTCGTTGAGGGCGGCGAGGCGGACGGCGCCGCGGCGAACGCGCCCCAGTGCAGCCCGGTGCGCGAGTCCATCGACCTGATGCGCATGCACGTGGCCCTGGCCGACGTGATGGTGCTGGTCCAGCGGCTCAACCAGGTGCTGGCGGCGGACGCCCCCTTCAAGGTGGTCAAGACCGATCGGGAAGCCGCCGCGGTGACCGTCTACAACGTGCTCTGTGGCATCCGCATCGCCGCCAACCTGCTGTCTCCGATCATGCCGGAGCGTTGTGCGGAGATCCTGCGCCGGATCGGCTGGCAGCAAGGGCCGGTCAAGCTGAAGCAGCTGCGCTGGGAAGACCTGCCCGCAGGCGCGGACGTGGACCAGGGCGAGCCGCTCTTCCCCAAACACGAATTCGTCGCCGAGGGCGAACCCGCCAAGGGCAAGGGCAAGGGCAAGGGCAAAGGCAAGGACAAGACGCCGGAGTTGGCGGAAGGCGAGATCGACTTCGGCACGTTCTTGAAGATGGAGCTGCGCGTCGGCCAGGTCAACGCGGTCGAGGCGGTGCCCAAGAGCAAGAAGCTGCTGCGCATGGAAGTGGACCTGGGCGAGCTGGGCATCCGGCAGATTCTCGCCGGGGTCAAAGGGGCCATCGACGAGGACAGCTTGCTGGGTCGTCGCATCGTCGTGCTGACCAACCTGCCGCCGCGCAAGATGATGGGCCTGCAGAGCCAGGGCATGATGCTGGTGGCCGAGGACGCCGACGGCAAGTTGTCGCCGCTGGTTCCGGCCGACGACGTGGCCCCGGGCAGCAAGATCTCCTGACCCCGAGCGCACTGCGCCGGAGGAATGCCGCATGGCGGGCGTGATCGATCAGGTCCGACGTTATCGCCGCTTCTTGACCTTCTGCGCGGTCGGCGGCAGCGGCGTGCTGGTCAATATGGTCGTCTTCGCCGTGGTGCTCCGGCTATGGCCCGACGAGGGGACCTCGGGCGCCAACGCCGTGGCGATCAACGTCGCCGGGCTGCTGGGCTGGGTGGTCTCGGTGCTGACCAACTACGCCCTCAATGATCGCCTGACCTTCGCCGACCAGACCTCCGACCGCACCACGGGCTGGTGGCTGCGGGCCGGCCGCTACTATGTCTCGGCGACGGCTGCCCTGGCAGTTCAGCTGGCGGTGCTCAACGCGGCGCTCTGGCTGCTGGGCACGGCAGGTTGGCTGGCCATCGCCGACCCGCTCGCGGGGTCCACGGACCTGACGGGCGACATGCTCGGCCTGCTGACCAGCGGCGCGCTCGTCGACCTGGGCGGCGCGGTGCTGCTGCGCTGGGCTCCGGAGTGCTGCAACCTGCTGGGCATCGCCGCCGGCACCGTGGCCAACTACGCGCTGGCCAAGGGCTGGGTCTTCAAGTAGCGCCCGCCAAGCTCGCAGCCGCTTGACAGCGCACGATCGCTCCCCTATCGCTGACCGTGCTGCATCGCGGGGGATTTCATGAGCCGGCCGGTCAAAATCAAACTCCAGGGCCAGACCTTCACCATCCGCACCGATGAGACCGACGAGCATATCGCCGAGGTCTCAGCGCTTGTGAACGAGCGCCTGGCCGCGCTTGGTGGGCGGGGCTCGCAGCCCGAGCGCACCTTGGCGTTGTTGGCGTCGCTCACGCTGGCCGACGACCTGGTCAAGGCCCGTCGCAACGACGCCAGCCTGCGCGACGGCATGCGCCAGGGCATCGAGGCGATCATGGAGCAGGCGGCCACTTCGTGAGGCGAGCGCGGGCCACGCTATTTGTCGCCCTTTTGTGGGCCCTGCCGTGCCTGATTGTTGTCCCCGCATCATTCGCGGCTGGCTGGAAGCCAGTGCAGCAATCCATAGGAGCCCCCAACGCCGGTCGCCTTCTCAACGCGTCCCGGCTGCGCAACAGCAAACATATCAAGCTGCGCTTTCCCAAAAACGCCTGGGGCACCCGCCGCCTCTGCGACCTGGTCCAGCAGTGCGCCATCGAGGTCCGACGCCGGCACAAGTGGGCCCACAAGCTGATGGTCGGCGACCTGTCCAAGCGCAAGGGCGGCTTCATGCCGCCGCATTCCGGGCATCGCAACGGCCGCGAGGTGGACGTCGGCTTCTACATGCGCCGGGGTCGTCCACTGGGCGGGCTGTGGCGGGTGGGCGTCAAGCACATCGACGCCAGGCGCACGTTCAGCTACCTGGACTGCGTGCTGCGTTCGGGCGAAGTGCTGAAGATCTTTCTGGACAGAGACCTGCAACCGCCGCTGGTTCGGGAGGCTCGCCGGCGCGGCTGGTCCAAGGCGAAGGTGACCCGCATTTTCAGCTGGCCGCGCAAGCGCAGCAGCCGGGTCGGAATCGTCCAGCATCGGGGCGGCCACGACAATCATATTCACATCCGAATACGCTGTGCAAAACACGAGAAGAGCTGTCGTAATCGGCCGGTTGTGCACGGCAAATCGACGCGCAAGCGTCGCCGCAAGGGTCGGTGAGAGGTCTCTGAACACCAGTCTACGCAGCGACTTGTCAGGAAATTGGATTTCCGCCGAGGCAAACTGCTATACACACCTTCACGATGCCCCGCGGCGACTGGCAGCAATAGTGCCAAATCGCACCGTGGGCTTCTTTTTCGGTTCTGGCGGATGGGTCCGCCGGACTGGGGACCCGACAACAAATTCAGGGGAGCGGACGCGGCGAGTCGCCCGACACGCCAAGCGCACACAGCGCCACCGCAGATTGGGAGCAGAACGATGAGAAGGATGGACAAGTGTACGACGATGTTCTGTCTGCTGGCCGCGATGGCCTGGCTGGGCAGCGCCTGCGGAACGGATGCACCCCCGTCGCCAGGTGGCAGCGTGGGCGTGGACGCCGGCGGCGACGACACGAACACGACCATTGATCCCGACACGACGGTGGGAGCCGACGCGGCCGCGACGGACGCGGGCGGCGGCAGTGATGCCGGCGGCGGTGGCAGTGACGCCGGCGGCGGCGGTGGCGACACCGGCGGCGGCGGTAGCGACGCGGGCGGCGGCGGCGATGACGCCGGCAGCGATGACGCCGGACAAGAGGATAGCGGCTCGGGCGGCTGCAAGGCCGACCTGGACTGCGCCGGCACCGAGGTGGGCGCCTGCGAGAAGGCCGTCTGCAACACGGGCACGGGCGAGTGCGAGAAGGCCAACGCCGACGACGGCACCCTCTGCGATGACGGCGATGCCTGCACCGAGTCCGACGTCTGCGCCAGCGGCACCTGCGGCGGCGAGGCCAAGGTCTGCGACGACGGCAACCCCTGCACCGACGATGCCTGCGGCGCCGACGGCAACTGCGCCGGCACGCCCATCGCTGGCGGCAAGGATTGCGATGACGGCGACGCCTGCACCGACAAGGACAGCTGCGATGACCAGGGCGCCTGCACGGGCGAGGCCCTGAAGTGCGATGACGACAACCCATGCACCGAGGAGGCCTGCGAGGTGAACTGGGGTTGCACCATTGGCAACAACTCGGATGCCTGCGACGACGAGAGCGCCTGCACCGAGTCCGATACCTGCGCCGAGGGCAAGTGCGTCGGCACCGACGTGAGCTGTGACGACGGCAACCCCTGCACCGACGATGCGTGCAACAAGGATGACGGCTGCAGCAACACCGACAACGTCGCCGGCTGCGATGACAAGAACGCCTGCACCAACAACGACGTCTGCGCCGCCGGTCTGTGCAAGGCCGGCACGCCCGTCAACTGCGATGACGACAACGCCTGCACCGATGACGCCTGCGACGAGGCCACCGGCTGCGCCAACAAAAACAAGGCCGACGGCGATCAGTGCGACGACGGCAGCGCCTGCACCTCGGGCGACGCCTGCAAGGATGGCGCCTGCCAGGGCGACCTCCTCAACTGCGACGACAAGAACCCCTGCACCAAGGACGCATGCGACAAGGCCAAAGGCTGCGAGAGCGTCAAGGACGACTCGCTCAAGTGCGATGACGGTGACCTGTGCACCGACAAGGACTCCTGCAAGGACGGCAAGTGCGTCGGTGCTGGCGGTCCGGATTGCGACGACAAGAATCCGTGCACGGACGACAGCTGCGATCCCAAGACCAAGAAGTGCATCAACACGCCCAATACCGCCGCCTGCGATGACGGCAGCAAGTGCACCGAGAGCGACGCCTGCGCCGCCGGCAAGTGCAAGCCCGGCAAGGCCATCGTCTGCGACGACAAGAACCCATGCTCCGATGACACCTGCAACAAGGACACCGGCGCCTGTGAGTTCAAGAACAACACCAAGCCCTGCGATGATGGCGACAAGTGCACCGCCGGCGATGCTTGCAAGGACGGTCAGTGCACCGCCAAGCCGAAGGTCTGCGACGACAAGAGCGTCTGCACCGACGACAGCTGCGACACCGCCACCGGCAACTGCAAGTACGCGCCCAAGCCCGACAAGCAGAAGTGCGAAGACGGCAGCAAGTGCACCTCCAACGACGCCTGCTTGAAGGGCAAGTGCGTCGGCGCCGCGGTCAAGTGCGACGACGGCGACCCCTGCACGACGGATAAGTGCAACAAGACCGTCGGCTGCCTGGCCGACTTCAACACCGCCGCTTGCGATGATGGCAACGTCTGCACCCTGGGCGACATCTGCGACAAGGGCGCGTGCAAGTCGGGCACCAAGAAGAAGGTCTGCAACGACGGCAACGTCTGCACCAACGACAAGTGCGACCCGGCCAAGGGCTGCGTCGGCACACCCAACAAGAACAAGTGCGACGACAAGAACGCGTGCACGGTCAACGACAATTGCGACGGCAAGGGCAACTGCGTCGGCGCCAAGAAGAACTGCAACGACAAGAACCTGTGCACCAACGACAGCTGCGACCCCAAGGCGGGCTGCAAGCATGCCAACAACACCAACAAGTGCAGCGACGGCAGCGTCTGCACCTCGGGCGACGTCTGCAAGACGGGCAAGTGCACCCCCGGCAAGGCCATCACCTGCAACGACGGCAACGTCTGCACCAAGGATACCTGCAACAAGGTCAAGGGTTGCCAATTCGCCATCATGCCCAAGGGCAGCAAGTGCGACGACAAGAACAGCTGCACCTCAAACGACGCCTGCACCGTGATCAGCGGCAAGGCCATCTGCAAGGGAGTAGGCAAGAACTGCGACGACGGCAAGCCGTGCACGCTGGACAGCTGCAAGAACAACGTCTGCACCTACAAGAACGCGGCGACCACCGTGCCCTGCAACGACGGCAACAGCTGCACCAACCCCGACAAATGCGACGGCAAGGGCAAGTGCAAGGGCGGCGCTGTGAACAAGTGCGACGACAAGAACGGCTGCACCGACGACCTCTGCGTCAACAAGATCGGCTGCACCCACAAGGCCAATACGAAGCCCTGCAGCGACGGCAAGTACTGCACGATCAACGACACCTGCGCCTCGGGTAAATGCAGCAAGACCACGCCGCGCAAGTGCGATGATGGCAACGTCTGCACCTACAACTACTGCAATGACGTGGTGAACAAGTGCCTCAAGACCAACAAGTCGACGTCGACCAAGTGCAGCGACAAGAACGCCTGCACCCTCAACGACAAGTGCGACGGCAAGGGCGCCTGCAAGGCGGGCTCGCCGGTCAAGTGCGACGACAAGAACCCGTGCACCCTGGACGTCTGCAACAAGACGACCGGCAAGTGCGGCTACACCCTCAGCAGCAAGCTGTGCGGCAAGCTGGGCATCCCCTACACCGAGGGCTTCAGCTACCTGGACAGCAACTGGCAGACGTACAACACCGACTCCAAGATCGGCTGGCGCGCCGACAACAACGGCTCGCCCGGCAAGCTGACCGGCAGCTACTCGCTGAACTTCAACAACGGCAAGAACTACAGCAACAACAAGAAGGTCGGCGGTACCGCCGTGAGCAAGTTCCTGCTCGACGCGACCAAGCTCAAGGGCAACATCACCTTCAGCTTCTTCAGCTACCACGGTGTCGAGTCGTCCAAGTCCTATGACAAGCGCTACATCGAGTTCTCCATCGACGGCTTCAAGTCCATCGCCAAGTCGGTGCTGCTGGACAACAGCAAGCACAAGAACGCCTGGCACATGGAGGCCATCGACATCAGCGCGCTCAAGGGCAAGTCCTTCCAGGTTCGCTTCCGCTTCGACTCGGTGGACTCGATCAACAACACCACGCCTGGCTGGTTCGTCGACGAGATCAACGCCTACGCCGGTCCGGTCAAGGCCGTCGGCGCTGGTGGGCAGTACTACGACTCGTTCACGGCCTCCAACCCCAACGGCTGGCAGTTCGCGAAGAAGTACGGCGCCAACAGCTCGACCTGGAAGATCGACAAGACGTCTTCCACGCCGGGTGCCTACAGCGGTGAGAGCCTGAACTTCAACGACGGCGTCAACTACAGCCCCTACACCGCCAAGGGTTGGGCGCTGTCGCCGATCATCGACCTCGAGCCGCTGGCCGGTAAGTCGGGTAACGTGACGTTGTGGTTCAAGAGCTGGCACCAGACCGAGACCACCTCGATTCGCGACAAGCGCTTCGTGGAGATCTCCGACTACGGCTTCTCGACCACGTCGAGCTCGCACTTCGTCAAGTACACCGACACCAACACCTCCTCGCAGCAGTACGGCTGGCGTTGGCTGTGGGTCGACCTGACCAAGTTCAAGGGCAAGCGCATCCGCGTGCGCTTCCACTTCGACAGCGTCAACAGCTACAAGAACAGCTACAAGGGCTGGTTCATCGACGACATGTACGTCGACAACAAGCCGACCGCGTCGTACGGCGACATGATCACCTGCAACGCCAAGTCGAACTGGACCATCTCCAAGGGCAACAGCTCAGGGGCCAACTGGGCCGTGGACAACAGCGGCATCCCGTACAAGAGCCACAACTGCTCGCTGAACTTCAACGCCTACAACTCGTCGACCAAGAAGTACGACATCAAGTGCCCGGCCGGTAAGAAGCGGGTCTTCGGCTCGGCGACCAGCAAGATGTTCTACGTCAAGAAGCCCGCCGCAGGGGCCAAGACCTACCTCACCTTCGAGACGTATATGAACGTCGAGTCCAGCGGCTCGTATGACTACACGCGGCTGTACATCCGCGACGTGTTCAAGAACCAGGAGAAGAACTGGACCCTGAGCAAGTCCAACGCGCTCAAGAAGTGGAAGAAGTTCACCTACGACGTCAGCGCCTACCACGGCCGCTGGATCACGGTCCGCTTCTACTTCGACTCCAAGGATTGCATCAACAACACGGGCACCGGCGTGGCGGTCGAGAACGTGATGGTGCGAGCCAACAAGTAGTCCCGATCGCCGTCAGGCGTTCGATCAATTCAGGCGGCCCGCTCCCCTCACCATGGCAGGGGGGCGGGCCGCCGTCGTTCTCACCAGGCATGAATCAACGGGACGGTGGTTTGACCACCTGGGCGCCCGGTGACATAAGGGCCGCTCGCCACAATGGGGTCGACAATGGCACGTCGGGATCGAAGCGCAGCGACGGGGTCACGCAAGGCCGGCACGCCCCGCGCTGTGCGCCGTCGACGAGCCCGCGACCTGCGCCAGCTCAACGAGGCGGCCGCCTGGCTGTTGCGCGACTCCCGGCGCCTGCTCAAGAAGCATGGCAAGCGTCTGGACAAGGGCACGGCCACCGCCATCGGCGAGCTGCGCGACCGACTCACGGGCGCCTGTGAGGCCAAACCCAAGGAGCGCAGCCCGGCCGAGCTGAAGTCCGCGGTCGAGGCCCTGGACGAGGCCCTTGATCGGCACCTGGGCCGATTCCGCAAGTCGCCACTGCGGGAGTACGTCGAGGCCATCGGCTGGGCCATCATCCTGGCCCTGCTGATCCGCGCCTTTGTCTTCGAGGCGTTCAAGATCCCCACCGGCTCGATGATCCCGACGCTGCACGTGCACGATCACCTGTTCGTCAACAAGTTCATCTACGGCTTCAAGATCCCGTTCACGCGCATCAAGTTCCTCGAATTCCGCGAGCCGCTGCCCGGTGAGATCATCGTCTTCGAGTACCCCTACAAGGACGACCCGGAGTCCACGGGCAAGGACCTCATCAAGCGGGTCATCGGCGCGCCAGGCGACCGCGTTCAGCTGCTGAACAATCACCTGCAGGTCAACGGCAAACCCATCGCACGGGTGGCCTCCGGCAGGTCCCTGGACTGCGGTGAGGGCGTCGAGTTCATCCGTCCGTGCCCCGACGACGACGAGCAGTGGTGCCTGCATCCGCCTGAATTGGATGGAGAGGTCGACCTGGGACGCGTGCTGGCCCGATTCGACTCCCAGACGGATGCGCTGGCACATCTGCGCGATCTCAATGGATACGTCTGCCTGCAGTTCAGCGAATGCACGTCCGGGCAGCGCTGGACGGCGCAACATCGGCGGGCCGATGGCAACGAGGACCTGGTGCTCTGGACAGGGCCGCTCAACGACGACGTCTGGCCACCGCGCCAGTTTGATGACCGCCGCTACTCATCCCACGCCCGTCAGTACGCGCCGCCCCTGAACGAGAACTGGCCTGTATTCGTGGTGCCCGACGGCAAGCTGCTGGTCATGGGCGACAACCGCGACAACTCCAAGGATGGACGCTTCTTCGGCCTGGTGCCCCTGGACACGGTCAAGGGCAAGGCCGGCTTTATCTGGTACGCCTACGAGCGAGACTGGTGGTGGCCGAACTTCAACCGCATCGGGCAGCTGGTACACGAAGAGCCCGATGGCGGTTGCCAATAGCGCTACTTGGTCGGGATCAGGTCAACGACGACGGACAGGCTGAATCGGGCCGCGGCGAGCGCCAGGCCGATGCCGCCAATGATGCTGCCAATGACCAGAATCTCGCCCATCTCGACCTCCCGGCGGGACCTCTGTTTCCGGTCCGGAGCCGCATGATCACAATACCTTGCGGCGGCCGGCGGGCAAGAAAGCCGCGGCGGCAGAGCGAAGGACTCGCCTTCGTTGTGGATTACCGGTCAATCAACGAGGCACGGGCTGGTTGCTGGCGGCGCGCTGACGGCCGCGCAGGTGGCGGCCGAGCGCCTGGCTGAAGGCGGCGAGACGCTCCGCATCCAGGCCCTCCGCGACGTGCTTCAGTGGCGGCCTGGCGCCGCCGTCGGGGCCGGGCTCCACGCCGATCGAGAGCGTCACGTGTCCGCTGCCCTGGCCGAATCGCACCGCGATCCAGCGCCCATCTTCGGTGCGCTCGGTCTCTTGCTGGCGCAAACCGGCAAGTTCCACGCCCTGCAAGCCGCGGGCCAGGGCCAGCGCGTTGTTGCGCACACGAGCCTGGGCCGCGGCGCGACGCCGTCCTGAGAGGACAGCCTGGCGCCAGGCACCGGGCAGGCCCTCGAAGCCATCTATCGCTGAGTCGCCGCCATCCAGGCGACGATTCAGGTCCCCCAGCGCGTCGCGCAGGGCGTCGATGGCGCTGGCGGAACCGGGCGGAGAGTCGAACAGGGCGGCCTCGAATCGCCGACCGCTCAGGGTGGCCCAGCCGGTGCGCGCGCCGCCCCGACCGGCGCGGCGCAATACCACGCGCCATGGCTCGCCATCGACCGACACCTCGACGTCGATCTCACCGGCCCGCTCGTCGATGCGGGTGACGCGACGGCCTGCGTCGGCGTTGGACCAGGCATCGATGGCGTCACTGGCCAGCAGGACGAAGTGATGGCCGCGCTCATCTATCTGCCACAAGCCCTCGGGAGTGACGGTGGTGAACTCATCCTCGCCGTGGAACTCGGCGTAGAGATCGAAGACGCCACCGCAATGGGCATCAAAGACGCAGCCCTCGCAGGCGGGCATCTTGTGCTTGTCCGAGCGCTTGTCGGTGTACTTGTCGAAGCCTTCCTGGGTGGTTCCCTGGCCGCTGGCGGCCACGGTGACGGTGTATTCGCCGTCATGGTGCATCTTGTGCGCCAGGTCCGGGGCGACGCAGTAGGGCATGTTGCCGATGTTGACGTCGTAGTCGGGGCCCAGGCGCTCGTCGCAGCCCGTGATGAGATCGCGGAAGGCGGGCGCCATCTCCGTGTAGCGCGTCATCAAGGTGCGCAGGTACTCCTTGGTGCGGTCGCCGGAGTCGCGCGGTCGGAACATGTCCAGGTGCAGATCTTCCAACTCGTAGCGCGCCGCGACTTCGGCCAGCGAGGACACCGACTGCCAGTTGTGGGTCACCACGCACATGTTGCCGCTGATGCGACCGCCCTGCTGGTGGACCAGCTCCATGGACTGCTGGATGCGATCCCAGGCGCCGGGATTGGTCGTGGTGAGGTCGTGCGCCTCGCGGGTGCCGCCCTGCAGCGAAAAGCGCCAGATGACCCGCTCGGCCATGCGCGGACCGAGCTTGTCCAGCACCGCCAGGGTGCGATCGCGGAAGCTGCCGCGGGTGGTCATCACGCCGTTGGTGAAGATGACGATCTCGTCGAAATCCAGCTCCACCGTGTAGGCCAGCAGGGGCAGGAAGGAGCGCTGAATGGTGGGCTCACCGCCGAGAAACGTGACCTTCTTGGCGCCACTTTCGCGGGCTTTGGCCAGCTGCCGTCGAATGGGCTCGTCGGGCAATTGCGGCGCCCGCTTCAGCTCGCTGAGCTGACCGGAGACGCAGAAGACGCAGCGGTTGTTGCACAGGTGTCCGAGCTGGATCTCGATCTGGCGATTGGGCTGACCCATTCGGACTCCGCGATCGACGGGGGCGTCGTCGCACCACCTACCCTACCGCCTTCGGGCGAGGGCCTCAAAGGTTCTGTCCGGCAACCCAGTGGTCCAGCACCCTTCGGTTGGGTGCCGAGGTGCGCCGACTGGTCACCTGTTGCCACGCTTCATCGAGGGCCATGCCCTTGTGACGAACCAACCAGGCGATGGCGGCGGTCGGCGAGCGATTCACCCCCGCCGTGCAGTGCAGATAGGTCGGATGCCCTGCGCCGACCATCTCCTGGACGGCATCGGCGGCGCGGTCCAGGTGGGCGACGAGGCTGCGGTCATCGAAGTCGACGATCTCGACGCGCAACGCCGAGATGCCGACGCTCATCAAGAAGCGCCACATCAGCGGCCAGGCCATGCCCAACTCTTCGAGATCGCCGTCGGTCTGCAGGTTGACCAGTCCGGTCAGCCCGTGCACCTGGCGCAGGTCGCGGATGAACTCGGGCGAGCGCGGGCAGGGGCCGACCCACAGGCCATCGGCGACCTCGTTGATGGGCAATGGTCGCGCCACGTCAATCGCCTCTATCAGGAAGGGGTGGGCGGCTCAGAAGCGCCCGGCGATCTTGATACCGACGGTCTTGTCCAGGGCGCTGACCTTGGTGTCCAGCTTGCCCGGCTCTACTGGCGGGTTCGCTTCGCGCTCCAGGATGCCCTTCATCATGATCGTGCCGCCGACGAAGCCTGCCATTCCCACGCCGACCAGCGCCCAGCGGGTGGCGTCGCCGCCGACCGCGGTGGGCTCGGCGAAGGACTCCAGCAACACGGCGGTGAGAATCAGCGCGCCGCCGCCCAGAACGCCAGCCCACGCCGCTGGCTTGCTGCCCGCATCGTAGGGCTTCAGGGTCGCGGTGATGCTGTGGGTCTTGCCAGCGATGACGTCGATCTCGCCCTTGCGTCCGACCATGCCGGGCTGGGTGATCACCACGCTATGCTTGCCGGCGCCGACCGTGGTCTCGGCCTTGCCATCTTTGGCGGCCACGGCTTTGCCGTCGACCTGCACCCCTGTATCTGCACCGGCCGTGACGACCAGCTTGCCCTTGGTGACCACGGTGAGCAGGGCCACCTTGTTGGACTCCACGCGTACCTTGAGGCGGGCGATCTCCTTTTTGGCGCCGTCCCGCACCACGATGTCGTAGTCGCCGGGCATCAACTGCACCTTGTTGTCTCCCTCTTTCAGGCCATGCAGGGCGCCAGCGACCTCGGCGACCAGGCCAGTGGCGTCCGAGGACAGGTTGACGTGCCCGGGGTCTGGCGGCGGCGGCGGTTTGGCAGCTTCGGCGGCGGCGGCTTCGGCAGCGGCGGCTTCTTCAGCGGCTTTGGCTGCGGCTGCGTCGGCGGCGGCCTTCTCTGCGGCGGCCTTGGCAGCAGCGGCCTTGGCGCGCTTGCTGGGTCGCTTGGCGAACGTGGGTGCGGCGACACTGACAGCGACCAGGGCGACCAGGGTGGCGACGATTCGCGGGCTGTGGGATTGCGTGAACATCGATGCAGACTCCTGGCCACTCATTGCTGGGCGGCTTGAGATGCGGACGGTTTGCGAGCCTCAGCGACCGACGGCAGGTCGGCCAGGCGTTCAGCGAGGTTCTGGAGCCCCGGCAAAGCGGCCAGATCCAACCCGAATCTCTCCAGTATTGTCAACGGTAGCGCCAGTGAGAGATCTGCCAGGGTCATCTCGTCGCCGACCAGCCAATCCCGATTGCCGAGCAGTTGCTCGAATACGGTGAGAATCCGCCGAATCCGACCTGTATGTCGTTGGTAGAGTTTCATGTTCCAGGCGTCCGGTTCGGCGCCCTGCATGTCGCGATCAAGCGCGATCAACGGCTCCAACAATCCGTCTATAACCATCTCGTCAGCCATCCAGCAGCGAGCTCGGCGAAGCGGCTCTTCCGGTACCAGCTTGGGGCCGGACTCGGTTCGCTCCAGAAAATCGATGATCGTGTTGGCGCCGAAGACCGGTCGGTTGTCATCGGTGACCCAGACCGGCAGCCGGCGCAGGGGGTTGAGCGCGGGCAGTTCGGGCGGCAGGTGGCCCCGCTTCACAGCGGCGCTATGGTACTCAATGCCCCGTTCAGCCAGGTAGACGCGCACCTTGAAGCAGTACGGGCAATCCATGAAATGATAGAGGGTCGCCATGGCACCTCCAGGGTCGAGGACGGCGATAGACGGGTTTGCCGCAGACCGGGTGGAAAGCTAGTCTACGCCAGCGCGACACGCCAGCGGGTCGCCCCATGCATCGCTGCAAGAGGTTCGATGATCACGCCCCCGCTCAGCCTATCCGGCCGGCGCGCTGCCCTGGCGGCCATGAGCGCCATGATCGCGCTGGCCCTCAGCGTCGGCTGTGATGAAGAGACGGTCTCGCCCGGGATCGCCTCGGATGGCAAGTCCAGTGGTGACGCCATCGATGGCGACGCGACGAGCGCACCGGCCGGCATGGGCAAGCCATGCAAGCAGAATGCGGACTGCAAATCAGCCGGATTGACGTGTTTTCTGGTCGACGAGAGCAGCAACACCAAGATCTGCTCCAAGGTCTGCCAGGGCGCCGCCGATTGCGGTGGCATCACCCAGTGCAACCCGGTCACCGGCGTACTCATCTGCACGCTGCCGCGCTACTGCAACCCGTGCAGCGTGAGCGCCGACTGTGGACCGTCGGCGCCGCAGTGTGTGCACCATCCGGACAAGCCCTCCGACACCTTCTGTTCGCAGACCTGCCAGACCGGCGACGGCAGCTGTCCCGCGGGCAGCTCCTGCGTACAGTTCGGCGACGGCGCCAAGGACTTCGCCTGCATGCCGGACTACGGCAGCTGCACCGGCGGCGGCGAGCATTGCAGCCCCTGCAAGTCCGACGTGGATTGTGGCGAGGGCACCGAATGCCTGCAGGCCAGCGATGTTACCGAGCGATTCTGCGCCCGCCTCTGCGATCCCGCCGGCGGCGGCACCGGCTGTCCCATCGGCTTCAAGTGCACCAAGTATGGCGACAAGGGCTACTGCTACCAGATCGTCGGCAAGGATGATGAAGGCAAGACGATCACCTATCCGACCTGTGCCAAGGGAGACAAGGGTTTCTGCGACGCCTGCCAGCACGACTGGGAGTGCCTGTCCAAACGCTGCGTGACCAAGAACAACGAATCCTTCTGTGCCCAACCCAACCCCTGCACCAAGGGCGGCGAGGCCGATGACTGCCCCTATGGCGGACGGGCGACGTACTGTGTCTCTTCCAACAAAGGCATGGTCTGCGCGCCACCGTTGGCCCACCATTGCCACGGCTTCAAAGCCTGCCTGCACGCCTTGTGCGGGCCCGACGAGACCTGCAACAATGGTCTGTGCAAGGCAAAGTCGCCCTGAGTTGTGGGCAATCTGCTGATTCAGCCGAGAAAAAGCGTCGTTGACAGGCGCACTGCGCGACAGTAACGTGCGCCGCCGACGCGCTCCAGGTGCGTCCAAAACCCCCGCCACGAGGCTGCTACAGCCGCGAACAGCGCGGGCGACAACCGCCGACCAACGGCACGAGTGAGCTCCCATGAGTGACCAGACTTTCAGCGCGCCGCCGGCGGATGCGGACTTCGTGTCCATCCTCTCGGCGAAGGATTTCCAGAACATCGTGGACGAGTGCCATGGGTGCGGCCACGTGCGCGCCCACGACGGCGGGCACTTCTGCCGTTCCTACGCCCGGCCCTCGGCCAAATGGGCGTTGGGCATGTGCAACTTCGCCACCCATCGCCGCATCGAGAAGACCGAAGAGGCGCGCAAACTGAATCCGCTCAAGGCCAGCAAGCGCGGCCATTGACGTTCGCCCGCCGGTGGTCGCCCGGCGCGACTGCCCAACGGCGGGAGCAGGTGCTGACCATGGCTGAAGATGTCGTCCTCAGTGAACGTGACGGCCCAATCGTTACGCTCACGATCAATCGCCCCGACAAGCTCAACGCACTCAATCTGAACGTCCTCTCCGTGCTGGCCGACCGCCTGCAGGAGATCGGCGAAGATCCCGAGGTGCGAGCGGTCGTTCTCACCGGTGCCGGCAAGAAGGCGTTCGTGGCCGGCGCAGACATCGCCGAGCTGCTGCCGATGGACTACCATCAGGCCATGGCGTTTTCCAAGGCCGGCAATCGTGCGCTGGGTCGCATCGAGCGCCTCAACGTGCCGGTGATCGCTGCGGTCAATGGCTTTGCGCTCGGCGGCGGTTGCGAGCTGGCCCTGGCCTGCGACGTGATCCTCGCCTCCACCAACGCCCGCTTCGGCTTCCCCGAGGTCACCATCGGCGTGATCCCCGGATTTGGCGGTACCCAACGCCTGGCCCGCCTGATCGGCCGCAATGCGGCCAAACACTGGGTCATGACCGGCGACCTCTTCCCCGCCTCAGAAGCCGAGCGCATCGGCCTGGTCTACCAGTTGCACGAGCCCGAAGCCCTCTTCGAAGGCGCGATGAATGCCGCCCGCAAAATGGCCTCACGCGCGCCGGTGGCGGTGGCGGAGGCCAAGCGCATCGTCAATCGCGGCATTCAACTGCCGCTGGACTACGCCCTGGAGTCCGAGTCCCGCGCCTTCGCCCGCTGCTTCCAGACGGACGATCAGACCGAGGGCATGAGCGCGTTCGTCGAGAAGCGCCGACCCGAGTTCAAGGGCGCCTGAAGGACAGCGGCGCCTGAAGGACACCGGCGCCTGAAGGACAGCGACGCCTCAAGCACATTCCTGGGGGGGAACCATGCGATTCGAAGCCGAAGGCCACGTGGCCAACGCGTCACAGCAGCTCGTCTACGAGATCATCCGCGACAAGCTGGTCGAGCTGGTGCCCTACCTGGACAACGTCTCGAAGATCGAGGAGCTGTCCCGCGAGCCGCGCGACAGCGGCCAGCATGTGCTCAATCGCTGGCGGGCCGACGCCGGGCAGGTGCCGGCCGTAGCGCGCAAGTTCATCAAGCCGGAGATGCTCGAATGGCTCGACCACGCCGACTGGAATGACGGTGAGCACTGGGTCGACTGGCGCATTGAGTCCGCCCGCTTCCAGGGCATGTACAGTTGCTCGGGCCGCAACAAGGTGGTGGTGGATGGCGACGACGTGCGCATCCGCATTCACGGCGAGCTCACCGTGGATCCCAAGAAGATCCCGGGCGTGCCCTCCTTCCTGGTCAAGCGTGTGCTGCCCGCCATCGAGAGCTATCTCATCAGCCGGATGAAGCCGAACATGGCCTCGCTGGGCGTGGGGGTGACCCGCTTCCTGGCCGCTGGCGGTTCGTAGGCTCGACCGACAGACCTGCTATTTCGAGCCGGCTTTCGGCAGCTCGTAGAGCGACGTGACCAGGTCGATGGTCACCGGCGGCAGTCCGTCCACCACAACCACTCGCTGCCGTTGCACGAACTTCGGCCCTCGGATCTCGACCAGGTGGTCGCCTGGCGGCAATGACGCCAACTGCACCCGCTTGCCCGCGCCGATGGTGACCGGGCTACGCGCGTCCACGACCACCTGCACGGCCACGTCCAGCGGGTTGTGCAGCAACAAGGCGCCACCGCGGGCCGAAGGGGTCGGCAGGTGCACATGTTGCGCCGGCGCCAGCGAACCGGACCAGCTCGCGCTCCGGCCGCTGTCGACGCCCCGAACTTCAGCGGTCATCCGACCGGGTCGCGTGGAGAAGGCAGTGCTCTTGCCCGCAGCCACGTGGCCCGCGCGGGCGCCGCTGATGAGCACCTCCAACTTCTCGCTGGAGTTGTTGGTCACCCGCAGCGTGCCATCCGGCGGTCGCAACTCGTGGCGGGTCTGCCGCCCATCGATCACCTGGACCAGGCTCAACTCGCTGCGTCCGCTGGTCGTGGTCCGGAAGCCAACCTTATGGGCACCCGGCTGAATCGTGTCGATGCGGAACCTGGATCTGGCGTCGATAATGCCGCGCGGTGCGCCGTCGATGGAGACCGCCACCGACTCGGGCCAACCGTTGACCAGCAGCAACGACGTCTTGCCGGCAGTGACCACCCAGGCGATGTCTGCGCCGGGCTCCAGGGAGACGCCGCGCTCAAAAACCTGACCCGAACGGGCGGTGGTCACGCGCAAACGCAACTGGCCGGCGGGCACCCGCTGCAACTGCACCACCTGGTCGCGGCGCATGGGGATCTTCGCCACCCCCTCGATCTGGACTTCGGCTTTCTCGCCCGTGCCATTGGTCAGCCGCAGGTTGCCGGTCGGACGCTTGATGATCCACGTCGTGCGGGCCGGGTCGGTGAGCACGTCGCGCACGTAGCGCAAGCCGCTCGTCTCGCCTTCCAGGACGACGCGCACGGCCTTTCGGGCCATGGGGAAGGTGACCTTGTCGTCCGGCAGCAGGGGTTTGTCGTGCAGACCACCCAGCGCATGGGGCAGACGCAGGGTCTCGCCGGTCAGGTTGTGCACATCCAGGAGCAGGCGGCCCGCGGTCGCCTGACGAGCGCCGACCGAGGACAGCTGGGTCTCGTGCCGCCAGACGCGGCCGCTGTGCAGGCCGTGCAGGGCGACATCGTGGCCACCCGGCACCAGGCCGAGCAGGTGCACATGAACGCCCGCGTCGACGACGCCATAGTCGCGATGGTCGACGCTGACACGTGCGGGCTCATCGAGCACGTTATGTACCAACAGGCCCGCCGGTGCCGGCGGCAGGATGGCAGTGTGGGTGATGCCGGAGCGCAGAGTCGTACGCAGCAGGCTCCAGGCCCGACTGCGCTCGCCGATGGCCACCAGCGTGGCCTTGCCAGCCGGCAGCGGTCCGAAGGTCTTCGAGCCCGCTCGAGGCAGTTTGCCGATCCGCTCTCCGTGCAGGCGCACTTCGGCGACCTCGTCGCTGCGATTGACGATGCGCAGGAAGGCCAACGGCGGCGTCAACGTGATCAGCCGCTCGAGCACGCCATCGAGGTGCAGGTCGCCGCTGTATTGCCAATCCTGGCCGCGGATGACGGTGTAGCGGATGCGGCTGGCCTGGGTGGCCACCGAGATGCGCTTGCCGGTGCGCAGGGTCGTGGTTCCGACGCCGTCCACGACCAGCCGGACCTTGGGGCCGGCGTTGTGGAAGGTGATCAGGCGATCCACAGCGGGCGCCGCCGGCGGGGGCGTCGCCACAGGCGGCTGACCTGCCGACGCGCTGATCGGGACCATGCAGGCCAGCGCAAGAACCAGCGCGTATCGCCATGCCGAAGGTCGTGCCAAGGCCGGGAGTCGTCGCCGCGGAACATGGAGGGAGCGATGGGGCAAGGGATGGTCCGTGGCCGTGCGGGGGAGGTTCAGGCGGCCTCGTCGCGCTGGAAGAGCGCGTCGACGAAGATGTCGGGGTCGAAGTCTCGCAGATCCTCCATCTTCTCGCCAACGCCGATGAGCTTCACCGGCAGGCCGAGGCTGGCCGCGATGGCCAGCACCACGCCGCCCTTGGCGGTGCCGTCGAGCTTGGTCAGGGCGATGCCGGTCACGTCGATGGCTTCCTTGAACATGCGGGCCTGCTGCACGGCGTTCTGGCCCATGGTGGCGTCCAGCACCAGCAAGACCTCGTGGGGCGAGCCGGTGTGGGCCTTGTTGCAAACCCGCGCCACCTTCTGCAATTCCGCCATCAGGTTGCGATTGGTATGCAGGCGACCGGCGGTGTCCACCACGACCATGTCGTGGCCGTCTGCCTTGGCCTTCTCCAGCGCCGTGTAGCAGACGCTCGCCGGGTCCGCTTTGTCCTTGCCGCGGAACATCTCGACCCCGGCCCGCTGACACCAGACCTCGAGCTGATCGACCGCCGCCGCGCGGAAGGTATCGCCCGCCGCCACCAGCTGCTTGCGGCCTTCTCCTGCGAATCGATGGGCCAGCTTGCCAATGGTGGTCGTCTTGCCCGACCCGTTGACGCCCACGACCATCAACACCGCGGGCGCGTGGGAGGCATCCAACCGCAACGGCTGCCCCTCCACCTCGCGCAACATCTCCAGACTGCGCTCCTTCAGCGCTGACCAGACCTTGTCCTCGTCGGTGAGCTCCTGTCGCGACAGCGCCTTCTTCAGCGTGTCCAACAGCGATGAAGTGGCCTGCACGCCGATGTCCGCGCGAAAGAGCACCTCCTCGATCTGGCCCAGCAGGTCTTCGTCGATCTGCTTGCCGGCGAAGAGCTTGCCCAGGCGCGCGACGAAGCCCTCCTTGCGGGTCTTCGACAGGCCGCCCTGGACCTTCTCCCGGTCCTGCGCCACCCGGTCGACCACGGGTTCGGGCTCGGGCTCCACGACGACGGGCTCGGGCTCTGGCGCCTCCTTGGCCGTCCAGTCGATGGCGTCGATCTGCTCCCGTTCGCCGCTCTTGGTGACCTTGATGGCCCCACGAGCCGCCCGGCGCAACGCTTTGGCCGCCTTGCGAGCCTGCCGGTCCTGCTTCTCCGCCTTCTCCGGCGTCGGCAGGTCCCGCTTCACCACATCCTTGTCCTCGGGAGGACGACGCGGTTTCAGCGCGAACGCGACGCCGAAGATCAACAGGACGCCGAAGATGGCCAGCACAACCAGCAGGCCGGTGGTGTCGGCGACAGGCGCGCTGGCCTGTGCCAGCAGGTCGGATCCGAGCAGGGTGGTCAGGGTGGCGTTCATGGCAGGGAGCCCCCTCCGCGAGGCGGCGCGGAAGGTATTCCAGCGGGGCTGGGGGTGCAAGGTTGGCACCGGGGGAAACCAGCTCTAGGGGGGCTCCGGACGATCAGCCCTTGAATGTTGAGATGTTATCCCGCGGAGCCCCCGGTCCGCAGTTTTCCCCCGGACCCCCATCCTTGTACCCGCCCCCGCGGGTGGTTTTTTGGGTAGGGGTGGGGGGGGGAGGGCGCCGCTACTTGCTTCCAGGGGCGTACGCGGCAAGATTGGCCCATGATGCTGCAGACACAGGAAGGCATCGCGATCACCGTCGACCACCGGGTCGCCGAGCATGTTCGTGCCGAGCGGCTCTATTACGCTCGACGCTCTCGCTTCGCCACCGTCGATCGAGTCGTTGGCGTGCTGCTTGTCGCCTTTGGCCTCGTATCGATCGCGTTGGTGGGGGTCCGTTGGTGGACTGTCATCTGGCTAGTCGTCGGACCGCTGGAGTTCTTCAACCTGCTATCCATCGCACCCTTGGTGGTCCGCTACCGCTTCGCTCGGATGCCTAAGTTCCAGCAGCCCAGTGAGTTGGTGTTCGGACAGGAGGTGGTGCACTACCGGACCGATGACGTGAAGTCCGAGTTGCTTTGGTCAACCTGGACTGAGTTGCTCGAGGACGAGCGGTTGTTTCTGCTGGTGTATGGCCCGCGGGCGTACGCCCTGGTGCCCAAGCGATGCTTCGCCGGGCCTGCAGAGATCGACGAATTCCGCGCACTGGCACAGCGGCAGCTTGCGGCTTAGCTCGAAAGAGGGGAGATGGGCGCTATTGAGCGTGCCAGAGAGGACGTGCAGGTTGGCGACCTGGGCTTGGCTCGTCAGCGCCTGGCGAGTTTCCTGGCGTCACAGGGGTACGACGCTGAGGCGCTGGAGGAGCTGGGGCGGGTGTGTCTGGCCATGCGTGATTTGAGAAGCGCTGGAGGCCCGCGTTGTGCGGCTTGGCGTGCCACGTGCCAGATGAGGCATTGCCACGCTACGACGATGGTGGAGGGCTGATCCGCAGGCCGAAACGGCTGAGTCCAGAAGGGGGCTGACCTGGTCAGGGCGTGCAGCGCTTGTCGGGCTGCATGGTCGACAGCGGGGGGCATGCGCACGGCAGCAACGGAGAAACCGGCGCCAAAGGGCAGCCGGGCAGTGGCGGGGGATCCGTCCGACAGTCGTGTCATCGGTTGTTGCGAGGCCTCAGGCTCCCACATCGGGACGGCGCTCGAATCGCCTCAGGATGAAAGGGACTCCGAGGTGTACCCAGTAGTTCTCGGGGATCGTGGCGTTGTCGATGCCGATCGTTCCCGGCGCGACGCGGTCGTGGGGCACGGCGAATGAGCGGAAGATGTGGTCCCAGATCATGGTCGTATTGCCGAAGTTGGCGTTGGACTCGACCAGCTCGGAGGAGTGATGCCAGCGGTGCACCTCCGTGGTCGCCCAGATGTACTTCAGGGGGCCGGTGCGGAAGTCCACGTTGCTGTGTTGCAGCAGGCCGTTGCTGCCTTTGTAGACGCTGAAGAGGATGAGCAACTCGGGCGGCACGCCCAGCAGGATGAGCAGGCCGTTCTCGAAGCTCAGCGTGAAGGCGGCGTTGAATGGGTGGGCGCGGCCGGCGGCGAGTACGTCCAGGCGGTCGACGCTGTGATGGACGGCGTGCAGGAGCCAGCCGATTCGGCTGACGTGCATGAATCGATGCACGGAGTAGGCGCCGAGATCGGCGACCAGCACCACGAGGGCGAACTGTACGAGGGTTGGCGCTTCTGTGGGCCACAGGCCGCGGCCCATGAAGGTCGCCAGGTGGGCGCTGAGCGTGGCGATGGCCGCGAATACGGTCACCTTCATGGCCGGCAGCACGACGCCGGCGCCGACGGCGGAGTGCACCACGTCGATGAGCAGCACCTTGGGGGGCGCGTACCAGCTTTGGCGAAAGGGCAGGATGCGTTCCAGCACGGCGACCAGGAGGATGACGGCGAGTACGGGCAGGCCGCTGGCGTACAGGGGGCTGACGTCTGCGGCGAGGGCCTGTTGGGCAGTGAGCACGCTGGCCATGAGGATCAGCGGATAGCCGCAATAGCCGATGAGGACGCGCCAGCCTCGCAGGGGCTGGAGGCGCGCTCGATCGTCGGCAGGGTCATTCTGTGCCTCCATCGGCCGGAGTATGCGTCAACTGGGTCGGCTCGTGGAGTGACGCGGTGGCAACAGCCCGACTGGTAACGGTCGGCAAGGCGCGCCTCGGTCGCGCTCCTGGTCCTTGTTCAGGTCATGAGCCTGCCGTTGACGTCGAATCCACGCCCTTTCTCGGCATAATCGTGCGGCCTCAAGCGCTCTACAGAAGGCCCCGGCCCGACGTGAACGTCCAAGGTTGGCGGCACCGGGAGGAAGACGTGAGCAGCTGGCTGTGCACGGCGGGACTGGGAGCGCTGGCGGTGCTCTTCCTCACTGCCAACCTGCTCATCCTTGGGAGCAACGCGCGGCATGGCACGAGCGCGTCACTGATCCCGCTGGCCGCCGGGCTATTTGGCCTGCTGGCCTGCTTGTTCTGCCCGCTGCCGTCGGTGCGACCGTGGGCGCCGGTGGCGTTGCTGGTCGATATCACCTGGCCGGCGTTGTTGTGGGCGGTGGTGGTCGATCGGGCGTTTTCGGGGCCGGAGGATCCGGGTTGAGATGGCGTCTGCAGGACTCACGGCTTCGCTGGTTTACACTTGCCCCCATCACAGGCCGAGGCCTGGCCGCAAGGCGCGCCGTTTGGCCAGGGCGTATGCGTGCAGCCGATGGCCGGTTCACACCAGTCGCGTGTGCACGGGTCGCCGTCGTCACAGTCCTGTCGGCTCAGCGCGGCGCATGAGTCCGCGCCGTCTTGGCTCACCCGACCCCAGGCGTCGAGCAGGGCGATCCACTGGCCGAAACCCGTGGTGGATCCTGTCACCGCGAGGCGTCTGACGCCCAGCGCGACCACGTCGCTGGCACGTCCCGACGCGTCGGGCACGCCGGGGATCTTCAGGGTCTCGGAGACCTCGTTCCCCCACCGATCGAGCCAGTGCAACGCAGGCCGGAAGGCGTCTGCCGGACAACACTTCTCCGGCGGCACGGTGATGAAATGCGACGCCACCACAGCCCCCCCGGCAGGCCAGACCTGGCCGGCAGGAACCAGGGCATGGTCCAGCCCGCCGACGCCAGCGATCGCATGACGCCAGAGGAGCTTTCCGGCGGCGTCGAATCGGAACAGGACCGCGTCGTCATCCATTGTCGGACCCGATGCGGTGAATCCTGTGGACAGGTGCACGCCCAGGTAGCCATCGGGAGCCAGAACGAAACCGGTGGGACCAGTGACGGCCGCCTTCTCCACGTAGGTGGTCCGCGTCGTCATCTTGCCAGCTGCATCCAGCAGCGCGACCACCCACGTCGACTGCCCGGCTATGGTCTGGGTCAGCTCCTCGCCCAGCAGCGCGACCCGCCCGTCATCGTGTGCCGCCACAAAGGGGCCGCGGACGATTTGGGTCAGGTCGCTACTCCAGGCGGTCTTGCCCTTTGGCGAAAGCATCACGCAGCGGGCCTCCGGCAGCCCTGCGGCGGTGCCCGACTTCAAGGCCCAGAGCGAGACCACCAGCCCGTGGGCGCCGGCGTCGACCCAGGCCCGGAGAGCCTCACCTGCAAAGGAAGAAGACCAGGCCTCCGCTCCGGCCGTTGTGACCAACGCCAAGGTGGCTTGTGTAGGCTGGCCTGGCGGGGCGTCGAACAAGGCCACGATGCCGTTGTCACCGCGGGCTCCGACCGACTTGAATTTGTGGTCCTTCAAAGCGGCCAGAATCGACGACGTGGCCAACTGCCAGACCACCGTGCCTTGCGGGTCGAAGAGACCCAACGTGGTGCTGGTGCCCGCCGCCACGCGGCCATCCGAGAGCATCGCCAGCGAGAGCGAAGAACCCGGCAGGGAGACCACTCGGGCGGGCCAGGTCGGCAGCGGCGCGGACGTGGTGACGTCTGGTTGCTGCGTGGCGTCATTGGCCGGGCTCGCGCCGTCAGCGCCCTGTTGGTCAACTGTGGCGTCTGAGGTGCTTTGGCTGGAGTCTGCCACGGCGCTGTCTGGGGACTTGTCGTCGTCCGGCCCGCACGCGGCGGACAGGGGCAGGGTCAACAGCAAACAGACCCACGCTGACGCGCGACGCGTGCGAACTGCGGTCATGCTAAGCCTCCTGGAGGCCAGTGTAGCGCAATCTCCAGTGGCTGGTGTCTTGGAGTGCGCCCATGGCTCAAGGCGCTAATAGTGAAGAATCTGGCCGTAGTATTCATGTCACGGCGAACAGACACACTGCCCCTTCCCATCGCAGGCAGAACCTTTGCTGCACGACCCGCCTCCGACGCACACCAGCCCAGGCTGCGGGGTGTGCACGATCTTCCAGGCACCCGGCCCGCCTTCGCAGGTGTCGACGGTGCAGGGGTTGTTGTCATCCAGGGCTGGATTCGGTGGGAACTCGCCGAAACCGTTGTGGCACTTCACCCAAACAGGACCGGTGCCACACGGCGGGATCATCGTGTACGTGCCGTCCGGCCACGGCCCGCCACCGGGCGCAGCACCCGTGACGTAGCAGCCCGTCTTCGGCGCGCAGTGGTCCTTGTTGCAGGCGTTGCCGTCGTCGCAGTTCTTCGGGGTCGGGCCTGCGCAGCCGCCGGTCGCGTCGCAGACGTCGCCAGTGGTGCACGCGTCATCGTCGTCGCAGACGGTTCCGGCCGGCACGGAGTCGTGCCAACACTGCGCAGCGGCGTCACATAAATCCTTCGTGCAACTGTTGCCGTCGTCCTGGCATGGCAGTCCTGCCAGCGGGGTATGGGTGCAGGTCTTGTTGGCGTCGCAGGCGTCGACGGTACATGGATTGTTGTCATTGCAGCCGCCCTTGCCCTGCGCCGTGCAAACGTCCGCGACGGCTGCGGTCGTGTCGACAGAGGTGATGTCGCCGGAGTCCGAACCGGAGGCGACCGCGTCGCCAGGTGTCGTGTCGATGGTGGAGGTGTCGGCAACGGTCGTGTCGATAGCGGTCGTGTCGAAGGCGGTCGTGTCGATAGCGGTCGTGTCGATAGCGGTCGTGTCGACCGCGGCATCCAGGCTTCCGCCATCGACCGTGGCGTCGGAGGTGGTGTCGCCAGCAGGCGCAGATGTACTGCACGCGTAGATGCAGAACACGACGCCGGACAGAAGCCAAGGCCGCTTCTTCGGGCCCGGGCGAACCTGGAATTGCCATGCCGTCATCGGCGTTCTCATCGGGTAGCGGACGCGTCAGTGACGCGCCAAGGATACCTGGGCAGGGCGGGAAAACACAGGCAAAATGCAGGCATGGCCCAGGGATGCTGCGCCGAACACACCCTCTGGACAGCGACGTGGAACCTCTCCCCATGCGTCTCATGAATTGCCGCCTGCTACTCGCATTCGTCGCCGCGTCCTTCCTGATGCAACCAGCCATCTCGCAGGCCACCACCGGCGGCGCCGAGACGATCCACCAGCTGCTCTGGGACGCGCCCAAGCAGCGCGTCTGGTACGTCAGGGCCGTCGCCGGCGGCTATGGGCGCGAGCTCGGCTGGTTCAACACCCGGACGGGACGGAAGAAGCTCGTTGTCGCGGCCGCCGATACGGACAGGGATGAGGACAAGAAGGCCGCCGCGCTGAACCAGCTGCTCCGGCGGGGCCTGGCGCGCAGCAAGCCACTGCTGGTGGTGTCTGCGACACGCCTGGGCGTCCTCGCGCAAACCGAGGCGTGGCCGCCGCCCGTGGCCAGTGGCGAGGTCCGCGATCCAGGTCAGTACATCGACACCTTGAAGGGCATCAACCTGCCATGGACGGTGGCCATCAAGTCCAAGAAGCGAATGCTCGGCAAGACAGCCGTGACCGCCTGCGACTTCAGCAAGCGCGGCATGGTCAGCGGCTACGGCGTGCCGGGACGGGGCTTCCTGGTGCTGCTGATCTCCACCACAGGGGTGTGCGTCGAAGGCGGCTATCGAACCGATGAGGTGCTCTTCATTCGCCGGGCAGGGGTGAAGCCAGGCCACTTCCTGAAGGCCTTCGCGTCCGACTACCCACCCGAGAAGATCGTCGGCGCCTCGCCGGGCGCCCTGCTCTTCCCGCTGCCCACGCGACAACTTGTCCGCAGCCTCGACGCGCTGGGCTCCCGGGCCCTGAAAACGGGCCGGCTGAAGGCGGCTGCGAGCTGCTTCCACCGAGCGGTGTACTTTCAGACCGGCGAGCCATTCACCAAGGGCGCGCACAGACTGGTCGACCGCGGCCCCCTGTTCAGACTTGCGGCGACGCGAGCCCGGCTTGGCCAGAGCGAGGCGGCCCTGGACCACATCCAACTGCTGCTGTCGCATGGCAGGACGCGTTCGACCTTCCGCGACAAGGTGCGCAGCAATGCCGCCTTCGACGCCCTGCGAAACGGGGCGCGCTACAAAGCGCTGCTGCGCTGATTGCCATTTGACAGCCCGCGAGGCAGCGAGACAGGATTTCCCCTGATCGTGTGACCTGCCACCCCTCCGCAGGACCGCGACCAAGCCCACAAAGCCAAGCGCCAAGGACCTGCAACCCATGCTCGCCCGCTTCATGATCGCCACGCTGCTCACCGCGCTCGTCGTCCTCTTCGTCGCCTGCAGCGCGACCGACGCCGACGAAACGGGCCACGTCGCCAAACAGGTCAAATTGGAGCTGTACGGCCTGGACCGCGTGCTCGAGGTGCACATCGAGCTGGCCGACGCCGACTGGCAGACGCTCCGCTTCGAATCGCCGGGACTGGAGCACTACATGGTACCGAGCTGCACGACCGGTCCGCGACCGCGGCCGTTCCACTACCAGCCGGCCACGGTGACCATCGACGGCAAGCGCTTCGAGGATGCCGAGGTTCGCAAGAAGGGCTTCAAGGGCACCATGACGCCGCAGAAGCCGTCTTTGAAGGTCAGGCTGCATACCGAAGATCGCATCGGCGGGCAGCGACGCTTGACGCTCAACAACAGCGCCCAGGATGGCAACTACATCAGCCAATGCCTGGCCTATGGGCTGTTCGCAGCCGCGGGGTTGCCGGCGCCGCGCTGCGGCTTTGCCCATGTGACCGTCAACGGCGTCGACCACGGCGTCTATGTACACGTCGAGGGCATCAAGAAGCCCATGATCGAGCGCACATTCGGCCACTTCGAGGGCCACCTCTACGAAAACACCCTGGCCGACTTCGCGGCTGGCACGCTGCAGATCTTCGAGCGCAAGAACAAGAAGAAGGACAACAACCGGCCCGAACTGCTCGGCATCCAGCAGGCGCTCGACGGTCCCGACGACGCCCTGCTGGTCTCACTGGGCAAGTGGCTGGATATGGACGCCTACTTCACCTACTGGGCCATGGAGGTGTTGACCGGTCATTGGGATGGCTATCACGGCAATCGGAACAACAACTACGCATTCTTCGACCACAAGACCAAGCAGTTGACCTTCATGCCCTGGGGCGTCGACGCGACGTTTTCAGGCCCGTGGAACTTCTGGGGCCCCTTCCTGGAGGAGTCGAACTCTCTGCCTCGCGCTGTATACGCCCATGGCCGCATCGGCCAACGCCTGTACAGCCTGCCGGAGGGTCGCGAGCGCTACTTCAAGCGGCTGGGCGAGCTGCTGGACGCCGTCTGGGATGAGAAGGCGCTCTTGGGCCAGATCGACACCATGCAGAAGGCCATCGCCCCGTTGTGGACCGCCAATGGGGCCAAGCGAGCGACCGCTCGTATCGAGATCATCAAGAAGTGGATCCAGGAGCATCGCGCCGCGCTCCTGCCAGCCATCAAGGGCGAGCATCCCGAGTTCACGTTGACCACCGGGGCGCTGCCGTTGTGCGGTGACGTCACCTTGACCGTTTCAGGGACCTTCTCGACGATCTTCAATACGCTCGACGACAACCCGCTCGAGCATGGCAAGGGCGAGTTGAGCGCCGCGATCACCGGCAAAGACGGAGCCGTCAAGGACCACAAGATGGGCCTGGTACGCGGCGTGGCTGGCCCCATCTCCAGCATCGTCGACGAGGGCGCCATCGAGCTGCTGGTGGGCTTCGGTCCGCTGCCCGGCGGTGGCTTCCTGGCGCTGCAGATCAGCCTGCCACCCGAGCTCTTCGTCGCCGGACAAACGGTGAAGCTGGACTACGGAGAGGGAGGCGTGGACGTGGGCCGGGTCAACCTGACCAACGGCAAGACCAGCGCGGTGGGATTCGTGCTCGGCGGCACCATGACGTTCAGCAAGGCGGGAACCGGCGACGGCGACGAGGTGGCGTTCGAGATCAACGCGCCTGTCACGCGCCTCGCGGCCCAGTGACGGGAGCCTCTCGGCCAAAACGTTTCGCATTCCTCGCCCGCGCCTTGGCCGCCTCCTCCTCGCGGTTCTTCGGCGGCGCGGTCGTGTGCAGACTCTGCAAAAGCGTCGTGGCCGCCGCGGAGACCTCGACGATGGCGCGCTCAAAGGCCTCCGCGTTGGTCTGGCTGGGGCGTGTCTGACCGCTGAGTTTGCGCACGAACTGCCGCGCCGCGGCGTGGATCTCGTCGTCCGTCGCCGGCGGCTCGAAGTTGAACAGGGTCTTGATACTGCGACACATGGCGGCTCCGGCGGGCAATACGGGTCGGCCCAGGCTATCGCTTTGCCCGGGCCACGTCGCCAGTTTCCCGCCTGCGCGTGACAAGCAACCGCCGTGGGTGGCGTGCGCCCGTTCCAATTGACAGTCACGCCGGCAGCGGGCCAGCATCCCGCCGGGTGCGGGTCCAGTGCCCCGCTGTGGCCCTGATCTCCGGAGTCGATATGGCGCAGCCCACACAACACAAGGTCCTGGTCGCCAACCGCGGCGAAATCGCCTGCCGGGTGATCCGCGGCTGCCGTGCCATGGGCCTGCCCAGCGTGGCCATCTACTCGGACGCAGACGCCGACGCGGTGCACACCTGGATGGCCGATGAGGCCGTGCACGTGGGCGGTGCGGCGAGCAGCGAGTCCTACCTGCGCGGCGATCGGGTCCTGGAAGCGGCGCGCCAGACCGGCGCCACCCTGATCCACCCCGGTTATGGCTTCTTGAGTGAGAACCCGGAATTCCGCGAGGCCTGTGACGCCGCCGGGGTGATATTCGTCGGCCCGTCTGCCGACGCCATGCGCAAGATGGGCGTCAAGACGGTGGCCCGCGACACCATGCTCGCCGCCGGCGTGCCTGTGGTGCCCGGCTCCGAAGGCGCGGTGCCCGACAGCGCCAGCGCGAAACAGATGGCGGCTGAGATCGGCCTGCCGGTGATGGTCAAGGCGGCCTCGGGTGGTGGTGGCAAGGGCATGCGCCTGGTCCACGACATCGACGAGGTCGAGCGCGCTTTCGATGGCGCCGCGCGCGAGGCCGAGGCTTACTTCGGCGATGGCACGATCTACCTGGAGAAGGCCATCGTGCGGCCGCGCCACGTGGAGGTGCAGATCCTCGCCGATCGCCATGGCAACACGGTGCATGTCTTCGATCGCGAGTGCTCGGTGCAGCGCCGCAACCAGAAGGTCATCGAGGAGTCGCCGGCGCCGCACCTGAGCGACGCCACCCGGCTGAAGATGGGCGAGGTGGCGGTGCAGGCGGCGCGCGCGGTCGACTATATGGGTGCGGGCACGGTGGAGTTCCTGGTCGATCCGCAGGAGAACTTCTACTTCCTGGAGATGAACACCCGCCTGCAGGTGGAGCATCCGGTCACAGAGCTGGTCACCGGCGTGGACCTGGTGGTGGAGATGTTGGCCGCGGCCATGGGCGAGCCGCTGTCGGTCGGCCAGGACGACATCCAGCAGCGCGGCCACGCTATCGAGTGCCGGGTGTACGCCGAAGATCCGGCGCGCAACTTCCTGCCTTCTCCGGGCCGGCTGCACGTCTATCGGCCGCCGCATGGGCCGGGTGTGCGGGTCGACGATGGCGTCGCCGAAGGGGGCGAGATCCCCAGCTTCTACGATCCCATGATCGCCAAGCTCAGCGTCTGGGGCAGCGATCGCGAGCAGGCGCTGGCACGCATGGACGCGGCCCTGGCGCGCTACGAGATCGGCGGCATCCGCCACAACGTGCCCTACCTGCGCTGGTTGCTGCAGGCGGACGCCTTCGCGGCCGGTCGCTACGACACCGGGATCGTCGCCCAACTGGGCGCCTACGAACCGACCATCGAGGCGGACTTGGAGGCCACGGCCCTGGCAGCGCTGTTGCATCATCGCAGTCAGCAGGTCCGCCGCCCCGACGGCGCGGACGATGGCGGCTCGACGTGGGCCCACGCCGCACGCCTGGCCGGTATCAGCTAGCGGAGGACACCTGATGGCCATCACCTACCTGGTGCGAGAGACAGGCAACGACGCAGAAGTCCGCATGCTGGAAGATGACGGCCGTCGCGCGGTTGTTGAAGTCGACGGTCAACGGGTGGTCCTTCAGCTCGACACGCTGCCCGGCGGGGCCATCGGCGTCGATTCTGGCGGCCGGCGGCGGGTCTTCCGCACCTTCGTCGACGGCCAGGGACGCCACCTCTGCAGCGAAGGCGTGGAGCGGACCTTCAGCGTACAGAGCGAACGCGACCTGTGGCTGCGCGGCTCGGGTGGCGACAACGAAGCGGACGGTGGCCGGGTGCTGGCCTCCATGCCCGGGCGGGTGGTCGGGGTGCCTGTGAGCGTCGGCGATGACGTCGAAGTCGGCGCCGTGGTGGCCATCCTCGAGGCCATGAAGATGGAGAACGACGTCAAGGCGGCGGCTGCAGGTCGTGTGGCCGAGATCCTGGTCTCAGCTGGCGACGCGGTCGAGACCGGCGCCCTGCTGGTGCGCATCGAGCCCACCGGGTGAATGAGCCAGCGGCGGCCGTCCGGGCCATCGACTACGCCCTTCGGCTGACCGTCGCCGATTCCCAATGGCAACGTCTGCAGACGCTCTGCAACCGCCTGTCGCCCGGCGGCTTGTTACATACAGACAGCGGCACCTTCGGCAACGAGGACCTGGCACAAGGTCAGTGCGCCATCACCCTCTATCTGGCCGCGACTGACCACGAACGGGCCCGACAGGAGCTGCAAGCGGCCGCCGCGCGCTTCGGCATCGCCATCGAACTGTCTGGCGAACCCCTGCCCGATCGCGACTGGAACGCCGCCTGGAAGGCCCACTACGAGCCGCTGCGCATCGGACGAAGGATCCGGGTCGAGCCGGCCTGGCTGAGACAACCCGATGAAGCCGGGGTATTGCCCGTGGTCATCGAGCCCGGCCAGGCGTTCGGCACAGGCACGCACGAGACGACCTGGCTGGCCACGGTGGAGTTGGAGCGCCTGCTGGACGCGTGGCCGGGTTTGGCAAGCACGCCCCCCACCATGCTCGATGTCGGCACCGGCAGCGCCATCTTGGCCATCGCCGCCGTGCGCCTGGGCCTGCCGCGCGTGATGGGGACCGACTACGACCCCGAAGCGGTGGACAACGCTCGCTATAACGTGGCGCTCAACGGGATGCAGGACAACGTCGAGCTGCGGGTCACCGACGACCCCGACACCCTGGCGCCCCAGCGTTTTGACCTGGTGGTGGCGAACATCATTTCGGGCATCCTGCTGCGCCTTCGCGACGCCCTGGTCGCGCGCACCAGGCCGGACGGAATGCTGCTCATCTCCGGAGTGCTATTGGAAGAGCGCGAGCGCTTCCTGGCCGCCTTCCTCGGCTCGGAGTTGACGTTGGTGCGGACCGCCGAGCGCGGCGAGTGGACCGCCATGGTCCTGCGGAGGGTGGCGTGAAACACCTGCTGGTTGAAGGCCCGCTGGAGGATGGGGTGGCCCTGCTGCCCTCGACCCAGGTACGTCATCGCCTGCGACGGGTGCTGCGCAAGCGCGCCGGCGATACGGTCGCAGTCACCGACGGCGGCGGGAGACGCGTCGACTGCACCTGGAATGGCATGGCCCTGGAGCCCTGCGGGGCCATCGAGACTGTGGCGGCCGATCGACCGACGGTTGAGATCGCCGCCGGCATGCTCAAGGGCGTGCGCTGGGAGTGGCTGCTCGAAAAGTGCGCCGAGGCCGGGGCCGATCGCATCGTCCCCCTGGTGATGGCCCATAATGTGGTGCGCGTACCGCACAAGATCGCCGAGCGATTGCAGCGCTGGCAGGGTGTGGCCGACGCCGCCACGGAGCAGTGTGGGCGCTGCTGGCGCACGGAAGTCGCCGAGCCGGTTCGGCTCGACCTGTGGCTGGGCCAGTCCGAGGGACTGCTGCTATTTTGCGACGAGCGGGTCTCAAACCCGACGATCGCGGCGCAGTACGCCAGATCTGAGCGGCCGCAATCGGTCCGCCTGGTGATCGGCCCGGAGGGCGGATTCGACGACGAGGAGCGCCAATCGCTACACCGCTCCAGTGCGCAGGCGATCGCGCTGGCGCCGTGGGTACTCCGCTCCGAGACGGCCGCGCTGGCGGCGACGTTGGCGATCCGGGCCGCGGGGCGTGACGCGTAATCAGACCTGATCCAACAGTTTTCTTGACAGACATCGATCTACATGCCGCAGGGTGGTGACAACAGCCCCCCGTTGCGGCAAAAACGTCTGGTCGGTGAGGGAGTGCTCTGCTAAGGTCGCGCTCCTTCCGGCCCGGAGAGGCCCCCGAAAGGGACTGGATCCGGCCAACCTTTGCCCTTTTCATGCGAGAGCAGATGCCTGAGCGACGCGCCAACAAGATGTTCACCGTGACCGCCCTCGCGGTCGCGATGACCTGCTTGTTGGCCGCCGAGCCGACCGTGGCCGATGCCAGCGAGCGCAACCAGGTACCCTGCTGGGGCGACCTGACGCAGCATCGCCAGTCGACCATCGCCCTGCCACGCTTTGTTCGCTCGATCCGCAACAAGGCGTGCGATCCCGAGGTGCTCAAGGCCAACATGGCGGCCCGTCTGCAGGCGCGATCCAGCCGCCGTGCACGCCTGTCGGATGAGGCCAGGATCGCCGGCTCCGTGCCATTCGGTCGGCCCGGCCACACCGACGTCATCGACCGCCGATGGTTCGTCAAGCTGGCCAAAGGCAAGACGCCCCCGCCCGGCATCGACCATGTCATCGTGACCCGCAGAGACGGCAAGCCGCTGGTCAGCCGCAAGGCCATCAAGCTCGTCGGCTATACCACCAAGAAGGACGAGACCATCCGCTCGGTGGCTTATCGCGCCGCGACCTCGCCCGAGGTCATCGCCCACGCCAACGGCCTGCAATGGGATCCTGAAGGCGTGCCACTGCCGCCCGGCCTGAAGCTGCAGGTGCCGCTCCGATACCGCTCGGCATCGGGCTTCTCTACCGCCGTTCGCCTGACCACCGGTCCCGGCGTGCTGGCCCGCCGTGAGCAGCGCGCTGGCTGGGGCCGACCGTACATGGTCCGATTGCTGCGCGACGCCTTCCACGCCATGCATCGTCGCTGGCCCAATCGCCACCCGGCCGTGGTCCACGACCTGTCGCGACTCGGCGGCGGCACCCTGCGGCCACATAAAAGCCACCGCGCTGGCCGTGACATCGACATCGGCTACTTCACGCGCGAGGCGGACCGCAAGCACTGGGGCTACCCCGGCCTCAATGACATCGACTACGCCCGATTGTGGTTCCTGGTCGATCGACTCGAGCGCAGCGGGCAGGTGGCCGCGATCTACATGGCCCCACGCATCCAGCGCCGTCTGTATCGCTACGCGCGGGAGCGCGCCGGCGCCGATCCGGAGCGCCTCGAGCCCATGTTCCAGTACCCGGCCGCCAAGGGCGCGCGACGGACTTTGATCCGCCACTCGCCGGGCCACCGCGACCACCTGCACATGCGTTTCGATTGCCCGGCCGACCTGGAAGAGCTGGCCCTGCAGAGTTGATCGCAGACAGCCGCCACCCCGCTCTCACGCGGCGTCGATAAACCCCACCACCCGCTTGATGACCTGCTCGGCACTGGCCGTGCGGGGCAGCAGATGACCGGCGCCCGCGATGGGCTCGGGAATGCCGCGATCGCCCAACAGGTCGGCCAGGGCGCGTTCGGCGACGGCCAGCGGGATGGTTCGATCGGCGGTGCCGTGCAGCACCAGCAGCGGACAATGGGGCCAGGGCTGGCAGTCGCGCACCACCTCGTTCAGATCCACCAGGCTACGCAATGGGGGCACCGGCATGGTGGCGAAAGCGGGCGGCCGAACACCCGGCGGCAGATCGCTGGGCCCCTTGGCGAGGATGGCCGGCCAGCCCACGCGACGCATAATCCGCAACGCGGTCTGAATGTGGGTCGGCAGGGCCAGCGCCGGCGCGAGCATCGTCAACGAGCGCAGATCCACCTGGCTGCGCTGACCGCTCAGGAGCAACGCCAGGGCGCCGCCCATGGACAGGCCGACAAGGTGCACCCGTGAACAATGTGCCTCGAGCCAGTCGAGCGCTTGCCGGGCGGAGGACAACCAGTCGCGCCAGCGACTCCTGGCCAGCTCGTCGACCGAGACCCCGTGCCCGGCCAGCAGTGGCATGGCCACGGTATAACCCGCCGCTGCGAGGCGCTCGGTGAGCGGGCGCAGCTCCCATGGCGAGCCGGTCAATCCGTGCAACAACAGGACGCCCTCGTCGCCGCCGACCACGACCATGGGCTCGGTGCCTTCGATGCAGTCCGGCGGAGTGACAAGGCAGGAGGGCAGGGAATCTGGTGAGGGCTGGCACACGACGATCCTGGGGCTCGGGCACGGCGCCAGCGAAGCGGCTGCCGTCACCGGCAGTGTGCGCGACCGCTTGCGCCGGTGCAAACCCTTGCGATTTCGACATGGTAGCGCCGAAAGAAGCGATTGACTGGCCAGCCGGTGGCCAGTAGACTCCCCCAGCCCGAATACGGGCCCGCAGTCTCCCGAACGCGCGCGCCCCCGTCAGCACTGGATCGCCATATGCAACGCGTCCCGCTTCACATTGCCACTGTCGTCGCCCTGTTCGCCCTGCTTGGTGGCGCTTGGGCGTGCTCGAGTCCAAATCCCGTCGGTGGCGGCGGAAGCGCCCAGCCGTGGGACGCAGGAGCGGGTGTCAACGACGGGATCGCAGGCCCCTCGGATGCCACACAGACGGGTGCCGATGGCCAGGTGCAGCCAGGCGTCGATGGCGGCCGGGTGCAACCGGGCGTCGATGGCGGCGGCAGCAAACCTCCGGTCGATGGCGGCAGCCTCGCCCCGCCCGGTTCGGATTACACCGGCTACGCGTCCAAGGAGCTGCGCATCCGCATCGTTGGACCCAGCGGCCGACGACATACGGTGGTCTCCGGCAAGGTGATCGACATCGCGGGTGTGCTCTTCGGCGACGCCGACAAGGTGACCTGGCAGCATAGCGGCGGTCAGAGCGGCACCGCCTACGGCTCCCCCTTCTTCCAGACCGGCAAGATCGAGCTCAACCCAGGCGACAACAAGATCCTGGTGATGGCTCAGAAGGGCAAGCAGATCGCCACCGACAGCATCGTGGTGACCTACAACCAGATCTTCCACTTCCCCGATCGCCTGCACGCCAATCCCCGGGTGGTCAAGGCAGGTCAGCCCACCGACGTGCACGCCATCGTCAGCCTCGGCAAGACCTCCAACTTCGTCAAAGGCTCGCTCAAGGTCTACCGGGTCGATGACAACGGCAACACGGTCGGCGCCCCGAAGCCCCTGCACGACGACGGCAAGCTCAGCTCCACCGGCGACGAGATCAAGGGCGATGGCCTGTACTCGACCAAGATCAAGATCTCAGACGGCAAGCCCGGCATCGTGCGCCTGCGGGCCTCGATCCTGATGAAGGTCGGCGCCCAGCAATACGCCGCCTATACCGACATCGCCGAGGTCGAAGTCGTCGCCAACGTCAGCCAACAGACCTGCCAGCAGGTCAAAGGCGCCCTGGAGTCGGCGCGCAACGCGTCGGTGAAGCTCGGCGGCGGCAAGTCTGGCCGACAAGCGGCCCTGGATTCCCTCAAGGCCAGCGGGCTCGCCAGCCACGCCGGCATCGCGAGCGCGGACGGCAACGGCGTCTGGGCGCGCTTCAACAACGGCATGATCGGCGCCGTCAACCTCAACCCACAGGGCACCCGCGGCGGCCAGCCACGGGCCGACAGCGTCGAGGAACTCTCCGGTGCCAACTACGGCATCTCTACTGTGCGCGTGCAGTCCAAGCGCGCCCTGCTGCTCGATCCCTTCGCCAAGGACTTCGGCCCCAACGAGGTCTCCGGCGCGTTCGACGCCATGAGCGCCAACGCCTGCCCCGCCTACACCGTCGAAGCCGGCAAGGTGCTCAAGGACAACCAGGCCAACCTGAAGTACTACCGCCGCTTCTACGACCACGGCATCGTAGCCACCGCCACTCACGGCGACGCCTACTTCTCCGAGCTCACCGCCGACATCCGCAAGGAATATCGCTGGCCAGCGGCGGGCAGCGAAGAGGTGCTCTGGACCGGCCACGCCATCGACTGCGGCTACTTCGCCAAAGCCGCGTCGGTCAAGTCCTGCACCGCCAAGAGCGGCGGCTGCGATCCGGGCGCCGACTGCTTCCTGAACAAAGCCGGCGGCAAGGGCGTCTGCGTCGACCACCTCACCGCCGACGTGCAGCGCGGCCGCGTCCTGCTGGGTAGCGACGGTGTCTTCGGCATCACGCCAGCGTTCATCCGCCACCACGCCGAGAAGCCCTACCCACGCAGCCTGATCTACCTCGGCGCCTGCCGCAGCCTCTGGAATGGCTCACTGGCGGCCGAGTTCTTCGCCGCCGGCGCCGCCGCCGTGGTCGGCTACACCGGGTACGTCAAGAACGATTTCGCCACCAAGTGGGGCAAGACCCTGTTCTCGAATCTCATCGCCCAGAAGCAACTCTCCGGCAGCGCGCTGGTCAAGATCGAGGACAAGTCGCACCCGGGCACTTTCATCAGCCTGGTCGGCGCCAAGAACCTCGACGCCGCCCACTCCGACATCATGAACCAGTCCTGGGAGAGCGGCGACCTGCAGGGCTGGCTCAAAGCCGGCGACGGCCGCGTCATCGCCAAGCTGGGCGCCAACGTACCCGTAGGCGGTAAGTTCATGGGCATCATCTCCACCGGCCTGGGCTACACCGTGCAGACCGGCACCATCGAGCAGAAGTTCTGCATCCAGCCCGGCGTGTCCAAGCTGAGCCTGTGGTGGAAGTTCTACAGCGAGGAGTTCAAGGAGTACTGCGGCAGCCAGTTCCAGGACGCCTTCACCGCGCGACTGGACCAGATCGTCGACGGCAAGAAGAAGCTCTTCAAGAACATCGTCAACGTGAAGGTGGACGACCTCTGCGAGACCAACTGCAAGGGCTCCAACTCCTGCTTCGCCAGCTCCTGCGCCGGCAAATGCGCCAAGCAATACAAGGGCCTGCTGCAGTCCGACGTCTCCTTCGACAAGGGCGATGTATGGATGACCCCATGGGTCCTGTCCGAAGCCAACGTCGCCCCCCTCGCGGGCAAGGGCGCTGTCAATCTCAAGCTCTTCGCCACCGATGTGGGTGATTCGGTCTACGACACGGCGGTGTTGATCGACAAGATCGACTTGAAATGACCGCGCACCGGCAGAACCCCAGCCGCCTCCTGTGGGCGATCGCCATCTTGTTGGCGTCTGCCTGCTCCAGCGAAGACACCGACCAGCCGGTCATGGGCATCTACGACAATACGGGCTCGGACAAGAAGGACGGCAGGGGGCTCGATGATGGGACGGCCGCGGACGCGGGCTCGGTCGCGGACACGGCCACGGTCCCGGACACGGACACAGTCCCGGCCACGGACACAGGCACGGGCACGGACGCGGTCACGGTATCGGACACGGGCACGGTCGCGGACACGGCCACAGTCCCGGACACGGCCACGGTCCCGGACACGGCCACAGTCCCGGACACGGCCACAGTCCCGGACACGGCCACAGTCCCGGACACGGTCCCGGACACGGCCACGGCCAAAGACACAACCCCCGCCAAGGGCTCCATCTCCATCTACGTCAAGGGCGACCACACCCCGCAGACCTTCAAGGACGGCCTCTCCGGGCAGACGCCGACCAACTTCGAGATCGCCCTGAGCCGCTACCACATCCTCACTTCGGCCATCGATCTCAAACCCCAACTCTGCTTCGACTACGGCAACAAGCCGGTGGTCACCAACATGGCCAAGGACACCCTGGCGGGGACCTGCGTCACCGCCCAGATCCCCAGTGCCGTCTATACCCACGGCCGGGTCAAGGTCGACTGGTCGCGGCTGTCGGTGAAGGGCAACCTCCACTATGGCGGCAAGGCCTTCCCGGGCACGTACACCTTCTTCCGCGCCTGGTCCGATACCACCGTGGACGGCAAGACCTTCAAGGCGGGGCAAGGCAGCGTGCACTTCAAGGACAACACGGGCTTCGTCGACCAGGTCATCCCCTACGTCTTCCCGGCCCTGCCGCAGATGCCCGGTGTCACCCACATCACCCTGGGCGGCGAGTTCCTTATGACCTTCGTGTGGTCCAAGCCCCTGCCCATTGCCCAGGGCAACACCGCGGCCCACTGGGCGCGCTTCCACTGGCTGGTCTACGAGGGCTTCCGCTGGACCGAGCTGCCGCTCAGCGGCTACCAGAAGGGCAAGTGGGATGCGTCGCCGGTCTTCGGCGCCACCGAGCCGGTGCTTTCGGCCGGGGTGACCGGGTACAAGGTCACGAGTTCGCTGGATTGATCGGAAGAGCGACTACCGCGCGGCCTTCGCCACCTTCGCCACCTTCGCCGTGGGCTTATTCGCCGCCTCTTTCACCGCAGCCGGCCCCAACTCGTACTGCACATGCGCAGTCACGGTCGCGGTCCGCACGCCCGCGGACGCCTTGGCCGACGCGTCCATGGCACGACCGGGCAGCAGGCCGATGGCCAGGATCGCCGCCGACGCCAGACCCATGGCCCAGCTCAGGGAGGTCGAGCGCAGCGGCTCTGCCTGCTCGTCGGTGGCCGGCCGCATGTACACGTACACGGTCACCCGCAGGTAGTAGTAGGCGCTGACGATGGAGTTAAGGATCATGACCACGATGAAGGGCAGCCAACGGCCGTCTTCCACCGACAGCACTTCCTGAATCAGGGACAGCTTGCCGAAGAAGCCCAGGGTCGGCGGCACACCGGCCAACGAGAACATGGCCAGACCCAGCACCGCGCCGGCGAAGGGGTAGCGCCAGCCGAGGCCGGCGAGCTCGGACTCGCGGGTGAGCTCCTGGCCCTTGGCGCCGACCGTGGACAGGGCGGCGAAGGCGGCCAGGGAGGCCAGCGCGTAGCCGACCAGGTAGAAGGGCACCGCGCCGCCCGGCACGGTGTAGCCGGCCAGGGTCGGGTCGGCCGTGGCGGCGACGCAGCCCAGCAGCAGGTAGCCGGCGTGGGCGATAGCCGAGTAGGCCAGCACGCGCTTGACGTTCTTCTGCGGCAGGGCCAGCACGTTGCCGACCGTCATGGTCAGGATGGCCACCCAGGCCAGGGCCGTGGGCAGGTCGATGGGCAGGCCCTTCATGCCCGCGCCCGCGGCGCCGACGTAGAGGAACTTCAGCAGCGCGCCGAAGGCCGCCACCTTGACGCCGCTGGCCATCAAGCCGGTCACCGGCGTGGGCGCGCCTTCATAGGCGTCGGGCGTCCACATGTGGAAGGGCACCGCCGCCACCTTGAACATGAAGGCGGCCAGGGTCAGCACCACCGCCAGCGAGAGATAGACCCGGGACTCGCCCAGGTCGCCGGCCATGGCGCGGCCGATCTCGATGTAGCTGGTGCCTCCGGACAGGCCGTACAGGAAGGCCATGCCATAGAGCAGGATCGCCGACGCCACCGCGCCCATGATGAAGTACTTCATGCCCGCCTCGACCGAGGCCAGGCTGCGACGTTTGAAGGCGGCCAGCACGTAGATGGCCAGGGACATGGTCTCCAGGCCCACGAAGAGAGTCAGCATGCTCTCGGCGGCGACCATCACCATCATGCCGAAGGAGGCGAAGTGGACCAGGGCGTAGTATTCGCCGAAGCTGATGCCATGTTCTTCCAGGTAGCGCGGGCTGGCCAGCAGGGTCAGAGCGGTACAGACCGAGATCAGGGCCACGAAGAAGAGCGAGAAGGTCGACGCGCTCAGGTGCAGGCTGAAGGCCACGGTCTGCATCTCATGCGGACCGGTCCACCACAACGTGACCGCCGTCAGCAGCGCAAGCACCTGGATGGCGGCGCCGAAGTGGCCCCAGAAACGGCTGGCCGGCCCGGTGGGCTCGCGCGCGCCGCCTTCGGAGAGGAAGGGGTCCACCAGCAGGGTGAACATGGCGCCGAGCAGCACCAGCAGCATCGGCGCGATCAGGACTAGGTCGTGAAGCATGGCTTGTCGCTCCTTAGCTCTTCAACAGGCTCAGGGACGAACGACCACGCCAGCTTTCGCCAGGCGTGCCCGCTGCTCGCGTTGGTAGTCCAAGGGCGCCCGCACCTGCAGGATCGCCGGTCGGGATTGCGCCACCAGGCCCTTGACGCTGGCCTCGCTCATCTTGAGCCAGCCAGCCGGGGCGATGCCGATCCAGATGATGAACACCGCCAGCGCACCCATCAGGAAGCGCTCGCGGAAGCCCAGGTCGGTCAACAACTCGTTCTCCGGTCGCGTAATCTCACCGAAGAAGACCCGCCGGACCATGGACAGCATGTACACGGCGCCCAGGATGATGCCCGACACCGAAATGACGCCCAGGATCAGCACCAGGTTGCGCCAGCCGATGCCCTCAGCACCCGGCATGATGGCCGAGTGGATGCCCTCCTTGAACGTACCGGCGAAGATGAGGAACTCACCCACAAAGCCGTTGGTCAGCGGCAGGGCCACCGAGGACATGGTCACGAAGACGAAGAACGCCGCGTAGACCGGCATGCGCTTGGCCAGGCCGCCGAAGTCGCTGATCTCGCGGGTATGCCGTCGCTCATAGAGGAAGCCGACCAGCAGGAAGAGCCCGCCGGTGCTGATGCCGTGATTGACCATCTGCAACACAGCTCCCTGTAACGCCTCCTCGTTGAAGATGGCGATGCCCAGCACCACAAATCCCAGGTGGCTCACCGAGCTGTAGGCGACCAGGCGCTTGATGTCCGTCTGCACGTAGGCCATCAGCGCGCCGAAGACGATGCCGATGACCGCCAGCGCCAGCAGGGCCGGCGAGTACGTGCCCATGGCCGACGGGAAGAGCGGGATGGCAAATCGAAGCAGCCCGTAGGTGCCCAGCTTCAGCAAGACGCCGGCCAGGATGACCGACCCGGGCGTCGGCGCTTCGGTGTGGGCATCCGGCAGCCAGGTGTGGAAGGGGAAGAGCGGCACCTTGATGGCGAAGCTCAAGGCGAAGACGGTGAACAGCCAGAACTGCTCGGCATCGCTCAGCGGCACGTCCAGCAGACGCGGCAGCGAGAAGGTGCCGCCCGCCTTGAGGTAGAGCCAGATGATGCCGATGAGCATCAGCAGCGAGCCGGCCATGGTGTAGATGAAGAACTTCACCGTGGCGTAGATGCGCTGCTTGCCGCCCCAGATGCCGATGATGAGGTACATCGGCACCAACATCACCTCCCAGAACACGTAGAAAACCAGCAGGTCCACCGCCATCAACGAGCCCAGCATGCCGGTCTCGAGGATCAGCATGGCGATGGTGAACTCCTTGACGTTCTTCTTGATGGCCGACCAGGACCCGATCAGCGTCAGCGGGGTGAGGAAGGTGGTGAGCAGGATCAGGGGCAGCGACAGGCCGTCCATGCCCAGCGTCCAGCGCGCGCCGAGGGCCGGGATCCAGCTGTAGTCATCCACCGACTGAAAGCCCGCCAGGTCCCAGTTGTACACGCCCAGCAGGGCCAGCGAGATCAGGAAGGTCAGGCCGGAGCCCACCAATCCCAGCGCCATATGTACCCGGGGCTGGTCGCCCGGCAGGAAGGCGGCCAGCAGCGCAAAAAGCGTCGGCAGCAGGCAGATCAGCGTCAGCAGCGGAAAGCCGGCCAGCTGTTGGATCTGCAGGAAGTCCTGAGCGAGGTTCGCTTCCATGTTACGTCCCTTGGCCTGTTGCCAGACCCGTCCCCTTGCCTGCGACTAGACCAGGTAGAAGGCCAGACCGGCCAGACCGATGACCACACCAACCAGGTAGGCCTGTACCTGGCCGTTATGCAGCCGGCGTCCCAGCTCACCCAATCCCAGCAGCACGTAGCCCGGACCGCGCACCATGGCCACGTCGATGGCCAGGCGGTCGATGACCCCAAAGAGCGTGCGCGAACCGGCCCGCAAGGGCTGGATGATGATCGCGTCGTAGAGCTCGTCGATGCGGTACTTGTCCATCAGCACCGCGTGCACGTTCTTCTTGAAGTCGCTCCAGGCGCTGATGTCCAGGATCGGGCCGCCCTTGTACTGCTTGTAGGCCCACCAGATGCCGGCGCCGGCCACCGCCACGGACAGGGCCATCATGCCCACCTCGTGCAGCAGCGACAGCTCCACGCTCAGGCCGACGAACTCGCCGCCCCGATTCAGCACCGGGTCCAGCCAGTGGTGGAACCAGTTGTAGTGGTTGTGCGCAAAGGGCAGGCCCAGGAAACCCACCACTGCAGCCAGCCCGGCCAGGATGGTGAGCGCCGTAGCCATGGGCCAGGGCGCATCGTGGGCATGTTCCAGTACCTCGGGATCCCCTCGATAGGTGCCATGGAAGGTCAAGAAGTAGAGCCTGAACATGTAGAACGCGGTCATCGCCGCGCCCAACAGGCCCAGGACGAAGGCCACGATATGCCAGACGTGGGTCCGCTCGATGCCGGCCACAAACTCGGCGTGCACCGCCTTCTCGGCCGCCTCCAGGCGTCCCGGATCGGCCAGCGCGACGCTCGGATTCTCCTTCTTGTCACGCGCCTGGGCGATGACCTGGGCGCGCGCCTGCTTCTTGAGCGCCGGTTCGTAGTACTGGGTCAGCTTCTCAACCTTTGGCCGCAAATACAGTGCCTCGGTCAGGATTGCGTCCTTGGAGAAGAAGCCCGAAAACGGCGGCAGACCCGCGATGGCGATGCAGGAGATGAGGAAGGTCCACCGGATGATGGGCATCTTCACCTTCAAGCCGCCCATCTTGTAGATGTCCTGCTCATGGTGCAGCGCGTGGATGATGGCGCCGGCGCCGAGGAAGAGGCAGGCCTTGAAGAAGGCGTGGGTGAACAGGTGGAAGATGCCGGCGGCGTAGGCGCCCGCGCCCACACCGACGAACATGTAGCCCAACTGCGAGACCGTGGAGTAGGCCAGCACCTTCTTGATGTCCCGTTGCACAAGTCCGATAGAGGCCGCCATGAACGCGGTCAACGCGCCGACCACCATCACCACCGCCATCGCTGTGGGTGACAGGGCGAAGAGGAAGTTCATCCGGGCGACCATGTACACACCCGCGGTCACCATGGTGGCGGCGTGGATGAGCGCGGAGACCGGGGTGGGGCCAGCCATGGCGTCGGGCAGCCAGACGTAGAGTGGAATCTGGGCCGACTTGCCACAGGCGCCCAGGAAGAGGGCCAGGCAGATGAGGGTGATGTCCAGCTGGCTGTCCAGGATGTGAACGCCGTCGGAGAAGTGCAGCTTGAGGCTGTCGAAGTCCACCGAACCGCCGGCGAAAGCCAGCAGCATGAAGATGCCGAGCACGAAGCCGAAGTCACCGATGCGGTTGACCACGAAGGCCTTCTGGCCGGCCTCGGCCTTCTGCATATCGTTGAACCAGAACCCGATGAGCAGGTAGGAGCAGGCGCCGACGCCCTCCCAGCCGACGAACATCACGGCCAGGTTCTTGCCCATGACCAGGTTCAGCATCGAGAAGATGAACAGGTTGATGTAGCAGAAGTAGCGCGCGTAGCCCGGATCCTCGTCCATGTAACTGGTCGAGTAGAGGTGGATCAGGGCGCCGACACCGGTGACCACCAGCATCATGATGGCGGTGAGGTGATCGGCCATGTAGGCGATCTCGAAGTGGTAGCTGCCGGCCACCATCCAGTCGTACATCTGGTAGCGCAGCGCGTAGTCCGGGTCTGTCTTGCTGCCGACAAGCAGATCCCAGAACACCATCACGCTCATGAAGAATGAGGCGAAGACGGCGATATTGGCGATCGCATAGACCGCCTGTCGCGAGAAGCGCTTGCCGAAGATGCCGTTGATGATGCCGCCGAGCAGCGGCAGCAACACAATGATCGGCAGCAGGGCGGCTGTGTTTCCGTTCACGTTCAGGCTCCCGTTCCGTAGGGTGCGACGTCGCTCAATTCTCGAGCAGCGCGAGGTCGTCGAGCTGCACCGAGCGCTTGAGGCGGAAGAAGGCCAGGACCATGGCCAGCCCCACGGCAGCTTCGGCCGCGGCGATGGCGATGATGAAGAAGGCCAGCGCGTGGCCCTCCATCTGGCCGCTGTAGCGGCTGAAACCGATGAGCGTCAGGTTGACCGCGTTGAGCATCAACTCGACGCTCATCAGCACGATGAGCACATTGCGACGGGTCAGCACGCCGATCAGGCCGATGGCGAAGAGCACCGCGCCGAGGCCGAGGATGGCGGCGAGAGGGATGGTGGTCATGCGTCACCTCCGGAGTCGCTGCTGGTGAGCCGGCGCTTGGCCATGACCACGGCGCCGACCACGGCCACGAGCAGCAGCACGCCGACCAGCTCGAAGGGCACCATGTTGGCGGTGTAGACCAGCCGGCCCACCTCCTCGACGCCGCCGAAGCCGGTCGAAGCCGCTGCCTCCAGGTCGGGGGCCTTGCCGGTGACCGCAGCGGCCACGTCGAAGGCGGCCAGCAACTTGCCGAAGACGAAGAGCACGACCAGCGCTCCAAGCAGCTTGACGCCCTTGAAGTCGGCCTCGCCGATCTCCTCGTCGGATAGATTCAAAAGCATGATCACAAAGGTGAACAACACCATGATCGCGCCCGCATAGACGATGATCTGCAGGCCGGCCAGCAGGTGCGCACCCAGCAGGGCGTAGATACCGGCCAGGAAGAAGAAGCACACGATCAGCGAGATGGCCGAGTGGATGGGGTTGCGGCCCATAGGCGGCAACACCACGCACACGGCCGCCGCAAGGGTGCCGAACGCGAGCAAGCAGAAGATGATCATCTCGGAGCCCATGGGCCCTCCTCGACGGCGCCCTCAGGCGCTGCGTGCTTCGGCGCGCTTTTGCACCTCGGCCTTGATCCGGTCGCCGAACTTCTCCACGAAGCTCTTGATGGGCCACGCCGCTGCGTCGCCAAACGCGCAGATGGTGTTGCCCTCGATCTGGGTCGCCGCGTCGTACAACACGTCGACCTGCTGCTCGGTGGCGGTGCCGTCGACCATCTTGCGCACGATGGCCAGCATCCAGCCCGTGCCCTGCCGACAGGGCGTGCACTGTCCGCAACTCTCGTGCTGGAAGAAGACGGCGATGCGGTTCATCACCTCGAGGATGTCCGTGCCATCGTGCATCACCATGATGCCGGCTGTGCCGAACATGGAACCGACCGACTGGGGCGAGTCGAAGTCCATGGGCACGTCGAAGTCCTCGGGCAGGATCAGCGGGCAG
>CAYTLW010000041.1:0-54777 GCA_964438735.1 uncultured Enterobacteriaceae bacterium | reverse complement strand
ATTGGCGCCCTCGCGGTCGCAATTCCAACGCTTCATCTTTGGGGGGCCGGGGCTCGGCCCCCAGCTGAGAAAAGTGTGATTTTCTCAGCTTCCCCACTGCGTAGTGGCGGCGTTCCGCCGCCTGCCTGATTGGCGCCCTCGCGGTCGCAATTCCAACGCATTGCAACTCGCGTACTTGCGGCAGTGCCCGGTGCGACCTAAGTTGCGCTCGCCCATCTGGTGGGCAGGAGGCGAATCTCTATGGACAACGTCGGTCTGGACAGCCCGCTCCAGCTCCCCGTGCTGCCGCTGCGCGATGTGGTGGTCTTCCCCCACATGGTCGTGCCGCTCTTCGTCGGCCGCCAGCGCTCGGTCGCCGCCTTGGAGGCCGCTTTCCAGCGACCCAACAAGGACATCATCCTGGTGGCGCAGACCAACGCGCGTACCAACGAGCCCGGCGCCGAGGACCTGTATCCGATCGCCTGCATCGGCTCGGTGGTCCAGGTGCTGCGCCTGCCTGACGGCACGGTGAAGGTGAGCGTCGAAGGTCGCCGCCGCGTGAGCATCGAGCGCTGGGTCGAAGGCATGCCCTTCCTCTGCGCCGAGGTCTCGCCGCTGGAGCACGAGGGGGAGAGCGAGGATGTGGTCGCGCTCGACGAGCTGGCCACTCAGCTGCGCGCTGCCTTCGAGAACTACGCCCGCATCAACCTGCGCATCCCGCCCGAGATCGCCGCCGCGGTGACCGCGATCGAAGATCCGAGCCAGCTGGCCGACACGGTGACCGCCCATATGGGCCTGAAGGTGGCCGAGCGGCAGCAATTGCTGGCCGTGGCCAGCGTGGCGCCGCGCATCGCCAGGCTGCTCGAGTTCATCATCGCCGAGACCGAAGTGGCCAACGTCGAGCGCAAGATCCGCCGCAAGGTGGGCGGACCGCAGCAGGCCGAGGGAGGCGAAGGCGAGATGGCCGAAGCCGACGAGTTCAAGAATGAGCTCGACGAGCTGGTCAAGCAGATCGAAGAGACGAAGCTGAGCGAGGAGGCCCGCGGGCGGCTCGATCGCGAGCTGCGCAAACTCAAGATGATGAACCCCATGAGCGCCGAAGCCGGGGTCATCCGCACCTACATCGACTGGGTGTTGTCGCTGCCCTGGGATGTGTTCACCGAGGACACCCTGGACATCGTCGAGGCGCAGCGGATCCTCGACGAAGATCATTACGGCCTGGAGAAGGCCAAGGAACGCATCGTCGAGTACCTGGCGGTGCAGAAGCTCACCGGCCACACGGTCAAGGGGCCGATCCTCTGCCTGGTCGGCCCGCCGGGCGTGGGCAAGACCTCGCTGGGTAAATCCGTCGCCCGCGCCACCGGCCGCAAGTTCGTCCGCCTGAGCCTGGGCGGCGTGCGCGACGAAGCTGAGATCCGCGGCCATCGCCGCACCTATGTCGGCGCCCTGCCGGGCAAGATCATCCACGCCATCAAGAAGGCCGGCACCTGCAACCCGGTGATGCTGCTGGACGAGGTCGACAAGATGAGCGCCGACTTCCGCGGCGACCCCTCGTCGGCCCTGCTCGAGGTGCTCGATCCGGAGCAAAATGACGGCTTCGTCGACCACTACCTCGACCTGGACTACGACCTGTCGCGCATCCTGTTTGTGACCACGGCCAACTTCCTGAACGCGATCCCGATCCCGCTCAAGGATCGGCTGGAGATCATCGAACTGGGCGGCTACACCGAGTTCGACAAGATGCAGATCGCGCGCCAGTTCCTGGTCCCGCGCCAGATCCGCGACAACGGCCTGGGCGATCTGAAGGTGAAGTTCGACGACGACGCCCTGCGTAAGTTGATCCGCGGCTATACCCGCGAGGCCGGCGTGCGCAGCCTGGAGCGCCAGATCGGCGCGGTCTGCCGAAAGCTGGCGACCGAGTACCTGACATCCAAGCGGCCGCGTAAACGCTTCAAAGTCACCGACGCCAAGGCGGTCAAGCTGCTGGGGCCGGAGAAGTATCACGACACCGACACCGAGCGCAGCGATCGCGTCGGCGTCTGCAACGGCCTGGCGGTGACCGCCTGGGGTGGCGACCTGCTGCTGGCAGAGGTGACCGTGGTGCCCGGCAAGGGCAAGCTCACCTTCACCGGCAAGCTGGGCGACGTGATGCAGGAGTCCGTGCAAGCGGCCATGAGCTACGTGCGCTCCCGGGCCCCGCAACTGGGCCTGGGCAAGGAGTTCTACCAGCTGGTGGACATGCACGTGCACTTCCCCGAAGGCGCGATCCCCAAGGACGGCCCCAGCGCCGGCATCGCCATCGCTACCGCCCTGGTCTCGGCCCTGACCCGCCTGCCCGTGCGCCACGACGTGGCCATGACCGGCGAGATCACCCTGCGCGGCCGGGTCCTGGCCATCGGTGGTTTGAAAGAGAAGTGCATCGCCGCGCACCGGGCCGGCATCAAGAAGGTCCTGGCGCCCAAGGAGAACAAGCGCGACCTGCAGGACGTGCCCGAGGAGGTCCAGGCGGCCCTCGAGATCGTCTGGGTCGACCACGTGGACACGGCGTTGCGCAACGCGTTGGCGCTGGATGAGCCGGCCAGTTTCCTGGCGGATCCGGCGGGTTTCGAGCGCGATTACCTGGGGATCTACACCGATAGCGAGGGCGTGGCGACCAAGCATTGATGGCTCGCTGGCGCTCGATACGGTTGTCGAATACCGAAAGGAAGGGCTCGCGCAAAGCCGCAAAGCCGCAAATAGGGTTTTGGGGCGGTGGGGCTGCTGCTCAGACCAGGCCGGTCAGGTAGCTCCAGGCGATTCGGGCGGCCAGTCTGGCGGTGGCGCCGTCGCGGTCGTAGCGCGGGTTGAGCTCGTAGATTCCCAGTTGACCGACCGTGTCCAGACCGCCGAGCGCGGCGGCTGCTTTGAGCACCGGCGTGATGGGTACGCCCACCGGCACCGGCTCGCCCACTCCGGGGGCCAGGTGCTGGGCGAAGGCGCCCATGTCCACCGATAGCGACACCCCCGCATGATCTTTGGCCAGCGCCTTCAGGGTGCCCAGCAGCTGCTTGGTGGCACCGGCTTCGGTGGTTGGGATCTCGTTCAGATGGCGCATCTGCACGCCCTGTTTCTGGGCGAAGTCGATCAAGGGCTGGGCCGTGCGCGCCCGCTGGATGCCCCAGATCGCCAGCGCGTTGCCGTCCAGGCGGGCGGCCGGCTCCAGGAGCAAGCGGCGCCAGGTGGTGCCCGCGTGGGCCTCGCCCTCGTGCCGCTGCACATTGACCTGGGCGTCGATGGCGAGCACGCCGATGTCGTTGTCCCCGTCTTTGTTCTTCAACCAGCGCGACAGGCCCAGCACCTCGCCATAGGCGTGGTCATGACCGCCGCCGACGACCACGACCCGGGCCTTGGGGAAGCGGCCGCGCAGCACATCCAGCACCTCGGTGAGGCGGGCGTGGGTCTCGTTGGTCCGCTCGCCGCTGACCAGGTCGCCCGCATCCAGCAGGCTGCCGCGGGGCATGCCGGCGGGGGCTGACAGCCGCCAGAAGTAGTCGCGGAACTGGCGCGGCCCCTCGATGGCACCCATGCGCCCGCCCTTGAGGCCAACGCCGCGATCGCAGACCACACCGACCAGGATCGCCTGCACGCGTTCGGCATCCGGATCCTGATCCAGGGCCACCATGCGCGATCCCATGCGCGGGTCGTCGCCCATGGACTCGGGCCGCCGGGTGGTATCGCTGCGGATGTAGCGCAGGGTGACGTCGCCCATCTCTGCCTCCTCGCGTCGCCGGCCCGGCCGTGGCTCGGCGGCGGCATTCAACGCCCGGTATAGGGCTTCGTCCGTGCCGGATCCGTGCCCGGCTGCGGCGGCATGGCTTCCAGGGGCGTACCCCGCTTCTGCCGCTCCACCTCCTGCCGGATCAACTCCTGCATCCGATCGAGCTGGGTCTGGCTGCGCCGCACCCATTCGTCGTTGCGGCCCATGCGTTTGGCCAGCGCGATGTTCTTGCGGAACACCACCACGGCCTTGTTGGCCAGCTTGCCGGTGTGCTTCCAGAGCTCCTCGCGGTAGGCCTGCACCGTGACGGCGTCCAGGTCGGGCGGCACCTCGGCGGCGTAGATGTCGTCGATCAGCCGGGCGTAGAGGTTGCCGATCTGGAAGCCAGCAGCCAGCGACCAGCGGTCGTTATGCAGTCGCACGCCGCGGAAATAGGCTGACTGGGCTTTGAGGAAGAGATTGGCCTTGTCCTCCAGGTCGCGCTTCATGTGCTCCACCGGCAGCTTGAAGCGGATCGAAGCGAACAGCTCACGGTAGATCTCGCCCCGTTCGAAATAGGCCCGGGCGATCCAATCGCTCTCGGCGACCGGCCGGATATCGCGGTGGTTTCGGTAGATCCGCTCCACCGCCCGCAGCTGGTAATCGGCCCGCTGCACGTCGCCGGCCCGGCGCAGGGAGATGCCCCGCCGGGCGGTGGCTTCGAGGCGATCGAGCACGCCCAGTGGCCCGCCGATGGTCTTCTCTACCGCGGGGTCGCGTAACGCGCCTTTGTAGACCCCCGCCGCCTCGGCGTGACGGCCGGAACCGGTGAGGGCTTCCGCCAGCAGGAAGAGGGCGTCGCGGGCGTCCCGGGTGCCGTTGTAGTGGCGGATGGCCTGGCGGAAATGGGCCGCTGCCTTGTCGAACTCGCGGCGGACGAGCCTGGACAGACCGGCGTGGTAGTAGGCCGGTCCCAGGTCGGCGTGGCGGGGGTATTCGGCGATGGCGATCTCGAGCACCTCGGCGGCGTCGCGCCAGCGCTTGTCCTTGTAGTGCTCGATGCCCTGGTCGTAGAGCAGGGTGAAGTCGCGCACATAGACCCGCCGACCCGAGGGCGTGGTGCGATGTTTGATGACGATGGGTTCGAGTTGGACCACGGGCTGCTGCGGGCCGCCGCAAGCGGCGATGCAGGCCAGGAGCGGAACAATCGCGAAGATGCGTACGGGTCCCATGGGCGTAGCTAACCCTGCCCACCATGACCGGTCAACCGGACTCCCAACAGCACCAACCACCGGCGAGGGCCAAAAACTCCAAACCCTCCGCAGTGCCCGCCGTGGCGGATGCTGCGGAGGGCCCGGAATGATCCCCCCGCACGGAAGTAATTCATGTCGCGTGCCAAAGCGGCCCTTCAGGGATAAAAAAGAGATCAACTTGAACATGTACGGGATCTTGCGGTGCAGGATCTGCGCCGGATGCCCACGCCGGGCCGGGGGCAGGATGGACCGAAATGTGACGATCTTTGTTGCCGCCCTGACAAAAAACGTCAGTCGGTCGGCGCGCCCGCCATGACCCTTCTACAGCGCCGGCGCTTCGGTGCGGTCGCTGATGGCGGCGGCCACCCCGTCCAGCGGCGCTTCGAACTGCTCGCCAGCGCGCAGATCCTTGATCACTGCCACGCCACGGGCGATGTCATCCGGTCCAACCACCACGACATAACGGCTGCCACGCTTGTGGCCGCGTTTGAACTGCTTGCCCAACTTGCCGCCCTGCAGATCGATCTCGGCCGAGATGCCGGCGGTTCGCAGTTGGCCCGCCACCGCCACCGAGGTCGGCGCGCTCTGGGCGTCGAAGAGGGTCACGTACACGGTCGCCACGGCCTGTTCTGCGGCCACCAGGTCCAGCTCGCGCAGGGCCGCCAGCAGGCGATCCAGGCCCAGGCTGATGCCCACGGCGGGCACCGGCTGCTTGCCGAACATGCCGATGAGCCCGTCGTAACGGCCGCCGCTCATCACAGCGCCCATGCTGGCCACACGAGGATCGGTCAGACGGGTCTCGAAGATGACGCCGGTGTAGTAGTCCAGGCCGCGGGCGATGGTCGGATCGAGCACCACCAGGTCGGCCAGACCGGCGCCATCGAGCAAGGCCAGCACTTCTGCCAGTCGGTCCAGGGCGGGCAGATCGCCCAGGCTGCTGCGTAGTTGGCCGAGCAGTCGCTGGCTGGCCACCGCAGGGCCGGCACCGTCCATATCCGCCTCAGCCGGATCGGTCAGAGAGAACGAGCCCATCAGCGCCTGCACACCGCGCTCGTCCAGGCCGTCGATCCGGCCCAGCTCGGCGCGAACGCCTTCGGCACCCACCTTGTCCCACTTGTCGATGGCCCGCAGGGCGTGCGCCTGCTGCGCCTCGTCGGCCAGCCCGGCGGCTTGCAGCAGGGCGCGCAGCAGCTCGCGATGGTTCAGGTGCAGGGCGAACCCCTGCACGCCCAGGGCCCGCAGCACGCCGAGACCTGCGATGAGGATCTCGGCGTCGGCCATGGCCGTGGCGCTGCCGGCGATGTCCACGTCGCATTGCATGAACTCGCGGAAGCGGCCGCGTTGGGGTTTGTCGGCGCGCCAGACCGAGCCCACGTGGTAGCGGCGCAAGGGCATGGGCAGCCTCCCCCCATGTTGGGCCACCAGGCGGGCCAGGGGCACGGTCAGGTCGTAGCGCAGGGCCACCTGCCGGCCGCCGTGATCGGCGAAGCGGTACAGCAGCTTGTCGCCTTCATCGCCGTACTTGCCGGTGAGGATCTCGGCGTATTCCAACGCCGGCGTGTCCAGCGGCATGAAGCCATGCTCGGCGAATGCCTGCTCGATGGTCTGCAGCATCTGCCGGCGCGGGATCATGTCGGCGGGCAGGTGGTCGCGGAAGCCCTTCAAGGTGCGGGCGGTGATCTTGGCGGCCATGGTGCACTCCAGCGGGCAGGTCGAGCCCGGGCGAGGCATCCAAGATCAGGCGTGCTCCTGCGTCAAGCTCAGATCGCGCGCCAGCGCCGTCTCGACCAGGTGGGCGTACAGGCCGTCGTTGGCCATCAACGCCTCGTGGCCTCCTTGTTCGGCGATGCGCCCGGCCTCGATGACCACGATGCGATCGGCCTTGCGGATGGTCGACAGACGATGCGCGACCACGATCACCGTGCGGCCCTCCAGCACCCGCTCGATGGCCTTCTGCACGTCGCGCTCGGTCAGCGAGTCAATGCTGGCCGTGGCCTCATCCAGGATCACCAACGGCGGATTGCGGACCAGCACCCGGGCGATGGACAGCAGCTGCCGTTCGCCGGCGCTCAGGTTGCCGCCGTGTTCGGCCAGGTTGGCGTCCAGGCCGCCCAGTCGCGCCACCCGTTCGCTCATCTGCGCGTCCTGCACGGCGCGCTCGATGGCTGCCCGCCCGATGCTCGAATCGCCCAGCGAGATGTTGTCGGCGATGCTGCCCGAGAACAGCACCACATCCTGCTGCACCACCGCCACGGCGCGTCGCAGCGCCGGCAGGGACCAGTCCTCCAGGGCGACACCATCGAGCAGGATCGTTTCGGGCGGGGCGCCGTAGGTGCGCGTCATCAGCTTGCCCAGGGTCGATTTTCCCGAGCCCGTCGGGCCGACCAGGGCCACCACTTCGCCCGCCGCCACCTGCAGATCGATGCCCTCGATCGCCGGCGGCGCGTTCTCGTTGTAGCGGAAGGTCAGGTCGCGCACCGCCAGATCTCCGCGTACCGTATCGGGGGCGTGCTCGCCCGACGGCAGCGCAGTGTCCACATCCAGCAGGTCGAAGATGCGCTCCAGAGCGGCCAGCGCCCGCTCGATGGTGGCCACCTTGCCCGACAGTTCGCGCACCGGCACAAAGAGGCGCTGGATGTACTGGATGAAGGCGACCAGCAGGCCCAGGCTGACCTCGCCTTCGACGTGCAGCCCGCTGCCGTACCAGATCAGCAGCGCGATGCAGACGCCAGCGACGCCGTCCATGATCGCGTACAGCGACGCGTCGTACCAATTGGCCCGGTGATAGGCGCGCAGGTAGCTGTAGTTGAGGGTCTTGTATTCCTGCACCGTGGCCTTCTCGCGGCCGTGCATCTGCACGATCCGGTGGCCGGCGACCGCCTCGGCGAAGAACCCCGTGGCGCGCGCCATGCTGCGGCGGATCTCCGTGCTGTACTGACGCAGCCGGCGGCGGAAGAGGTTGACGATGAGCACGATGAAGGGCGCCACCAGCAGGCTGATGGCGGTCAACTCCAGGTCCAGCGCGACCATCATCGCGCCGATGGACAGGATGGAGAAGACGTCACCAAAGATGCCGACGATGCCGAAGGTGAGCACCTCGCCAAGGGCTTCGACGTCGTTGGTCGCCCGGGTGAGCAGGGAGCCGGTGGCCCGGCGATCGTAGAAGCTCATGCCCTGGCGAAGCAGGTGCTGAAAGATGCTCTTACGCAGGCGCTGCAGGGAGCGGTAGCCCAGCCGTTGCAGGGCATAGAGCTGGCTGCCGCGGAGCAGGAACTCGCCGACCACCGCGACCAGAAAGGCGAAGGCGATCGTGGTCAGCGTATACGAAGAGCCGACCTCGGTGCCCGGCGCCATGGCGGACAGGATCGGCCCGTCGATGGCCTCCTTGACCAGCCAGGGCTGGGCCACGGCGGCCAGGCTCATCAGCGGTACGGCGGCCAGACCGACCAACAGCAACGCCGAGTCCGGCCGCGCATGGGGCCAGAAGCGGGTCAGCAGCTCGCGGTTGGTGTAGATGCCAGCGCGGCGACCATCGGACTCGCCGCTGTCGTTACCCTTGGGAGCCTCCGCCTCGTCGGCCGGTGCTTTCGCTACCACGGCCACCAGGAGTCGTCTTCCTTCTCTTCCTCTTCCTTCTTCTTTTTATCGGGCTCGACCCACATGATCTTCTTGGGCTTGAACTCGTACCAGTGGAAGTAGTCCTTCTCGAACAGGAACTGGCCTTTGATCTTCTGGTTCACCACCAGAACCATGTGTTTGTAGTCGGACGTCCAGAAGATGGAGCGCAGGGTCGCCTGGGCGATCTTCTTGGTCTCGGGATCCCGCTTGAGCGCCACGTCCATGAGCTTGCCCAGGCGTTTGTAGTCGGTGGCGGCGATGACCAGGTTTTCACCCTTCTCGACCCCGAAGAAAGCGATCTTCTCATCTTTGGTCTTGAGGGCCTCGATGCCCGGATCCTTGATCTTGTAGCGACGCTTGGCTCGCTTGACGGTGGCCACCTCGTTGCCGCGCTCGAACTGGATCAGCGGGAACTTGCGCCAGGGTTTGACCGGCGCACCGGTCTCGACGTCATACAGGCGCAGGCCGAGGCCGACCTGGTTGTCGTCCATGCGCACCAGCATCTGCTTGCCATCTTCGGTGAAGCCCAGGACCGTCATGCTGATCTTGCTCTCCTGGGCCAGACCTACGCCGGCGAACAGGAAGGACAATACGAGCGCGCAGACCGCGCCGCAGGCCAGGGCACGGCTGGGGATGAACATCGGGAGGCGGGGCGATTGGTGCAAACTCATCGAATGACTCGCAGCGCGGATTCAGTCCAGCGGTCTCGACCGCTGTGGGGGCCGGTGGCCGCCCCTGCCAGGACGCGGCCGCCGGCGTATGGATTCAGCCGCCGACCTGGCAGCGATGGGTGCGGGACTTGCTCTGGACGCCGTATCGGACCCGACCGAGCGCGCTCTTGGCGCATTGGGAGACCGCCGCGTTGCGCCTGCCCTCGATCATCGCCTTGACCGAGCCCACATTGCCGGCGTCGGTGATGCTCAGCACCGCCAGGTAGGTGGCGCCGCCGGCGAAGCGCTGGGCGCAGCGATACAGCTTCTCCATGTTGTTTCTGCACAACGCGCGCAGCTGTTTGGCCGTGACGTCGGTCTTGATGTTGGGCCCGCCGACCACCCGCTCCTGGCGGCCGCCCATCTTGCTGCGCTGCAAGGCCGCCTGCAGCGCCCTGTTGGCGGCCTCCTTCTGGGCCTTGATCTGCGCTTTGGTCAGCTTCTTGGCGCCCGAAGGTTGGATGTACGATCGTCGCTTGCCGCCGACCTGGGCCACCCTGCCGTCCTTGCGCATCTTCACGGCGGCGACCCGCTTCTTGTGGATCTTGCGGCGCAGCTGGTTGGCCAGCAGCGAAGTCGAACGGGTCACGCCTTTCTTCTTGGCCCCATCGGTCGCCTCCTCATCGTCATCATCGCCGCCCATGCGCACGGTCACGCTGGTCTGATAGGGCAGTGAAAACACGGCCAGGATGGTCTTGCTATCGCGGATCAGGTGACGACGCTTGTCGCCCTGAACCACCAGGATGACGCCAAACGCGATCACGCCAATAAGCAGTCCGGCCAGGACGCCGCCGATGACCCACTTCTGGCGCTTGGTGCGCTTGTCGAGGCGGAACATCACGCTGAATTCCTGCAGCAGGTTGTTGTACTCCTCTTTGGTTGGCTTGTGCTTGTTGGGGTCGGGCAGGGCGAAGTCCACGTCCGCCATGAAGGTCTCGCCCGTCTCGAAGAAGTTGGCGCTCTGGGCGGCGACCTGCACGTTGGCGGCGCCGGCTTCTGCGGGCTGGGCGCCCCTGTCCGCTGGTTTGATCTTGCCCGCTGGCTTGACGGGGGCCGCGGGCTTGACCGCCTCGGCGGCCGCTGCGACCGGCGCCGGTGCGGCGGATTTTGCCGCAGCAGGCGCCTTGCGGGCCGCTGCTGCGGCCTTCTTGCCCTTCTTCCTCTTCTTGTTCCTTGGCTCTGCGACGACACCGGGGCCCTTCTCGGTGCCGCGCCGTCGACCGCTTCTCTTGCCACTCCTGGCCTTGGCGCCAGCAGGCGCGGACGGGCTCGCCATCTCGGGCGCTGCCGCCTTGTCGGTCGCCAGCTTGGACGCCAGGGCCCCACCGCCAGCGGGCACCGGGATGTCCTGCTCCAACGTCGGGCTGTTGTCGTCGAACTCGTCCGGAGGTGCGTCCGCACCGGTGGTCGTCCGGACCTCGCCACGCTTCAACTGGTCGATGAGTGGGCGCCGATTGGGCCGCGTCTCCGCTTCGCTTTCGGCCCCCCGTTCAGCGCGTGCCGGTAGCGGCTGTGAAGCCGGCTTTGGCGCCTTGCTCGGAGACAGCGCCGTGGTCGGCGCGTCGAATTCCAGCATGCCCTCATCGGCCGCGGCGGGTGACTTGATGGCCGATGCGGACGGCCGCGCGGGGGCGGGCTTCGCCGCTGCTCTTTGGGCGGGCTTTGGCGCGGGCTTCGGCGCAGCTTTCGGCGCAGCTTTCGGAGCAGCTTTCGGCGCGGGCTTCGGCGCTGGACGCTCGGTGCGCTTCGCTGCCGGGCTCGCTGGCTCGGTCGCTCGATGGGGACGTCCGCCAGCGGCATCTGCGCCGGACTTCAGCAGAACGGCCAGGGCGGGCAATTCGGCCAGCTTCTTCCAGCCGGTCTGACCTTTACGCCAGGCCAACGACGTGGGGCCCACGGCGCCCGAGGTCACGAGCTCGCCCATCTTGGCGACGCTGAACGGCCCCTGGGCCTTCTTGTTGATGGCCACGTGCCACACGGCGGGATCGGCCGCCGCGATCGCAGCCGCCGGACGCCGGGAACTGACCGGACCCGAGCCCCGACCCGTACGCGCCGCCGTTCGCCTCGTGGTCGACTTGCGAGCGCCGCCAGTGGCCTTGCCGGCCGGCACCGGTTGGTGCGGACCGGAGTGGGAGACTTCGCAGATCAGTTGGTCGCCGGTGCCGGTGCGCACCCGCACCACCTCGGCGCAGTTCGGGCAGCGGATCTTGGCCTGGCCGGACGGGCCGATGCGGTCCTTGGACAGGCGATAGGCCTTCGAACAGGAAGGGCAGGTAAAACGCACGAGGAAGCCTCCGTTCAACGCGGGACCAGGCACAAAACCCTCGCCGCCACGGGGGGGCGAATCTAGCACAGCCAAAGCGGGCCTGCACAGCCCGAGTTGCAGCCCCCTTATGCACGGACGATTCAGTGGATTGAACGGTCTTCAGGGGCGAGGGGGATGTCGAAATTCACGATCTCGAGGCTGGCGAAGATCTCGCCCGTGTCGAAGCGATAACCGCGGTCCGGGAACTCGATCTTCAGCCCTTCGTAGCGGGCCGGATACAGGATGCAATTGCCCTGACGATCGTAGCCCACCATGACCAGGGAGCCGGCGGCGAGCACATGGTCGGGATCGTCGCTCAGCGGGATCTCGTCTTGCAGCACATACAAACCCTCGTCGGGCAGCGGCTCGAGGTGCTCCAGGAAGAGGGCGTCATCGGCCGCGTGGTCCTCTTCGGCAAAGAGCCAGCGATTCTCCACGGTCTCTGCCGGCAGGCAGACCGCGGGCAACTCCTCGGGTCGGTGGTCGTGCAACATGACCAGCAGATCGGCGCCCACACAGTCCTCGTGGTCGGGCATGGCGAGCGTCGTTCGATAGAGACCGCAGGGCATCGCAGGGATGCGCTGAAGCTGTTCGCGGCGCTTGAAGTCGGCCTGATCCATGGTCATCGCGTCTGATCCCCGGCCTCGACCTGCTCGGGTCGAGCCCCCCCCCCTGTTCGCTGCACTGCACCGGTGTTGTGCACGGATGCACGCGCATCCGCCCCAAGCCGGCCGGGTGGGCCGCAGCACGCCATTTGTGCCGCAAAGGACGCGCTCTTTCAAGGGCATGGGCTGCAATCCGGTCTTGTGTGACGCACCGGCAGGGTCCATGTTGAGCATCGCCAGCGTGGGCCAGCGTGTCCGGGAGGCCGGTTTTGCGGCGGATTTTCCAAGAATTTCGTATGGATTGGTGCGATACGACGTTGCTTGCCTCTGCCGATGGCCCTGTGGTAGGGTTCCGGCGCTTTGCTGCCCGGACACCCCGGAACTGCGCAAAAGCCGCTGAAAACAACGGGTTTTCATGTGTCGGCTTCGGCCGCCGGAGAACCCAGCGGAGGGAATTCATGGCCAACAGCCCCGCACGCCGAGCGCGTCTCAAGGCTTCCGCCCTGCTCGCCGCGCTCTGTCTCGCCGCCCTGGGCCTCTCGGCGCCGTCGAGCGCCAGCGCCGCCGACTCCGCAGTCGCGAAGGCCCCGCCGAAGAAGAAGCCGGCCAAGCCCTTCCCCATCGCCGGCAACGTCTCGCTCAGCTCGACCATGGGCATCGGCACCTTCGTGCCCGGGCCGCAGAATCGCACCTCGCTGAGCACCGGGCTGTCGCTGAACGTGCGCACCTCACCGGCCCCCGGCGTGACCTTGATGGTCATGCAGGACATCTCCAAGACCCTCATCGACACCTACGGCGACGCCTTCGCCTCCATGGCCCGCAACACCTTCGTCAGCGATCCGGTGGCCATGCTCCTCTGGGCGCCCACCGTCGGCACGGCCGAGAAGAAGGAGATGACCGAAGAGGAGAAGAAGCAGGCCGCGCTCAACCCGATGATGGCCGTGGGCGGTGGCGGCAAGCCGCTGGCCCTGCCCGGCGACATCCGGGTCAACTTCGCCGGCATCTTCTCCCTGGGCACGGGTCGTATCTCGCGCTTCATGCGCCGATACGGCACCGCGGGCATCGCGGTGAACCTGACCCGCTCGTTCGGCCCGGTGTTACTCGCCTACCGCCTGCGCTACACCAAGTTCTTCAACGAATACAGCAACGCGGTGGTCGACACCACGCAGCTGGGCGACTCGTCCATGGCGCGCGTGGGCGGCGCCGAAGACCTGGGCGGGGGCCTGATGGCCACCTCGTTCAACAACAACTCGTTCTACCTGCGCAACCGCCTGCTGCTGGCGTGGAACATCAGCTCGGCCTGGTCTTTCATGGCCCTGATCCGCGCGACACATATGTTCAGGTACTTCGACGCCCCGCTGGACGAGTACTCCAGCCCCTACGCCAAGGAGGGCCGCGGACGCACGGATCTGCAGCTGGGCTACCTCGCGGTGAACTACTCCGGTGGCGGCTTGATCTGGACGCTCGGGACCACGACCTGGTCGGCGCCCTTCACCAGCAACAACCAGAACTATCGATTCCCCTTCTGGGATTTCATCTCCGCGTCGGACAACATCACCACCATCTCGTTGTCCGCCATGAAGATGTTCTAGGTGCTCGCCGACACTCCGCCGGAGTGCAGGCAACAGGATCTTTCAAGGAGGCTCTCACATGAAGCCCGCTCGCATCATCGCCCTGATGGCCGCCCTGGCCTTCGCCCTCTCGATGACTTCCTGCGTGGAGGATCTCGACGAGATCGACCGCACCCAGGCCAACGTGCTCACCAAGTCCGACTTCCGCGGCGCCTGGTACAAGCTCGGCGTGGTCACCGACATGCCCGCATCCAGTGGCTACGGCTTTGTTGGCTACAGCAACTTCGCCGGCAAGGTGATCTTCGACATCCAGGAGAAGTTCCTGGTCGTCTACCCCATCACCGAGAAGGTGAAGGACGGCGACGCCAAGTGGCATAAGCGCAAGATCCGCAACTACTGGGACGAGGACAAGCAGGACGAGTTCGTCGAGGTGGTGCTCGGCAACCCCGCAGCGGTCTACCCGATCACGTCGCACTTCGACATCCAGCGGCAGTACAGCGCCACCACGGGTGCGCAGGGCAACGTGCTCGAGGAGAACACCACCGATCGCCCCTGGTACAAGCGCAAGTACATGCGCGTGGACTGGATGGGCAATACCCACGCCGACCCCTTCAGCTTCGGCGGCGGCGGCACGCCGTTTTCGATGAAGATCACCTCCGCCGACCACTACGTGCAGGAGCACGAGACCAACGATCCGAACCGCTTCCACATGAAGGACGGTTACTTCGACTACACCAAGCGCTTCCACGGCATGCCCCAGTCCAGCGGCTGGTGCTCGACCTACTCGCTGGCTCCCGGCGACTGCAGCGGCTCGGTCTTCGAGGTGCGCTTCTCCTACAAGCGCGTCTCCCCGCGCGAGATCAACGACTTCGAGATCCGCGACTACCACGACAACCCCGACGGCGACCGCTTCGGGTACTTCCTGGCGAGCCGCTACACCTATGACGACAGCTTCGGCCTGACCTACGCCGGCCACGACTACAAAGCCCAGATCTGGAACCTGTGGGTCAAGTCCAAGAACTTCGAGCATCCCGTCGACGAAAACGGCGACATGGTGCACAAGTCCTGCCTGACCAACTTCGACTGCGAAAAGCCGCTGGTCTGCGATCAGGACAAGCTCTTCGAGCCCGGCATGTGCAAGCAGGGCAAGCGCATCGAGTACACCAAGCGCGGCCTGCGCCCCATCGTCTACCACCTCAGCGCCGGCCATCCGGTCACCCACCTGCCGGCCGCCTACAAGGTCGCCGACAACTGGTCGGATGTGTTCGCCGACACCGTCTCCTGGCTCTACTTCTGGGAGCAGAAGTGGGCCGAGGATGGCATCAAGGGCTTCGACGACGGCCGCTCCAACTTCGGCCAGCGCTACTGCCAGTCCAACGCCGACTGCGCCGGGCACGCCCTGGGCAACTTCGACGCACCGCATAATGACAACGCCAACTCGCTCTTCATCGCCACGGCCGACAAGGCCAAGCCGGTCTGGGCCGTCGACGATCTGGACGCCCGCGCCGACTGGATGAAGAGCTGGAAGGAAGAAAAGCTCAAGGCCGCCGGCGACACGCCCTACAAGGCCTGCAAGTCCTACCAGGATTGCGCTGACGGCTGGTCCTGCCTGCAGGACGAGACCTCTGGCGAAAAGCAGTGCAAGCCCACCGCCGCGCTCGACGGTCGCGCCCTGGTCATGCTGGTCAACGCCAGCGCCGGCGACAAGAAGGTGACCATGACCCTGGGCGGCAAGAGCTTCGGCCCCGTGGCGTTCACCGCCGGCATGGTCGACGCCCACAAGGCCATGGCCCTGATCGAGAAGGAAGACACCGGCCGCATGACGGTCACCGTCAATGGTGGCACCACGCCCTACACGCTCCAGAATGCGCACATCGAGCCCAACCGCGTGCACTTCGTCATCTACTACGGTGGCGACCGGGTCGCGGTGGTGCGCAGCACCCAGCCGGCCAACGGCGTGCGCGTATTCCACGGCGCGGCCACCGGCGAGGCGGATGGCGTCTCCTCGGGCCCGTTGGCCGAAGCGGGCATCAATGGCGTGCGCGGCCGCAAGGACCTGCGCTACGGCCAGGCGTCCGAATTCCTGTACTACACCGGCGCCACCGCCGGCGCCGTGCTGCTCGCCAAGGGCAGCCGCGGCGACGTCAACTGCGCCGACATCCAGGGCGTCAGCCAGTGCATCGGTTGGGGCCAGCACCTCACCGATGAGGATCGCGCCGACCGCTTGAAGATTCGGGCCAAACTGCCGGCCACCTTCGTGCAGTGCACCAACGTCTGGTCGGGCGACAACTGCGGCGCCGACAAGGGCAACCCCAAGGCGCTCAACGACTGCCGCTACTGGACCAAGGATATCGACGGCAAGGACATGAACCCCTGCAAGCGCTTCGTGGTCGACCACGACAAGCCGAAGATCCTCGGCGACGTGCGCTACAACTACATCTACTGGATCACCAACCCACACAACTCCTCGCCGCTGGGCTACGGCCCGTCCGGTTCCGACCCCGACACCGGCCAGCTGGTCTGGGGCGTCGCCCACATCTACGGCGCGCCGCTGATCACCTACGGCCAGTACGGCAAGGATCTGGTCGACCTGGTCAATGGCGATCTCGACGTGGACAGCCTGGTCAACGGCGAGTACATCCGCGAGTTCCTGCAGACCCAGAGCAAGACGGCCTACGAAAAGGCCCTGCCCGGCGCCGCCATGGGCCACGCCCACGAGGCTTCAGCGCAGGCGACCATGCCGACCTCGGCCGACGAGGCCGCGGCTCGCGCCACGGCCGACATCAGCAACTGGTCCAAGCCGGTGCCGCAGTCAGCCCTGGACGAGCTGCACAAGCATGAGCACAAGCACATGCAGCTGCAGGATCCCAAGGTGTTGACCGAGTTCCTGCTCAAGGAGTTCCCCACGGTGGAGGTGGATACCACCATCGCCCGTCTCAAGAAGATCCAGGGCACCGCCTACGAGTCGGCCATGATCAACGACGAGATGGCGCTGGTCATGAGCGGCGGCCAGGTGCAGCCCGGCGACGTGCTGCCGCCCGAGATGGTCGGCAAGATCTCGCCCCTGGGTTGGGCCACCCCCAAGGCCCAGGTGGACGATCGCTACCGCATGATGAAGCTGGGCATGGAGAACATCTACAGCGCCTCCTTCGTCGACACGGCCCTGGTCGGCCTGGCCAAGCGCCTCAAGTGTAAGGACGGCCAGAAGCCCACCGACAAGCTGCCCAACGGCGCCGACAGCATCGGCCCCGAGGCCTGCTACAAGGGCAGCGCCCTGCTGCTGGCCCTGCAGACCGCCATCTTCCGCGGCGTGCTCGAGCACGAGATCGGCCACACGGTCGGCCTGCGCCACAACTTCTCGGCCTCGGCTGACGCCCTGAACTACTTCGAACCCTACTACAAGGTGCGCGAGAAGGAGCCGGTCTACTGCCGCTCGTACAGCACGCCCTTTGGCGTCATCACCGCCAACGACATGTGCGAGAGCATCCTGGGCGAGGTCTGCACTCCGCTGTCCTGCACCGCCGATGCCGACTGCCCCTCCGGCTATGCCTGCGGCACCGACGACGGCAACGCCCGCTGCATGGACAGCAAGAAGAACGTGCTCGGCACCTGCTTCGGCGACATCGACAGCCCGATCCAGTGCGAGGCTGACAACCTGTGCGGCTCCGGTGGCGTCTGCCAGAAGCCCACCAAGGACGCCAAGACCGGCTTCTGCTACGAGAAGCTGGCCTGCAACGCCGACCCGGATTGCATCGATGGTGAGACCTGCAAGGCAGGCTTCTGCGTCGACGCTGTGAGCGGCACCTCCCGCATGAAGCAGAAGTTCGACTCCAGCAACCAGGAGCTGGCCAAGTACATGCCGCGCGCGGCGCCCACCCAGAGCGAGATCGAGAACCGCCGCACTGAGTACCAGTACTCCTCCATCATGGACTACGGCCAGAAGTTCAACGCCGACTTCCAGGGCTTGGGCAAGTATGACTACGCCGCCATCCGCTACGGCTATGGCCGGCTGCAGGACATCTTCGCCGACACCACGTTCATGCGCCGCCAGATCGATCGGGTGGTCAAGAACAGCTCGTCGACGCAGCTGTCGGCCTCCTGGCGCCTCGGCACCTCGGGTTGGGAGTTCGCCGGCGCGTTCCGGCATCCCTTCGAGTACCTGAACAACTGGATGCCGCCCGAGTACCTCAACAAGCGCGACTCGGTGCCCTCGTTCTTCGTCGACGCCGAGCAGGACAACGCCACCAAGTACGGCCGCAGCCAGCACGATCGCACCATGTTCCAGGTGCCCTACAAGTACTGCTCCGATGAGTACCGCGGCGGTTCGCTGGCCTGCTACTTCTTCGACACCGGCGCACACATGCAGGAGATCGTCTTCCACGCCGCCGAGCAGATGCGCGAGTACTACGTCTTCGACGCCTTCAAGCGCGAGCGCATGTGGTACGGCGTCGGCGGCAGCCCGAACTCCTACATGAGTCGCATCATGTCGCGCTACCTGGCGCCCATCGGATCGGCGGCGCGGTACTACGCGGTCTACAACAACATCATGCGGGTGTACTCGTACTTCACCTTCCTGGACGAGCACCCCATGTACATGAAGGCCCTGCGCGAGGCCTCCGAGGCGTCGTTCCGCGAGCTCACGGCCATGCTGAGCCAGCCGGCGCCGGGCTCCTTCAAGCTGAGCGCAGACGGCAAGGTCTACGAGAACATCAGCTACGAGCAGGGCGTCTCCGGTGGCGACCTCGACATCCCCCTGGGTGTCGGCAAGCTGCCCTGGACCACCTTCAGCACCAAGGCGGGCTACTACTACGCCGACCACCCCGCTTGGATCGGCAGCTACTGGGACAAGGTCGCGGCCATCATCACCATGACCAACTCCTCGGCCAGCTTCCTGTCGGACTTCGTCGGCGAGCAGCTGCCTATCTTCCGGGGCACGGCCATCGGCTTCAACACCATCTACCCCAAGGAATTGTCGACCATCCTCGGCGGCCTCGCCGCCGGCGCCACCGACGAGATCGGCATGCTGGTCGACGACACGGGTAAAGCGGGCAAGACGATCGTGGCGCGGGACCCCTTCAAGCCCGCCGACGTCACCAAGCCGCGGGTCGAGCCCTCGATCATGAACCTGTCGCTGCGTCTGTACGCCGCGTGGCAGGCCATCGCCAACCTGCCGGCCGGCTTCGACCCCTCGTACACCGACTCCATGGCGGTGTGGCTCAAGGGCAGCGGCGTGTCGCATGACTTCGGCTGCGACCCCGGAACAGGGGTCGGAGGCACGCCGTGCACGACCGCTGTGAAGTACGTCGAGTTCGACGATCCCTTTGGCCACAAGACCTACGTGGCGCCCAAGGTGAACTACAACAAGGACTACTTCAGTCCCACCTTCTACATGCTGACGCAGCTGAACAAGCTCAAGTTGCAGTGGGAGGCGGCGGATGGCGCCGACAAGGCGAAGATCGCCAACAAGATGAAGGAGGAGCTGGAGGTCGTCGACTACTTCCGGTTGCTCTACAAGGTCTACGGCTCGATCGGGCTGTAAGGGGGTGATGACGATGAAGCGCAACACCTCAAATCACAGCACCGTTCGCGGAGGACAGGCCATGAAGCCTTCACTGCATAACTTCGGCACCGCCGCCGCCATGTTCGCGGCTCTCGCCCTCACTTTCGGCTGCGCCCAGTCTCTGGACGAGATCAACCGGGTTCAGCCGAACTATTCCAAGAAGTCCGACTTCCTGGGCAAGGAGTTCTACGCTCGACAGACCGTTGTCGAGACGCAGTTCACCAGCGCCTACGGCTTCCCTGGCGCCATGAGCTCGACCGTGCGCGGCGTGTTCGAGGTCCAGGAAAAGCACCTCTTCTTCTATCGCACCTACGAGTTCATCCAGGGCTCGGAGGCCTACGCGATGAAGTCGGACATCGACCGCCCGCTGCTCGACGGCAACGGCAAGCCGATGACCCACGCCGTGCTGCAGGACTACATGAAGATCTCCTGCACCAAGGGCGACACCGAGTCGGTCTGCGGTCCAGGCGGCTGGTGCGCCGACGCGGCCAACCCGAAGATGGCCGACGAGGGTGACTTCCACGGCAACTGCGTGCGTGAGGCGACCCGCTACATCTACCGCGGCGCTCCGATCCACGCGTATCCCATCTCGTCGCACTTCGACATCCGCTTCGACTACAACACCGCCACGGGCGAGAAGACCAACGTCAAGATCGAGAACACCACCGATCGCCTCTGGCATCAGCGCGACTTCATGCGTGTGGAATGGGGCGGCGGCGTCAACACTTCGTACGAGTTCGACGTGATCTCTGCTGACGCGGGCGTCATCTACGAGGGCGACAACGCGCCCGAGGGCGAGAAGTTCGAGGCCGGCGTCGATTACCGCTACGGCAAGGAAGTGCCGCAGCGTTACTTCACCTTCCTGACCCGCATGGTCTACGAGGCGCCGCAGCTCTGGTCGAGCTTCTACGGCTGGATCCCGCTCTGCTACTTCTACCCCTGGTACTCCGGCGGCGTGTACGATTGCGTCAGCGAGGAGAACAAGGTGCGCACCTTCTTCCTCGAGGTGCCGGACTTCAGCAAGGATCCCGACAAGGCCTACGCCTCGCGCAAGATGGATGACGTGGAGTTCGAGAAGTTCGGCTACTTCCGGTCCGAGCGCCCGACCTACGACACCCAGTACGGCAAGACCTTCGACGACGCCATCCGCCAGGCCCAGCGCCACCGCCTCTGGGATCGCTACGTCAAGAAGACCACCAAGGACAAGAACGGCGTGGACGTCTGGAAGGGCGACTTCGACTACAGCAAGGCGACGCCGGTCCCGATCGTCTACTACATGAATCACGATCACCCGCGCGAGCTGGTCGCCGCCTCCAAGAACATCGCCAAGCAGTGGGCCAAGGCCTTTGACGCGGTCGTCAAGCATCACAAGCCGACCTACAAGCTCGACCACCCCATGTTCATCCTCTGCGAGAACACCGACGCCATCGCCAAGGCCGCCGCAGACAAGGGCCTGGAGGTCGCCGAGTGGGGCGAGACCGAGATCGGCAAGCGCTTCTGCCGCCACATGGACAAGCCGCGCATCTTTGGTGATCTGCGCTACTCGATGATGCACGCGGTCGTCGAGCCGATTCAGATCGGCCTGTATGGCTACGGCCCCAGCGCCGCCGACCCGCTCACCGGTGAGCTCATGGCCGGCTACGCGCACTCCTACGTGGCGCAGATGAAGTTGGGTGCCGAGCGCGCCATGAACACCATCGAGTTCCACGCCGGCGTCAAGGACTTCAACGACATCAAGTACGACACCGAGCAGGCCTGGCTGGTCAAGGCAAAGACCTTTGCTCACTACGACACCAAGGGGCCGAAGGTGGCCCATTCGCAGAGCCACGTGGCCGCGCCGACCAATACCAAGGAGGCCCAGGACTACGTGCGCGACATGATCGACACCGACGTGCGCCAAGGCCTGCGGGCCACCGGACTGGCCAAGGTCGACAACGCCGGCACCTGGGCCCAGGGTCGGATGCAGATCCTGCGCCAGAACGAAGAGCTCGACGCCATGCTGGTCAGCGGTCATGACCACTCGGTGCACGCCCTGTTCAAGAATCCCCACGTCAAGAAGGGCAGCACCAGCAAGGTCGAGGGCTCCTGGCTCGACAAGATGTCCCTGGCCAACTGGGCCCACGTCGCTGGCATGCGCAAGGCCGAGAAGGCGCGCCTGGACCTGGCCGAGAAGAACCTCTACCTCGAGGAGTTCGCCGACGCCGCGGTCATGGGCCTGGCCCACGAGTACGGCCGCGTCTACGACAAGAAGCTCTGCGAGGCCTTCGTGGCCACCGACAAGGTCACCGTCTTTGACTGGGCCAAGATCGCCGAGAACACCGACGAGAAGATCGCCGGCAAGAGCGGCTGCGTCTCCAACGACGAGAAGGCCCGCGACGTGGGCACCTTCGAGTCATTGGGCCTGGCCAAGGGCCGCGTCTGCGTCGAGGTCGGCGGCGAGAAGAAATGGGCCTCCTGCTCGGCACAGGAGCTGATGCACAACCTGCGTCTGGCCGTGGCCGACGCCGTGGGTATGCACCCGCTGGCCGAGAAGAACCACTTCCTGCCCAATCCCCTCTACACCGACACCAACGATCCCGCCGTGCGCTCCACGCAGCAGCTCGGTCGCGGCCTGGTGCTCAAACTGCGAGACTCGATCAAGATCGAACTCTGGTCGCGCATCTACGAGGGCACGCAGTTGCACGAGGTGGGCCACACCCTGGGCCTGCGCCACAACTTCGAGGCGTCCACCGATACCCTGAACTACCACAAGGAGTACTGGGGCCTGAAGCTCGACCAGGACGGCAAGGTCGCCAACGAGTGGCAGCGCGACACCCTGGCCCAGTCCCTGGGCAACATCCGCGAGAAGCAGCTCGCCTCGGTGATGGACTACACCGCCAAGTTCAACGGCCGTTGGGCTGGCCTGGGTCACTACGACATGGCCGCCATCAAGTTCGGCTATGGCGATCTGGTCGAGGTCTTCACCAACCCGCCAGATCCGAACAAGGAGCCGGGCGGCGGCCTGAAGGCCATGTCCGAGTACCTGGATGAGCCGTCCGACGACAAGCCTGGCGACTTCGAGCTCCAGCACCTGGGCAACCAGGACATGTTGCGGCTGACCCGCAAGCTGCACTACTCGACCCTGCCGACGTTCTTCGGCGGCGTAGCCAACCTCTATGACCGCACCAATGTGTCGTGGAACGCCATCAAGGGCGACCGCTGCACCACCGACCAGGACTGCGGCGGCGGCGCGACCTGCTCGCCCTTCGGCCAGGCCAGCTACTGCAAGCAGAAGAACATCCCCAAGACCGCCAAGCCGCTGGTGGAGGTGCCCTACCGCTTCTGCTCCGATGAGTACAACGGCCGCACGCCCACCTGCGCTACCTGGGATGAGGGCGCCGATCCGCTGGAGATCGCGCGCAACGCCCTGGACGACTACGAGAACTACTGGTTCTTCTACGGCTACGCCTGGGACTCGGAGACCTTCCACACCAGCCGCTACCAGGGCACGGTCAATCGTTACTTCTACTCGGCGCATCGCCAGTTCCAGTACTGGGCCATGAACATGGCGCACTACAACCAGGGCGACTGGTGGAAGTCGAAGTACGGCGTCGACTACGATCTGGATCCGACCGGCGGCCTGTCCGGCTCGCTGGCCACCTCCGAGTCGTTCAACACGCTCATGCGGGTCGTCTCGCGACCGAACACCGCCTACTACTGCTGGAACTCGGTCCGCAAGCGCTACGAGCCCTACGCCCAGGAGGAGGCCGGCGCGCTGGATGATTGCACCCTGTTCACCGAGCTCGACGGCACCCGCCGCCTCTACGCCGGCTGGTCCTTCTCGGGTTACCTGACCCGCCCGGTCTCCGGTGGCCAGTTCTACGATCGGCTGACGGCCTTCACGCTGCTCACCGACCCGACGCCGCCGAACTACATCGCCGTCAACGAGAACGAGGACATTCGCCGCTACCTGGCCGGCTACTTCAACCTCTTCCCGCGCAAGGTGATGAACCTGCTCACCGGCATCTCGGTGGAGAACGCCGAACACTTCGGTTGGTGCGTCATCAACGGCGGCAAGATCGACGGCCAGACCCAGCGTGACTACCTGATTCGGCCGCACTGGATCGGCGGCAAGAAGAAGGATGGCACCGACGCGGACGTCTGCCCGGCCGGCTGCCTCTACGTCGAGGACGACCCGACCGCGCCGCCGCTGGACAAGCAGGCCGGTTGCACCAAGTACCGCATGTTCCCCGACCAGCGGCCGACCTTCCCGTCCAGTCGCTTCCGTATGCCGCTGATCGCCTCGCTGTATGGCATGTCCCTGCTCACCCAGGGCTTCAACCGCAGCTTCATGGACATCAGCCGCATCTTCCTCAAGGGCAACCAGGCCGCCATCGAGCTGCCGCAGTCGGCGACCAAGTGCACCTTCACCGACCCCCTGTCGGGCAAGGTCTACGTCGCCTACGAGGCCGCAGATGATGTGCTGAACGCCGGCTGCCTGCAGCTGTCCGAGGCCCAGAAGGTGCTCGACCAGTACCAGGGCAACGTGGAAACCCTGCAGGACACCTACCTGTTCTCGGAGTACCAGTTCCGGGTCAGTCTGATCGATATCCTGCGTACGTTGCACGAGACGTACGAGTACTAGGGACTAGCAAGCCATCGGCGGGCCCGCAGGACATTGCTCCTGCGGGCCCGTTGGCTTTGGGCTCTGTTGCTTGGGTCGGACCGCGTCGCCGGTCGTGACCGTTGGATTCGAGCACCGGGGCCGACCCCGCGGCTGAAGACGCGGGCTCTCAGTCAAGAAGTCTGCCTTCGCAGACTTCGACCACCAGCCGACGATTGGTCGCCAGGTTCACGGCGCGCAGCGCAGCATTGATCTGCCCGACGACCCGGTTATACTGTGAGTATGAAGACGGCCATCTCCATCCCCGACGACCTGTTCAAGAGCGCGGACGACCTCGCCCGCCGCCAGGGCAAGTCGCGCAGTCAACTCTATGCCGAAGCCATGGCCGACTACCTGCGCCGGCACACCGCGGTGGACGACACCGCCGCGATGAACCTGGTGTGTGATGCCGTCGATGGCGAGATGGACGCTGATTGGGCGGCGGCTTCTGTGGCCGTGTTGGAGCGCTCGGAGTGGTAGCCAGCCCGTTGGTTGTGTCGCAGGGCGATGTGTTCTGGGCTGCGCTGCCCGACCCGGTCGGCTCGGGTCCCGGATTGCGTCGGCCGGTGATTGTGGTCCAAGGCGACGCCCTCAACCGAAGTCGCATCGCGACGGTCATCTGCGTGCCCCTGACCAGCAACATGAAGTGGGCCGACGCGCCGGGCAATGTCCTGGTCGCCCGGCGAGACTCCGGCCTGCCTCGCAGGTCGGTGGCCAACGTCTCGCAGGTCGTGGCGCTTGACCGCCGATTGCTGGTCGAGCGAGCCGGGAGGCTGCCGCAGCGTCGACTGGAGCTTGTACTTGATGGGATTGGGCGAGTGCTGGGGCGTTGAGGCGGCCGTACTGTCAGGCTCTGCCGGCTCGGAGTGTGCAGATTGAAAGTCACATTTTCAATCGGTCAGAAAGCGCCACTGAACGGCCGGGTTTACAACTCGGGTCGCCTGCGGCGCCATAAGGTGCCGCGGCCCGCGCGCAGCGCGGGCCCCATAGAACGCCATCGGCGTTCTATCCGCAAAGCTTGCTACAAGGCGACTGCCAGCGCTCGCAGGACCATCCGTCCGTCGTATCCTCGGCCACCTCCCACTTCAGGGTCTTGGGATCGAGGGTCCAGACGTCGTGCAGCGGGCCACAGTCGCCCTTGCCGCCGAACATCCAGATCTTGCCGGTGACGATGTCGTAGTTCCAGATGAAGGCTTCGCGGCGCTCGGGGGAGTCCATGTCGACCTTCATGAAGTCGGGCGGGAAGTCGCAGAAGGCGTTGGCCTTCTTGTAGATGATGGTGGGGTCCTCGTTCTGGCCGAGGTCGCCCTTCTTGATCCGCTCCCAGGCGCCGGTGTCGGCGTCGAGCCACCACAGGTCGTTGCGATTGCCCACGGGGCCGTCGTCGTGGCCGCCGAAGAGCAGCAGCCGTTTTTCGCCCGGGAAGGAGATCATGCCGTGCTTGATCCGGCCCATGGGCTTGGCACCAGCGGCCTTGAGCTCGGTCCAGGTCAGGGTGTGCAGGTCCAGGCGGTAGGTGTCGTTGTAGAACGGGCCCTGCCAGGCGTTGGCGCCGCCGCCGCCGAAGACGACCAGGTACTTGCCGTCGCTGGTGATGGCGCTGGCGTGGAAGAGCCGCTTGCCGGGCGCCTTGCCCGTGGTCTTGGGCGACTCCCAGACGCCGCTGGCGGGGTCGTACTTCCACAGGTCGCCCAGGGGGCTGAAGGACATGCCGCTGGCCGAGGCGTTGCCGCCGAAGAGCCACAGGGTGCCGTCCTTGTTGCGGAAGGACAGGGCGGTGTTGGAGCGACCCTGCGGGCCCTGGTCGCTGAGTTTGAGCCAGGTGTTGTTGTTGGCGTTGTAGCGCCACAGGTCCTTGCGCACCGTATACGTGCCCGAGCTGCCTGGGCGGTAGCGGCCACCATAGATGTAGAGGTAGCCCCCCTGGCCGTCGACCACCGACACGCCGCGGGCGCGGGGGTCGGGCAGCTTGGCTGTATCCAACTCGGTCCAGCTGGTGCAGGGGTCGAATACCCACGCGTCCTTGGCCGGTTTGAGCGCCGGATTGCAGTTCTGCGGCACGCCATCGTCGCCGTACAGGACCAGGAATTTGCCGCCGATCATGCCGCCGACCGACTCGCCGCGCGGCGTCGGGCCGGTGTTGGCGGTGGGATCACAGGTTCCAGTGCCGGTGTCTGCGGGCCCTGCGTCCACAACGCCCGCGTCGGTCGGGCCGGCGTCCGTGGCGCTGGCGTCGGTCGCCCCAGCGTCCGCCGCGCCAGCGTCGGCACTGGCGTTGGCATCGTCGACGCACACCTCGTTTTCGCACTTCTTCCCTGCCGGGCAGTTGCCATCCTTGGCACAGGCGACGACCACCTTTTCGGTAGGCGTGCCGGGCGATTGCGTTGTGGTGCAGGCCATAGCCAGAGCCACCAGAGCGAGCATCGCGTAGAGGCTGCCGAGGGCGGCGATCGGGGGAGTGGCGCTCATGGGGGCCTCCTGTTTCGGCCCACAGGAATAGCGACTTGCCCGTCCGGATGCAAACGGACTTTCAATTCAGGGATCTAGCGCTCGCCCCACGCGCGCGCACGCTCGCGCAGGCCGCGCGGCAGCAGGCGGCTCCACATGCGCACCGCGCGGCTGCGGAAGTAGACACCCTTGCCGAACACGGTGCCGACGATCACCAACATGACGCTATAGCAGGGCGGGATCAGCGCCAGGTAGGCCAGGCGATAGGTCCAGGGGCCGGTCCAGAAGCCGCCCTCCAACCCCAACGCGTCGTGCAGGAGCAGACGCGCCACCCAGACCGCCAGGCTGCCGGTGATGCTGAACACCACGATCACGATCAGCCAGTGCAACCAGCCCTGTCGGGCCGGCGCCTCCGGTGTCTGAGATTGGGCTTCGGTTCGGGTCATGGTCGGGTCCACCCGGCGCAAGGGCGCGGACCGTGGCATGACCACGGGCCAGTGGCAAGATGACGCGGTCCAAGTGCGCCTGCCCCTTGTCATCGCCGGCGTGCCGTGGCATCGAAGGGCGCCCCGCACCGGAGACCACCATGCGCGCCAGCCAACTGCACCTGCCCACCCTCAGAGAGGCGCCTCGCGACGCGGAGGTCGTCTCGCATGCGCTGCTCGTGCGCGCCGGCTTCATTCGCCGGGTCGCTGCCGGCATCTACTCCTTCCTGCCCCTGGGGGTGCGGGTGATGGAGAAGATCAAGACCATCATCCGTCAGGAGTTGGGTCGCGCCGGTGCCGAGGAGGTGCTCCTGCCGCTGGTGATCCCGGCTGAGCTCTGGCAGGAGAGCAATCGCTGGACCGAGTACGGGCCCGAGCTGCTGCGCTTGAACGATCGCAAAGGCGGCGAGTTCTGCCTCGGACCGACACACGAAGAGGCCATCGTCGACCTGATTCGGCGCGACGTGCGCTCCTACAAGCAGCTGCCCATCAACCTGTACCAGATCCAGACCAAGTTCCGGGACGAGATGCGGCCGCGCGCGGGCCTCATGCGCGGGCGCGAGTTTGTGATGAAGGACGCCTACTCCTTCGACGCCGACGACGAGAGTGCGCGCACCTCCTACCAGGCCATGTTCGACGCCTATGGCCGCATCTTCAGCCGCATGGGACTGGACTTCCGGCCCGTGGAGGCCGACACCGGCAACATCGGCGGCAAGCTTTCACACGAGTTCCAGGTGCTCGCCGATTCGGGCGAGGACGCCATCGTCAGCTGCGATCACTGCGACTATGCCGCCAACGTGGAGATGGCCGGGCTGCCCACGCCGAAGGCTTTTGAGTGGGCCGCAGACGCGCCCGCGTCCGAAGTCGTCGATACGCCGGGCCAGAAGACCATCGAAGACGTCTGCAGCTTCCTGGGCGCCGACCCCTCGGGCGCGGTGAAGGCCGTCTGCTACAACGCCGATGGCGAACCGTTGGTGGCCTTTGTACGCGGCGATCGCGAGGTCAACGAGGTCAAGGTCAAGCGCGCCGCCGAGGCCGCGATCCTGGAGATCGCCGACGGGGAGTGGTTCGCCAAGGCCACGGGCCTGCCGCCGGGCTACCTGGGCGCCATGGACGCCGGCAAGGTGAACCTGCTGGTCGACCACGAGGTGGCCGCCATGGCGTCCGCCATCATCGGCGCCAACGCGGTCGACAAGCATCGCGTCGGCGTGATCCCGGCCCGCGATCTCGAGAATGTGCGCTGGCTCGATCTGCGCCTGGCCGAAGCCGGCGACCCCTGCCCCCGCTGCGGCGAGACCGATGGCGGCAGCCTGCGCACCTTCCGCGGTATCGAGGTGGGCCACGTCTTCTTCCTGGGGACCAAGTACTCCGAGTCCATGCAGGCCAGCTTCCTGGACGTGAACGGCAAGGACAAACCGTTCGTCATGGGCTGCTATGGCATCGGCGTGAGCCGCATCCTGTCGGCCGCTGTGGAGCAGAACAACGACGAGCGCGGCATCAACTGGCCGGTGGCCATCGCGCCCGCAGAGGTGATCATCGTCGGCATCAGTCGCGACGAGGTGGGCGTGGAGCTGGCCCAGTCCCTGCACGATGAGTTCGAGCGCCGGGGCGTCGAGGTGGTGCTGGACGACCGCAAGATGCGGCCCGGGGTCAAGTTCAAGGATGCCGAGTTGATCGGCTTCCCGCTGCAGATCACCGTCGGTCGCAAGGCCGCTGAGGGCATCGTCGAGGTCAAGGTACGGTCCATCGGAGAGCGCCAGGACATGCCGGTCGAAGGCCTGGTCGATCGCGCGGTCGCGGCCATCGTCTCTGCCCGCGATGGCAGCGCGCTGCAACTCTGATGGGCGGCCGCAGATCGCCAGAGCGGCGCAAGCGACGCGGGCGCGATCGGCAGCATGCAGGCCCGGTGATCGGCCGGCACGCTGTGCTGGCCCTTTTGGCGCACTGTCCCGAGCGAATCATCCGATTGTGGTGCTGGAGCCGCGATCGCAACCTGGTCCAGCAGGTCGAGCGGGCAGCAGGGGCCGCCGACGTCGACCTGCGCCGCAGCCAACCGGACAATGCCACCTGGTCCGACCATGTGGCCCAGGGCCTGGCCGCCGATGTGCACCCTTTCACCTACGCCGATCTGGACGCGATCGTGCCCCCAGACGGCGCCAGGCCGGGCACCCTGTTGCTGGTCCTGGACTCGGTCACCGACACCCGAAACCTGGGCGCCATCTTGCGATCGGCGGCGTTCTTTGGCGCCACGGCTGCCATCCTACCGACCGATCGTGCGGCCGGGGTCACACCGGTGGTCGAACGCATCGCCCGTGGCGCCGCCGCCACCCTGCCGGTGATCCAGGTGGTCAACCTGGCCCGAACGCTGCGCACCCTGGCCGATCGCGGCGTGGAGTGCGCCGGTACGGTGGTGGATGCCGGGGCTGACGATCTCTGGCAGCTGCCCGTGGACCGTCCGCTGGCGATCGTGCTCGGCGCCGAAGATCGTGGCCTGAGACCGCTTTTAAGGCGCCATTGTCAGCGTGAGATCACCCTGCCAGGCAGCCCCGCAATGGACTCCCTGAACGTCGCCTCCTTCGCCACTGTGGCCCTGGCGCTCGCCCGGCGCCCGGCGCAGCCGTCGGCAGCGGCGGATTCGAGCGCGGGATCAGGCCCTTGACACGACTGAGCAGGCCACCGTTTTGGCTTGACAAGGCCAGGAGACTACTGTATTGCCTACCGCCCTTATCGGGGTACCGCTGTGCGCGGATGCCCCGAGCGAGCGCGCGAGACAAGGGCCTGAGCGGCCTGCAAAGACACAACCGAGAACTACGGCAACCGGCCAGAATCCATAAGGAACCACGCGGAACCAGGAACGGTCGGTCAGGTCTCGGAATGTGTCGCGCGACTCGCAACAACCCGCCTCTCAGGACGCCTCACGGCCCCTGCTCGGCGATTGACAACCGACGCCTGTAGCCGAACCAGCCCACAAGTCGGGATGGTCGAGCAGACCGCCCGACAGCAGCGTCGCTGGCGTAGCTCAATTGGTAGAGCAGCTGATTTGTAATCAGCAGGTTGCGGGTTCGAGTCCCTTCGCCAGCTCCCATCGCACCGGCCTGCAAATGCCGCGCGCTGGAGCCGGAAAGCGGCCGCCGCCAATGGCGGATTCGGCAGATAGATCGGGCCTCGAGACCCGATTGCACGGAGGATTGCCCGAGGGGTTAAAGGGGGCAGACTGTAAATCTGCTGGCGAGAGCCTACGATGGTTCAAATCCATCATCCTCCACCACCGCTCCAGCCTCAACGCGGGAGCATGACGCGGCCCGAACGACCATACCGGCCGACGCGGGAATAGCTCAATTGGTAGAGCATCAGCCTTCCAAGCTGAGGGTTGCGGGTTCGAGACCCGTTTCCCGCTCCCCGCCCACGTAGCTCAGCAGGTAGAGCACTTCCTTGGTAAGGAAGAGGTCACCGGTTCGAGTCCGGTCGTGGGCTCCCCGAACTCCGTTTCGGCGGGCCCGAGACGGCAGAAGAGAACGGAAAACAGAATGAACGATGTCACCCGAGATCGATGATCGAGGGTGGCCCGGCGGCAGGCGTCGCAGAGAAGTGAGATAAAGTCGGACACAGCGTCGCACGCGGCGACCTGAACAAGGGAGAACAAAGCCATGGCCAAGGCCAAATTCCAGCGTAACAAGCCCCACGTCAACGTGGGAACCATCGGACACGTCGACCACGGCAAGACCACCCTGACCGCGGCGATGACCCTGTTGCAGGCCGACAAGGGCTTCAGCAACTTCGTAGCCTTCGACGAGATCGACAAGGCGCCCGAAGAGAAGAGTCGTGGAATCACGATCGCGACCGCGCACGTCGAGTACGAGACGGATAACCGTCACTACGCGCACGTCGACTGCCCCGGTCACGCAGATTACATCAAGAACATGATCACCGGCGCGGCGCAGATGGACGGCGCGATCCTGGTCGTGGCGGCCACGGACGGCCCCATGCCGCAGACCAAGGAGCACGTGCTGCTCGCCCGCCAGGTGGGTGTGCCGTCGGTGCTGGTCTACCTGAACAAGTGCGATCTCGCGTACGACGACGATCCGGACGGCGAGCTGGTCGACCTGGTCGACATGGAAGTTCGCGAGCTGCTCGACAAGTACGACTTCCCGGGCGACGACACCCCCCTCGTCCGTGGCTCGGCGCTGATGGCGCTGAACAAGGAAGAGAACGAGCACGGCTTCGGTCCGAAGAGCATCACCGAGCTGCTCGACGCCCTGGACACTTTCGTGCCCGAGCCCGTGCGCGAGCTCGACAAGCCCTTCCTCATGCCGATTGAGGATACGATGACCATCTCTGGCCGCGGCACCGTGGTCACCGGTCGTATCGAGCGCGGCATCGTGAAGGTGGGCGACGAGATCGAGATCGTCGGCATCCGCGAGACCCGCAAGACGACCTGCACCGGCGTCGAGATGTTCCGCAAGCTGCTCGACAGCGGCCAGGCTGGCGACAACGTCGGCGCCCTGCTGCGTGGCGTGAAGCGGACCGACGTGGAGCGCGGCCAGGTGCTGGCGAAGCCCGGCTCGGTGACCCCGCACATCAAGTTCGAGGCCCAGGTCTACATTCTGAACAAGGACGAGGGTGGCCGTCACAAGCCCTTCTTCCAGGGCTACCGCCCGCAGTTCTACTTCCGCACCACGGACGTCACCGGCGTCATCACGCTCAAGTCGGACGTGGAGATGGTCAAGCCCGGCGACAACGTCAATATCGACGTCGAGTTGATCGTGCCGATCGCCATGGAGAAGGGCCTGCGCTTCGCAATTCGCGAAGGTGGCCGCACCGTCGGCGCCGGCCGCGTCGTCGAGATTCACGAGTAGGTAGTCCGCAGACCCGGGCGATCTCGCATCGCCGGGGTCGCGAGACTTCCAGCAGGAGTACAACCATGGCCAGGGGCAATCGAATCATCGTGCACCTCGAGTGCACGGAGTGTCGAAAGAGCGGCCTGCCGGGCGTGTCGCGATACACGACCACCAAGAACAAGAAGACCTCTCCGGGGCGTCTGAGTTTCCGCAAGTACTGTCGCTTCGAACGCAAGCACACGGTACACAAGGAGACGAAGTAGTCACATCGGGGGTCGACCCATCCCACGACGGCAACTGCTGGAGCCGTCACCGGGGAACAGGGCAGTAGCTCCAACGGTAGAGCAGCGGACTCCAAATCCGCCGGTTGTGGGTTCGAATCCCGCCTGCCCTGCCAGCACAGGCCGAGGAACAGCATATGCCGAGCCAGGCACGAATGGTCAGTTTGACGTTCATGGCAGCCGCGCTGCTGCTGTGGATATTGAGCGCCCGGTTTATCGCCGGTGCGTTCGATCTGACGTACCCAGAACTGGACATGGCCCTTATCGGGGCCGAGTTCCGTCTCAGCGACCTCGCCGGGATCGTCATCGGCGTGGTCGGTGGCATCTACATGTGGCGCCACGAGCGGCTGTTTCAGCTGACCAATGAGGTGGCCTTCGAGATGCGCAAGGTCACCTGGCCGACGTGGGAAGAGACGCGTCTGCAGACGATGGTGACCATCGTGGTGACGATTATCATCGCGCTCTGTCTCTGGGCTTTTGACGTGTTGTTCAGCGCGCTGACCAAGCTGTTCTACGACCTGTAGCCCGACGTCGGGCTAATCCCGCGGCCAGCGCTCGTCGCAGGCCGCTGGACAGGCACAGGGGAAGCCATGACCGTGAACAACACGACACAGGACGCCGCGGCACCCGCATCCTCCGACACGCCGGCCGAGCCCGTCGTGGTGGCTGAGGCTGCCCCGGTCGAGTCCGCTGAAGAAGCTGCCGCGCCGGTCGAGTCCGCTGAAGAAGCTGCCGCGCCGGTCGAGGTCGCTGAAGAAGCCGCCGCACCGGAAGCAGAAGCCGCCGTACCGGAAGCTGACGCCGCCGCAACGGAAGCAGAAGCTGCACCCGAAGCAGAAGCCGCACCTGAAGGGGAAGCCGCTGCGGAAGAAGCGCCTCCCGCCCCCGAGCCGCGCCGCGAGCCCCGCTCCCTGCGTCGGCCGCGCAAGCGCTACTACATCGTGCATACGTACACCGGGTCGGAGAACACCGCCCGCGCCGGTCTGCTCGAACGCGTCAAGGCAGAAGGGCTCGAGGAGTACTTCGGCGACATCCTGATCCCCACCGAGAAGGTGGTCGAGGTGCGCAGCGGCGTCCGGCATGAGTCGACCCGCCGCTTCTTCCCCGGCTACATCCTGGTCGAGATGCTGCTCAACGAAGAGACCTGGCATTGCGTCAAGGGGACCAACAAGATCACCGGCTTCGTCGGTGGCGGCATGAACCCGCCGCCCGTGCCCGCGCACGAGGTCAAGCGCATCACGCAGGCCCTGGAGCAGTCCGAGGTCGAGGCCAAGCCGGTGCTCAGCTTCGACGAGGGGACCGAGGTGCGCGTCATCGACGGCCCGTTCGCCAACTTCAGCGGCACCGTCGCCGAGGTCATCCCCGACAAGCAGAAACTCAAGGTGCTCGTGAGCATCTTCGGCCGAGCAACGCCAGTGGAGCTCGGTTTCATGCAGGTGGAAAAAAGCGGGAACTAGACCCGACCGCCTCTCAACCACCTTCGTGCGAGGTCAGTAACCGACCGCTCGAGCACGCTGGAGGACATCATGGCAAAGAAGGTTGCCGGTTACATCAAGCTGCAGTTGCACGCGGGCAAGGCGAATCCTTCGCCCCCCGTCGGCCCTGCGCTCGGTCAGCACGGCGTCAACATCATGCAGTTCTGCAAGGCGTACAACGCCAAGACGCAGGGCCAGGAAGGATCGATCATCCCGGTGATCATCACCGTGTATTCGGATCGATCGTTCTCGTTCATCACCAAGACGCCGCCAGCGTCCTCGCTCATCCTCAAGGCCGCCGGCCTGAAGAAGGGCTCGGGCGAGCCCAACCGAAACAAGGTGGGCCAGGTCACGCGCACACAGTTGGCTGAGATCGCAGAGATCAAGAAGCCCGACCTGTACGCCAATGACGTGGACGCGGCCATCCTCACTCTCTCCGGTACTGCCCGCTCCATGGGCATTATCGTGGTCGATTAGGAGGTAGCCATGGCCAAGCGAGGCAAGAAATACAACGCGGCGCTCCAGAAGTTCGACCGTCAACACCATTACAGCGTCGCTGAAGCGGTCGCCATCATCGCCGACATCGAGACGGCCGGTTATGACGAGACCGTCGAGCTCGCCGTCAACCTGGGCGTCAACCCCAAGCATGCCGACCAGATGGTCCGCGGCGCGGTGGTGTTGCCCCACGGTACCGGCAAGAAGGTGCGCGTGGCGGTTTTCGCCAAGGGTGACAAGGAAAAGGAGGCCCTGGAGGCCGGCGCGGATTTCGTCGGCGCCGAGGACCTGGTCGAGAAGGTCAAGGGCGGCTGGTTCGAGTTCGATACCGCCATCGCGACTCCCAATATGATGGTGCACGTCGGTAAGATCGGCCGCATCCTGGGACCGCGCGGCCTGATGCCCAACCCCAAGGTCGGCACGGTCACCTTCGACGTGACCAAGGCGGTCTCCCAAGCCAAGGCCGGTAAGATCTCCTATCGCACCGACCGCACCGGCATCATTCACGCAGGCGTCGGTAAGAGCTCGTTCGACGCGGACAAGCTCACCGAGAACGTGAACACGCTGCTCGAGACGCTGGCCAAGGCCAAACCCTCGGCAGCCAAGGGCCGCTATTTCAAGGCCGTGACCATTTCGCTCACCCACTCACCGGGTGTGCGGATCGATGCAAACGAAGTCGCGAACCAGTATCGCGTCTAGTGGGTCCATCCGCCGGGTCGCCCGAGGGCGAACTCGACGGGAGGGCGAAAGTACGGCCCCACGGGGCCGCGTCTGAGAAGCCGGCAGGTCTTTGACCGTAGGACCGGCGGAGGCGACGGGTGCAAGGAGCACCTTGGACACATTCCCACGGTGGGCGCGTGTTCTGTCGCAATCAGGTGTAGCAGGGAGCAAGGAGACCCGTGATTAAAGCCATCAAGCAGCAACGGGTCGATCGGCTGCGAGACGAACTAGCTGGCACCGCCGGGCTGGTCGTCGCGGGGTACAAGGGACTGACTGTATTGCAGGCCCAAGCACTTCGCGCCGACATGCGCAACGCGGGCGGACAGATTCGTGTCGTCAAAAACACCCTCGCACGCTTGTCCATTGCAGGCACCGACCTGGAAGTCATTCATGACGACCTGGTGGGCGCCAACCTCTTCGCCTTCAGCGGTGACCCCATCGGGCCCGCGAAGGTGATCGCCAAGGCGGCCAAGGATAACGACAAGATCGTCATCAAGGTCGGCGTGCTCGACGGCAAAAGACTCTCTGCGGAAGAAGTCCTCGCCCTGAGCAAGCTGCCCGGACTCGACGAACTTCGTGCGAAATTCCTGGGTGTCCTGGCGGCAGTGCCCTCGAAGTTCCTGGGTCAGCTGAGCGCACCCGCGCGCAGCCTGGTCACGGTGCTGAGTGCACGCAAGGACGAGCTGGAAGAGGCATCAGCCTGAGCCGATCGCAGCGGGCTTCGGCCCGCGTGAACACAAAGCTATCGAGCGCGACAGACAAGACGCTCATTGGAGAACACAGACATGGCTATCAGTCAGCAAGATCTCATCGACCACCTCTCCGGCATGACCGTGCTGGAGCTCGCTGAAATCATCACCGCCCTCGAGGATAAGTGGGGCGTGAGCGCCGCAGCAGTGGCCGCCGCTCCGGCAGCCGCCGGTGGTGGCGAGGCCGAAGCGGTCGAAGAGCAGACCGAGTTCGACGTCCTGATCCTCGAGCCGGGCGCCAAGAAGATCAACGTCATCAAGGCCGTGCGCGAGCTCACCGCGCTGGGTCTGCGCGAGGCCAAGGCGCTGGTGGAGACCGCCGGCGGTGCCGTGCGCGAAGGCGTCAGCAAGGAAGAGGCCGAGTCGGCCAAGGCCAAGCTTGAGGAGGCCGGTGCGAAGGTCGAAATCAAGTAAGACCGCACACGCGGAGGGCCCCGAGCCGCAGAATCCGACCGGATTCGCGGCCCGGGGCGCCGCCGCTTAATCGCACCTGGCAATTTTCGCTCTCAGAACGAACAAAATTCCAACGGGAAGTACGGAGACAACTATGGCACGCACCGCGATGGAACTCCGGGTCCGAAAGTCATTCTCGCGCCTTCACAGGATCGTCGAGGTACCGGATCTGATCCACGTCCAGCGCCAGTCGTACGACAAGTTCCTGCAGCGCGATGTGCCGCCGGAGCAGCGCGAGATGATCGGCCTTCAGGCCATCTTCGCAACCGTGTTCCCCATCCAGGACTTCAACAAGACGGCGTCGTTGGAGTTCGTCTCCTTCCACCTCGAAGATCCGAAGTACGACGTCGTCGAGTGCCGCGCCCGCGGCATGACCTACGCCTCTCCCATCAAGGTGCTGATCCGCCTGGTGGTCTTCGATGTCTCCGAGAGCGGCATCCAGACCATCCGCGACGTCAAGGAGCAGGAGGTCTACTTCGGCGAGATCCCGCTGATGACGACCGCCGGCACCTTCATCATCAACGGTAGCGAGCGGGTCATCGTCAGCCAGCTGCACCGTAGCCCCGGCGTGCTCTTCGAGCATGACAAGGGCAAGACCCACGCCAGCGGCAAGCGCATCTACTCGGCGCGCATCATCCCCTACCGCGGCTCGTGGCTGGACTTCGAGTTCGACCACAAAGACATGCTCTACGTGCGCATCGACCGGCGCCGTAAGCTGCACGCCACCGTGCTGCTGCGGGCGTTGGGCTACAGCACTGAGGAGCTGCTCAACTACTACTACGATGTCGAGCGCATCCGCGTGGAGAAGAAGGGCGAAGAGCTGCGTTCGTGGCGTTCGCTCGACTTCAGCCTGCTCGAGGGCCAGCGGACCACGGTCGAGATCGGCCACCCGGACGGCAAGAGCAAGCCGATCGTCAAGAAGAACCGCAAGATCACCGCCCGGGCCATCAAGCTGATGCGCGCTGCGGGTATCACCGAGCTCGAGATCCCGTCGGAGGATCTGATCGGCAAGGTGTTCTCATCGGATGTCATCGACGAGGAGACCGGCGAGGTCCTCTTCGAGGCCAACGACGAGGTGGAAGAGGAGACCATCGACCAGCTCCTCGAGCACAAGATCGACTCTTTCGAGGTCCTCTTCATCGACCGCTTGAATGTGGGCTCGTACCTGCGCGACACGCTGGCCAAGGACATCGCCGACGTCATCAAGCGCAAGCGCCTGCCGTCCAACGACCAGGCCATCGAGGACATCTACCATCACCTGCGCCCCGGCGACCCGCCGTCCATCAATCAAGCGCGCAACTACTTCAACAACCTGTTCTTCAACGAGCAGCGTTACGATCTATCCGACGTCGGCCGCATGAAGGTCGAGTACAAGTTCGCCCGGCGCAGCGCGCTGCTGCAGCTCAAGAAGCAAGGTCTGGTGCGCCTGGAGACCACCTCCATGCGGCGCGATCGCAGCTACGATCTGAGCGCCCCCGGCGGTGACTACCGCAACTGGAAGCTGGACTTCGGCCTGTACGACAACAGCGTCAAGATCAAGACGTTCGGCCTGCGCCTGGCCGACAACACCTTCCCGGACATGTCGCGGGTCGACGCCACCCAGCTGGTGGACCACCTCAGCGGCCTGTTCACCGTCGCTGACCTGTCCCGTCCCTCGTCCATCAAGCAAGCCGACTGGAAGCTGACCTTCACGGTCCGCACCCATGATGGCAAAGAGCAGGTGGCCACCTGGAAGGTCGACGCCAAGTCCTTCAACAACAGCCGAGCGGTGTTGCCGGCCGAGTTCGCCGCCTCCCTGGAGAAGGCGATCGAGGGCCATGACTTCCTGTCCTTGAGCCGGGACAAGACCGGCGTGCTGTGGGTCCGCGGTACCGGCAAGCGCGCCGAGGTCGCCGTATCCGGTCACGAGGCGTTGACCTCGCGCCTGGAGCTCCCGGCCGGCGTGTTCACGCAAGAGGTTCGCCTGGCCACCGGTCTGTTGACCGCCAACGTCAGCGATGACGGCAACGTGCTGATCATGCCGGTGCGTGGCCACAAGCAGATCCAGGTCCGCGCCGATGGCAACGACGAGCTGCGCACCCGCCTGGGCCTGGCCCCGGTCGCGCCCTGCTTCACCCTGACGCGGGCCGACATCCTGCGCACCATCCGTTACCTGCTGGCGCTCAAGAACGGCCGCCCCGGCTACAACATCGACGACATCGATCACCTCGGCAATCGCCGCGTGCGCGCTGTCGGCGAGTTGATGGAGAACCAGTGCCGCGTTGGCCTGGTGCGCATGGAGCGGGCCATCAAGGAGAAGATGAGCATCGCCCAGGACATCGAGACCTCGATGCCGCACGAGCTCATCAACGCCAAACCCATGAGCGCGGTGGTCCGCGAGTACTTCGGCAGCTCGCAGCTGTCGCAGTTCATGGACCAGACCAATCCGCTCTCCGAGGTCACCCACAAGCGTCGCCTCTCGGCTCTCGGGCCGGGTGGTCTGACCCGTGACCGCGCCGGCTTCGAGGTGCGCGATGTGCACCCGACCCACTACGGTCGGATCTGCCCCATCGAGACGCCTGAAGGGCCGAACATCGGCCTCATCGCTTCGCTGGCCACCTACGCCCGCGTCAATGAGTACGGCTTCATCGAGACGCCCTATCGGCACGTGGTCGAAGGGCGCCTGAGTTCGGCCTTCGAGTACTACTCCGCCCTCGAGGAGGAGGAGCACGCCATCGCCCAGGCGAACACGCCGCTGAACAAGAAGGGCCGCCTGGCCGGCGACCTCATCGACGTGCGCATCAACGGCGAGTTCCGCCAGGTGCCGCCCAACGACGTTGAGCTGATGGACGTCAGCCCCAACCAGCTGGTCTCGGTGGCCGCGTCGCTGATCCCCTTCCTGGAGAACGACGACGCCAACCGCGCGCTGATGGGCAGCAACATGCAGCGCCAGGCGGTGCCGCTGCTCAAGACCACGGCGCCCCTGGTGGGCACCGCGCTGGAGACCACCGTGGCCTCCGACTCGGGCGTCACCGTGGTCGCCAAGCACAACGGCACCGTGGTCAACGTCGACTCGGAGCGCATCGTGGTCAAGCGCGACGTCGAGCCCGACGATCCGAGCGCCGCGACCGACATCTACAAGCTGACCAAGTACACCCGCTCCAACCAGAGCACCTGCGTCAACCAGCGCCCCATCGTCAAGATGGGCGATCACGTGGCCGCCAACGACGTCATCGCCGATGGCCCCAGCACCGATCGCGGTGAGCTGGCCCTGGGTCGCAACGTGGTCGTCGCCTTCATGCCCTGGGGTGGCTACAACTACGAGGATTCGATCCTCGTCAGCGAGAAGATCATCAAGGAGGACCTGTTCACCTCGATCCACATCGAGGAGTTCGAGTGCGTCGCACGCGACACCAAGCTCGGCAAGGAAGAGATCACCCGCGACATCCCCAACGTCAGCGAAGAGGCGCTGGGCGATATCGACGTCAGCGGCATCATCCGCATCGGTGCCGACGTCAAGACCGGCGACATCCTGGTCGGCAAGATCACGCCCAAGGGCGAGACCCAGCTGAGCCCGGAAGAGAAGCTCCTGCGCGCCATCTTCGGTGAGAAGGCCGGCGACGTGCGCGACACCTCGCTGCGCGTGCCGCCCGGTGTGGTGGGCACGGTCATCTCGGCCAAGGTCTTCACCCGCAAGTCCGAGCCCAAGGACGAGCGCACCAAGGAGATCGAGGAGGACGAGAAGTCCAAGCTGCTCAAGGATATGGGCGACGAGGTCCAGATTCTGGCCACGTCGACCTACGACAAGTGCCGGCGCATCCTGGCCGACCACAAGACCGCCTCCAAGGTGGTCGACGACCAGGGCAACGTGGTCTTCGCCAAGGGCACCAAGCTGGACGCCGACGCGCTGGCCACCCTGCCGGGCTCGGTCTACGACGACGGCGATCGCTTCAAGGTGCCCGCCGCCTGGCGCGACCTGCGCGTGGCCGATCGCGAGGTCTCGGCCCAGCTGTCGGCGCTGCTCGACCACCTCGAAGATCACTCCAACCAGATCAAGTTCTTCTTCGAGGAGAAGATCCGGCGCATGGTGCGCGGCGACGAGCTGCCTCCCGGCGTCATCAAGATGGTCAAGGTCTACGTCGCCATCAAGCGCAAGCTGCAGGTGGGCGACAAGATGGCCGGTCGCCACGGCAACAAGGGTGTGGTCAGCCGGATCCTGCGTGAAGAGGACATGCCCTACCTGCCCGACGGCCGGCCGGTGGACATCGTGCTCAACCCGCTCGGCGTGCCCTCCCGAATGAACGTGGGCCAGGTGCTGGAGACGCACCTGGGCTGGGCGGCGCATAACCTGGGCCACCAGCTGCGCGAGCTGGTCGACGAAGGTGCCAACTCCAAGGAAGTCCGCAAGACCATCAAGCGTTACTTCAACGAGGATCAGATCGCCACCCTGGTCGACGACCTGAGCGATGTCGACCTGGAACGCTTCGTCGAGGATAACGAGGAGGGCATCCGCTTCTCCACGCCGGTCTTCGATGGCGCCAGCGAGGAAGAAATCCGGGATCTGCTCGACAAGGCCAACGTCGGCGAGCGCGGCCAGACCGTGCTTTACGACGGCCGCAACGGCGAGGCCTTCGACCAGCCGGTGACCGTGGGCGTGATGTACATGCTCAAGCTGCACCACCTGGTCGATGACAAGATCCACGCCCGCTCCATCGGTCCCTACTCCCTGGTCACCCAGCAGCCGCTGGGCGGCAAGGCGCAGTTCGGCGGCCAGCGATTGGGCGAGATGGAGGTCTGGGCCATGGAGGCGTACGGCGCCGCCTACGCCCTGCAGGAGTTCCTGACCGTCAAGTCGGATGACGTGGTCGGCCGAACCCGCATGTACGAGTCCATCGTACGCGGTGAAGGTCTGCTTGAGCCCGGCCTGCCGGAGTCCTTCAACGTCCTGCTCAAGGAGCTCAAGGCCCTGGCTTTGGATGTCGAGTTGCTCGATGTCGAAGGCCAGGTGATCGGATAGCTCAGAGCCCCACGAGGACTACCCAAACTTTTTGAGTCAATAGCGAGGATTCCGATGCGCGAAATGCTGCACTTCTTCGAGAAGCCCAAGAACCCGCTCAACATCGACGCAGTGCGTATCGGCATCGCATCGCCGCGCAAGGTGTCGACCGAGTGGACCTTCGGCGAGGTCAAGAAGCCGGAGACCATCAACTATCGGACCTTCAAGCCCGAGCGTGATGGCCTCTTCTGCGCCAAGATCTTCGGGCCGGTGAAGGACTATGAGTGCAATTGCGGCAAGTATAAGCGCATGAAGCACCGTGGCGTGGTTTGCGAAAAGTGCGGCGTCGAGGTGATCCAGTCCAAGGTCCGCCGCGAGCGCCTGGCGCATGTCAACCTGGCCACGCCGGTGGCCCACATCTGGTTCCTCAAGTCCCTGCCCTCACGTATCGGTCACCTGCTCAACATGACCCTGAAGGATCTGGAGTACGTGCTGTACTGCGCCAAGTACGTCACCCTCGGCTCCCTGAAGCTGCAGGTGGAGCGCGGCAAGGCCGGCATCTACCCCTTCTACGTGCCTCGTGAGCGCAAGAGCGACCTGTTCGGCGACTTCGAGTTGCTCGAAGAGGGCAGCGACATCGCCAAGATCGTCAAGCGTCACACCCGCAACGTCACCCGCGGCACGCTGGTCAACGAAGAGGACTATTACGACGTCCAGCACGGCTTCGTCATCGAGCGCGTGGACAAGTCCATCAGCACCCAGTGGCTGCCCGAGGTGGGTCCGATCCTGCCCGGTCGCATCCTGTCCGCCGAAGAGCACGAGTACGTGCTGGACGTGCTCGGCGAGCTGTCGGTGTACACCACGCCGTCGTCTGACTTCCTCAAGCTGGAGATGGGCGGCGAGGCGATCCTCGAACTGCTGGCCTACCTCGATCCGACCCGCGTGCCGGACGACAAGCCCCGCTGGCCCGGCGACGGCATCGACATCGAGACCCTGGACGACCTGGCCGTGCGACTGCGCGGCGAGATCCACGCCTGGGAGGAGAAGGTCGAGGGCCTGATCAAGCCCACCGGCGAAGCCAAGATCAAGAAGATCAGCAAGCGCCTCAAGATCGTCGAGTCCGTGCGCCAGAGCGGCAACAAACCCCAGTGGCTGGTGCTGACCACCATCCCCGTGCTGCCGCCCGATCTGCGCCCCCTGGTGCCCCTGGATGGCGGTCGCTTCGCCACCTCGGACCTGAACGACCTCTACCGCCGCGTCATCAACCGCAACAACCGCCTCAAGCGCCTGTTGGAGCTGCACGCCCCCGAGATCATCGTGCGCAACGAGAAGCGCATGCTCCAGGAGGCCGTCGACGCCCTGTTCGACAACGGCCGCCGCGGCAAGGTGATCACCGGCCCCAACAAGCGCCCGCTGAAGTCCCTCTCGGACATGCTCAAGGGCAAGCAGGGTCGCTTCCGCCAGAACCTGCTCGGCAAGCGCGTCGACTACTCGGGCCGTTCGGTCATCGTGGTCGGCCCCGACCTGCGTCTGCACCAGACCGGCATCCCCAAGAAGATGGCGCTGGAGCTGTTCAAGCCCTTCGTCTACGCCAAGCTCGAGGAGCTGGGCTACGTCACCACCATCAAGAGCGCCAAAAAGCTGGTGGAGAAGGAGCAGGCGGTCGTCTGGGACATCCTCGAAGACGTCATCAAGGAGCACCCGGTGCTGCTCAACCGCGCCCCGACCCTGCACAGGCTGGGTATGCAGGCGTTCGAGCCGGTGCTCATCGAGGGCAAGGCCATCCAGCTGCATCCGCTGGTCTGCACCGCCTTCAACGCCGACTTCGACGGCGACCAGATGGCGGTTCACCTGCCCCTGTCGCTCGAGGCCCAGATGGAGGCCCGCGTGCTCATGATGAGCACCAACAACATCCTGTCGCCGGCTTACGGCAAGCCCGTCATCAACCCGACCCAGGACATCGTGCTGGGCCTGTACTACCGCACCCGCGCCAAACCCTTCGCCAAGGGTGAGGGCCGGCTTTTCGCCAATCCGGGCGAGGTCCGCGTGGCCTACGACGCTGGCGACCTCGAGCTGCAGGCCACCATCCGGTGCCGCGTGCCCTTCTGGGATGCGGACCAGGACGCCGACGAGGAGCTGCCGGCGCGGCGTGAGATCCTCGAGACCACGGTCGGCCGTGTGCTGCTGTCCGAGATCGTGCCCAACGGCGTGCCCTTCGACCTGTACAACCGCGAGCTCGGCAAGCGCGAGCTGCAGAACCTCATCGACGAGGTCTACCGTCGCTCGGGCTCCAAGCAGACCGTGCTGCTGGCCGACGCCCTGCGTTCAGCCGGTTACGGCGCCGCCACCTCGGCCGGCATCTCCATCTGCATCGACGACATGGCGATCCCGTCGGACAAGGCCGACATCGTCAGCGCCGCCCAGGGCCAGGTCACCGAGATCACTCAGCAGTATCTCGAGGGTCTGATCACCGACGGCGAGCGCTACAACAAGGTCGTCGACACCTGGTCCGATGCCACCGAGAAGGTCGCCAAGACCATGATGAGCGGCATCAGCGAGGCCTCGTACGGCGAAGGCAAAGAGGCGGTCCAGGACAAGAGCCTGAACTCGATCTTCATGATGGCCGACTCCGGCGCCCGAGGTTCCGCCCAGCAGATGCGTCAGCTGGCCGGTATGCGTGGCCTGATGGCCAAGCCCTCCGGTGAGATCATCGAGACGCCGATCACCGCGAACTTCCGCGAGGGTCTGAGCGTGTTGCAGTACTTCATCTCCACCCACGGCGCTCGCAAGGGCCTGGCCGATACGGCGCTCAAGACCGCCAACTCGGGTTACCTGACCCGCCGCCTGGTGGATGTGGCCAACGACGCCGTCATCTCCGAGTACGACTGCGGCACCTTGGACGGCATCGACATGGAGTCCCTGGAAGAGGCCGGTGAGGTCATCCAGCCCCTGTCCGAGCGCATCCTGGGCCGCGTGGTCCTCGAAGACGTGGTCGACTCCCAGGACAACGTGCTGGTCGAGGCCGACGGGGTCATCGACGAGGTGGCCGTGGAGGCCATCGAGGGCGCCCATATCCGCAAGGTGCAGATCCGCTCCGTGCTCACCTGCCGCTCCAAGACCGGCGTGTGCGTGCTCTGCTACGGCCGCGACCTGGCCCGTGGTCGCATGGTGAACATCGGCGAGGCGGTCGGCGTCATCGCTGCCCAGTCCATCGGCGAGCCCGGCACCCAGCTGACCATGCGGACCTTCCACATCGGTGGCGCCGCCTCGACCTCACGCGATCTGCCGCAGCATCGCGCCACCGTCGACGGCGTCGTGCGGCTCAAGGAGCTGCCCCTGGTCGATCCCAACGACGACCTGGGTGACGTGGCCATCGCCCGCGGCCACATCCTCATCACGCTGCCCGGTGTGCCCGAGGATCGCTGCCCGGCCTTCGCCGTTCAGGCGGGCGCCCGCGTCAAGGTCAAGGACGGCGCTGCGGTTCGCAAGAACGAGCTGCTGGCTGAGTGGGACTCCTCCTTCAAGCCGATCCTCACCCACGTGGGTGGCACGGTGAAGTACATCGATATCATCGACAACCTCACCATCAAGGAGCAGCTGGACGAGGCCACCGGCCTGTCGCAGCGCTTCGTCATCGACATCAAGGATCCCAACATCCGCCCGCGGATCGCGATCCTGGGCAAAGACGGCGAGATCGTGCGCGTCGAGCGTACCGGCGCCCTGGCCGAGTACTCCCTGCCGGTGGGCTCCAACCTGGTCATCCTCGATGGTCAGAAGGTCAAGCCCGGCACGGTCATGGCCAAGATCGCCCGCGCGACCACCAAGACCAAGGACATCACCGGTGGTCTGCCCCGCGTCGCCGAGCTGTTCGAGGCCCGCAAGCCCAAGGATCACGCCGTTATGAGCGAGATCGACGGGCTGGTCAGCTTCGGCAAGCCGCTCAAGGGCAAGGCGCGCATCATCGTCACACCCGAGTTCGGCCAGGCCCGTGAGTACCTGATCGGCAAGGGCAAGCACTTCACCGTCAGCGAGGGCGACCGCGTCCGCGCCGGCGACCCGCTGATGGACGGCCCACGCAACCCCCACGACATCCTGCACGTGCTCGGTATCGAGGCCCTGGCCAAGTACCTGGTCGACGAGATCCAGGAGGTCTACCGACTGCAGGGCGTGCGCATCAACGACAAGCACATCGAGGTCGTGGTGCGGCAGATGCTGCGCTGGGTGCGCGTCACCAAGACCGGCGACACCACCTTCATGGTCGATCAGCAGGTCACCAAGCACCGCTTCGACGACGAGAACGGCCGCGTGATGCGCGACGGTGGCAAGCCCGCCTCCGGCGAGCCCCTGCTGCTCGGCATCACCAAGGCGTCCCTGTCGACCGACTCGTGGATCTCGGCCTCCTCCTTCCAGGAGACCACCAAGGTCCTGACCGAGGCGGCCCTGGCAGCCAAGCGCGATTCGCTCTCCGGCCTCAAGGAGAACGTCATCATGGGTCGCCTGATCCCGGCTGGTACGGGGCTGCGCGGCTACGACGGACTGGACATCGAGGTCGGCGCCGACTCCGACGATATGGACGAAGTCTCCTACGAAGGCATCGGCTGATAGCGCGGGCTCACGGCCCGGCGCCCTAACTCAGTCGCGACGAACCGCCCAGCGGCCCGCAGGCTGGCAGCACCATCGACGGATCGGCCTGCACGGGCGCGTCCGCCTGCAGCGCCGCGGCCACGCCGCCGGCCAGGCTGTCCAGCAGCCCCTGAACCGAGCGGATGAAGGCCTCATCCCACTGTTCCTGGTTCACCCGACACTGCACCACGATGCCGTCACCGGCCTCGTCGGACACCCGAGTGACCGACCAGGCCAGGTGGTTGGGGCAACCGCCCAGCTCGAATCGAACGCCACCTTCATCGGTCGCCCGGCCCACCTGCAGGTTGCCCCACAGACACTGCGGATGGCCCGACGCGCCGCAGGCGATGCGCTCGAAGAGCCCCTGACATTGATCGCTGAGCGCGGCCAGGGTGACCCGCTCCTGAATATGCTCGGCGCTGTAGTCCAGCTCGAGCCGCTTGGACAGTTGCATGACTCGCCTTGCCGGGCGCGCAGCGTCGTCGGGTCACGACGGGTTCGGGTGTCGCCCTGCCCTATGAGTATAGGCCATTGTGATGAGAGGTGTCAGACCCTCACATATCAGATGTTTGCCATATAACTCATTGAATCATGGTTGCAGGGGCGAAGAGGCCATCAATCTGGCGCTGGCCGAATCAGGCAAATTCGGTGGGATCCACGTCCACCGTGCCCCGGATGCTGCTGGGCACCTTCGGCAACAGATCCCGTTGCAGCAGCTCCAACGCCCGCTCCAGCGCAGGCCGCCGCTCGCTGCGCAGCAGGGTGTGAAAGCGGAAGATCCCGCGCACCCGAGACACCCCTGCCGGAAGTGGCCCGCGCACATCGACCTCCCCCTGCCGTCGCAGCGCGTCGGAGATTCGTCGCAGGGCCACCAGGGCGTCGTTGGCCTGTTTACCGCGGGTCTCGATCAAAGCCAGGTGCGAAAACGGCGGGTAGCCGGTGCGCCGTCGAGAGGCCATCTCGGTCGCCACGAACCCGGTGTGATCGTGTCCCAACGCGGCGACGATGGCCGGATGTTGGGGCGCCAGCGTCTGGACCAGCACCTGGCCAGGCCGTTCTCCACGGCCAGCGCGGCCCGCCACCTGGGTCAGCAGCTGGAAGGTGCGCTCGGCGGCGCGGAAGTCCGGCTGGCGCAACCCCTGCTCCGCCAGCGCGATACCCACTAAGGTCACCGCCGGGAAGTCGTGCCCCTTGGCCAGCATCTGGGTGCCGACCAGCACATCCAGCTTGCGGGTGCGAAAGGCGTCCAGGGTCTGCAACATCCGCTTGCCGGTGGCCGTATCCCGATCGAAACGGGCCACGCGGATGCCCGGCACATGGGCGGCCAGGGTCTGCTCCAATCGCTCGGTGCCACTGCCTACGGCCAGCAGGTTGCTGCTGCCACACTTTTGACACGACTGCTCGATCGGCTCGCTTTTGCCGCACCAGTGACAGCGCAATCGATGAGCCCGCCGATGCAGCGTCAGGCTCACGGCGCATTCGGTGCACTCCACCGCCGCGCCGCAGCCACGGCAGACCAGCGATGTGGCGAAGCCGCGCCGGTTGTGCAGGATCATCGCCTGCTCGCCGCGTCGGACCGTGTTCGCCACGGCTTCGATCAGCTCCATGGACAGCAGCGAAGGCACCTCGGACTCGGGGTCAGTGGCCCGTTGGGCCTGTCGCAGATCGATACAGCGGGCTTCTGGCAGCGGACGGCCGCTCACCCGCTTGAAGAGGTCGATGCGCGCGAGCTCGCCCCGTTCGGCCAGGGCGATGTCCTCGCAGCCGGGGGTCGCCGAACCGAGAATGCAGATCGCCCCCGCCCGCCGGGCCAGCATCAAGGCCACGTCGCGGGCGTGGTAGCGCACCCCCGTCTGCTGCTTGAACGAAGGGTCATGGCACTCATCCAGCACGATGACGCGCAGGTTCGCCATGGGCGCGAACAGGGCGGAGCGGGGCCCGATCACGATGGGCGCTGCGCCGCTGCGCACCCGAGTGTACTGGTCGTAGCGCTCGCCTTCGCTCATGGCCGAGTGCAGGACAGCGACCCGGTCGCCAAAGCGGGCTCGGAAGCGGCTGACGAGCTGTGGCGTCAGCGCGATCTCGGGCACCAGCACGATGGCGCCGCCCGGCTGTCGTTCGTCCGTCGGCGCCAGCGCGTCGGCGATCAAGCGCAGGTAGATCTCGGTCTTGCCAGAGCCGGTTACCCCCCGCAGCAGGTAGCCGCGGCCCTGTCCTGCCCGCAGCGCCGGCAGCAGCACATCGAGCGCCGCGGCCTGCTCCAAGGTCGGCAAGGGCGGTTCATCTCGCTCCACCGCCGCGCGAAGTCCCAGCGGATCGCGCAATACCCGCCGCTGGCTCAGCTTCAGCAGCCCGCGCTCGGCCAGTTGATCGAGCATTTTCTGCGGCACCGAGACCGATTTGGAGATGCCTGTCAGCGGATCGTTCACCTTGCGCAGCAGGCGCACGGGCACCTCGCCCGCGGCGGCCAGTCGATCGAGCACCCGCCGTTCACCTTTGCGCAGCTCGTCCGGCCAGACCGCGCCTTCGACGGCTTCGGCGATCTGTTCGTGGCGCGCAGCCTCGCGATCTTCGGCGATGCCCGTGCGTCGCAGAGGCGCCGGCAACGCGGTGCGCACCGCCATGCCCAAAGGCACCACCCAACGCTGCGCCATGGCCTCCAAGGTCGTCAGCATGGCCGCCGACCAGAGCGCCTCGGGATCGAGCAGGCTGGCCACCGGCCGCAGACGCTCGACAGGACAGTCCAACTCGGCCACCGCCGCCACCTGCCAGATCACGCCCACCTGCACGCGGCCACGTACCGGCACCGCCACCCGCGAGCCCACAAGCGGCGTACCCAGATTGCGTGGCCAGCCATAGCTCAACGAGCCCGTGGCCGCTGGGACCACCACCTGGACGCCGACCTCGAAGCGAGCGCCGGCATCCAGGGACGCGTCGGCTCGCGGTCTGCTGCGTCGTCGCTTGACCGGTTCACGGGCCAGGGGCGGCGCGATCTCGTCCGGCGCTGGACCGAAGAGGTCTCCTTGCCGCGTGCTGCCCTTGCGTCGTGCCGCCATCGGCCGATGGTGGGCGGCTGGAGCGGAGGGATCAAGCGCGCCCTGGTCAGCCTGTGACGGAGGTGCCCACTTCGTCTAGACTGCCGCTCCATGTGGTTCGACACCCCCGCCATCCGCACCCTGATCGATCTCGCCTTCGCCGAAGACATTGGCACCGGTGACGCCGCCACCGACGCCACCGTCGACCCCGCCCTGCGCGGCGTCGCCACGGTGACCGCCAAGGCCCCCGCCGTATTCTGCGGCGGGCCGATCTTCGCCATGGTCATGACCCGGCGCGATCCGGCGATCGAGGTCGAACAACTGGTCGAAGAAGGCGCCCGGGTCCAGCCAGGCACCGCCGTACTGCGCATTTCGGGGCCAATAGCCGCGATCCTGACCGCCGAGCGGCCGGCGCTGAACTTCCTTGGCCGTCTCAGCGGCATCGCCACGTTCACCGCTCGCTGCGTCGCCGCGGTGCGGCCCCATCCCACCCACATCGTCGACACCCGCAAGACGCTGCCGGGCTTTCGCGCGCTGGATAAATACGCCGTGCGCACGGGCGGCGGCCGGAACCATCGCACCGCTCTGGACGCGGGCATCCTGGTCAAAGAGAACCACATCATGGCCGCTGGCTCCGTGGCAGAGGCGGTGAGACGCGCCCGAGACGTGGGCTCCCACCTGCTCAAGGTGGAGCTGGAGGTCGAGACCCTGGACCAGCTCGATGAAGCCGTGGCCGCGGGCGCCGAAGTGGTGATGCTCGACAACATGGACCTGGCCCAGATGACCGAGGCCGTCCGTCGCCATGGCGACGCGGTGACCTTGGAAGCATCCGGCAACATGACCCTGGATCGACTGGCTGCGGTGGCGGCGACGGGCGTGCACGTGATCTCCTTGGGCGCGTTAACCCACTCGGTGACCTGCGCTGACTTTTCCTTGCGGCTGTCGGAGACCGATCGCGGTGCCTGAGCCACGCGCGCTGGACCCGGTGCAGATCGCCGCCCACCTCGACCCCGCATCGGGATCCTGGCCGTCCGTGATCAGCCTGGGGCTGACCGGTTCCACCAACGACGTGGCGCGCGACGTGGACCTGTCGCCAGGCGAGTGGGCGGTGATCGTCGCCGACGCTCAGCATGCCGGTCGCGGACGGGTGGGCGCGGCCTGGCACTCCCCGCCGGGCACCGCCATCCACCTGTCGTTGACGACCCGCCTGGAGCTGCCCGTGATGAAATGGCCGGCCGCCTCCCTGGTGGTCGGCGCAGCGGTGGCCGACGCGCTCGACGCATTACCAGGCGTGCAGTTGCGCCTGAAGTGGCCCAATGACCTGATGATCCGCGCCACCGACAACTGGCGAAAGGCGGGAGGCATCCTGTGCGAGCGGCACCAGCTGCCCGGTCAACCGGCGCGCTGGATCGCCGGCGTGGGCGTCAACGTCAGCACGCCGATGAGCGCCTTCCCACAGAGCCTGCGGGATCACGCCGGTACGCTCTCCATGACAGCCACGCCGCCCTCGAGGGAGGAACTGGTCGGAGTCATCGCCAGTGCCGTCCGCTCGGCGATCGGCCGCTGGACGGCCGCCGGTGGTCAGATCAACACCCCTGCCATCGAGCAACGGCTGCTCTTCATCGGCGACCCTGTGGACCTGGACTGCGGTGATGGCGGGCCCGACCGCCGGGTCCGGCTGCTGGGGCTGCACCCGAGCGGAGCCCTGCGGGTGGCCGATGTGAACGATCCGGGCGGCGCACGCGAGTCCCTGCTCCAACCCCTGCAGATCACCGCTGCATATGGGCGCCTGTCGTGGCATGCTGCGCCGCGCCTCGAACCGTCGGGGTAGCGGATTCGCCGCGGGAGCGCCTTCATGCTGCTGGCCATCGACATCGGCAACTCCAACACGGTCATCGGCATCTTCCGAGGTGACGAGCTGGTCGATCACTTGCGCATCGAGAGCCGCCGCAACAGCACCGAAGACGAGTACGGCGCCCTCCTGGCCACCCTGCTGGACGGTCGCGGCATCTCCCGAGATGGCGTCAACAGCGCTGTGATCGGCTCCGTGGTGCCGCCCTTGACCGAAGTATTTGCCTCGCTGTGCCGCCGCTGGCTGTCGACCGATGCGTTGATCATCGGCCCTGGTGTGCGCACCGGCATGCCCATCCTGTACGACAACCCGCGCGAGGTGGGCGCCGATCGCATCGTCAACGCCATCGCGGCCTACGATCGCTGCGAGCGGGCTTGTGTGGTGGTGGACTTTGGCACCGCCACGACCTTCGATGTGATCAACGACGACGGCGCCTACCTGGGCGGCGTGATCGTGCCCGGGGTAGGCATCAGCGCCGACGCCCTTTTCACTCGGGCGGCCAAGCTGCCCAGAGTCGAGATCGCGCGACCTGCCGAGGCCATCGGACGCACCACGGTCGGTGCCATCCAGAGCGGGCTGGTCTTCGGCTACGTGGCCATGGTCGAAGGCCTCGTCAAGCGCATCGCCAGCGAGCTGGGCACCGACCCCCATGTGATCGCCACTGGTGGTCTGGCGCCGCTGATCGCCCGTGAGACCGAGGCCATCAACGGCGTCGACGAGTACCTGACCCTGGAAGGGCTGCGCATGGTCTGGCAGCGCAACCTGGCCGAGACCCCCGTGGTGACCCGGCTGGGTGGTGGCGGTCGATGAGCGCTGGCGCGCCACAGGTCCGTCCGGAGTCCGATGTCGACGGCAGGACCCTGCTGGTGACCGAGATCTACGCCTCCATCCAGGGCGAATCCACCCATGCCGGCCGTCCTTGCACCTTCATCCGCCTGACGGGCTGCCCGCTGCGCTGTCGCTGGTGCGATACCGAGTACGCCTTCACCGGCGGCGAACAAATGCCGCTCCTTGATATACTGGCCGAGGTCACCCGCCTTGGAGTCGACCTGGTCCAGGTGACCGGCGGCGAACCCCTGGCCCAGCGGCCCGCACCGAAACTGATCGCGGCGTTATGCGAGGCCGGGCGCGAGGTCCTGATCGAGACCAGCGGAACCCTGCCAGTGGCCGAGTTGGACCCCAGGGCGCGCATCATCGCCGACCTGAAGTGTCCCGGTTCGGGCGAGGCCTGGCGCAATCGTTGGCCGATCCTGGCCGGGCTGCGCGCGGTGGACGAACTCAAGATCGTGGTCGCCGATCGGGCGGACTTCGACTGGGCCCGCGGCGTGCTGGAGCACCAGTTGGCGAACCTACAAGCGACAATTCTGTGGTCGCCGGTGGCAGATGAGACGGCCCCGGCACAGCTGGCCGACTGGCTGATGACCACCGGCGCACCGGGCCGCATGCAGATCCAGCTGCACAAGGTCCTCTGGCCGGAGGTGGAACGCGGCGTGTAGTCGCAGCGCTGTGGCAGCGCAACAGGGGAGATCATGAGACGGCACGAGGGCGAACGCGCCCGACAGACGAAGATCGTGGCCACCATCGGCCGCAAGCCCGATGACGAGGGCTGGCCGGGGTACGTCGACCGTTTGCTGGCGGCGGGCGTGGATATATTGCGCCTGAACATGTCGCACGTCAGCGAAGGCTGGCGCAACGAGACCGAGATCCTGGCCCACGTCAACCGGCCGACGATCGACCAGTGCGCGCCTGCGGTCGCCGTGTTGGCCGATCTGCAGGGGCCCAAGGCGCGCATCATCGCGCCGCCTGGTGAGGGAATCGACCTGGTCATCGGAATGCCGGTGGTGGTGGGGGCCGTCGGTCATTCGCCGCCGGGAGCCGACCCGGACGCAGCGCGCATCGAGGCCAGCGAGGCGACCGCACGCGCGCTTGGCCGTTCCTTGACCACGCTGGCGTCCCGCCAACCAGAACAGAGCCCCCGCCTGCTGCTCGGCGACGGGGACCTTGTCCTGCAGATCACCGGTCACGACGAATTGGGCGCCATCGGCATCGTGGAGGCGGGCGGTCGACTGTCCGGGCGCAAGGGCATCACCGTGCGTGGCGTTGACATCGACCTCGACCCCTTCCCCACCAAGGACCAGGAGGATCTGCGCTTCTGTCTGGACAAAGGCGTGGACTTCGTCGCCGTCTCCTTCGTTCGCAGCGCAGACGATGTGCGCCGCGTGAACGCGTTCATCCAGGCGCACCTGCCCGACGGCGCCGAGCCGCCGCCGGTCATCGCCAAGATCGAGACCCTTGGCGCCACCGAGGCCATCGACGAGATCCTCCAGGTGGCGGGCGGTATCATGATCGCACGGGGCGACCTGGGCCTGCAGTTGGGATTGAGCGAGGTGCCCCTGCTGCAGAAGATGCTGGCTCGCCGAGCCCGTGAGCACTGCAAGCCGGCCATCATCGCCACTCAGATGCTCGAGTCGATGATCTCCAACCCCGCGCCCACACGCGCCGAGGCGACCGACGTCTTCAACGCCGTACTCGATGGCGGCGACGCGGTAATGCTCTCGGCGGAGACCAGCATCGGCACCCGCCCCTGCCTGGCCGTGCAGACCATCGATGAGTTGGCCCGCGCGGCAGAGCGCTACCGGGCCGAACCGGAGTGGATCAAGCGCGACCGCAAGGCCATGCGCCGCTACGCCCGGGCCCACGCCACCGACCCCTACATCGGTCGAATCAACGAGGAATTCGCCCTCACCGCGGTACAGTTTGCCGAACATATCCCCGCCCATGCGGTCATCGCCGCAACGCGCACAGGTGGCACAGCCCGGCGCCAGTCGCGCTATCGCCCGGCGGTGCCCCTGTTGGCCATCTGCACCAGCGATCTCGTCGCTCGCCAGCTGCTGGCCTGCTACGGCGTGCATCCCGTGGTGCTCTACGACTACGACGCCACGGTCGATGGTCGCGGTCGCCTTTTGGACGTGGTGCGCACGACCCTGCGGCGGGACTATGGGCTTCGCCGTGGTAAGGCGCTCGTCTTCACCGCCGGCATCGACTGGCCGCGAGGTGGCACCAATACGCTGCGGGTGCTGGTCGAGCAGGACGAGGGCAAGAAGATGGCCTTTTCGGCCACGGCCGCGCACTGACGGTCAATCGTCGCCGCCAAACTCAACGTGCAGGCCCTGCTTGTCCCGGCCGCAGCGTGCCCAGACGTGCCCGGAGAGCAGTCCCCAGATGGCGTCGGCCAACAGCTCAGCGCGCCACCCCTTCAGGCCCAGCGCCTCCGCCATGGCGTCCCGATCCTTGGGGTCATCGGCCAACGCGGACAACACGGTCTTGCGGCGCAGGAGCAGCTGCGGGGCCAGGTTGTGCTGTTCGGCGACGCGGCCGACCAGAAGCATGACCAGGGCGGAGACGGTCTCGGCGCCCGGACCCGCCGTTCGCCTTCGAGGCGCCCGCTCCAACTTGAGACCCCGGCCGCGGTCGATGGCCGCCAGAAGGCGCTCGGAGTTTCGGTGCAGCTGTCGATTGCGGAATCGACGATCGCCATTGAGCGCTTCCCGATCGCGCGGCGCCGCGCGACACAAGGCCAGCAAAAGGTCGTCCGACATCATGTGATGAGGGATGCGATCCAGCTCCGCAGCGATGCGCTCACGCTCGGCCGCCAACTCGACCAGGATGCCGGTTTGCGGATGGCGGAGGCCGCGCGCGCCGGAGACTTTTCGCCAGGCGTTCGTCACGTCGCGCTTGTAGCGGCCGTCGGCCCAGAGCAGGGCGCACTCTTCATCGACCCAGGGCTGCCGCTGCAGCCTGTTCAACTCCCCGGCCATGTGGTCGTGCACGGCCAACAGGTGCCGGACGTCGTTGGCGGCGTAGTTGCGCTGCCGATTGGGCAGAGGGCGCCGGCTCCAGTCGCTCATCTGGCCGTCTTTGGGCAGGCGGATGTTGAGGATCGTGCGGAGCAATGTCGCCAACCCGGCCTGCAGACCATGGCCCAGGAAGGCGCCGCCAATCTGGGTGTCGAAGACCCCCTGAAGGCGCAGTCCGTAACGCAGGAAGACGATTTCCAGGTCGTTGTGCAGGGCGTGGCCCACCACCAGGGGCTTGGGGCCCGCCAGGGTTTCGAACACCGGGCCGAGGTCCAGCTTCGCCAGGGGATCGACCAGGTAGATGGCCTCTTCGGTGGCCAACTGCAGCAACATCAGGCGGGGGATGTAGGAGCGTTCACCATGGAACTCGGTGTCCATGGCCACTCGATCAGCCTTGTCGAGGTCGTCGAGCAGCCCGTTCAGGCCCTCTTCATCCGCCACCCAGATCGCCTCGATGTGCCGCGACATGGGGGGCAACCTACACGACATGGGCCTTCTCGACCACCGGACGT
>CAYTLW010000040.1:0-57696 GCA_964438735.1 uncultured Enterobacteriaceae bacterium | reverse complement strand
TGCCGCGACATGGGGGGCAACCTACACGACATGGGCCTTCTCGACCACCGGACGTGCCCGTGCTTTTCAAATCTCTCCCCGTGGTAGACGATCGGCAGGCGCGCCCCGGACCGCGCGCCCCGGGAGGAGCCGTGCAGAACGAAGAGAAGAAAGCGACCGCTGCGGATGAGACCACAGCAGCGGACCCGGACGAGCCCGGATTCGAGGCCTTGGTGGATGAATTGGACCGCATCGTGGGACAGCTCGAGGGCGGCGAGTTGCCCTTGGAGCAGAGCCTGGCGGCTTTCGAGCGTGGCGTGGAGGTCAGCGGACAGGCCAGCCGCATCCTGGACGCTGCCGAGAAGCGGATCGAGGTCCTCACGGGCAGCGCGGAAGCGCCCCAGACCGCGCCCTTCGAACCGTGATTTCCAATGAGTCCGCCTCGCCCACGTCTGGACGAACGACTGGTCTCCGACGGGCTGGCCACAGACCTGCGCCAGGCCCGTGGTCTGGTGATGCAGGGTCGCGTATTGGTGGACGATAGACCGCAGACCAAGCCCGGAACACGCATCCCCGCCGCCGCTTCGCTTCGCCTCAAAGGCGACAATCGAAGCCGCTTCGTCTCCCGCGGTGGCGACAAACTGCACGGCGCGCTGGCCGACCTGGAGATGGCCGTCAGCGGGCGTCGGGTCGCGGACATCGGCGCCGCTACCGGCGGCTTCACAGACTGTCTGTTGCAGGCGGGGGCGGCTTCCGTCTGTTGTGTCGACGTGGGGTATGGACTGCTCGCCGATCGCATCCGTCGAGATGAGCGGGTCATCGTCCGTGAACGCTGCAACGCCCGACTGCTCAAAGCCGGCGACCTGCCATGGCCTGCTGATCTGGTCACCGTGGACGCCAGCTTCATCCGGGTCCGCGCCTTGTTGCCCGCCCTGACCGCCATCGCCGCCGACCCCGCCTGGCTGCTGGTGATGGTCAAGCCGCAGTTCGAGCTGCCGTCCGCCGACGTGGGCCAGGGCGGCGTGGTGCGTGATGACGACCTGCGCCACCACGCCGTGGGGTTGGTCTGCACCGCGGCCGCAGAGTTGGGCTGGCGCAAGTTGGGCCAGGCGGACAGCCGCGTGGCTGGACCCAAGGGCAATCGAGAGGTCTTCGTCTGGCTGGGTCGGGGAGGCGTCGATGACGGTTGATGCGTCCGCCGAACACCTCATCGGCATCGATGTGGGCGGTACGCGGCTCAAGCTGGCCCTGCTGGCGCGCACTGGTGGGGAGGCGGCGAAGGTGCTCGATCGCAGGATCCTGGACCTGCGGCCAGCCGACCGAACACCAACGGCTCTGGTCTCCCGTTTGCGGAGGGCCCTGCTGGATCTGGCCAGCGACACCCATGTCAGCGCCGTCGGAGTCGGTGTGCCCGGAGTTCTCGACGCCGCCGCAGGCCGGATCTGCGACAGCCCGAACCTGCCCTGGCTCAACGATTTCTCCCTCGGACCTGCGCTCGCCCGGGCCATCGAAGTGCCCGTGCACATCGACAATGACGTCAACTGCATCGCTTGGGGAGAGGCCGCGGCCGGCGCGGGCCACGGTCAACCAGACCAGCTCTGCCTGGCCCTGGGCACCGGCGTCGGCGGCGGCATCGTGCTCGGCGGCCGTCTGCACCGCGGCAGCCGAGGTCGCGGCGCCGAACTCGGTCACATCTGCGTCGATCCCGCCGGTCCGCCTTGTGGTTGCGGCGGCTGCGGCTGCCTGGAGCAATACGCCTCCCAGACAGGCCTGCTACGCCTGATGCGCATCTACGGCCTGGTCGATGAGGGGCGGCCAGATGACATCATCAGGCTCTTCTCCGAGGCCGCATCCGGTCACCCAGTCGCCGCTGACATCGTCCGCATCGCCGGCACCGCCCTCGGCCGCGCCCTGCAGAGCCTGCAGTCGGTCTTTGATGTGCCGTTGGTCATCCTGGCCGGCGGCATCGCCGGCGCGCTGGATCAGCTCCGCCCAGCCATCGAGCAAGCGCTACGGCCCGCATCCGGAGGCCACCGTCAGCCGCTCCGCATCGAAGTCGGCACCCTGGGCACCGACGCCGGCTGCATCGGCGCGGCCATGTTGCACGAATCTACGAAGTGACGACCTACAAGGTCTCCCCACAGACCTTCAGGTTCTTGATATCGAAGGCCTTGTCGAGGGTCTTGAGGAAGTTGTCGGGATCGGATGCATCCGCCCCCAGCAGCTTGCCATTGCCAGCCAGCGCCAGGCTCATGGAGTTCTTGAGCGATGAGGCGCCGCTGATATCGACCACGAAAAGACGAACACCAAAGGGCTTGCCATCCGGCGAGCGCAGCACATTGTCCGCCGAGTTCTTCGAGATCGCCGTCAACGGCGCCGGGTAGCCGATGCAGTGGTTCTGGGTCAGGCCCGAATTCGGTGGGATGCCGCACTTCTCGCCCGCTCCGACGTTGCAGTCATTGCTGCTGGTGCAGGGCTTGTTCCAGGTGCCGTGGGACAGGTACGACAGCGGGTCACGCACGCACTCCTTGCTGCAGTGCAACCCCGTGCCCTCGTTGGCATTGGGCAGGCAGGGCTCCATCGTGGGGTTGCAGTACCAGTCGGTGACGGTGGTCTTGCGCCGGCAGTGCTTCTGCGTCGGCTTGGTGCCCTTGAGCTCGGCGCAGATGGAGTCGCCCACGCAGTCGTCGTCATTCTTGCAGCCCAGGCCGAAGCCCAACCGCTTGGCCTGCATCCACGGCGCAAAGTACTTGTTGGAGTTGCCCTGGCCGCCGTCGGTGAACAGCACCACCGTCGTGTCGCGGCAGCTACGCGCCGGGTCCAGGCACTTGCCCTTGGTGCAGCCGTCGGCCTTGGTGTTGCAGTGCTTGCCATCCTGCTTGCAGTCGTAGTTGACGTTGTTGCAGTCGGCTGTGGTCTTGCAGGACTTGCCGTCGATCACCACCCGATTGCGCAGGTATTCGCCGATGTAGAACAGCGTCTTGCCGATGGGCGTACCGCCGGTGGGGCGGAACTCCGGGTCGTCATGGATCCAGCACTGGTTGACAGGACAGCAGGCCCCGGCGCAACCCGGCGCGGGGTTGCAGGTATAGCTGCTGGTGGAAGCGCAGGTGCCGACCTGCTTCTTGGTCTCAGTGCCGTCCATCCACTTCAGAATCTCCTGCTTGGTCTTGGCCTGGCCGTCGCTGGGGAAGGGCACGCACAGGGTCTCGTTGAGCGTCTGCCAGTACCACTTGGAGATCGGCGAGTCGTCGACGAACTCCTGATCCTTGGGCCCGGGGTTGGTCTCGCCGCTGACGATGGACTGGCCCTGGTAGTAGCCGGAGGTGCAGCTCAGCGAGCTCTTCTTGAAGTTGATCTTCTGCGGGAAGCGGAACAACGCCATGCGCGTGACCTGGCCGTCGATCTTCTGCAACGCCTTCTTGAAGGTGACCTTGGAGACATCCATGCGGCTGCAGCCCTTGTTGGGATCGCAAAGCGGCGGCGAGGGCGTGCCTTTGGTGCAGTTGGGCACCTTGCTGTTCATGGAGCCCGACGTATCGAACGCGATGATCAGGTTGTTGCTGACGGGCACGCACAGGCCCTTGCCGTTCTTTTCAGCGCAGGTCAGCCCGGGGAAGCAGCTGGTCTCGATCCAGCCGTCCTCGTAGACCCCGCAGGTGGCCAGCTTGGCGCCCGCACACTTGCTCTGCCCCAGGTTGCAGACCTTGACTGGTGTGGTATCGACCGGGCCGGTGTCCTCGGCTCCCATGTCGACGGCCACATCGCCGGCACCGGCGTCGTCGACCTTGGCCGTATCCGGCTGCCCTGATGCGCTGTCTGTGGCGCCTGAGCCTGCGTCCGGATCGTCGGCCGCGTCCACCACCGCGCTTGCATCCGATACGGTGTCCTCCGCGCTGGCATCGGGCGCTGTCGTACTGTCGTCCTGGTTGCCGCTGGGCGGCGTTGTCTGGGTCGAATCTGTGCTGCAGCCGACTGCCAGCGCCAGGAGGCCACAAGCCAACCACACAGCGATTCCTTCGCTTCGATTCTGCATGATGCGCGCTCCCCGCTCAGCCCGTCCCCACGGTCCGACCCAGTCTATCTGATCTCGTCCCGCCTATGGATTGGTACCACAAACCTTCTTGTTCTTCATGTCGAAAGCGCTCTGAAGGGCCGCCATGAACTGGTCGGGATCAGCGGCATCGGCGGTCAACAAGCGCCCCCGACCGGCCACAGACAGGTAGAAGCTCTTGGTCAACAGCTTCGAGCCGCTGATGTCGACCACGTGTACTCTGACGCCAAAAGGCTTGCCATCGGGCGATCGCAACACGTTGTCGACGACCTTTGTCGCCGCCGCGGTGATGGACTTGGTCGGATCCGGCAGGCAGGTGATGCTCTGGCCGGCCTGTTTGGGACAAAACGTCTTGCTTTTCGGGTTCTTGTCGCTCGGCTTACACGGTAGCCCGGTCGACAGGCAGGCGTAGCCCGTGGCGCCGGCGGGTCGGCATCGGCTGCTGACGCACGTGGCGCCGCCGACGCAGTCGCCATCGGTCTTGCACGCCAGGCCGTAGGCGAGCCGCATGGCGCTGGCCTGGGGCGCAAAGAACTTGCTCGGATCGTTGTTCTCGCCGCCGTCGGTGAACAGGACCACCACATTCTGCCGGCAGTCGCGCGCTGGATCGGTGCAGTAGCCCTGCTTGCAGCGGTAATTGGGGTTGATGCAGTCGTCGTCGACGATGCATGCCTTGCCGTCGATGACCACGCGGTTGCGCATGTACTCGCCGACGTAGAACAGCGTCTTGCCAATGGGCGTGCCACCGCTGGCGCGAAGCTCCGGGCTGCTGCTGTGCTTCCAGCAAGCGCTCGAACAGCAGCCGCCAGCACCGCACTTGGCGTTGGCCTGGCAAGTGGCCGAAGGGTTGCCGCACTTGGTCTTGGACTTGACCAGCTTCTCGGCGCCGTCCATCCACTTGACGATGTCCGGCTTGGTCTTGAGCGCTTCGGCCGGGTTGCGCGGAAACGGCACACAGAGGATCTGGTCGACGAAGTCCCAGTACCAGTCCGACTCCGGCGTCACCCGTTGCAGGTCGGCCGTGTCGCCGGTCAGCTTCTGGATGCCGATGTAGTGGCCCACATTGCACGAGGTGGCCTTCAACTTGCCGACCCGCTGAGGGAAGCGGAACAACGCCAGGTTGGTGGTCTTGAGGTTGATCTGGTCGAGCACCGCACCAAAGACCAGCTTCGATACATCCATGCGACTGCAACCCTTGGAAGGATCGCAGTTGGGAAAGGTCTGCATCGGACAGGTCTTGCCGCTGACCTTGGCGCCCATGGAGCCTGACGTATCGAACACGATCATCAGGTTGTCTTTGAGCGGCACGCAGGCTGTGCCCTGGCAGATCTGACCGGCGAAACACGGGTGAAGCGTCCAGCCATCGCCCGTCGGCGAACAGGTCGCCGCCAGCAGCCCCTCGCAGCGCTGTTGGCCCGGCACACAGACCTTGGGCAGTGGCGCTGCGGTATCCGGCACGGCGCCGGCGTCGACCGACCCGGCGTCGGTGGCCGGTTTGACGTCGGTGCCCGTCTTGCTGCCATCGACGGCCGCATCCGGCGTCCGCGCGCCGGTATCGGCCGCGTCCGATGCAGGCGATTTGCCGGCGTCGAACGAGCCGCTGCTATCGGGTAGGGCCGGTGAAGCGTCGTCGGGTCCCGGCGCACGGGTACAGGCCAGGACCGCGATCGCCGCGACGATCAGGAGGTTCGAGCGAGCGCTCACCGGTTCCCGCGACTCAATGCTACTTGCCCATCAGGGTGCGCGTGGCCTGGATCACCTGCACCGGCACGTCGAGCTGGCAGGCGAAGGAGCGCGCGCGGTTGCCGCAGCCCAGGGCGATGGCCCGATCAGTCGGGAAGCCCTTGGGCGCCATCGGCATGACCTTGCTGTAGGCCGCGATGAGCGTGCCCGCGTTGGCCACCAGCAGCCAGCTGGCCTTCTTGACGTTGCGCTCCGCAGCGGCCTTGAACACCGGCGCTGCGGCCAGCCCGGCCGGCTTGGCCAGGGCAGCCCGACGTCCCTGCTCCAGGGCGCTGGGGCCGGCGCCAAACGACAGGCGGTCCTTGCCCAGACAGAGGGTCAACGCGGTGCGATCGCCCAACACTGCGGCAGCCCGCTCGGCGTTGGCGGCGTCGGCCTTGGCCAGCTTCTTCCAGTCGAAGGCCAGGTCGAGCACGTCGCAGGTGGCGCCGCCATCCTTGCTGGTATTGGCGGTGATCTTCACGCCCATCTGCTCGGCCACCGGGCCGAAGGACTGGATCAGCGGGTCTACCTTCATGTCCTTGATGGCCGATTCGACGATGGCCAGCTTGGGATCGTCCGCCGCCTTCGGATTGAGCTTCTTGTTCTTCTCTTTCTCCATCTCCAAGGCGCGCATCAGGATGGAGCTGATCACCCGCTTGGTCACCTTGAGCACTGCGCCCGGGTCGCGGGCGCCGGCGAAGGCGACCATGCCCAGGGCGGCGTTGCCGTCGGGGTAGGCGGCGAAGGCGCTGGTGCCATCGGCAAACTTCATCGCGGAGCGCATGTCTGCCTCCAGCGCTGCGGCGGCCTTGTCGTCGAGCTTGAACATCTCCTTGAGCATCTTCATGGACTCGGCGATCTGAGACTCGCCCGCCTTGGGATCGGTCGATGCCACGGCGGCCAGATAGGCGTTGGCCGGCAGATTCGCGGCCAGAGAGACGGCGCTGCGGCCGCGACCGGCTTCGAACTGCTTGCCCAGCTTCGAGCCCTTCACGGCGTGCATCCGGGTACCGATGGAGACGCGTTCGCCGTCGGCGTCGACGGTGATCTCCAGGCGGGTCAGCTCGCTCAGCCACTGACGGATCATCGTGGTGTAGTAGCCGGCCGCGGGGCCGCCACTGGCGGCGCTGTTCTTCTGCATCGCGTCCAGCTGAGCGATCATGACGTCAATCTCGGCCTTGCGGGTCTTCACCGCGTCGGTCACCGAGATGCCCGTGTACAACAGCGCCGGCGGCTTGGTGGCGGCCAGGCGGGTGGCGAAGGCCTTGACCTTGCCAAAGCGCTTGTCGCTGGCGGTCACCACGGCGTACTTGTCGATGAAGTCGAAGTAGGTCGGCTTGCCTTCGACCGTCAGCACGGCCTTGTGGCCGGCCGCGTCGGCGCCCGTCTTGGCCGCCTTCATGGCACCCAGCACGGCCTTCTCATCGGTCACCGGCAGCAGCAGCGCCACGGCGCCCTCGGGCTGCTTCGGATCGTCGTCCTGGAAGATGACGTGCAACGGCCGCGCCTTGTCGAGCCACTCGTGACCGGTCACGCCATTATTGGCCAGCAGCAGGGTCATGTCGTTGAAGGCCTTCTGGCGAAGGGAGGCGCCCGGGGGCAACTCGCCCATCTTGGCGGCGATGGTCTCCACAGCGTCGAAGAGCGTCGTGATCGAGCGAATGGTCAACCACCCGACCACGGCCTCACCGGCCTGCAGGTCCACGTCCGGCGGCGGTGGCGGCTCTTTCGGCTTGGCCGGTGCTGCCGCCTTTGCGACGGCCTCCACGGCCGCCTTCTTGGCGGGCGCTTCCTTCTTCTTGCTGCAACCCGTGCTCAGCAATGCAATGGCAGAGATCGCCACCAGCGCGGCGACGGCGATTCGATTGAAGACGAGGCGGTCGAACATCACAATTCTCCAGTTCTGGGAGCAGGACAGCGGATCGAGCTCCTTGAGGGGGGCGGAGTATTCAGCAAGCCTTCCGACCCGTCAACGGAGATCAGCACACCACGCTGCCGCCAGGCCTCAGCGATCCCGCCAGGGCAGGGGCGCGCCAGCAGGCGGCGCACGTCGGCCGGTGCTGTCGTCGATCAACCGGGCCGCCGCCGTCGCCCCCAGGCGGTGGGGACGCGGGGCCGCAGCCTGGCGAATGGCGGCGCAGAGCAACAACTCGCGGTGGGGATGACCGGCGAGCGCGTTGAACTCCTCGATGGCCGCGCAGCCGGCGGCGATCAGCCCCGCCTGCTGGTCGGCTCGCCCGGCCAGGTCCTCAAAGAGCAGCTCGGCCAGCTGGGCGCACAAGGGCTGTTCGGGCAGGGCCAGCAGCAGGTAGCCGCGCAACGCAGCGATGGCGCGCTCGCCCTCGCCGGCCTGCAGACGTCCCGTGATGCGTCCGATCTCCGGGCCGTGATCCCAGGTCTGGGCCAGCGTCTCGGGCTCGGGCAGGGCGGTTCGATCTCGCTCGGCTGCGTCCATAGCGGCCGCGCTGTGGACCACGTACACGCCATGAGCCAGCAACCCCATCCAGCCCGGGGTGTCCAGGCGGTGGCGCAATTGACGGATGGCGCTGGTCTGGACCATCAGCCAGGACACATCGGCCCAACTTTCGCGACGGTCGGCGCGTCCGGTGATGGCGTCCTCAAAGCGCAGGACGCGCTCAGCAGCGGCCAGGGTCAGCGAGCGCGCGACCAGCTCCCGTGGGATGCCATACGCCAGGGCCTTGTGCACAGCCTTGAGCGCGCTTTCCGCGCGTCCATCGAGCAGGTGACGGCGGAAGCGAGGCTCTTTGAAGGCCCCGGCACGGCTCTCACTCTGCGCTCCATGGACCTCGTCCCACTGCTCGGACAGCGGCGCGACTCGCTCCAGATGGGCGATCAGGGTCCTGTCGGGCGGCGTGCCGACCGCAACCGCAAGCCGGGCCGCCAGTGCGGCGTGCAATGGGGCCACGGCCTGGTCACCGCAGCCGTCGCGGAGCTCGCAAGCGGCCATCAGGAAGGGCGCCAGGTGGCCCGCGCGCGCGGCATGGCAGTAGAGCAGCTCGATCAGCGATCGCTCGGTGGCCGCGCCTCCCTTGCCGCCATCGTTCAGGCGGGCAATCGCGTTGCGCGCTGCCTGCGGGTCACCGGCTCCTACGGCTTCTTCGACAAGGGCGCCGGGCGTGTCGCTGTCAGGCACCACAGGCGCACCGAACTGCAGCTCGGCGGCGAGGCTGGCCACTTGCGTCATGGGCACCGCGCGCCGCAGGTCGCCGATACCGGCCGCGGTGCGCATCCCGTCGGCCAGCAGCCGGCTGATCAACAAGGTCGCATCACCCTGCCGGGTGCAGGTCCAGTCCAGCAGCCTGGCGGTCAAGCTGGCCAGTTCGAGCCCCTCCTGCTGCTGCTGAATCAGCGCCGCGGCGATGGCCCAGGGATCGGCTCGTTCCAGCGCCGCGTCCAGCTGGTCCTTGTCCGCCGTGGCATGGGAGCTGGACGCGATCGGACGGCCCAACAGGTCCCGGTGGCCGGCGCGCGCCGACCCCCCTGCCGATGGCTGGTTCATGACTGCTCCGCGGAATCCGTCTCGGCGGCCCGGCGCCGGCTGGTGCCGTCCAGCTTGCGATAGATGGTGCGCACCGCGATGCCCAGCAGCATGGCCGCCCGCCGCTTGTCTCCGCCCGTCATCTTGAGGGTCTCGTCGATGGCCAGGCGCTCGATCTCCTCGAGTGGTGTGCCGACGGCGATGCGCATGAGTCGACTGCCCCCTTCGGCCTGGGCAACGCGATCGGGCAGGTCTTCCAGGGTCACCCGCTCGCCGCGACAGAGCACCACGGCGCGCTCGATGACGTTCTCCAATTCGCGCACATTGCCAGGCCATGTCCAGGCCTGCAGGGCCGCCAACGCGTCCGCCTCGAAACCGCTCACGGCCTTGTGATTGATGGCCGCCAGCCGGCGCAGGAAGTGGTTCGCCAGGCGGGGGATGTCTTCGCCCCGCTCGCGCAGCGGCGGCAACTCGATGGAGATCACATCCAGCCGATAGAGCAGGTCGCTGCGGAAGCCGCCGTCCTTGACCAGCGCCTCCAGGTCGCGATTGGTGGCCGCCACCAGGCGCACGTCGAAGCGGATCGGCCGGCTGCCTCCGATGCGTTCCACCTCACCTTCCTGCAGGGCGCGCAGGAGTTTGCCCTGCATGGCCAGCGGCAGGTCTCCGATCTCGTCCAAGAGCAGGGTGCCGCCGTCGGCCAGCTGGAAGCGACCGTCTCGTCGGGCGACCGCACCGGTAAACGCGCCCCGCTCATGGCCGAACAGCTCGGATTCGATCAACGACTCCGGAATGGCGGCGCAGTTCACCGCCACGAATGGCCCCTCGCGTCGACCGCTCATGCGGTGCAGAGCGCGCGCAAAGACCTCCTTACCAGTCCCGCTTTCGCCGCGCAGCATCACAGTCGTGGTGGCCGGTGCGACCCGCTCCAGCAGCTCCACCGCACGCCGCATCACCGCTGAGCCGCCGATGATCTGTTTGCTTCTTCCGGCGCGATCCAGGGCGTCTCGCAACTCCTCGTTTTCGAATCTCAAGCTGGCCCGCTCATGGGCGCGCACGACGGCGCGCACCACGTCGGCGCGGCGCAGCGGCTTGGTGATGAAGTCGTAGGCGCCCTCTTTCATGGCCGCCACCGCCGTCTCGACGGTGCCGTATGCGGTCATGACGACCACCGCGGTGTGTGGGCTCATCAGCCGACAGGCACGCAGCAACTCCATGCCGTCCACTTCGGGCATCATCAGGTCGGTCAGCAGGACGGGGATGCGCTCCTTGCGCAACACCGCCAGCGCCTCCCGTCCCCCCGATGCGGCGGTCACGGAGTAGCCTTCCCGGGTGAGGATCTTCTGCAGGCTCACCAGGTTGGCGGCGTCATCATCGACGACGAGTACATTCGTCGTCGCTTCGGTCTGCAATGTCTCGTCGGTCATGGCCCTTCAGTAGGCGATGGTTCGCTGCGCAGGTCGATGACGAAGCGGTTGGACGGCGTGGTCGGTTCGTCTCGCACCGCGACCACAGCCTCGTCAACACCGTCCTCGGCCGTGGCCTTCCCGTCGTCCTCCGCGTCGGCCTCTTCGACGTCGTCCTCGTCGGCAGACGCGCCTTTGAGACGCTCGATCTCCTGTCGCGCCAGGGCCATGGCATCGGCCATCTGCACGCCATCCGAGGCCTCGCCTTCGGTGCTCTCGGCAGCCTCGGCTTCCTCGTCGGCCGCATCGCCGTCATCCGTGGCCGGCGTCGTCTCACCATCTGCGGGAGCGGCAGCCGCCGTTTCGACGCCCTCCTCGGGCGCCGCTTCGGCCGCTTCGGCGTCTGCGGCCTCCGCCGGTTCCGCGTTTTGCACGGGCTCCGCTGCCTCGTCAGCCGCTGACGTGTCGGTCGAATCCGCGGGCTTGTCGGTGCCTTGCTCCTCGCCGCCGGGCGCTGGGGCCTCCGGCGCGGCTTCCATGGACACCTCGGACGCATCGGGCACCGGCAGGGGCGGCGGCGTGGCCGGGGTGGGCGGCAGGGGCGGCGGCGTCCCCGGAGCGGCTTCAGTCGGCGCCTCGGGGGCCTCATCCGATTTCGCGGCTACCGCATCAGGCGCCTTGCGGGCCTTCTTGGCGGACGCTGCCGGCGACTCGCTGGCCGCGGCTTTGGGCGTGGCTTCAACCGTCGCGGACTTGTCGGCGCCCTCCGAACTCCGGCTCCGGCCTCGACCGCCTCGCCGCCGTCGTCGACGTCGGGTCGGCGCTTCATCGCCGGAATCGGCGCCATTGGTCGCGCCGTCCGCTGCCGAACTCTTGTTGCCCGTGGACCTGCTGGAGTCGCTTTTGGCGGCGGCGCCGCCTTGCTTGCTGGCGCCCTCTTCGGATGTGCCATCGCGGCGTCCGCGTCGGCTGCGACCTCCGGAGCCGCGCCCGGACTTGCCCTCTGCGGCCTTGTCTCCGCCGTCGGCATCGCCGCCGCGTGAACGTCGTCGTCGTCGTCGCCGTCCGCCCTCTTCCTCCGAGCCGCTGGCGTCGGACTTGTCCTTGTCCCGACCGCCGCCTCGAGAGCCGCCGTCGCGATTGGAGCGGCGTGACGAGGGGCGTCGTTCGTCGCGTCGTCGCCGTCCGCCCCGGCCTGAGTCCTCCGAGGAGCGGCTCGCAGTCTTCGCTTCCTCTGGTTCTTCGACGGTCTCTTCGGCGGGCTCGGGCATGGAGGTCGGTAGCGAGGGCGGCGTGCTCATGCCGAACAAGTTCTTCAACCAGGCCATGAAGCCCTTGGGTGCAGCAGCCGCCGCTTCGGCCGCGGCGATCTCCGCCGCTTCCTCTTCAGCCGCCTTTCGCTCTTGCTTGCGGCGCTCATCGTTGCGCTTGCGCTGATCTCGCTGCCGCTGCCGGCGATCGTCGGCCGCCTTCTCCTCTTTCTCGGCTTCGGCGGTCGCCTCTCGCACCTCCTGATAGATCTCGGCGAAATCCAACAACGCGCCGGATTTACGAGCCAGTTCACCCCGGTGGACGCGGGTCTCTTCTCGCTGCACCAACTTGTTGCGCACCAGGTCGAGCTTCTGGCTGATTCGCCGCTGTCGATTCTGCGACTGCCGCTCAGCGCCCGTGCGCGGTGGCTCGGTCTCCAGGCGCTCGATGACGACCTCAGCTGCGCTCAGCCCCTCGACTCCGACGATCTCGATGGAGACGTGATATTCGCGCTCCACGCTGGCCAGCTCCTGGCGCTTGTTGTTGAGCAGGTAGCTCGCCGCCTCGGGCGGCAGGATGGCGATCACGTAGCGGACTTCGCCCTGAGCGATGTACTCGTAGATGCGCCGCATCACCGACGAGGCGATGGCCGACGAGGTGCGATGGAAACCCGTGCCGGAGCAGTGATTGCAAGGCTCGAAGACGCCCTTATTCACCGAAGACTTGAGCCGCTGTCGGCTCAGCTCCAGCAACCCGAACTCGCTGATCTGGCTGATTTTATGCCGCGCCTTATCGGGCTTCATCGCGGCCTTCATGGCCTGCTCGACGGCGCGCACGTATTTGCGATCGCGCATATCGATGAAGTCCACCACGACCAGTCCGCCGAGATCGCGCAGCACCAGCTGGCGGGCGATCTCCTGCGCGGCCTCGATGTTGGTGGCCCGGGCGGTGTCCTCGATGTCCTTGCCTTTTACCCGGCCGGAGTTCACGTCGACCGAGACCAGCGCTTCGGTCTGGTCGATGACAATGGAGCCGCCTGAAGGCAGCGCCACCTGGCGCGAGAAGACCGACTCCACCTGGCCCTGGATGCCGTAGCGGGCGAACAGCGGGACCGCCCCGGAGTAGCTCTCCATGGCGCTGAGATTGCGCGGCATCAGCAACTTCACGTAGGCCGCCACCTCGCGCAATGTCTCGTCGTCGTCGACCACCACCTCCTTGATATCGCGAGAGAAGTAGTCGCGAATGAAGCGGATGGGCAGGGTCCGCTCCATGTACAGCATCTCGGGGCCCTTGCCGGCATCGAAGCGCTTGTTGATGTGCGCCCAGAGCCGGTTGAGGTAGACCAGATCCTTGGACAACTCGAGCTTGGTCGCCGTCTCACCCGAGGTGCGAACGATCAGGCCGAAGCCTTCCGGCACCTGCATCTTCTCGGTCAGCTCTTTGACCCGCGAGCGGGCGCCGTCGCTGAGTTTTCGGCTGACCCCGGACTTGTCGGTCTCCGGCATCAACACCAGGTAGCGACCCGGCAGGGAGATGAAGGTCGACAGGGTGGCGCCCTTGTTGCCGATCTCGTCGCGCACCACCTGGACCAGGATCTCTGTGCCCGCCTTGAGCAGATCCTGAATGGGCGCGCGCTTGTCTTTGTTGTCGCCGCGCAGCTTGGGGTGGATCTCGCCCACCGGCAGGAAGCCCTGCTTGTCGCGGCCAAAGTCGACAAAAGCCGACTGTAGGGATGGTTCGACCCGGGCGACGACGGCCCGGTAGATATTACCGCGGCAGGAGTCGCGATCGACAGGCTCGATCTCCAGTTGTTCCAATCGGCCATCGTTCACGATGGCAGCGCGCCACTCGTCGTGGTCGACGCTGATAAGCATCCGCTTCATGTCTTGCTCCGACCGCCCCCCACGGGGCGGTATGTCGGAGCCGGTGGGTCTGCTTCGCAGCGCTTGATCGCGGACAACGGGGCGCCCGACGCCATCGTCGGGTTGGCCGGTTGTTCGTGGTCAACGTGCCTGCGAGCGCGGAGCACTTGGATAGTGCGCCGCGAAGGCCATGGAGAAGAAGGAGATAATACGGCAAGTACGACGCCAGTTCGTGCACATCCGGACGCCGAAGGCCGACGGCCCCGATCATCCGGCTGTTTCGCTTGTCTTCGATGCTGGTTCGCTTGTCGTTCATGCGGCCGTGGGCGGATGCCCGTCGCGGTGGGGAGCCTTTGCTCTCCCTTCGCTGACGCTGGTCCTGCCTCGTGCTCCTGCGCAACTGCCCGCGCCCTCTCGGGGGCCAGCGATGCGCCATCTCCCGCTGCTCCGGACCCGCCGGTTCTCCGGGGTTCGGTTCCAGTCAGGGGGTGGACGACCCGGCGGTCATTCTCGCCGCGCTCGCGACGTGGCCGGGGGTCGGATCGATCTTGGCGCCTCGTTGCGCCGTCGAGCGAGTGGGGCCGGTCTGTACCCGTGCCCCGAAAAGCGGGCGCAGCATACGGATGCGGGTCCTCACGTGTCAATGAACTTGACCATCTCGGCCGGCCGTTGCGCGTGTGAACGGCCTCTTGCGGCGCTGTCGGCGCTGCGCTACAGGGGAGGGGGATGGGCGCAACGGCCGGGCGAGTGCTTCGCCGCCGTCGCCGTCGCCGACGCCGAGGGTGATCGATGGCTCTGGCAGCCAGCAATCAGGGGCGGATGCAGCCGGCGGCCGCGGCCGTGGCGGCCATCGCGCTATCACTCTACGCCATCGCCCGCCCCAGCGCCGAACCCGTGGGTCCCGCCGATCCCGTCGACCTGTACGCCGTCGATCCCTCGACGGCCGTGGAGCGCCCGCTCGAGGCCTCGATCACATTCGACGCTATGGAACGCCTCGACGAGGCACGGATCAGCCATGATGGCCGTCGCGGCGACGCCGTCTGCGAGCGACAAGGGCAGCGGGCGCGTTGCGGTGGCGAGGGCTGGAACTTCGTCGGCCCCTACGCCGACCGCAGTCTCGGCCGCGCCGTGCGGTGCATCTGGGTCCATCCTGGTGAACGTCGCAAGGTTCGCCGCCTGAACTGGACGGATGTACCCATGGGCGCCCGCGCGCAGGCGGCCCTGGTCCTGCTGGCTCGATCCGGTAAGGGCAAGGCGGTGCGCGCACGGGTCACCGCCGATGACCAGGTCCTCGCTCGCCTGGAGGCCAGCTCCGAGACGGGCGTCGCACACATCGATCGACCCCTGCCGCCAGGGCCGCAGCGGGGCAACCTGGCCATCGTCATCGACGCAGATGACAACCACTGGCGACTGGCCTGCCTGAGCCTGCGCATGGTCGGTCGACGAGCGCCTGCGCCTGCCGCCATGGAGCGGGATAAACCCGCACCACGTGCCCGCCGACCCTCCGCAGGCACGCCTTTGGCGGTGCCCCCTATCCCCCAGTTGCGCGACCTGATGCCCGAGCCGGCCAGCGATCGCGTGGGCAATCCTGGAGGCGCACGTGAGCGCTAGGATCGGCTGGGCGGGCATGGGACTCGTGGCGTTGGCCACGGTCGCGCTACTGGGCATCGACGGCTTCGGCTGGTCGGCCTCGGCCACCGCCTGGCTGGACGCCCTGAGCCGCACTTCCGGCGGCCCCGCGTACGGCGCCATGGGGCGCCTGGCGCGCGATGGGGGCGATGTAATCGGCCTGTCGCCAGCGACCGCCATCAGCGCCCTGGCCACAGGCCTGCTCGTCGCCCATGTCACGCTGTTGCTCGCCCTGGGGCGGCGTTGCCTGGGCGCAGCAGCGGGTTGGGTGCCGGCTGCCGTGGTCCTGCTCTGGCCGCCTTCGCGGCAGGCCCTGCTGGTCATCTCGGCCGAATCCCTGCTGGCGACCGCGGCGCTGCTCTTGTCCATCAGCGTCGTCGACCTGGTGGACCGGCCCAAGCGGGCGGCCATCGGTGTGGCGATGGCCTTGTTGCTCATGGTGCTGGGCCATCCCATCGGATTGCCGGCGCTGGGTGGCCTGGTCATCATCGCCGCGCTCTGGCCGCGCCCCAACGCCGCCCCGGACGTTCCCCGCCAGGGTTTCGCATCGCGCCCCATCTGGCTGGGTTGGCTCGCAGCGCTGGCCCTGTTCGGCGGCCTGCTGATCATCAGTCGACCGGGGGATGGCCTGAAGAACCTCTGGCTGGCCTGCCTGACCGCCCTCCGGCCCACGGCTACCGGCGACGTCGCCGGCGGGCTGGCCGACCTGCCCCTGGTGGGCGCCACTTTTGGCCTGCTGGCCCGCATGACGCCAGCCGTGGCCCTGCTGGGCGCAGCCGCAGCAGTTCGTGCCCTGACCGTCGGTCGGCGCGGCCCGCTGGCACCGGTTGCCGCGGTCGTCACCTGGTGGCTGTTGCTCGTCGGCCTGATTGGCCACCCCCTGCCCGGTGCCCTCGACCCGCTGCCGGTCATCGCACCGCTCCTGGCGCTACTGGCCGCCGCTGGCGCCGGCGTCTGGCTGCGCGGGCTTTGGAAACACGGGCATCCGGCGAGCCGCGTCGTGGCCGTCACCCTGGCCCTGTGTCTGTTGCTATCGGTGGTGGTCGATGGCATCGCCACCCTGCCTGCAGACGCGCGCACGGGCCTGGGCCGCGCCCTGCCTTTGCTGCACGATCCCGCGGCCGACCTGCCGGCCGTGTTGAATCCGGACGCCCTGGAGTTGCTCCAGGATCAGCCCACAGATGCCGCCATCTTGCCGGCCCGGCGCGGCGGCGATCGCCTCGCCAATCTGTTGACCAAGATCGGCGCCCTGGACACGCCCGCCCACTACAGCGCGCCCTTCAGCGCCTCGCTGATGCTCCTGCGCGCACCGTCGGTCGATCCCATCAGCGTCTTCTGGAGCCAGCGGCAGGAGGTCTTCGCCTGCTCCAGGCGCGGCACCTTCTGCCTGCACCGCCTCAGACCCGACAAGCCCTGAGTCGCGATCGGGTCGCTCGCTTCAACCCAGGTCGGAGCCCACGCCACGCTGCCGATAACGGATGCGGACCACATCCAAGAGCATCCGGCTGGCGTCGCGGATGGGATCCACCGTGGTGCGCTCGTCGTTGATCCAGCGAACCCCGACCTCGGCGATCGTGTAGCCGAGTCGCCGGGCGATGTAGAGCACCTCGACGTCGAAGGCGAAACGCTCGATGGTCATGCGGCTGAAGCAGCGACTGGCAGCCTCAGAACGGAAGAGCTTGAAGCCGCACTGGGTGTCTCGGATGCCTGGCATGGCCACCGCCTGCACGATGCGGTTGAACGTGCGGCCCATGGCCTCGCGATACCAGGGCTGGTGGCGCTCGATGCGGCTGTCGGCCACGTCGCGCGAGCCGATGGCGATGTCCGCGCCGCCGTCGATCGCCTCGGCCAGGTGCAGGACCTCTTCGATCGGGGTCGACAGATCGGCGTCGCATAGCAACACGTAGTCCCTGGTCGACGTCTCCACGCCCAGCCGCACCGCGGCGCCCTTGCCCCGATTGGTCCCCAACGTGACCACCTTCAACCGGGGCTCGGCTTGCGCCAGCCCCCGTGCCACCTCCAGGGTCGCGTCGCGCGAACCGTCATCGACGACGATCACCTCCGCATCGGCACCGACCTCGTCGAGCCAGGACAAGACCCGGCCCAGACTGGTGGGCAGTCGCTGCGCCTCGTCAAAGGCTGGGATCACGATCGACAGCGATCGGAGCGTCGCGTTCATCGGAGGTTGGGGCCGGCCTCAGAGTCGCTCTTCGAGGGCGCTCTTACGGGGTCTCGGCGAAGGCGTGGTCGGCCGCGGTCTGGGCGTAGGACCCGCCTTCACCTTGCGAGGTTTCGGCTTGCGGGCGGCGCGGACCGGCTTGAGCCGCGTGAGCTTGACCGTGCGTCCGTCGCGATCGGTATGCATCAATACGGTCTCGGTCTTCTGGTAGCCATTCAGTGCCAGGCTGGCGCGAATCGGCTTGCCTTCGGTGACCTCGACCTTGACCGGGGCCTTGCCGATCAGCTTGCCATCAACGCTCACCTTCGCCCCCGCGGGTTCGGTGCGCACCTCGACATGTACGATCGCCGGCGCTTTCGGCGCTGTGTCTTTGGGGGCACCGGCATCCGCGGTAGCCGCAGCTGTCGCGTCGGCGCCGGTGCCGGCATCCGCCGCGTTCTCTGCCGGCGCGGGGACCGGCTCGGCTTTGGCTGGCGCTGGCGCCGCCTCTGCTTGTGCCACCGCCTCGGGCGCCTCGCCCTCGTCGCCGCCGTTGAGGACCACGGCCGCGGCAGCGCCCGCCACCACAACAAAGCCCAGCGCCAGGGCGATCAGCAGACCGAGCCCGGCGCTGCTCTTGCGCTCGCCCAGGTCCTCATAGACGACGTCGCTGCTGGCTGCCGCCGGTTCGGCAGCAGCCTGTTCGGTGGCGTCGTTGCGGACGAAGAAGGCCTCTGTTCTGCCCGAGCCCCCGGCCTCAACAGCGCCCGGTGCGCTGGGCGCGCCCACGGCGCCGACTTCGGCGGCAGCCGCCTTGGCGGAGGGTTTTGAAGGCACGGTGTAGGCGGCGGTGCGATCGTCGGTCCCTGCATCGTCCACTTCGATAGGCAGCGAATGTCCCGCCGAACCTCGCTCGATACGCGGCTCCAGCGGCGCCACGCCCATCCTCGTCGGTGCGCCGATGGCGTCCAGGGCCCCGCCGCTCTCGATGGTGGTCAGCGCCTGGCGCATGGAGATGGCGCTTTCGAAGCGCGCGTCGGGGCTCTTTGCGAGCGCCTTCTCGATAATCTGAATGAAGGCTTCGCTCACCGGCGATTGCGAGCGCTCGCGCAGGTCCGGCGGCACGTCGGTGACATGCGCGAGCAGTACCGCGAGCGGGTTGTCGCCATCGAAGGGGCACGCGCCGGCGACGCATTGGTACATGACCGCGCCCAGCGAATAGATGTCGCTGCGGGCGTCCACGGGCTTGTTCTGGGCCTGCTCCGGGCTCATGTAGGAGGGCGTGCCAAAGGCCTGCCCGGTCCCTGTGAGGTTGGTGCCCAGGCGCTTGGCGATGCCGAAGTCCAACACCTTGACCACCGGGTCGTCCCCGGGCACCTCGTTGAGGAAGATGTTGTGCGGCTTCAGGTCGCGATGGACCAGACCAGCCATGTGCGCTTCGGCAAGGCTGCGCAGGGTCTGCGAGGCGATGCGGATGGTCTCCCCTTCCGACAGCGCCTTGCCCTGGCCCCTGCGCTCTTTGAGCACCTGATTCAGGTCCTGCCCGGTGAGCAGCTCCATGGCGATGTAGAGCGCGCCACCCTCGGTCTGGCCGAAATCGAAGACCCGAATCGTATTGGGGTGCTTGAGGCCGGCGGTGATCTGGGCCTCGGCAAAGAAGCGCTGGATCAGGTCCGAGTCGTCATCGTCCAGCGACACGCCCAGGACCTTGATCGCCATCTCCTGTTCGGTCGCCAGGTGGGTCGACTTGTAGACAGCGCCGAAGCCACCCTGGCCGATGAGCTGGTCGACCCGGTAGCGGCCATTGATCTCGGTGCCCATGGCCAGCCGGCTCTCGGGATTCTGAGCCAGCGCCAGTGTCGCCGTCCCGTCATCGGGGCAGCGCGCCTCCTCGGTCTTGACACCGCATTTCGGACACAAGCGCATCATGACTCGTCGCTATGCTCCGCTATCGGCTGGCCCACCGCATCCGACCCTGCCACAACTGCGGCCACTTCTGCCAGCCCCGTGGGGAGGTCGCCGAATACGACCGTGCCGTCGGCCAGGATGCGAATGTGAAATCGGCCGACGGGGCCGCCTTCAATGTCCAGCGAAGGGGCCTTGGGCGCACCCTCCGCCAACGCTTCGACATCGGACCCGTCCTGCAGTGGCCTGACCTCGTCCACGGCTCGTCCTCATCACCTCGGCGCAGCCCGCCCTGTGCGGGTCTTTCGGCGGCCGGGAAACTACCACAGGCGCAACGCCCGCGGAACTCGATTCCAACACCGCACTTGGGGCTCAGATGCCCTCGAGGGAGGCCGGCTTGTACTCCTCCACCTCCTCGACCGGCAGCTGCCCGGTGAAGAACGCGAGGTCATAGAGGTACAGGTCGCTGTTGAAGATCACATGACCCTTGGTATCGATGCGGGCGGAGACGTAGTCGATGTAGACCGGGATCTTGCGCTTGAGGAAGACGATCTTCTCCTCGCGCTCCTTGATGATCTCCTTGATTTTCGAACGCGTATAACCGCGTTTCTCCCGACCGAGGATGTAGTAGGCCAGCTGCCGGGGGTTCTCCATCCGGATGCAGCCGTGGCTGTACGCGCGCCGGGTCCGCTTGAAGAGGCCGCGACTCGGCGTGTCGTGCATGTAGATCGAGTGCTTGTTGGGGAACTGGAACTTGACCACACCCAGCAGGTTGCTCTTGCCGGACATCTGGTAGACCCGCTCGGTGCCGTCCGGGCTCATCTCCGAGACGTAGCCATGCTTTTCGAAGTAGTCCGGGTCCTTGGCCAGGGCAGGGCCCAGTTCCAGGTCGATCACGCGCTGGGTCGGATACCACCGTGGCGCCAGGGTCACCTTGGTCATGGTCGCCGTGAACATCTTGGTCCGGTTGATCTTGCCCTTGATCTGCGCCGAGTAGTCGACGTCCTCGTTATCCTTGCCGACGATGACCTTGTGCTCGCGCAGCACCTTGCCGTCTTTGTAGAGGAACATGCGCTGCGCGGCGATGTTGACGTAGACGTAGAGCGGCCCCTTTGGGTCACGTCCGACGCTCTCCCGCAGGCGCTGCAGACCCAGCCGCAACTGGCGGGCGCGCTGCTCAGCCGGCACGTTCAACTCGGTCACGGCGCCCTTGCCGACCACACCGTCCTCAGCCAGGTGGTGGCGTCGCTGGAACTCGATGACGCCCTTCTCCAGTTCTTCGTCGAAGCCATCGCCCTCGGCGGGGACCTGGTAGCCCTCCACGATCAGTCGCTCGCGCAGCGCGTTGACGAACGCGCCCCGATGACCGCGAATGACCTTCTTGCCCGGCATCTGCGGCAGCTTCTTCCAGCCGCCCGCGACCACCAACGCGTCGTAGCGATCGACGCCGCGCAGGAGCTCTCGATACTGCGGATGTTTGGGCCACAGGTCGCGCAACACCTTGGCGGTGCGACCGCGGCTATCCTTCAGCTTCTCGGCGATCTCGTCGGCCTTGCTCTCGGCCATCCTGCGAACCGTGGCCGGCGTGGTGTATTTGAGCGGATGCGCCGGGCGGCCCCACAGCATGTCGACCACGTAGCGCACCGCGGCACCCGACAGCGCCACGTCCGCCTTCCACAGGGCCAGATAGGCCTCGTCGGCCGCCTGGCTGAGATTGTCCAGGTGTTCGCCAACCGCCTTGCGGCCGGCGCCATCGAGCTCGTCGCCGCCGGCCCGCATCAACGCGATCTCGCCGCCTTCACCCGATCGAACCCAGCGGCAGATCGCCAGGGAGAGCCGCGCCGTGCCAGTGCCATGCCCGACCGCCAGGATCGCCCGACGTTCGGCGCCGAATGCCTCGACCACGCCCTGGGTCGCCTCGTCCAGCGCCAGCAGGCGATAGCCTCGACGATCGACGCCATGACGGTGCAGATCGCCAAGCAGCTCGACCAGTCCCAGTCCGTCTTCGGTGAGGTTGCCGTCGAGGCGGTAGTAGCGCAGCTTCCGTTCGGTGTAGAGACCGCGAACCGCCTTGCGCGCCGTGCCTGTGGCGGTCACCAGGGCGTCGATCTTCGGCTTGCGTTTGGGCGTCTGGCCCGCCACCAGCTTGGCGACCTGAGCGGCGATCTCCGAGATCTCGGGCCCCTTCACCTCCGGTTTCTTCGGCGTCGGCGCCGGCGTCGGCGCCTGCTTCACCACGGGGGTCGTCGGCGCGGCCGGCGCCGTCTCCTTTTCGCATGCCTGCATGGCCAGGGCACTGCCGACGGCGAGCGCCAGGGCCAACGACAGGGCTTTCAGGCGATGGGACTTGCTTCGATCGTGGCTCATTATCGCCTCCAAAGACTGCCCGCAGGGCGTCGTGCGGGTCACCATCGACCTTAGTAGCGGTCGGCGACCCGTCAATGAATTGGCCGCCCGGCGCCACCCCCTGCCCGACGCCTGCCGCCGACCTGCCAGCCGGGGTGCGAGGACCCCGAATCGCCTGGGGCCCCGCGGCCCCACATGTGGGGCTCACGTCGGCTGGCATGACCGGACCCAACGGCATGAATATCAACGGAATACATGGCATCCGAAGCCGCTTGCACCAGCCTTGCAATCACAGGGGCCGTCTCGCCGACCCGCCGGCGCCCATTCATACCTGGAGATTCGATGACCCATCACCACCCTGCCGCAGCCGCCTCATCCCCCCTCGCCAACATGAACCCGGACGACCCGCCGCGGATTCCGCGGGGGGATGCCGCACGTTACGTCTACATGGCCCGGGCGATCGCGGTCCGCACATGCTTCGATCGGTGGCAGCGAGACGATGTGCAAGGCGAGGCCTTGCTGGCTCTGGTGGAGGCGGCGCGTCGGTTCGATCCCGAGCGCGGCCACAAGCTGATCAGCTATGCCTGGCCCCGCATGAACGGGCGGGCACTGGACACCATGCGCCGCGAGCGACGGTTGCAGCGGACCCGCGCGAGCGTGCGCCAGGCGCGCCCACAACCCGAGTCGCGTTCAGGCCCCCTGACGGCCCGGGCTGCGCTCCATGCGGCGTTGGCCAGGGCCGACCACGCATTCCGCAGCGACCATCGAATGGTTCTACGCGAGCATTATTGGGAGGATCGCACCCTGGTGGACATCGCCCGCGAGCGCGGCTGGTCTCAGGCCAAGGCCCGCCGGGTTCACCACCTGGCGCTGAAATGCCTGCGGCGGGAGATGGGCGTGGAAGACGTCCCGAAGCGAGCCAAAACGACAGAAGACCACCCCTGATGGGATGATCTTCTCATTGATTCTCGGTACGTCTGCGCGGCTACCAGGAGCCGTGCGATCCGTGCGACCCGTGCGAGCCGTGCGACCCGTGCGAGCCGTGCGACCCGTGGGAGCCGTGCGACCCGTGAGAGCCGTGCGACCCATGCGACCCGTGCGACCCGTGCGAGCCATGCGAGCCGTGGCTGCAGTGCTCAGCGCCGAGACTGGCATCCCCCGCATTCAGCGCGGAGTCACCCTCGGACAGCATCAGGTACGTCGAGACGCGCGCTTCCTGCTTGTCGCTGATCGCGACCTCCTCATTGGAAAGGAAGTCAGCGACATTCTTCTTCACCGATGGCAGGGTCTTCTTTTTCATGGCTTCCCCTAGGCTCCACCGCGTTGGCAACGCTTTCAACAGTGACCACGACGATCGGCGGTCGTTAATCACTCTCCAGAAATCAGGCCATCCGCATCCGAGGGGAGATCGATTGCAAGTTGCGGAATCACAGATCCCGCATCCATTGGTACCAACCGGCGCAGGCACTGTCAACAGAAAGGCGATGCATCGGCCGTCGCCGCCGTCAACATTTGTGCGCGCGGACTCGCACCGGCGACATTGCGCTTGACGCCTCCCGGTCCCGCCGCTACATGGCGCAACGGGCCCTTCACTGGTGGATGGGCACACGGACGAGCGCAAATCATGCCCAGGCGCAGCACCCCTCCACTTCCCGCAAGTCGGCCTGAATGGCTGGCCGAGACGCTGCTTACGCTGCGCAAGGCGGGCGTCGAGGCGGCGGCGATCGGACCCGCCGCACTCTCCCTGGCCCGCGCGGTGCCCCTGCCGGTCGATCATGGCTGTGAGCTGGCGGCCTGGTCGGGCGATCGTGCGGCCGCCGAGCGACTCCTGGCCGAGATCGACACGCCGGCCCCGATCGCCTTGCGTTGGATCGAGTTGGACCCCGAATGCGAGCACCAGACGGCCGCGGAGGCGCTCACTGGCCTGGACTATGCGCCGCCGATTCGCGCCTGGACGTTGGCCGTAGACGCCGATGGCGAGGTTCACGATCCGCACGACGCCCTGCCCGCGATCGACGCTGGCCGCCTGGTGTTGTGCCAGGAGCCGCGCTCGTTGTTGCGCCGGGATGCCGCCCGAATTCTGCAGATCGGCACCTGGGCCGCCACCACGAACCTGGTCCCCGGGCAGGAGATCGTGCGCGCCGCGCAGCGTGAATCCGGCCACGTTCTGGGCCTGGATCGCGCTGTCTGGCGCCGTCACTTCAATCGCCTCCTGCTCGCCTGCCGGGCCAGCATAGGCCTTCGTTTTCTGCACGATGTGCGGGCCTTGCAGCTGATGATTCCCGAGATCTGCGCCATGGTCGGCTTCCACGAGACCTGCCTGCCGGTGCATCACAAGGACATCTGGGATCACACCCTGCAGGTGGTCGACAAGTGCCCCCAGAATCTCGCCGTGCGCTGGGCCGCGCTGATGCACGACACCGGCAAGGTGTGGACACGCACCATCAACGCTCGCGGCCGGGTGCATTTCTTCCGCCACGAGGAGATGGGCGCCTCGTTGATGGTCGGCGTCGCCGCCCGCTTCGGCCTCGAGCCGACGCTGCGACAGCGGACCGAATACATCATCGCCAACCACGCCCGGGCCAATGTCTACTCCACCGAGTGGACCGACAGCGCCGTGCGCCGCCTGGTTCGCGATATGGGCGACGCGCTCGATGATGTGATCGCCTTTTCGCAGAGCGACTACACCACCAAGCGGGCCTGGCGCATCAAGGAAGTGCGCACCCTGGCCGCTGAACTCCGTGCTCGAATCCGCCAGATCGTGCAGGACGACGCCCGCGTGCCGCCGCTGCCCAAGGGCTTTGGCCTGTTGGTCATGGAACGCACGGGCCGACCCGGTGGCCCCTGGCTGGGCCGGATCCAGCGCTGGTTGGAGGACGAGGTCGAGGCCGGGGCGATCGCCGGTGGCTTGGACGCCGAGCAATACCTCGGTCACGTGACGGAGCGACGACCGGAATTGCTGACTGCGGGCCAACGACCGCTCGCGTCCGGCGGCGGTTGACGCTCAAAACGTCGCCTGGCCAGGTGGATTCTACGTCGACGGCTCCTGCGCCCAGGCCAGCGCGAGATCGCGCAGCGCCACCCGCTCAGGCAGGCCGCGACCGCCGCCGATCGCCAGCTCCCGGGCCGCCAGCATCACCAGCTCCGATTCCGCCGGGCCAATGGTGAACAGGGCCGATTCGGGCAGGCTTTGCAGATCCACCTCGTGCAGATGTTCAGGACAGGTATCGCGGCGTTCGATGGTCGGATCTGCGCCAGCCTCGCCGTCGTCGCCATGCCAGGAGTCATCGCCAGAGGACGATTCTGCTACCTCGTGCCAGCGCAGCACCGCACCCTGGGAGCGGCAGACGTAGGGACGGACCGGGTAGATCGCGCAGCGCTCCTCGACCAGGAAGACGCAGCGACCGGGGGCCTGCGGACGAAGTGGAGGGGCTCCCTCTGCGGCTCGGGCGGCCAGCCAACGAATGATGGCGGTGGCCTCCACCTGCCACACAGTCAGCCCGTCCACACAGCAGGCGTTGCAGCCGGCGGCGCAGCCCGGTGGCTGGCCCACCGCGGCCAGCGTGGTCTCGAAGCGGCGATCGACTCGCCCATGCAGCTCGGCCAGGTCGGCCAGGCATACGTCGAGCTCACCGCTCATGCCCGAGCCTCGTCCAGGTCCAGTCCGTGCCGGCGCAGGATGGCGTCGGCCGTATCCAGGCCGTCGATGGCGCTGGAGACGATGCCGCCCGCGTAGCCGGCCCCCTCGGCGCAGGGCCAGAGGCCTGCGTGGCTGATGCTGCAACGATCGTCGCCGCGCAGGACGCGCACCGGCGACGAGGTGGTGGTCTCGACGCCCATGATCACGGCCTCGTCGCTGAGATAGCCGCGCAACTGCCGACGCTCGATCTGCCTGGCGCCGCGACTCAAGGCGCCGACCAGAGCGGGCGGCAGGACCTGTGCCAGGTCGGCGGCCTTCAAGCCCGGTCGATAGCTGCTGCGCGCCGGCAGGGCGCCGGGCTCGCGACCACCGACGAAGTCCACGAGGCGTTGGGCTGGTGCCACGTAGCCGCCGCCGCCGGCGCTGTAGGCACGCTGCTCCAGCGTCGATTGCAGGGCCAGGCCGATCAGGGCGCCGTCGGCCACGTGTCGGCCGTAGAGCGGGTGGTCGTCCAGGTCGCCTGGTTGCGCCAGGTGCAGGTCGTCGACGCCCACCTGGACCACCAGCGCGGCGTTGGCGAAGCGTCCGCCGCGGCCGGCGTTGCTCATGCCGTTGACATTCAGGTGCTCGAGCACGGTGGGTGTCGGCAGCACGAAGCCGCCCGGACACATGCAGAAGCTGTAGACGCCGCGGGGGCCGCGATCTGTGGCCACCCGTTGGGAGACGAAGTACTCCGCCGCGCCGATGGCCGGGTGCCCCGCCAGTTGGCCCAGTTGGGCCTGGTCGATCAGGCCCTGGGGATGCTCGACGCGGGCGCCAATGGCCAGGGGTTTGGCGGCCATGGCGACCCCATGGCGGGCCAGCATCAGGTACGTGTCGCGCGCCGAGTGCCCGGCCGCCAGGATCACCGGGCCGCCGCTCAGCTCGCGCCCGTCGGCCAGGCGAACACCGATGACCTCCGCACCCGCCGCCCGATCGCGGACCACCAGGTCGTCCACCCGGGCGTCGAAGAGCAGGGTGTGTCCGGCCTCGCGCAGGGCCGCGCGCAGCACGCTCATCATGGGGATCAGCCGGTTGGTGCCCACGTGGGGATGGGCGTCCACCAGGATGCGCTCGCTGATGCCCAACGCGACCAGCCGCTCGTAGACCTCGCGCACCCGCGGGCTGCGCGATCGGGTGTAGAGCTTGCCGTCGGAGTAGGTCCCGGCGCCGCCTTCGCCGTAGCAGAGGTTGGACTCGGGCTCCAACCGGCCGGCGACCCGCAGGTCGCGCACGTGCAGATTGCGCGCTTCCACCGCTGCGCCGCGCTCGATGATGGTGCAGGCGACGCCGCAGTCAGCAAATGCGAGCGCGGCGAACAAGCCCGCCGGGCCCATGCCGATGATGATCGGTTGCAGGTCCCCGTGCGGCCGGGCCAGGTGGCGCGGGCGGATCACAGGCGGCAGGGTCAGATCTGGCGGTCGCTCGTGGCGGTCGAAGACCTCGCAGCGCAGCACCCAGTGGGGTTTTCGGCGCCGGCGCGCGTCCAGTGAGCGCCGCCGCAGGACCACCAGGGCGATGTCCTCTTCGGCGATGCCGGCGGCGACCGCTGCCAGCTCTCTCAGCTTCGGATGATCACCGTCGGGCGCGCTGTCGGCGGCCACCGGCAGACGCAGGACGACGGTGTGCATGGTGGGGGCGTCGCAGGCTCAGGTCAGCACGTTGGCCAGCGCGCGGGTCACCCCAGCCAGCTCGCCATCGTCGACCAGGGTGGGGAACTGCCACACCACCGCGCCGCCCGCAGCGGCACCGGGCGGTACCGGGCCCAGGCGCTCGCGCTCGGATACGGCCAGCGGCAGCACCGCCAGCGAAGGTGGTATCGCCAGGGGTTCGACCTGCCAGGATGCGGTGAGGTTGCCAGCGCGGGTCGGCAGCGTGGGCGCGCGTGTCGGCACCGGGGTCACCGCGTAGACGCGCAGCCCGTCGGGCAAGACATGCATGTGCACCGGTCGCAGCAGGGCGTCGCCCCAGGCCAGCGCCAGCTTGTCGCTCAGCGGACCAAGGGCAGACAGGGCGTCGTTGACGGGGAACATCAGGCGTTGGCCGGCGTCGACCTCGGTGGCGGTGAACCCATCCGGCGTCTGCGTGAGCGGCACGGAGGTTCGCAGCACGGCGGCCAGCAGCGCCTCGTCTGCGTGGTACAGGTGCACATCGTGCAGGGTCCAGGCGGCATCGCGGCCCAGGCTATCGATGGTGCCCTGGAGTCGGCTGAGGGCGTCGGCCCAGGTGGCGTTGCCGGTCAGCGCGTAACTGAGATCGCATGCGGGAAAGCGCCACACGTTGCGCGAACGCACCAGGTCCAGGCGCACCAGGTCGCACGGTGCCCCGTCGCCATCGCTATCGACCGGGATGGAGGGCACGACCTGCACCATCTCCGTGCGCGGCGACACCTCCGCCAGCACGCCACGCACGTAGGCGCCCAGGCCCAACGCCGGACCGCGCAGGTAAAGCGCTCGCCACGGCCGGCTGCTATCGCTGTTGACCAGGGCGCGCACGGCCGCGATCCAGGCCAGGGCCACGGTCGGGCCGCCCAGCGAAGCCAATGACGCGGGCCAGCGGGCGGGCCGCTCCATGGATGAGGCCACGCCCGAAAGGTGCGGCGGATCCAGATCCACAGCCACCACGAGCAGCTCGTTGTCCAGCGACTGTGCGTTGGCGCCCGCCGCCCGGATGCAGAGCGCGTCGCCATGTTCCAGGGCCACGGCCTGCTCGCTCACGGCACAACCGGCGGCGAAGAGCAGGTCCAGCAGGGCGTGCCGGAAGCCAAATGGATCTCCGTGGCGGGCGCGCAGGCGGGCGGCAGCTCGGGCGAGGTCGAAGGGCATGGTGCTCCGCGTGACAGGCCAGCCCGGAGTCGCCGAGACGGCTACGGGGCCGCGAGCGGGGCCGTGGTCTGGCCAAGCCGGGCGGCATGGATTATGGAGGGCATGGCGCGGGCGGCGCAAGCGAGCCTCGCGCGATGTCGGTGCATTGGGAGACACCATGCGCGCAGTGGTCCAGCGAGTCAGTGAGGCCTCGGTTACCGTCGATGGTGTCGTGGTCGGTCAGATCGGCCCCGGATTGTGCGTCCTGCTCTCCGTGGGGCAGGACGATGTGGAGCGGGATGTGGCGATCGTCGAGGACAAGATCGCGGGCTTGCGCATCTTTCCCGACGATGCCCAGCGCATGAACCTGGCGGTGGACAGCGTCGGCGGGCAGGTGCTGGTAATCAGCCAGTTCACCCTCCACGGCGACGTGCGTCGGGGCAAGCGCCCCTCTTTCATGGCCGCCATGGAGCCCGAAAAGGCTGCGGCCATGGTCTCCGCCGTCTGCCAGCGCCTGCGTGCCCGTGGCCTCACCGTGGCCGAGGGCGTCTTCGCCGCCGACATGCAGGTCCGATTGTGCAACGATGGCCCGGTGACCATCCTCATCGACAGTAAGAAAGCGTTCTGAGGTGTTTGCATCATGGCAGCCAGAGCTACGCCCAATCCACCGACCACTCCCCTGCGCCACGGCCGCTTGCGGACCCCGGACGGCGCCGACCTGGCGGTCTACGAAGCCGGTAGCGGACCCGGACCGACCCTGATCCTGGTCGGCGGTTTATGCGGTGATGTGGACGCCTTTCGGTTGTTGATCGACGACTTCGCGCCCTGGCATCGGGTGGTGGCCTGGGATTATCGCGGCTTGTTTGCCTCCACCGATGGCATCCGCCGCGATCAGCGGGTCGAACGCCACGCGCAGGATCTGGCGCTGGTGCTCGATCACTTCGAGATCGACCGCGCTGTGGCCATCGGCTGGTCCATGGGCGCCAGGGTGGCGTTGGAGTGCGCGCGTTCGCAGCCAGACCGTCTTCTGGGCGTGATCTCGCTGGCGGGTACATGGGGGCGCCCCTTCCAGCGCCTCTTGGAGCCGCTGCTGGGACCGCTGGCGGGGACCGCGCCCATCCTGCTCAAGGCGGCCGAGGTGGCGGCCATGGGCGTGTCCGACTTCCCCCCGCTGTTGCAGCGCATCCTGCGTCGCGGCCTGGTGCTGGACCTGATGCGCCTGCTGGGCATCGTCGGCGAGACCATCGATGGTCGTCGCTTCGGCGAGCTGGCGGCCGACCTTGCGCGCACCGCGCCGGCGGCGTTGACCGCCACCTTGTATGCCCTGGGCGAGTACTGCGCTGAGATGGACCTGCCCGCGATCGACGTGCCCATGTTGCTGCTCACCGGCAGCAAGGATCCCTTCACCACGGTCGATGAGTGCCGCCGCACGGCGGAGGAGCTGGGCGCCGAGTTGACGGTCATCCCGTCCGGCACCCACTTCGCGATGATCGAGTTTCCGGAGCTGGTCCACCTGCGCGTGGACGCCTTCCTGCGCCAGCGTGTCGACTTCGACCGCCTGGCCGCTTGAGGGGCCTGCCCCCTCGTTGCTCAGACCACCAGCACCTCGGCGTGCCGGCCGAAGACGGCTCGCATGCCGTCGGCGATCTCGCCAAGCGTCGCCTGGCTGCGGACCGCGTGCACGATGGCCGGCATCATGTTGCCGTCCCCCCGTGCGGTGTCGCCCAGGGCCACCAGCGCCGCTGCGGTGACGTCCGCATCGCGGCGGGCGCGGAAGGCGGCGATGCGCTCGACCTGATCCTGCTCCACCTTCGCGTCGACCTTGAGTACGGGCACGGGGGCCTCGGTCTCCTGCTGGAACTGGTTGACACCCACGATCACCTGTTCGCCGGACTCGATGGCCCGCTGGGTGCGATAGGCGCTGTCCTGAATCTCACGCTGGGGATAGCCGCGCTCGATGGCCTCGACCATGCCGCCCATCTCGTCGATGCGCTCGATGTACTCGCCGGCGCGCGCTTCCAAGTCGTCGGTCCAGCGCTCCACCAACCAGCTGCCGCCGAGGGGATCGATGGTGTCGGCGACGCCCGATTCGTGAGCGATCACCTGCTGGGTGCGCAAGGCGATGCGCGCCGCCTCTTCGGTGGGCAGGCCCAGGGCCTCGTCACGGCTGTTGGTGTGCAGGCTCTGGGTGCCGCCGAGTACGGCCGCGAGCGCCTGCACGGTCACCCGCACGATGTTGTTGTCGGGCTGCTGGGCGGTCAGCGTGGAGCCGCCCGTCTGGGTGTGAAAGCGCAGCCGGCAGCTGGCGTCCTTCTTGGCGCCGAAACGCTCCCGCATGATCCTGGCCCACATCCTGCGCGCCGCGCGGAACTTGGCGATCTCTTCCAGGAAGTTGTTGTGCCCATTGAAGAAGAAGGCGACCCGACCGGCGAAGGCGTCCACGTCCAGGCCGCGATCGACCGCCGCCTGCACGTAGGCGATGCCGTCGGCCAGGGTGAAGGCGATCTCCTGGGCCGCGTCGCAGCCGGCTTCGCGCACGTGGTAGCCGCTCACGGAGATGGTATTCCAGCGCGGCACGTTGTCGGCGCACCAGGCGAACATGTCGGTGATCAGGCGCATGGAGGGGCGCGGCGGGAAGATCCAGGTGCCGCGCGCCATGTATTCCTTGAGGATGTCGTTCTGCACCGTGCCGCGCAGGGCGTCGGCGGCCACGCCACGTTGTTCGGCCACCGCTACCAGCAGGCCTAGCAGGATCGACGCGGTCGAGTTGATCGTCATGGAGATCGAGACCTTGTCCAGCGGGATCCGATCCAGCAGCAGGGCCATGTCGTCGACGGTGGCGATGGATACGCCCACTTTGCCGACCTCGCCGCCGGCCATGGCGTGGTCGGGGTCGTAGCCCATCTGGGTGGGCAGATCGAAGGCCACGCTCAAGCCCGTCTGGCCGCGCTCGAGCAGGTAGTGGTAACGCTCGTTGGAGGCGCGCGCGTCGCCGAAGCCGGCGTATTGGCGCATGGTCCACAGGCGACCTCGATACATGGTGGGCTGCACGCCACGGGTGAACGGCCAGCTACCCGGCATGCCTTGCTCACCGAGCCAGGTGGCGCCGTCTACGCTGCCTTGTGGTGGGGTCGCCAGGGCCTCCACGGTTTCGCCCGTGGAGCGCGTGAACGTGGCTTTGCGTAGCGGCCGCAGCTTCGCCTGTTCGGCGGTCCGTTGCTGCCAGGATGCAAGAGCTTTGGCGATGGGGGCTTCGGCGATGGCGTCGGGCTTGTGAACGGTCATCTATTGGCCTCCTCGATGCGGCTCGACCAGTCCTGCGGCAGGGCTACAGACGTGTTCGCCGCGGGTCGCCAGAAGTCGTCTTGCGGCGCGCTTCGCCAGCTCATCAGTTCTCCGCTGACGGGGTGGCGCAGGTGCAGCGCGGCGCAGTGCAGCGCGACCCGGTCGGAGCCAGGATAGGGGTCTCCGTAGCGGCTGTCGCCGGCGATCGCGCCCACCGCCCAGGCCAGGTGTACGCGCGCCTGGTGGGTGCGACCGGTATGCAGCGCCAGGCCGACCAGAGCCAGGTTGGCGTCGGCATCGTGGCCCAGGGGGATCACGGCTGTGCGCGCCGGTTTGCCGCTGGCGTGACAGCGCATGGCGCCGCCCTGACCCTCCGCGATCGGTTCGTCGATGGAGCCGGCTGCGGGCGGCCAGGCGGTGCGCACCAGCGCCAGATAGTGTCTGCGCAGGCGTCGTCGGCGCAGCTGGCGGGCCAGGTCCGCGGTGGCATCTCTGCGCTTGCCGAAGACCAGCAGCCCCGAGGCGTCCCGATCCAGCCGATGCAGCAGGCCGACGTAGGGCCGACGATCTGCACTTCGCTGCGCGTCGGGTCGATCGGCGAGGTGGCGCGCCACCCGCAGGCTGAGGGCGTCGCCGCCGCGTGGCGGAGGCTGGGTCGGCAATCCCGCCGGCTTGTCGATGATCAAGAGAGCCGCGTCTTCGAAGACCACGCGCAGCCTGGAATCGTCGATGTGGCTGCGCTCCGGATTTGGTCGGTGGATCTCGAGGACTTCACCGGATCGCACACTTCTGCCCTGCTGGTGACAGAGCTGACCGTCCACCCGGACCGCGCCGGCGGCCACCGCGCGCTTGACCTGATTGCGTGACCAGGCGGTGATCCCCACCACCACGCGATCCAGGCGCTGCCCTTCTTGTTCCGCTTGTACCTCGTGTCGCCAGGACTCGATCATGGCCTCCTGTACCCCGCTTCGGGCAGCCGTGTCGAGCCGCAAGCAGCTGCCGGAGGTGCCCGACCCCACGTTGTCGGGCGTCGCCAGGAATTGTCGGGCACGCGCTATTCAACGGCCGTATTGTTGCCCTATACTCGCTGGTCGTTCACCGCCGCGCCCTTTCAGAGCCCGGCCAACCAGCCCAAGGCAACCGCAGATGGCCTCGCTCATCGAACCTGATCTGCCGCACGATCCACTGGCGCCATCCAGTGGTATCGATTGGGCCGTCGACCGCTACAGGGCGGTGCGCGATCTGGAGGTGGACGGTCGGGTGCGGGCGCTGCTCGATGCCCTCTCGGAGCTGGACCTGTTGCTCGAGCAGGCCGGCGAAGAGGCGCTGACCCACGAGCTGATCGACGAGAGCGAGATCGAGATCATCGAGGATGAGGGCGACTCCGCAGTCGACGCCTTCATCCAGGCCGAGAAGCAGGACCGGGCCAAGATGGCCTCGATGGAGACCATCGTCCTGTCCGGGCCGGAGGTGAAGCGCAAGATCCGCTACAAGCAGTCGATCATGCCCTCGCACATGGCGTCGAATCTCTACGACGATGTGCGCGCGCTGTTCGAAATCGGCGATCGCGAAGGCGCGCTGGTATCGCTGGAACGGTTGATCGTCGTGGCGCCCATCGCGCCCGAGATCGAGGGCTTCCTGGGCCACAACGAGGCCCGACTGCTGGACTACTACCAGAACGTCTTCGGTCCCTTCTCGCGGACCATGCGCATGGCCGATGACAAGGGCCAGATGCCGGGTGCCTATTTCTCGCTGGAGAAGGTGCAGCAGGTGCTCGACCAGATAGATGGCACGGCGACGGTTTCGCACATCATCGAGAAGTGCGGGCTGCGCCGGATCGAGGCCTGCGCGGTGCTTTCGCAGCTGGTGCGGGCGTCGGCGGTCGAGGTCGGCGCCGCGGACGGCTGAGCCGACGCGCGACGGGTAACCTCCGTCGTTCTATCGGCAGGTAAACGAGATCTCGTCGAACCACACGTTCATCTTGACCCCGCCTTCGAGCACCAGCATGCCGATCTCGGGCACCACGGTCAGGCCACGGGGGCCCGTCTTGACGGCGTCGATGCTCTTGCCGACCACCTCGCCGGTGTAGACCGTCCAGGCGTCGTTGCCCTTGCAGTGTTTGCCGACGCGGAAGCTGAGCTCGCCGCCCTCATCATCGGCGATGCCGCCGTCGGGCGTGACGTAGCGGCGCAGGGCCAGCAGCACCGGTGACGGGTGCACATCCTTGGGATCCTTGGGGCAGTAGTCCGGATACGACAGGCGCGCGGCATAGCGATAGGTGGCGCCGGCCACCGGCACCATGAAGCGATGCCCCTTGGTCTCCTTGGCGACGACCACCGCTCCATCACCGCCTTCGGGCTGGGCCTCGAAGCCTGACCAGACGGCGTTGGGTTTGCTGTAGAAGGTGTTGGAGACCAGCTTCCAGGTGACCACGTTGACGTTGCTGGTCTGGATCTCCCACCAGTCGATGCCGTTGTCATCGAAGGTCTCGCGGTAGCAGAGATAGGTGCACGGGCCGTCGATGGCGATGTCGTCCACCTCGAAGCGCGCCTTGCTGCCCGGCGCGGTGCCAGTGGTGGCCACCAGGTCGATGTTCACGGCCTTGCCGACCCACGCCGAGACGTCGATGTCGATCACCTTCCAGGCCGACTGCTGGTCGCAGAGCTTGGCCACTTCCTTGCCGGCCACCACGACCTTGAGCGAGTCGGCGGCGCAGCCCGAGATGCCCACTTCCGGTGCCCGCCAGGCCAGGTGCAGGGTGGCGTCCTTGCCGGGCGTGATGGTCTTCATGCGCAGGGTGGCGCTGCCGGCTTTGCCGCCAGGCGGCGGTCCCGACCAGGTCGCGGCGTAGGCCGCCTTGCCGGTGTGGCCGCCCTTCTTGCTCAGCTGCCAGGACAGGGTGGCGGGGGCGTCGCTGCTGACCGTCCATGTCTGCGGCCGGCGTGGGATCTCGTCCATCTTGTCGAGCTTGTAGGCCCGTCGCTCCTCGAAATCGACGCCCAGACAACCCTCTGTGCAGTCGCCGACCATCTTGACGCTGTCCACGTCGATGGTGCCGGTGGAGGTCTTGCCGGCGCCGGCCACGATGCGGAACTCGATGTCGGCGTGGGCACCGGCGTACTTGCTCAGGTCGATCGTCATCTTCTGGTAGGGATCGGACTTGGAGGCGGGCGTGCTGTCGTCGCACTTCTGCCAGACGAAGAGGTTGTTGACGTAGATGGCGAGGGTGTCGTTGTCGCAGGTCTGGTTGGCCACCTTCATGGCCAGGTGGAACTGCAGCTGGTGACCGCTGCCGGCGCGCAGGTAGAGGCGTCGGTGGAGCATCCGGGCGTAGCGGGTCGGTTGCTTGGCGGCGCCCTTGGCCGGGCCCTTCCACTTGGCGCGGGCGGCGAATTTGCTGCCGCCATGAGGTGCCGCCGGATCGGGCGCCCAGGTGATGTATTCCAGGTCGTCCGAGTCGGTGATCCAGCCCTTGGGCAGGGTCGGCTTGACGCCGGGCTGGAAGGAGACGTCGAAGCCCTCTTCGATACAGGCGCTGCACTTGGCCAGCTTCTTGTGGCTGCAGACGCCGTTGGCGCAGCTGTCCAGGGTGCAGGCGTCGCCATCGTCGCAGTTGACGGTCTCGGCCGGCTTGCAGAGCCCACCGGCGCAGACGTCGCCCTTGGTGCAGGAGTCGCCATCGTCGCAGTTGACCGTCTTGGACGGCACACAGGTGCCGGTGGGCTCACCCGGCGCTTCGGTCTCACATTTGTAGCCGGGCTGACAGGCCTTGTCCCCGTTGGCCACCTGGCAGGTCTGGGGCGGATCCAGCAGCGGCCAGCTGGCGACGGGCGTGATCACGCACTTGAAGGCGTCGTCGGCGGTGCTGTTGCACTCCACCGAGTTGCAGCTGGTCTTGAACGCCCCGCAGTCCTGTTCCTTGCCCTTGCCGCAGGCGCCCAGCTTGCAGGCGTCCTTTTCGGTGCAGCCGTCGCTGTCGGCGTTGCACGAGGTGCCGTCGGGTCGCGGCGTGGCCTGGCATTGGAACTTGTCGGCGGCGGTGGACTTGCAGGTGCCGATGACGCACGCGCCTTTGTTCAGCTTGCTGCAGTCGACCTTCTTGCCGACGGCGCACTTGCCGGACAGGCAGCTGTCCAATTCGGTGCAGCCGTCGCCATCGGCGTCGCAGGCGGTGCCATCCTTCTTGACCTGGCCGCTGCATTCGAAGGTGTTGGCGCCGGTGGATTTACAGGTGCCCGAGGCGCATTTACCCGCCTGGGCCTGGCAGTCCACCAGCGTGCCCTTGGCGCAGGCGCCCTTGCCGTCGCAGCCGTCATCCTTGGTGCAGCCGTTGCCGTCGGCGTCACAGGCGGTGCCCGTCTTGGCGTTGGCGGCCACGCAGACACCTTCGAGCGGGTTGGCGGACAGGCAGGTGCCGACCACGCAGCCCTTGCCGCCGTCCTTGTCGCTGCAGTCCTTCTTCTTGCCGGCGGCGCACTTGCCCGAGGCGCAGGTGTCCAGGGTGCAGCCGTCGCCGTCGTTATTGCAGCCGTAGCCGTCCATGAAGGGCGTGGCGATGCACTCGTACTTGTACGGCCCTGCGTTCTTGCACGCGCCGTTCTTGCAAATGCCGCCCACCGAAACGCAGTTCGGGTAGGCGCCAGGCTCGCACTTGCCCTTGACGCAGATGTCCTTCTGGGTGCAGCCGTTGTCGTCGGCGTTGCACTGGTCGCCCTCGTTGAGCGCCTGGATGGTGCAGCCGCCCTTGCCGCTGGCCAGCTTCGGATCGCAGACACCCTTGGCGCAGGTGCCGTTGAGGCTACTGCAGTCCAGGGTCGATTTGCCCGGCTGGCACTTGCCCAGTACGCAGAAGTCGCCCGCGGTGCAGGCCTGGCCGTCATCGCAGGGCGTGTTCAAGGGGGCCTCGCCGACGTTGCAGGTGTGCGCAGCGGGCCCCTTGGACTCGCAGAAAGCCTTCTGGCAGACACCGGCCTTGTCGTCGCAGGAGACCTCCTTGCCGGGCGCGCAGGCGCCGTTGACGCAGTGATCGCCCACGGTGCAGCCGTCGTTGTCGGCATCGCAGGCGATGGTGCCGGCCTTGGGCAGGGAGACGCATTGCCAGCCCTTGTCGGCCTTGGGGCTGGGCTCGCAGACGCCGGTATTGCACAGGTTGGCCGCCGAGCCGCAATCGGGTGGCGCACCGGCTTTGCAGGCGCCGGCCAGGCAGGCATCGCCGACGGTGCAAGGTTTGCCGTCGCTGCACGGCGCGCCGTCGGCCAGGGTGGTCATCTTGCACCCGCCGGTGGCGGCCTGGCAGAGGTTTTTGACGCAGGCCTTGTCGGCGTTGGCGTCGCATTTCACCGGCAGGGGCACCAGGTAGCACAGCCCGCCCTTGTCTTTTTCGTCGGCTTTGAGGCACTTGAAGCTGCCCTTGCACTTGTCGGTCTCGAAGACCTTGCACTCGGCGTCGCTGCCGCCCGGGCAGGCCTTGCAGGTGATGACGCCGCCGCCGCACTTGCCGGCGGTGCAGGTGGTGTCCTTGGTGCAGGGGTGACCGTCATCGCAGGCGGCGCCGGCTTTCATGGGTTCGGCCACACAACCCTTGCCCGGCGCGCAGCTGTCGGTGGTGCAGGCGTCGCCATCGTCGCAGGTCTTCGGGCCGCCGACGCACTTGCCCTCGCCGTTGCAGTGGCCGTCGCTGCACGGGTCGCCATCGTCGCAACTGGTGGAGGTGGGCGCGTTGGGCAGGGAGGCGCAGCCGGTTTTGGGGTCGCAGCTGTCCGCGGTGCAGTCATCACCGTCGCTGCAGTCGACGATCCCGCTTTTACACGCTGCCGCCTTGCACGCGCCCTTGTGGGTGCAGGCGTCGCCGTCATCACAGGTCTTGCCGTCGGCGAGCGCCTTGTGCTGACAGCCCTTGCCAGTGCCGGTGGGCGCGGGCCCATCGCAGCTGTCGATGGTGCAGGCGTTGCCATCATCGCAGTTGGTCTTGGTGTGCTTGCAGCCCGCCTTCTTGTCGCAGCTGTCCGTGGTGCAGGGGTTGTCGTCGGCGCACTTGACCGGCGCCGCTGCACAGGCGCTCCCCTTGCAGTGGTCGCCGCCGGTACAGGCGTTGCCGTCGTCGCACTTGGCCGCGTCGTTCGCCAGCTGCTTGCAGCCGGCCTTGGGATCGCAGCCTCCCTGCGCCTTGGTGCACGGATTGCCGTCGTCGCAGCCCTGGGTCTTGCCGCTGCACTTGCCCTTGTTGTTGCAGACGTCCGAGGCGGTGCAGGCGTTGCCGTCATCGCACTTGGCGGCCAGGTTCGGCTTGACCACGCAGATGCCCTTGGCGCAACTGTCGATGGTGCAGATCCCGCCGTCGTCGCAGTCTTTCTTCTTGCCCGCGCATTTACCCTTGGCGCCGCACGCATCCGACACGGTGCAGTCGTCGCCATCGTCGCACTTGGACCCGGTCTGGAGCTTGTTGCTGCAGCCGGTCTTGGCGTGGCAGCTGTCGGCCGTGCAGTCGTCGCCATCGTCACACTTGACGGCCTTGGCGACGCATGTGCCGTCGACGCATTTGTCGCCGGCGGTGCAGGCGCTGCCGTCGTTGCAGGTGTTGTTGTCGTCGATCAACGTGGCGCAGCCGCCGATGCTCTTGTAGCAGACGTCCAGCGTGCAGGAGTTGCCATCGTCGCAGTTGGCCTTGGCGCCGGCGCAGCTGCCGCCTTTGCAGGCGTCACCGTCGGTGCAGCCGTTGCCGTCGTCGCAGCTGTCGCCTTCGGAGATGGGCAGGCTGCCGCAACCCAGCTTGGCGTCGCAGACCAGCTTCTGGCAGGGGCCGCCATCGCCGCAGACCACGGGCACGCCGCCGCCGCAGATGCTGTCCTTGCAGGTGGTTTTGCTGGTGCAGACGCTGCCGTCATCGCAGGCCACGCCGTTGGCCAGCGCCTTGGGTTTGCACTTGCCGGTGTCCGGCTGGCAGCTGTTCGTCTCGCAGGCGCTGCCGCCATCCGGGCAGACGATGGCCGAGCCCGGCCCCACCTTGCACTCGCCACCGATGCACATCCACAGGCCGTTGCAGAGGTCGCCATCTTCGTACTTGGCGCAGTCGCTGTTGACCTTGCAGGCGCAATCCGCCTTGCCCGTGCAGACGCCCGCCTTGCAGCCGTCCGCCTTGGTGCACGGGCTGCCATCGTCGCAGCCCTTGCCGTCGGCCAACGCGGTGTGTACGCAGCCCGTCTTGGCGTCGCAGGTGTCCGCGGTGCAGGGTTCGCCGTCGTCGCAGCCCTTCTTCTTTCCCAGGCAAGTGCCCTTGTCGCTGCAGGTGGCGCCGACGACGCAGGCGTTCGGGCTCTGGCAGGGCAGCCCGGCGGCTTTGACCTTGGCGGCGCACTTGCCGTTATTGGACTGGCAGACGTGCTGCACACAGGGATCGTTGGACTTGGGGCATTGCACCACAGTCGTCGGATCTACCTGGCATTGTTTGAGCTTCTTGCCACCGGGACCGGTGCTGTCCAGGCACTTCATGAAGCCGTTGCAGGAGTCCGGGTCGTCGAACTGGGCGCATTGCAGGTCGTTGGTGCAGTCCAACGTGGCGAACACCTCGATGTCGTCGATGAAGGCGCCGGTGCCGCTGTTCTGCTTGCAGTCCAGGGTCCAGAAGCGGAAGCGCAGGATGAACTTGGTGCCGGCGAACTTGCCCAGGTCCACGTCCACCTGGGTCCACTTGGTGGCGTGGTTATGGGCCAGTTTGGCCACCTGGATGGGCGTCACCTCGCCGGGCAACATGACCTCGACGAAGAGCGTGTCGGCGTCGGACTGACCCCAATTGCCGGACATCTGCAGGCGCAGGGTCAGCGGCGCGCCCTTGGGCAGAGAGCTGGCGTTGAACAGCGGACTGAGCACCCAGCCATGCACACCGTTGTAGGCGTCCACCGGACCGTTGATCTTCTCGCAGGTGTAATCCTTGCCGTTATTGAAGTTGAGCGAGCAGCCCTCGCCGTACGCGCCCGGAGGCGTGGGGCTCGTATCCAGGGACCACTTGGAGCCCGTCGCTTCGGTCTTGTACTTGCCGCCGCAGATGCCGTGCAATGCCGAGCACTCGGCGATGGACCAGCCCGGCGGCAGGGCGCCGCAGGGCAGCGTGGTCTTGTAGGGCAGCGGGGCCAGCATGGTGCAGCCCTGGATGGGCGTGTGGGCGCACTTACCGGTGGTCTCGTCGCAGGCGTCCTTGGTGCAGTCGTTGGCGTCGTCGCAACCGTCCGGCGGCCCCTGGCAGACGCCGTCGATGCAGGTGGGTGAGACCAGGCAGAGCTTGCCGTCATCGCAAGGACCGCTCACCGGTTGGTGTACGCAGCCCTTCTTCGGATCGCAGGCGTCGGTGGTGCAGGGATCGCCGTCTGCACATGACTTGGCCGTGCCCACACACTTGCCGGCGGCACAGGCGTCGTCGGTGGTGCAAGGGTCGGCGTCGTCGCAGGGCGTTCCGGCGCCGGCCAGGTGTACGCAGCCGAACGCGGGCTTGCAGCTGTCGGCCGTGCATTCGTTGTTGTCGACGCATTCGATCGCCTTGCCGGTGCAGGCACCGGCGGTGCAGGCATCGTCAGCGGTGCATTCGTTGTTGTCGTCGCAAGCGCCGCTGCCTTTGTCATGACTGCAACCGGTCTTTGCAGCGCAGCTATCGGTGGTGCAGGCGTTGCCATCGTCGCAGTTCTTCTGCACCACCAGGCAGAAACCGGCCTTGCACTTGCCGCCTTCGGTGCAGGCATCGCCGTCATCGCAGGCCGCGGCGTTGGCCACGGCGACGCAGCCGGTCTTGATGTCGCAGGAGTCGTCGGTGCAGGGGTTGCCGTCGTCGCACTTCAGCTTGCTGCCGCCGCAGGCGCCGGCCTTGCAGACATCCCAGGCCGTGCAGGCGTCGCCATCGTCGCAGGGTTTGCCGTCGGGCGCCGCGCCCTTGACGCAGGCGCCGGCCACGCAGCGTGCGGCCCCGCAAGCCAGGCCGGCCAGGTCCACCTTGCCGGAACAATCGCCGTCGATCGCACAGATGGCGGTGTCGGCGCCGCTGTCGGCCCCGCTGTCGGCCCCGCTGTCGCCGGGCTGGCTGACGTCTGCGCCGCTCACCTCGGCGATGGATGCGTCGCCCTGTTCGCTGTCGGCGTTGACGGCATCGGCGCCCGTTGGGGGCGTCTCCTCATCGCCGCACGCCACCGTGGTGACCTGCGCCAGGCACAATAGAGCAGTGATGAGGGCCCCGCCTCGAGGCCACCGGGTTCCACCCGCCATAGGCGACCGCCTGGCTACTTGCACACCAGCTTGAAGGTGTCGAAGTAGGCCTTGGTCGAGTCATTGCCCTTGACCTTGCCAATCTCCACCGCCGGCAGGACCTTGCGACCGCGCGCCTCGCCGGGCACCGCCTTGGCGTAGGTCTTCCAGCCCTGGCTGTTGTCGCAGAAGCCGTCGCCCAGGCCCCAGGTCACATCGCCCGGGTCGGGCTCCTCGGGCGTGATGATGATCGGCTCCTCGGGCACCTGCAGCGAGACGTTCACCGCCGCCTGGGCATCCTGCGGATTCTGGCCGCAGAGGTCCTTCGCGATGGAGACGTTGGCGTGGTACTCGTACTCCGCACCGGCGATCGGGATGATCACCTGCATACCGGCCGAGGCCTTACCCAGCAACGAAGCGCCCTTGGTGTCCTTGGCCAGCTTGCCGTGCTCGGCGTAGGCGGAGTTGGGCTTGGTGTGGAACTGCTTGTTCGACAGCACCCACTTGATGTTGGCGATGTCGGTGGACGAGGTGTTCCACTTCTTCAGCCCCTGGGTGTCGAAGTCGTCGTACATGCACAGGTAGGTGCACTTGCCCGAGATGGCGATGTCGTCGAGCTCGATGGTGCCCTTGGCCGCAGACGCCTTGCCCGACTTGGCCTCGAAGACGATGTTGATCTTCTTGGTGGCATGCGGTGACAGGTCGATGGACTGCACCACCCAATCCTTCTGGATGCTGCAGCGCTTGTAGGCCACCTTGCCGTTGATCAACACGTTGAGGTCATCCTCACCGCAGACGCTGCTGCCGACGCTGGCCATGCGCAGGGCGAAGTACAGGCTGTCGCCATTGCTCGGCGTCACCTCCGGGATGGTCAACGTGGCGGTCTGCTGCTTGCCGCCCGGCGGGGTCTTGGCCCAGGTCGCCTTCAGCGAGGCCTTGTCGGTGTGTCCGATCTTGGTGTCGACCTTCCACGCCAGGTAGCCCGGCGCGCTTGCGGCGGCCTTCCAGATGGCCGGGATGCGCGGCGGCTTGGTCTGGCCCTCGTCCACGCCCGGCACCAGGGTGTCTTCGAAGGAGCTGCCCACGCAGCCCGGTCCGCAGTTACCGGTCAGTCGGATGTCGTCCAGTGTGACGACGCCGAGGCCCGCCTTGGACGCGTCCGCCAGGATGCGGAAGTCGATATCCAGGTGGGCGCCGGAGAGCTTGCTCAGGTCCAGCTTGACCGGCAGGAAGCCGTCCACCAGGTCGATGTCCAGGGTGTCCTTGCAGCGCTCCCAGACCTTGGTGTTGTTGATGTACAGCGCCAGGTTGTCCGAGGTGCAGCTCTGGTTGTTGACCTTCTGGTGCAGCTGGAACGTCATGGTCAGCTGACCCTTCTTGGCGTAGATGCGGCGGTACTGCAGGCGCGAGATGACCTGCTTCATGAGCGAGAAGTTGTCCGCTTCGACGTCCTTCTTCCACTCGGACTGCAGGGCCCACAGGCTGTTCTTGAAGGTCTTCTTGTTCTGGAATGCCCAGCCCGCGTACTTGGGCGGCACCGGCGGCTTGGCCTCGGCGTCCGCTTCCGGCTGCGGGTTGTACCGCACCCAGGTGTCCGGCAGGTTCGGCACCTTCACCTTGGCCTCCGGGTCGACCTGGTACTCCCAGTCCTCGTCGATGCAGTGGTTGCAGCCGGCGATGGGCTTGTGCTGGCACTTGCCCTTGAGGCAGGAGTCCAGCGTGCAACCGTTCTTGTCGTCGCAATCCTTCTGCTTGCCTGCGGAGCACTTGCCCTTGGCGCAGACGTCGTTCTCGCTGCAGGCGTCGCCGTCGGCGCAGGTGATCTGCACCTTCGGGTTGCACACACCTTCGTCGAGTTTGACGTTGATGGTGGTGCAGACGTAGTTCTCCGGGCACAGGGGCTTGGCTTTCTCCGTGGACGGCTTGCAGGAGACCTCAGGAGCCAGGTTCGGATAGCTCTCCTTGGGCGTCTGCTTGCAGGTGAACTTGGTCGGCGTATCGCTGTTGCACAGGGCCGTCGCACAGAGGCCAGCGAAGTCCTTGCAGGTCTCGAGCGGGCCCTTGGCGCAGGTGCCGCCGATGCAGGTGTCCTTGACCGTGCAGCCGTTCTTGTCGGCGTCGCAGATATCGCCATCCTTCTTCGGTACTGGCAGGCAGAGGTACTGGTCGGAGCCCTTGTTCTTGCAGCCGCCCAGGATGCAGGCGCCCTTGGCTTCCTTGCTGCAGTCCGGCGCCTTGCCGGGCACGCATTTGCCCTTGGCGCACTTGTCGTTGACCGTGCAACCGTCGCCGTCGGCGTCGCACTTGGTGCCGTCGGTCTTGGGATCGCCCTTGCAGGTGAACTTGTTGTGATCCTTGGCGTCGGGCACGCACTTGCCGGTCGCGCAGGTGCCGGCGAAGGCCAGGCAGTTGACCGGCGAGCCGTTGATGCAGGCGCCATCCTTGTTGCACTTATCGTCCTTGGTGCAGCCGTTGTCATCGGCGTTGCACGACTTGCCGATCTGCGCGGGCACGGCCTTGCAGGAACCCTGTGAGCTGCTGATCTTGACGCACGCGCCGACCAGGCAGCCGCCGTTGCCGTTGAATGAGGAGCAGTCCTTGACCTTGCCAGGCACGCACTTGCCGGCCTCGCAGTGGTCATCCAGGGTGCAGCCGTCGCTGTCGGCGTCGCAGGGTTTCTTCTCGTTGCGCGGCGCGGTCACGCAGGTGAATGCGCCACTGGCGCCGGACTTGCACGCGCCGATGGTGCACGGTCCGTTCTTTTCGCTGCAGTTTGCCGGTGCGCCCGGGATGCATTTACCGAGCACGCAGATGTCCTTGACCGTGCAGCCGTTGTCGTCCGCGTTGCAGCCTCCGCCCTCGTTCTTCGGCTTCGGCATACAAGCGCCGGTGCCGCCGTTGCCCTTCTTGTCGCAGGCGAAGTCCGCGCACGCGTCGTTCTTGCCCAGACAGGAGTAGGTCTTCAAGCCCGCCTTACACTTGCCGCTCTCGCAGAAGTCGCCGGCGGTGCAGAGCTGCCCGTCGTCGCAAGCCGAGTAGTTCTTGGCGATGCTGATCTTGCAGGTGAACGCCTTGGGTCCCTTGCTCTCGCAGGCGACCGTCTCGCACTCACCCTGCAGGCCTTGGCAATCGATCTTCTTGCCGGCGACGCACTTGCCCTTGCCGTCGCAGCGATCGTTGGCGGTGCAGCCGTCCTTGTCGGCGTCGCAGGTGACGGTGCCCTGTTTGGGCAGACCGACACAGGCGTAGCCGAGCTTGGCCTTGACGTCGCCGACGCAGACCGCCTCGTTGCAGTCATCGCCCACCGACGAGCAGTCGGCGACCACGCCGGACTGGCAGCTGCCGTTGTTGCACGAGTCCTTGATGGTGCAGGGCACGCCGTCTTCGCAGGGCGAACCATTGAGCAGCTCGGTCTTCTTGCACTTGCCGGTCAGCGAGTTGCACTGGTTCTTGACGCAGGGCGCGTCGTTGATGGAGTCGCAGATCACCTTCTGCTTGTTCTCGACGCACTTGCCACCGAGCTTGGGATTGTTCTTGTCGTTGAGCTTGCACTGGAAGGTGCCGTTGCACAGGTCGTTGTCGTCGAAGATGGCGCATTCCTTGTCCGTGCCGTTGGGGCAGATCGGGCAGGTGACCTTGCCGCCGCTGCAGAAGCCGCCCTGGCAGACGGTCTCCTTGGTGCACTCGTCGCCATCGTCGCAAGGTGCGGCCTCCTTGAGGTCGTCGGTGATGCAGCCCTTGAGCTTGTCGCAGGTGTCCTTGGTGCAGGGGTTGCCGTCATCGCACTTGATGTCGTGTGGGTGGCAACCGCCCTTGCCGTCGCAGTGGGAGGTGGTGCAGGCGTCGCCGTCGTCGCACTTGGTCTCGGTATCTTCCACCGGCAGGTAGACGCAGCCGCCGACCTCCTTGCCTTCCTTGTCGAGCTTCTTGGGATCGCAGCTGTCCTTGGTGCACTCGTTCTTGTCGTCGCACTTGATCAGCTGGGCTTCGCACTTGGTCTTGTTGCAGACGCCGCCCTTGGTGCAGCCGTTGCCATCATCGCAGGGCTGGAAGCCGTCGATGGGCGAGAACTGGCAGCCCTTGACCTTGTCGCACTTGGACGAGGTGCAGTCGTTGTTGTCATTGCAGACGTTCTGGGTGTTCTTGCAGCCCTTCTTGGGCTCGCAGGAGTCGGTGGTGCACTTGTTGCCGTCGTCGCAGTTCAGCTTGACGCCCTGGCAGCCGCCGCCCTGGCACTTGCTGTTGATGGTGCACTTGTCGCCATCGTCGCAGAACTTGCCGTCGGACTGGACCACGTTGCAGCCATTCTGCGGCGAGCAGGCGCCGATGACCGCGGTGCACGGGTTGCCGTCGTCGCAGTTGACCTTGGTCGATACGCAGGAGCCCTGCGGGTCGCATTTATCGTTCTCGGTGCACGCGTTGTTGTCGGAGCACTTCTTGCCGATGTCGGCGGTGACCACACAGGCGCCCTTGACGCAGGCGTCCTTGGTGCAGTCGTTGCCGTCGCTACAGTTCTTCTGCTTGCCGTTGCACTTGCCATCCTTGCCGCAGGTGTCGGCCACGGTGCAGGCCTCGTTGTCGCTGCAATCCTTGCCGACCACCAGCACGTTCTTGCATCCGCCGGCGCCGTCGCAGGCGTCGATGGTGCAGTCGTTGCCGTCGTCGCACTTGAGCGCCGAGGCCGTGCACTTGCCGTCCTTGCAGGTGTCGTCGCTGGTGCAGGGGTTGCCGTCGTCGCACTCGGCCTTGTCGTTGAGGATGAAGGCGCAGCCGCCCTTCTTGGCGTCGCAGATGTCGACGGTGCACTGGTTGCCGTCGTTGCAGTCCTTCTTCTTGCCGGTGCACTTGCCCTTGGCGCACTTGTCGTTGATGGAGCAGGCGTTGCCGTCGTTGCAGATGCCGCCCTCGTTCACCGGCGCGTTGCCGCAGCCGAAGACCTTGCCGCAGACGTCCACCGTGCACGGGTTGTTGTCGTTGCAGTCGACCTTGTTATTGGACAGGCACTTGCCCTTGGTGCAGGCCTCTTTGATCGTGCAGGCGTCTCCGTCATCGCACTTGCCGCCGTCGGCCACGGGCACGCCGCCGCACTTGCCGGTGCCCTTGTCGCAGGTGTTCTTCATGCACGCCTGGCCCTTCAGGTCCGGGCAGGTGACGGCTGACTTGGGTGCCACGCCGCAGAAACTCTTGCCATCCGCCCCCTTGAGGCATTTCCACAGGCCGTCGCAGAGGTTGCCGTTTTCGTACTTGGCGCAATTCGTATCCTTGGTGCACTCGCAGTTGTTCTTGCCCGTGCACTTGCCGGCCACGCATTCGGTCGATGGCGTGCAGACGCTGCCATCATCGCAGGGCAGCTTGTCGGCCTTGGGTTTGTACACGCAGCCCTGGAAGGGCTCGCAGGAATCGGTGGTGCAGGCCTCGTTGTCGTCGCAGACCTTCTTGTCGCCCTGGCAGGTGCCGGCCTTGTTGCAGACCTTGGTCGCCGGATCCTCGCACTTGTTGGCGTCCAGACAGGGCGTGCCCTCGGCCTTGACCTTGAGCTCGCACTTGGCCGTCTTGGGGTTGCAGATGTTGGCCGAGCACTCATCGGCGGTGGCCTGGCAGTTGATGATGGTCGTCGGATCGACCTGGCAGACCTTCTTGTCCTTGCTGATCGAAGTGCACTTCCAGGTGCCGGTGCAGGGGTTGCTGTCGTCCAGCTGCAGGCAGGTGGTGTCGGTGGCGCAGGTCAGGCATTTGTCGTCGCCCTTGCACTGACCACCATCGCACTTGTCGTTCAGCGTGCAGGAGACGCCGTCATCGCAGGGCGCGCCGCCGGCCTTGGCCGAGTACTTGCAGCCCACCAGGCTGTCGCAGATGTCGCTGGTGCAGGGGTTCTTGTCGTCGCACGTGACCTCGTCGCCGGTGCACTTGCCGTCCACACAGATGGTGTTGGTGGTGCACTTCTTGCCGTCATCGCACGGCCCCACGAAGGTCGCGTTGGTGCACTTGCCGTTCTTGGGATCGCAGGCGTCCTTGGTGCACGGGTTGTTGTCGTCGCAGGTCTTGGCCTGGCCGGCGCACTTGCCGCCGAAGCACTTGTCGAGCTCGGTGCAGGCGTTGCCGTCGTCGCAGAACTTGTCGTTGGCGGGCACGTGGAAGCAACCCGACTTGGGCGAGCAGCCGTCGCTGGTGCAGGCGTTCTTGTCGTCGCACTGGCCTGAATCCTTCCAGTCGACGCCGGTGCAGGAGCCGCCCTTGCAGGTGGTCTTGGTGCTGCAGGCGTTGGCGTCGTCGCACTTGGTGCCGTCGGACTTCGGCTTCTGGGCGCAGGAGCCGGTCTTGACGTCGCAGAAGTCGTCCTTGCAGGGGTTGCCGAGGTTGCAGATCAGGGGCTTGCCCTTGCACTGCCCGGTCAGGCACTGGTCGCCGATGGTGCAGGGTTTGCCGTCGTTGCACTTCAGGCCGTCCTGGGCCGCCTTGGCGGTGACGTTGCCATTCTTGGGGTTGCAGCTGAGCTGCTCGCAGGCGGAGGTGGGTTTGGCGTCGGGCTTGAGCTCGCCGACGCACTTGCCCTCGTCGCACTTGTCGTCGTTGGTGCACGCGCTGCCGTCGTCGCAGGTGGCGCCGTTGGCCAGCTTCTTGAACACGCAGCCCGTCTTGGAGTCGCAGCTGTCCTTGGTGCAGGGCTGCTTGTCATCGCAGGTGACCGGCACGCCCTTGCCGCAGACGCCCTTGTCGCAGGTGTTGTTGGCCGAGCACTGGTCGCCGGTGCTGCAGGGCTTGTCCTGCATGGGCTCGGCCTCGTGTTTACAACCCGACTTGGGGTCGCAGGTATCTTCGGTGCAGGCCTGGTTGTCGTCGCACTCCTTGGCGATGTTGATCTGCTCGCCATTGCACTGCTTGAAGGCGCATTTATCGTTCTTGGTGCACTCGTTGCCGTCGTCGCAGACCTCGGACTTGGACTTGAAGCCGCACTCGTTCTGGGCGTCGCAGAAGGACTCCACGCAGATGGGGTTGGTCGTCTTGGGATCGGGCTTGCAGGTCACCTCGCCGATGCACTTGCCGCCGGCGTCGCAGGTGGCCTTGCCGCCCTCGTAGCACTTGCCCTCGGCCTTGCAGGCCGCGCCTTCGTCGGCTTTGCCCTTGACGCACTTGCCCTTTTCGCAGCGCGCGGCCTCACAGTTGTCGGCGTTGGCTTTGACGTCGCCTTCGCAGTCCTTGTCGGCGACGCATTTCCCCTCGCCGCCGGCGTCGGCCTTGCCGCCGCCGGTGTCTTCGGTGCCGGTGTCCTGGGTCGCGGTATCCTTCGTGGTTCCGCCGCTGTCGTCATCGACGCTGCCGCCGTCGGCGTCCGGGTCTCCATCGACGGTCGCGCCGCTATCCGGGGTTTCGGGTGGGTTGCTGCACCCGGCGATGGCGCCAAAGGCGAGCAAGAACGCGATCGTCGCGACGGCTCCCCGGCCGGCGTGACGCGTACACAGATTGTTGCGCATGATTTTCTTCCCTCGAACTGTCCCAGAAGTACGACCAGGGGCTGGCATGAAGGCTAGCAGAACCGGTCGGGCCACGGCAAGGCGGCGCCTTTCCACCCCATGTCGGGGCAGTATGTCATCCTTCAGCGATTGATCCAGGCAATCGCGATGGGTAGTCTTCCCTGTCCGCAAGCCGCCGTTCCAACACGACGACTGCGGCGCCGGAGGCCCCCCGTGAAGCGTGCAATCCACAAGCCAGCCGGTCGCTTGGCGATGCCGACGTGGCTCGCCATGGCGGCGCTCGTGGCGTTTGCCTGCGGCTGTTCCGACGACGACGGCAAGGCGGCCAGCAGCAGCGGTGCTGGCGACACCGGGCTCGCCGATGGCGCCGGCGACATCGACTTCACCACGACCGACACCGGCGCCGAGGACCTGGGCGGTCAGCCCGACCTGGCGCCCGATCCAGGCACCTTCCTGGCGCCTTGCGATAACAACGACGAGTGCGACTCCGGCTACTGCATCGACAGCCCGTACGGCAAGGTCTGCACCAAGGTCTGCGAGGAGTCCTGCCCGACCGGCTTTGACTGCGTCGAGAAGAAGGGCATCACCGGCGACATCGTCTACCTCTGCGCCTCGCGCTACCTCTACCTCTGCCACCCCTGCAGCAAGAGCAGCGACTGCAACAACCCCGGCGGTTCGGGCAATACCTGCGTGGCATTCGGCGACGGCGGCATGGCCGGCAACTTCTGCGGCGTCAAGTGCAACATCGCCAAGCCGGAGTGTCCGAACGGCTACAGCTGCCAGGCGGCCCCGGGCGGTCACCAATGCCTGCCGGTGGACCTGCAATGCACCTGCAACCAGAAGGCCATCGACCTGGCCCTGGAGACGACCTGCATCTCGGCCAAGGCCATCGACGGCATCAACACGGCCATGTGCTACGGCGTGCGCAAGTGCACCGCAGCCGGCTTGAGCGAGTGCGACGCCAACCTGCCCGAGACCGAAAAATGCGACGGCATCGACAACGACTGCAACGGCAAGACCGACGACTTCGACGGCAGCACCAAGGTCGAATGCGCCGGCGACTCCAACGAGTTCGGTTCCTGCCCGGGCGTGGTCATCGCCTGCGTCGACGGCAAACCCAAGTGCAACGCGCCCATGGCCCAGCCCGAGCAATGCAACGGCCTGGACGATAACTGCGACGGCGACACCGACGAGGGGCTCTGCGACGACGGCATCCCCTGCACCCAGGACAAGTGCAAGGGCGATACCTGTCATCACCAGCAGGTCAACGGGCTGAAGTGCGATGACGGCATCGTCTGCACCAAGACCGATAAATGCCTGCAGGGCAAGTGCGTGGGCGGCGACGAGATCGATTGCGACGATCAGGACCCCTGCACCAGCGATACCTGCGACCCCTTCTCGGGCTGCAAGCACAAGGCGGCTTCAGACGCGATCTGCCCCGACGATGGCATCGCCTGCACCCAGGACATCTGCAAAGAGGGCAAGTGCCTGCATCCCCCGGTCAAGGATGGCGGCCCCTGCGTCGATGATGGCAACCTCTGCACCAACGACGTCTGCACCAACGGCCAGTGCGTACACACCGCCGCCGATGGCGCCAAGTGCAACGACGAGGGCAACCCCTGCACCAACGACGTCTGCCAGAACAAGCAGTGCAAGCACTTGCCTGCAAATGGAAAAGGCTGCGTCGACGACGGCAAACCCTGCACCAGCGACGTCTGCGAGAACGGCCTCTGCATCCACCCGCCCAAGTCGGGCAAGTGCGAAGATGGCAACCCCTGCACCCAGAAGGACAGCTGCCAGTCCGGCAAGTGCATCGCCGGGGCCTGGAATCAGTGCAACGACGGCAACCCCTGCACCAAGGGCGCCTGCAACAAGGTCACGGGCTGCGTGCAGAACTTCAACGACTTCGTGCCCTGCCAGGCGGCCTCGGGTGACTGCCCGCTGGGCCAGTGCCAGGGCGGTAATTGCTATTCCAAGCCCAACGAGCTCTGCAAGACCAAGATCAAGGTCGATCTCTGCGGCAAGGTCGACGCGCAGGGCCTGTGTACGGGCGGCGGCAAGTGCGTGCCCAAGAGTTCGCCCAAGGGTGTCGGTTGCACCAAACCTTGCAACGGCATCTGTTTCAATTGCTTCGGAATTGAGGTCTGCTGGGCCTTCTGAAATTGGGAGGCCCCATGACCCGTCACTCCGAATCCACCGACTGCCCCCAGGCGCCGATCGTCATTCCGACCGGCACCACCTTGAGCTGCAAGGGTTGGGTGCAGGAGGCGGCGTTGCGGCTGCTGCATAACAACCTGGCGCCGGACATGGCCGAGGACTGGCGCGAGCTGGTGGTCTATGGCGGCATCGGTCGGGCGGCGCGATCGTGGCCGGATTTTCATCGCATCGTGCGTTGCCTGCAGCAGCTGGAAGACGACGAGACCTTGCTGGTGCAGTCGGGTCGGGCGGTGGGCATCGTCACCACCCATGCCGATGCGCCGCGGGTGCTGATCGCCAACTCCAACCTGGTGCCCCGCTGGGCGACCTGGGAGCATTTCCGGGAGCTGGACGCGCGCGGCCTGATCATGTTTGGCCAGATGACGGCCGGTTCGTGGATCTACATCGGCACCCAGGGCATCGTGCAGGGCACCTACGAGACCTTCGCCGAGGCCGGTCGGGTTCATTATGGCGAGGCTGCGGGATTTGACGCGCGTCGACCGCTGGCCGGCAAGCTGGTGGTGACCGCGGGGCTGGGCGGCATGGGCGGCGCGCAACCACTGGCCGCGGCGCTGGCGGGGGCCACCTTCCTGGCCGCCGAAGTGGATCCGGTGCGCATCGAGCGGCGCCTGCAGACCCGCTACCTGGACGAGCAGGCCGACACCATCGACGCGGCGATCGATCGCGCGCTGGCCCTGCGCGACGCGGGCGAGGCGCGCTCCATCGGCGTCTGCTGCACGGCCCTGGACCTGTTGCGCCGAATGGACGAGCGCGACGTGCTGCCCGATCTGCTCACCGACCAGACCTCGGCCCACGATCCCCTGGTCGGCTACCTGCCCCAGGACTGCACCCTGGAGCAGGCGGAAGCGCTGCGACGATCCGATCCGGATGGCTTCGTCGCCCGGGTACGCACCTGCATCGTCGAGCATGTGCAGCGCATGGCCGCGTTGGTGGATCGCGGCGTGCATGTCTTCGACTACGGCAACAACCTGCGCGGCGAGGCCATCGAGGGTGGACTCGCCAAGGACGCCGCGTTCGCCTTCCCAGGCTTTGTGCCGGCCTACATCCGGTCCAGGTTCTGCCGCGGCGAGGGGCCCTTCCGCTGGGTGGCGCTCAGCGGCGATCCGGCCGACATCCTGGCCACGGACGAGGCCGTCAAAGAACTCTTCCCCGACAACGCGGCCGTGCAGCAGTGGCTGGCCGAGGGCGCGCCGCGCATCGCCTTCCAGGGCCTGCCGGCGCGCATCTGCTGGCTCGGCCTGGGCGAACGGGCTGCGGCCGGGCTGCGCTTCAATGAGCTGGTGGCCAGCGGCGCGGTGAGCGCGCCCATCGCCATCGGTCGCGACCACCTGGACTGTGGCTCGGTGGCCTCGCCCAACCGCGAGACCGAGGGCATGAAGGATGGCACCGACGCGGTCTCGGACTGGGTCTTCCTCAACGCCTTGACCAACGCGGTCAGCGGCGCCTCGTGGGTCAGCGTGCATCACGGCGGCGGGGTCGGCATGGGCTACAGCCAGCACGCCGGCCAGGTCATCGTCGCCGACGGCACCGAGGCGGCGGCGCGGCGCCTGCAGCGGGTGCTGACCAACGACCCGACCTCGGGCGTGCTGCGCCATGTGGACGCGGGCTATGACGAGGCGATGGCGTGCGCGGTGCAGCACGACGTGCGAATCCCGCGATGACGACAACCACCTCCGGCGCCTCTTCTGCCTTCCCCACCCGGCTTCACCTGCGCGGGGCAGGCCATGTGCTGCTTGGCGGCGAGCTGGATCGCGGGCCGTTGTCGGACTGGACCGAACTCGATCTACGCCGGGCCACCGATCTGGTCATTCGCCGTAGCGACGGCGGCTGGACCATCGACTGGATCGGCCCGTCTGGTGCGGCGGATCGACCGGCTGCCGACGCGGAGGTTGACCTGGGCGGCCGGCTGCTGCTTCCCGGTCTGGTGGACGCGCACACCCACGTCGTCTTCGCTGGCGATCGCAGCGGCGAGTTCACCCGTCGCATGGCCGGCACCTCCTATGCCGACATCGCCGCCGAGGGGGGCGGGATCCTGGGCACCATGGCGCGTACCCGGGCCGCCACCGCCGAGCAGCTGGCCGACGCCGCCACCGAGCGCCTGCTGCAGATGCGCGCCTGGGGCGTGCGTGTGGTCGAGATCAAGACCGGCTACGGCCTCGAGGTGGGCGCCGAAGTCCGTCTGCTCGACGCCATCGACCTGCTGCAACGGCGCTTCGCCGACCGCATGCACGTCGTCGCCACCGCCATGCCCGCCCACGCCGTGCCGCCCGAATTCGCTGGCGACACCGATGGCTATGTGGCCCATGTTCGCGAGGCGATCCTGCCGGCCCTGGCTGCAAAAGGGCACTACTGCCCTTTTGTCGATATATTCGTCGAGCAGGGCTATTTCGACCTGACCCAGGCGGCCGCGGTCTGGCAGACAGCCCGCCAGTTGGGGTTCCGACTGAAAGCCCACGTGGACGAGTTCGCCGACATTGGCGGCATCCACTGGGCCATCGTCGCCGGCGCCATCAGCGTCGAACACCTGCTGGTCGCCTCGCCGGAGTCGGTCCGCCACCTGGCCATCAGCGATACCGTCGCCGTCTGCCTGCCGGCCACCTCGCTCTACCTGCGCGAGCCCTTCGCGCCCATGCGCGCCCTGGTCGATGAAGGCGCCCTGGTGGCCGTGGCTACGGACTGCAATCCCGGCTCCTCCATGACCACCAGCCTGCCCCTGGCCATGCAGCTGGCCGTGCTCGGCGGCCGACTCAGCGCCCAGGAGAGCCTGCGCGCGGCCACCCGCGGCGGCGCCCTGGCCCTGGACTGTCCCGGCGGCTATGACGGCCGGCTGCGGGTCGGCGGCCCCTTCGTCGCCACCCTGCTGGACATCGAACATCCGGACACCCTCTTCTACGAACTGGGCGCGCCGCCGCGAGCGAGCTTCCTGATCGACGAAGCGGGTCGGGATGGCGGTGCATGAGTCAGCAGGAACTCGGTCTGTTGGACGTGCGCGTCGACCTCTACCTGGGGGACAACCTGCCGATCCTTGAGCGCTTCGACGACGACGACTTCGACCTCATCTATATCGACCCGCCCTTCAATACCGGCCACAAACAATCCCTGACCCGCGTGCGCAGCGAGCGCGACGCCGCCGGTGATCAGGTCGGCTTCGGCGGCGAGCGCTATCGCAGCGTGGCCCTGGGCACCCTGTCCTTCGATGATAGTTTCGACGACTACCTGGCCTTCCTGGAGCCACGCCTGCGCCAGGCCCATCGCCTGCTGGCGCCGCAAGGCAGCTTCTTCCTGCACGTGGATCCCCGCGAGTCGCACTACTGCAAGGTGCTGCTGGACGCCATCTTCGGCCGAGACTGCTTCCAGAATGAGCTGGTCTGGGCCTATGACTATGGCGGCCGCTCCAAGCGTCGATGGTCGGCCAAACACGACGTCATCTTGTGGTACAGCCGGCACCCCAAGCGCTACACCTTCAACTTCGACGCCATGGATCGCATCCCCTACATGGCGCCGGGGCTGGTGAGCGCTGAAAAGGCCGCCCGCGGCAAGACACCGACCGATGTGTGGTGGCATACCATCGTGCCGACCCGCGGCCGCGAACGCACCGGCTACCCGACCCAGAAGCCCATGGGCGTGCTCGAGCGCATCGTCAAGGTGCATTCCAAGCCTGGCGATCGGCTGCTCGACTTCTTCGCCGGCAGCGGCACCCTGGGCGAGGCCGCAGCGCGCAACGGCCGCTCGGCGGTGCTCATCGACCGGAGCCCCGAGGCCATGGACGTCATGAGTCGGCGCCTGGCCTTCGCCTCGCCCACGCGGCATGAGTGAGCGAATGCGTGGGTTTCATTTGTAGAGACTGGTCGCCCTACGTGACCTGATCCGCCCGCAGACGGGCCCGCATGTCGCTGTAGGCCGTCTCGATGAGTCGCGTCAGCGCCCCAGCGTCGATCGGCTCGCCCGGGCGTAGCTTCACGTGACGCATGAACTTGCCGCTGCCCTGTAGCAGGCCATCCGGGTCGGCGAGCTCGGCGCCGTGAAAGAAGCCCACGTTGACGTGCGCGGTGAAGGCGTTGACGTAGGCGAACGCGGCGCGATGCACGCAGGCGGTGGGGTGGCCGTCGTGCAGGATTTCACGCACGTCGTCGCCGCCCTGGCGCAGGACGCCGAACCAGCGCCTGGCGAGGTCGCCGAGATCGCCGGTGTGGTCGTCCAGCCAGGTGTTGACGGCGGGGTCGCGGTGGTGGGTGCTGTCGAAGAGGAAGAGGCGGTTCATGGTGGTCACGACGAAAGACGGGACTGAGCGATGGGCTCAATGTCTCGGGAAGGCCGCCTGGTCGCGAGATCATACGAGCCCTGGAGGCTCATCCAGAACTGCGGGGTCGTGCCGAGCGCCTGGGCGAGCAACCACGCTGTCTCCGACGTGACACCCCGCTTGCCTTTGACGATCTCGTTGACCCGTTGGATCGGCACCCCGATGTGGCGGGCGAAGGCGACCTGGGTCAGCCCGAGCGGGCGCAGAAATTCCTCGAGCAGGACTTCGCCGGGGTGGGTTGGAACTCGGTTTTCGGCAAGCATGGTCGTCACCTGTGGTAGTCGACGAGCCGTACGGGAGCGGCGTCCGGGCGCATCACTCGGCGAGTCCTTCGGCCGTGGTACAGGTCTCCGGTCAGCATGTCCCCGAATGACCGAATCACGGCGACCTCCGCTCATCGCCCGGCGGGAATACATGGATTCCCGGTAATCATGCAACAAGCCGTGCGGGTTGGCGTGTGCGCGGATGCCGAATCAGGTGCCATCGGTTTCCCTCGGCGACGGGCGCTCGTCACACGGGTCGGAGTGAGGCCGGCAGCGAACGGCTCGGGGTCTCTGTGAGAAGCATCCGATCGCGGCTGCTGGTGAAGGCGCTTCAACAAAACCAACGGCGATGCATCGCACCGAGGAAGGCGACCTCTTCGATTGGCCAACCTGACGCTGAGCCGATCACGGCGTCGACGCCGCACTTCGGGCAGAGCGCGGTGTCGCCCGGAGCTCCATCGTCAGGCTCGTCCACCCACTCCTCGATGGCCTGCGGTTGGAATGTCGCTTTGCAGTGGAAGCAACCACATCGACTGCCCCGAAGCATCTCGGCACGATGCTAGATAGAGGCCCTGTGAGCCCGCACCAGTTGCTCTTCAGTCCACATTTCAAACGTTGAACCGGAAGTTTCGAGGGCTGTGATTCCAGCGGGTTGCGGCGATAATCCCCGTCTTGTCTCGGTTTCGCTGGCAGGCACGATCATCAAAGTCCTCTGGCGCTGCCATCCGAGCCGAGCAGCCCCCCCCCCGCAAACTGGTTCGCGGCAGTGGTGACCTGCATCAACGAGATGTGGACGACGCCACCTCACAGGGCCTGACCGCTCTCGCCGAGCAACCGGCGCACTTCTGCCACTGAACGCACCAGCCCGTTGCCCTCCAGCGTGTCCAGCAGCTCGTGGAGTTCCCTCGGTGGGTTGTTCAAGGCGCTCACCTGCTGCTCCAGCACGTGCAGCACAAGGCCGGGCGCCAGGTCGAGCAGGTCGAAGACGAATTCATCGGGGTGTAGAACTTGGATGCCCAACGGTCCCAGGACGCTGTTCGGGAAGTCCCTGGTGTTGATGGTGACGATCGCCTGCGCCCCGCACTTGATGGCCGCTGCGACCACGTGTCGGTCGTTGGTGTCCGGCAGTTCCAGACCGTCGGCGAGACCGTCGTGATGTTCCACCAGCACGTCCCGGATGGCTTGGCTCATGAGTTGGCGGGTCCTGTTGAGTTTCTCCTCGGTCAGGTCCGGGCGATTCCTGAGGATCGCGTGCACGAACTCGTCCAGGATGGTCTCGGTCCACTTCGCTCGAACGAACCCCTCCGCCCCCAACCGGACCAGCAGGTCACGAAGCGGCGCGGGGTAGAGGACACAGGCGTCGTACAGGACTACGAAGCTCATGGACGGTCCGTCGCCTCAGTAGCCCAGTTCGAGGTCTTGCGCTTCGGCCGTCAGAGCATCGAGCGCTTTGCGACGCCTGGCGTCGTCCTGGCGCTTGTACTCCGCGATGTCCACCGCCCTTACCCGGCGATGAGTGCCAACCTTGCGATGCGGAATCGTCCCGTCTTCGAGCAGGCGAACGAGGTAGGGTCGCGACACGCCCAGGAGGTCTGCGGCCCGCTGGGTGGTCAACTCCGCCTGCACTGGCATCAACGTCACCGCCTCACCGTTCGCCATGTGACTCAGGATGCGGACGAGCAGGTGCAGCGCTTCGGCCGGCAAGATGATCTCGACCTCGCTGGCCCCGTCGGGCGCGGCAAGGCGGATGCCGGTGGGGCCGGTGGGCGGCTTGATGGACCGCAAGGTCGTCACAGCCTGCTGGGCGGCCGCAGTGTCGGCCTGGCTTGGCATGGTCATCATGTTCATCACGACCTCCAACGACAGCATAGGGTCTAATCGAAATAAACGCAACGAGCAGGTCGTGGAGACCAGTCCGGCCTGTTCTTCGAACTCCTGCTCACAGTTCGACCTCCCGTTCGAGCCAGACGTGCAGTGCTCGGATGGCATCTGCGGCATGCCGACCCCAGTGGAAGCCAAAGTGCTGCCGCCAGTGACAGACCGCCTCGACGTGATGCCCCGCGGTCCAGAGGTTCATGCCATCCTTGAGGTCCCGGTAGATGTCAGCGAGATCGTCGGCAAGGTCTCCGATCACAGGCTCCTCGGGCGGAATGGTGTGCGGATCGAAGACAACGCCGTAGTAGCCGAAAGGCAGAGAGCCCAGGCGGGCATAGAGGCGTTGCCACTCGTCCCGGCCCATCTCCGACGCCCCCACATCTTCGCCGCAAGGTGGGGAAGATGGGAGGTTGAGTGCGGCTGCATAGAGGTCCACGAGAAGGCGCAGGGCTGCTCGGGCGTGACAGGGTTCTGCTGCGATGGTGTCGTTCGCTACCCAGTCACAGAATGCAGCTGCGGCTTGGTAGAATCTGGTTTCGGCCGTGTTCACGGTTGCTGCCCCAGCCTCAATGGATGAACGATGTGGTCGCCATGCACACCGTCCCAGCATAGCCCTCCACGACTGGGAACTCATCCCGAACAGCGGTGGGTGTTCGGCTATGCGCTTGAAACCACCGCAACCGGCCGTGTCCCCACCCGGTAGCTACACGTTGAACCGGAAGTTACAAACGTCCCCATCCACCACCAGGTACTCCTTACCCT
>CAYTLW010000039.1:5667-57738 GCA_964438735.1 uncultured Enterobacteriaceae bacterium | reverse complement strand
GCCCACGCTGCGATACTGGACGCCTCCATCCCCGTCCGCTCGCACGCGCGAGGTCACCGTGACACCCGGCCGTGCCCATGTCCGATCCTCTCATCGCGCGCCATGCACGCCAGCGGGGACGTTCGCGCTCGTGCGCCCCACATACGAAGCGGCTGGCAGATCATGCCGCCAATCCTTGAGCATCAAGCGATGTGGCAGTTCGACGGCGGGCCCACCCTCCCCCAACCACTCCCCTACCCGGAGTGTGAGCCCGCCTCAGGCACCCACTGGGAACGACGCCCACGCGGTGCTTTCCGCATAGGCCTTTGCCAGCGCGGGGGCGGCTACGTCCAACAGGGGATAGCGGCACGGGCACAAGCTGTGGCAATTGGCCTACGTCTGCCGGCGTGCCGCTGATCCCCTTCTCGTTTGCGCGCGTGGCCCGGCGTCCCGAACCGACGTTCGTACTGGTGACTCGCCCCTCCGGCTCCTAGACTGGAGCAATGAGGAGCTGCCACCGCCAACTCAATGGACCACTGCTCGTCCTGGTAGCAGGCGTGGTGGCCGCCTGCAACGGGTCGGACACCGATCCTGATGCGGGGTTGACTGGCGTCACGACAGACGTCGCGGAGGACAATGGCATCTGCGTGCCAGCCTCGCGTCGCGCAGCGGGAGGCTGCTGCCCCGCCGGCCACGCCTGGCTCAACGAGGTCGGCAAATGTGTTCGCATGGGGCCGCTGGCGTGTGCCGATGCGGTCGGCGACCCGGCTGGCTGCACGCCGCGCTGGTGCGGCGACTGGCGAGATGAAGAGGGCGCGCCATGCGACGCCACGCAGTTCGGATGCTGGTTGAAGGGGCGGCCCTGCACGACTGATGAACTGGCCACTGGCGGCGGCTGCAGGGCGGGTTGGTGGCCCGATCCGTCCGCTGGCGGGAGCTGTCACCCCGTAGGCAGATCCGCGGCGTCTAAGGACGCGCCCGCGCTGGACGAGGTCGGCCTGGTCGAGATCCCCGATCTGCCCGAACCCACCACAATCACCTGGTGCTGGAACGCGGCGACCCAGGCGGGCGCCACCTGTCAGATCGGCAGCGCGGGCTGCCGACTGACGCCCAGACCGTGCACCGACCATGAGCGCAGGACCAAGGCCGGCTGCTCGGCTGGTATGTGGCCGGACCCCACCGGCGACTGCGTCGCTCCGGGTGTCGACTGGACCTGCCCGCCGGGATTCGTGGTCGAGGGCGTCGCAGCCGGAGACGATGCGACCTGCGTGGCCGACCCTGCCGACTGCGGCAACACCCCCTGGAATGGCCTGTCCGGACCAGGCGTGCTGCATGTGAACGCCGCGGCCAAATCCGGTGGCAATGGCAAGGTCACGGCGCCCTACAACGACCTCAAGATGGCGATCAAGGCGGCGCCCACCGGGGCCACGATCGCGATCGCCGCGGGCACCTATGACGGCGCCATCGTGATCGACCGACCGCTGACGCTGCGCGGACGTTGCGCGGCGATGGTGCACCTGACGGCAGGCAGCGGCGCGGTGGTGAAGATCGACGGGCCCGCCACAGCGGCCCTGACGCGCCTGGAGGGCCTGCATCTCAGCGGCACGGCGGTGGGCCTGGACGTTCAGAAAGGACCGCGCGTGGCGGCTCGCCGGCTGTGGCTGCAGGGCCTTCGGCAGGCGGGGGTGCAGCTGGGCGCTGGCGGCGTCGCCAAAGTCGAGGAGTCGGTGATTCGTGACGTGAAGAGCGCGGCCCTGGTGGCGATAAACGGCCAGGGCATCGTCGCGCGCGGCGGCGCGCTGGCGGAGCTGCGCCAACTCCGCGTCGACCACGTGGACCACGCGGGTCTGCAGGCCATGGACTCCAACACCTGGGTGCGGGGCAAGGATGTGGCCATCTACCACTGCCGCCGCCTGGGCACGTGGGAGGCGTCGGGCAGCGCCGTGGTGGCGTTGACGGGCGCCGAGGTCGACCTGCAGCGGGCGACGCTCGCGCAGACCACCGGTCGGGGCGCGTTGAGCGGCGAGAAAGGAGCGATGGTTCGTCTGACCGGCGTGTCCATCCGCGGCGTCACGCCCGACGCCAAGGCAGACGTGGGGAGGGCTTCAATCGACGTCACCAATGGCGCCCACGCGGTGATCGCCGGCGTCGAGATCGCCGACAACGGCGCCATGGGCATCCGAGCTGGCGGCGGTGGCGGCAGCCTTGTGGTCGGTGGCGCATGGATCCGGGATTCGACGCCGCACACCTGGATTGCCGCCGACGGCCTGGGGGTGGTGGCCTGGGGACAGGCTCAGGTCACGCTCATCGGCAGCCGAATCGAACGCACGCGCCTGTATGGCCTGCTGGTGATGGACGCAGGCACGGAGGCGTACGCCACAGACGTGCTGATCTCCCACGTCCAGCCCGGCCCAGGCAGCGACCAGGGGGCGGGCATCGACGTCAGGTCTTCGGCACGGCTCCTGGCGCAGCGCGTGCGCCTGCACCGCAACAGACGTCGGGCGCTCATCGCCTGGGGACAGGGGACCAGTCTGCGGGCACGCGGCCTGGTCATCGATGGCACGCACGTGATCGCGCCCGAGTATGACCTGCCCGCCGGCATGTGGGTCGGTCCCGGCGCCCATGTTCGTCTGCTGGACGCGCGCATGAGCGGCAACGTGTGGAGCAGCTTGACCGTCGCTGGCGGTACGGTGGAGGCGACTGGCCTGCTGTTGGACTACACCCACTTCGGCAAGGTGGACACCAAGGATCGAGAGACCGGCAAGGTGGGCGCGGTGATGCTGGGCTTCGGCGCCCGGGCGGGTGCCGGCAGCGTGCTCCGCCTGTGGGGCGCACGCAGCAGCCGGACCTTTGGCGCCGGTGTGACGGCCGCCGGCCAAGGCACCATCCTGGAGGCGCGGGGGCTGACGGTGGATCACACCGCCTACGAGGTCATGAAGAAGGTCTGGGGCATGGGTTTGCTGGTCGCGGATGGCGCCGAGTCTCACGTGGCCGAGTCGCTGATCACCGCCAACCATGTGGCCGGCGCCTGGGCATACGCGTCGACGCTGCGGATGACGGATTCGGTGGTCACGCACACCCGCCCGGGCGGGCGCAAGCAGAGCAGCTCACCCGAGAGCGCCATCGCGGACGGGGTCATGGCCACCACGTCGGCGAAATTGGAGATGGAACGCTGCGTTGTCACCGCCCTGCCGCGCGCCGGCGTGCTGGCCTACGACGGGGCCAGCGCCCTGTTGCGGGCCAATGTCATCACGAACTGTGGCTTCGGCGTCTCGACGCAGAGTGGCGGCGAGGCGGACGCCACCGGCAACGCGATCTGGGCCAATCTGATCCACAACATCAGCTCGGATGGCGGGCTGGACGTGCCACCGCCTCCGTCAGCGGTCATCGAACCCTGAGCGAGGCGCTGCGCACCGCGGATTGGGGCCGTTGGTCGCTGGCAATCGGCCATGATACGCTCTGTTGACCGCGACCACCGCGCCCCGGTATCCAGGCCAGGAGAAGCCCCATGACGCCCCCCGACTGGCTCAGCGACATCGCGCTGATCACCTTCGATTGTTTTGGCACGTTGCTGGACTGGCGGGCGGGGCTGGCCAAGGTGGAGATCACCACCGACGAGGACTTCCAGGCCTTCGAGAGCGCCTGTGCGGAGCTTGTGGAGGGGGATCGCCATGTGCCCTACCACATGGTGCTCAAGCAGACGATCCGCAAGATGCGTCCCGACCTGCGGCCCGCCGTCATCGGCCTCTTCGCCGACGATTTCGGTCGCCTGCCCGCCTTCTCGGACAGCGCCAGCGCACTCGCCTCGCTCAAGGACATGGTCAAGGTCGGCGTGCTGTCCAATTGCGATGCCAACCACCAGCTGGACGTGATCTCGACCCTGCGCGTGGCCTGGGATGTCTGCATCACCAGCCAGGAGTTGCGCGCCTACAAACCCACCGATCGCGCATGGGATGCCATCCTGCGCATGGGCGTGGCGCGCACGGCGGTCACCCGCGGGCACTGGCTGCATGTCTCGGCCTTCCAGCATTACGACCTGGGCCCCGCCCGGGCGCGTGGACTGCGGACCTGTCTGCTCCGGCGGCCCGGCGGCGACGAGAAGGCGCCATGCGACCTGGTGGTGGAGGGGCTCGAGGAGCTGGCCGCCCTGACCGCGGCCGCCAAGCATGGGCCGATTCTGCTCGAGGTGACCAACAAGGCGGCAGATGAAGAGACCCGCGACCGCCTGCGACGCTGGCTCGTGGACAGCCGCATGGCGTTGATGCGGGACGTACCGGGTGTGCGCGACGCGCGCGTGGTCGAGTCGGACGAGGGCGAACTCTCCGAGCGCTACATCTTCGGCGGGCTGCACGAGTACGAGGCTTACGTCGAGGCGTTTGAAGCCGAGCATCGGTCGGCCGTCAAGTCGCGCTTCGCCGACAAGGTCGAGCGAGAGGTGCGCACGTCGACGATCCGCGGACGGGCCTGAGGGTCGATAGACCGCGGGCCGCGCTCACGGGCCCAGGACATCCTCCACATCCAGACCACAGCCCCGCCACTCGGCGCCGGGCACACGACCTGCCATCAGCAGGCCACTGCCGGCGCCTTTGACCGGAACCACGCTGCCGAGATCGGCCGTCAGGACGAAAGCACAGGTGTCGATATTGGCCAGGTCGATGTGGCCCAGCAGGCCCACCTCACCGTCGGCGACAGGCTGCAAATCGCCCGGCCGCAGGACCACGGATCGCAACCATGGCGGCGCGACATAGGCCCGATGTCCGCTCTCGTCGCCCACCAGCTCCGCCCGCAGGGTCGTCTCGTAGCGCTGGCTACACAGCTCGGTCATGCCCAGCTCGCCGACCACCTGCCAGGGCTCGATGCCCAGGCGTTCGCAGAGCTGCTCATGTTGCGCCTGCCGCTCGATCTCCAGCGCCCTGCCCTTCGGCCCGCCGGTGTCCATGACCGCCGAACCGGGCGGAAGGGGTATCCTGGCGCCCTCGGGCCAGTCGCGCAGCATCCGATCCAACGCCAGGCTGGTGGCAAAGAGCAGCACGGGGGCTCGGTGCAACACCGCCAGTTGCAGGTCGCGCATCAGGGCCGGCACGTCGAGCACGCCCTCGCCCGAGCCGTCGCCTTGGGTCGCGCGCAGGTGCCAGGAGCCGCCGCCATCATCCCATCGCTCGAAGAGCACATCGACCATATGGCCCAGCGAGGAGCGCGGGCGCAGGCTGCTGTCCGGGACCAGGGAGATGCAGCGGTAGCTCCTCGGCTTACCGCCGGGCACGACCCAGTGGCGGAAGGCCGCCTTGAGGCTGGCGTTGTAGACGCTGCTGTCGCCCAGTGTCACGCGGCCCGGCTTGCCGTCGCTGGTGCCGGACGTCTCGAAGATGCACTCGGGGGCCACCACGGATACCAGGGTCGCCAGCGGCCGATGCTTGAACGCCGACACGGGCACCAGCGGAACGTCGCGCCAGGAGCGCACATTCTCCGGTGTGCGATCCCGGGCGATGCAGAAGTTGCGGAACGCATCGATAGCGTCGAACTGGTAGCGGAACAGGTCCAGGGCCAGCGCTTCGAAGCGACGACCGGTGCGCCCGACCACGCGCGGTCGACGCCCCTCCCATTGTTCGATCCAGTCCAGCACCCTGGCGCGGATCGACTCGTAGGCCTGCGGCTCGCGGATGCTGCTCATCGGGCTCTCGGGCGCATGGCCTGGACCACCACGTCGGCCAGCACGTCGAGCTGACGCGACGTCATGGTCGCCGGCGGGGTCAACTGCAGCACGCTGGCGTCCGGCGCGCAAGGCAGCACCAAGACGCCGGCACGGAGGCAATGGCCGACCGCGGCCAGAACCCGCTGACCGGCCGGCACGCCGCCATGGGCCGCCAGCTCGACGCCGATCATGAGGCCACGGCCGCGCACTTCGACCAGGCCGGGCAGGCCATCGAGCCCTGCTTGCAGCCGCTCCACGAGGTGCCCGCCCAGCCGGCGGGCTGCCGCCAGGAGTCGCTCATCGTCGATAATGCGCAGGGTCTCCAGGGCGGCCGCACAGGCCATGGGATGACCCAGGAAGGTGGACGTATGCAGCGCCTCACCCGTGGACGGCCCCCACGCGGCCATCACCGCCGGGCGGCCCAGGCAAGCCGAGACCGGCATCCCACCGCCCAGGGCCTTGCCGACGCACAGCAGGTCGGGCACGACGTCGCTGGCCTCGCAGGCGAACAGGTCGCCGGTGCGGCCGCAGCCGGTGAAGATCTCGTCGGCGATCAAGAGGATGCTGTGCGCGTCACAGAGTCGTCGCAATGCGGGCAGGAGATCCGGATCGGGCAACACGCTGCCGCCGCGGCCCTGGATCGGCTCCACGATGATGGCGCCGATGGCCCGGTCGCCCTCAGCGGCGGCGATCTCTTCCTCGATGTGCTGCAAGACGTCGGCCAGGCTCGGCCCACGCCGGCTGCCGTCCGCCAGCGGCGCCCGTGGGAAGGGCACGAAGCGAGCGTTACCAGCCAGGATGGGGCGAAATGGCGCCCGAAAGTCCTGTCGGGAGGTGACCTCCAGGGCGCCTGTGGCCAGACCGTGATAGCCGCCTTCGAAGGCGATGACGCCGGCCTTATCGGTGGCCAGGAGAGCCGTCTTGAGCGCCACCTCCACCGCCTCGGAGCCGCCGGTGCAGAGCACGCCCGCGCCCAGATCGCCGGGGGCGCGTGCGGCGAGCGCCTCCAACAGGGCCACGCGTACCTCGGGCGGATGGACGTCGCCCATGCCGTGTATCAACTCGTCGGACTGTCGCCGCAAGGCCGCCACCACTCGGGGATGGCCGTGGCCGATGAAGGCGACCCCAAACGCAGCGCCGCCATCCAGGTAGCGATTGCCGTCGACGTCGACCACCACGGCACCGCGGGCCGCCTTCCAGGCGATGGGGAAGTCGTCGTCGACAAATGTGACCCCAGGCGACTCCACGGACTTGAGGCGACGCAGCAGGGCGCGCGAGTTCGGGCCCGGCGGCGGGCTGATGATCTCGGGCAGGGCGTCGGGTTCGGGCGGCCTGTTCATGGCCGGGGGGTTGTAGCTTCGGCCGGCCGGGCGTGCAAGCGCAGCCCCCTTTCTGGCCCGGCGATGGAAAATCCGGCAACCTCTGAGACCACCGCAATCCGGGCCAGCAGGCCCTGCCGCGGGCGGGCGAGGTCGCTTTGAAGACGCGTGAACGCGGCAGACGACGAACCGGATGGACGGCCACCTGGCTGGCGATTTCGCTGTTGGTTGCCTCGGGATGCAGCGAGGAGGCCGACCCCGACGACAAGGCCGACACCACCGCCGGACCCGATTTTGGCGACATTGGCCCACTGGCCGACTCGCAATCTCCTCCGGCTGACGCCACAAAGGACACAGGTGCTTCGTCGGTGGACATCGCCGGCGATCCGGACGCCATGGGACCGGACGTCCCGGGCCAGCCCGACCAGGCGACCGGCCCCACGGTGTCGGTGGAGTTGGTCCACGAGGGCGCCAAGACGCTGAAGCTGGCCACCAGCACGACCTTCGCCGTGCTCCTGCAGGGCAGCAATGGCGACAAGTCGGCGCCCGGCGACGACGCAGCGCCCCAGGTGCTCATCGACGGCGCTGAGGTGGGCAGCAAGGGCTGGGTGGCCGACCCCAAAGCCAAGCAACCGGCGGTGGCGTTGTGGCCGGACGACAAGGCGGGCACCTGGCATGTCATGGCCATCCGCCCCGGCAAGGCGAGCGTACAGCTGCGTTATGAAGGGGTCACCTCCAACGCGCTGGTCTTCGAAGGGTCCTGGCCCGACAAGCCCGACATCCGCGTGACCGTACCCGGCGCCACCGGCAGCACCGACGCCGAGCGCGAGATCGACCTGCCGGACACCATCAAGCTGGGCGGCGAGACCATCGGCGCCGGCGGGCTGGACGTGACCATCCGCTTCCCGGCGACGGCCAAGGCCGGCGACCGCTTCGACCCGCAGGTCAAACCGAGCAAGGGCGGCCTGTCCATCGGCGCCGAGCTGGCCGATGTGCCGGGCGCCAAGCTGGTGCTGGCCAAGGGCGCCATGTGGATCGACCAGGTGGACGACGGCTTGTTCCGCGGCAGCTTTCACGGCCTGGCCGCCAACCTGCAACCCATCGCGGGCGCCTTTGTGGTCGAGCGCAAGGGACTGTTCGGGGTCGACGTGCTGGGTGGCGCGACCCAGGTGGGCAAGAGCGACAGCCTGCTGCCCGAGTCGGGCAACCATCACAGCCGGGCGACGGTGCACGCGGTGCCGGGCGGCAAGGCGATGCTGATTCACCGGATAATCGAGAACAAGACCAAGGCCAGGCTGGTGCGCCTGCTCATCGACCCCATCAGCGGCACCGTGGACAAGACCCTGCCGCCGCTGGTGGACAACGCCAACGCCTACAACGGCACGCCCGATGTGTTCGCGCCCGCTTTCGGTCGCGTGGCCAGCGCCATCAGCGAGGGCAAACAGCTCTTCGTCTGGGAGGGTCGCGACGGCAAGGGCAGCAAGAAGCCGCACCAGCTCTGGGGCCAGATCTACGACGACAAGTACGCCGCGACCGGGCCCGCCGTGTTGCTGTCGGACGACAACTGCAACGGCAACTGCAAACCCGAAGTGCACGCCCTGCCCGCCTCGCGATTCCTGGTGGTGTGGAGCGGACCCAAAGGCGGCGTTCGGGCCCGCCGGGTCAGCGGCAACCTGGTCGACGGCAAACCAACCCTGCTCTCGCCGGACGCCGAGTCGTTGACCACCTCCGGCGACGGCGTCACTGCGGCCACCTGGGAGGGCAACGCCCTCATCGGCTGGCGGGATCCCAAGCAGGGACCGGTCTGGCGCATGTACGCCTACAGCACCGCCGACGACAAGCTGAAAGCCGCGCTCTCGGCCACGCCCTTCGGTGCCAAGGCCATCGCGTCACCGCCGCCCGCCCTGCTGGCCGTGGAGACCCCCTCGGCGCTGCCCAATCTGCTCTTCGCCGGCGCCTGGCTGGAGGGCACGCCGCCCGGTGGTCTGCAGATTCGCCGAATCGCCATCGACGGCACGGCGCTGGGCGTCGACCTGCCGCTGGGCAGCTCAACCGCGGACCTGGTGCTGGGCGCTGTGGGTAAACTCGGCCAGGTGGCGCTGCTGGAACGCATCGAGGCGGCTGCGCAGGGCACGTCGAACCTGTCTTTGCGGGTCCGCAAAAGCCGTTACCAATCGCTGAGCGACGGCGGCGAGACCCTGGGCGCGGTGGTCGACCTGGCCCCGGCGACGAACGGCTGGCTGGCCGTGCCTTCGCTCTGCTATGTGCCCGAGGTGGACGCCTACGTGGTGGCTTGGAGTGGTGACCACGCCAGTGAAGGGGTGTGGTTCCGGCGGTTCAGATAACGACCGCTCGGCTATCGACGCTTCGCACGAACCAGCCCGCCATCGACCATCGACCGCACCGTGTCGCCGATGCTCTCGTCGATGGGCCGATAGACGACGCCCAGCGCCTCTTTGGAGCGCCGATTGTCGAAAGTGACCGGGTTGTTGGTCAGCCGACGCACCATGGCGCGGGACAGGCGCTTGTCGAAGAAGGTGGCCAGATACATCAGCGCGACGGGTAGCTTCAGCCGTGGGATCTTGATGTCGGGGAAGTCGCGCCGCAGGGTCGTGGCCAGTTCGTGCATGTGTCGACCCTCGGCATAGAGGATGTGGCGGCCGCTGGCGTCGTCGCGTTCGATGGCCTCGGCGTGGGCGAACGCCACCTCGCGCACGTCGACGACGCCGAAGGAGACGGGCGGCAGGGCCGGGAAGCCGCCGCCGATCAGGTCGCGGATGGTCACCGCCGAGCCCTTGCAGTGGGCCCTGGTATAGACGGGACCGAGGACCAGCGCCGGGTTGATGGTGACCAGCTGCCAGGCGCCGTCGGCCGCCTCGTGGGCCCGCCACATGGCGCGCTCGGCTTCGGTTTTGGCCAATCCGTAGGGATCGGTGGCCAGGGTCGCCTCGGTGTTCCAGTCGGCTTCGGTGAAGGTGTGGCCAGGCGCATCGAGGTAGCGCTGCACGGCGGCCACCGAGGAGGTGTGCACGACCCTCTTGACGGTACCGGCGCGCTCGATGGCGCCGAGTACGTTGGCGCAGCCGGCCACCGAGGGGTCGACGATGTCCTTCTGCGGGTTGTCGGCGGCCAGGATTACCGCCGCGGCCATGTGGCAGACCACGTCGCAGCCGGCGATGGCGCTATCGAAGCTGCCTTCGTCCAGCAGGTTGGCCCCGTGCAGGGTCAGCCGATCGGCGGCGCCGGCATCTTCGGCGATGGCGCGTAGGTGGGCGGTCTTCTTGTCGTCGGACGAGTCGCGCACGGTGCCGCGCACGACGTGGCCACGGCTGAGCAGTTCACGGATGACGTGACTGGCGATGAAGCCCGACGCGCCGGTCACACAGATGGTCTTGGTGGTGCTGGTCATGGGCCCGGTTGTGCGTCATGGCGGGGTGGATGGCAAGGGTTGGCTGCGGAACTCAGCCTGCGGCCTGCCGCCATGCTGCGAGCATCCCGGGCAGCACGCGCTTCCAGCCATGATCGGCCCGAACTCGACTGGCGGCAGCACTGCCCAGGCGCGCCCGGCGTTGGGGATCGTCCAGCAGGTCGCCGACCACCCGGGCCAGGGCCGCCGAGTCGCCCGGGGGGACCAGGAGTCCGTTCACGTCGTGCTCGATGAGCTCCGGCAGACCGCCGGCATCGCTCGCGACCACCGCCATGCCCGCAGCGAGCCCCTCCAGCGCCGCCAGGCCGAACGTCTCGTATCGGCTGGGCACCACCAGCAGGGCCGCCTGTTTGCGTTCTTCGGCCAGCGCGGGCGCATCCAACCAGCCCGCCCAGCGGACCGCGTCGACGCTCTGCTGCGCCGCGGCCTGCAGCCAGCGACGCTGCCAGCGGCGAGCGCCCTTGGGGTTATCGGGCAGGCCGCCGGCGATGCAGACCCGGGCGCCGGCGTGACGAGCGACGATGGATTGTATGGCGTCCAGCAGCACGTCTGTGCCCTTGATGACGTCGAATCGGCCGCTGTAGAGCGCGGTGCGCGACCGCCGGGATGCGTCGGTATCCGCTGTGACGATCGCGCTCGCGTCGACGTCCAGGCCATGGCCCACGACCTGCACCCGCTCGGGCGGCGCCAGCCCCTCTGCCAGCAGATCCCGGGCCGCAGCATTGGAGGGCGCAAGCACCAGGTGGGCATCGCGCAGGGCCTGGGCCTCAGCCCGCTGGCTCAACGTCGGCGTGTCCAGGCCGCGCAGCCGGGCCATGTGGGCCTGGGCGACATGCAACGACAGCACCATCGGCGGCCGCGCTGGTGACAGCTGTTCGGCCATCGCCTGCCAGACCAGGCCATCGTGCACATGCAGGAGCGTGGGTTCGAACTCGTGCGCGAATCGTCCCGCCGCGGGCAGGTCACCGGGTCCGTACACCCGCAGCACGCCCAGTCCTTCGAAGTGACCCTGCTTCGCCGCCGCCAGGTCGGCGCGTGCCTTGGGGCGCCAGCCGTCGAAAGAGATGGCGGTCGCTTCGACTCCGGCTGCGGCCGAGGCGCGCAGGAGGCCGGCGACAGCCGTGGAGATGCCCCCCTTGCCGGCCGGCGGCAGGTCTCGGGTCAGGTGCAGGATGCGCATGCCGGTCAGGGGGCGTCGGGTTTGATCGGGACCACGGTGGCCTTGGCCGGCACCTGGCGGATGGCGCGCACGCCGGCCTTCGTGATCTCGAGCACCTCGACGGCACCGCCGAACGCCCGCGACATGCCCGTATCGACCCGCCAGATGGCGCCTTCGCAGCCGCTGTTGATGCCCTTGCGCTGTACCGTGTGGCCGATGACCATGCGACTGGCGCGCAGGGCGGCCAGGGCTTTACCCAGGGTGGCGCACGCCTCGTCGTTGTTGGAGGCGTAGGCGCGGGTCCATAGCGGACCGTCCGAGTCGTTGACCCAGTCGGGCGTACCGCCGCCCCCCTGGAGCCACAGCCGCATGGCCTTGTTCAACGAGGCGAGGCTTTTCCGGGCATACCTGGGCAGCAAACCCGCGTGAACGAAGACCGTGTCGCCGACCTTGACCGCCACAGCGAGGCGGGCGAGGCGACGGGCCCAGGGGCCGCCGGGTTTGAATGCGGCGCGGCGGGCTGCGGCCACATTCGGGGCGGCGCTCGCACCTGGCGTCGCTCCACCGGCGCCAAATCCACCACCAGGAGCCGCGAATGACAAACCGGGCGACGGATCGAAGTCGGCCATGCCGGCCACCGTCACGTAGCGGAAGTCTCCCTGGGCGTTCATCGCCTCGTGATTGCCCAACAGCTGGATGAGCCGGCCACCGCGGGCCCGGGCCTGTTTCTCCACCGAGTGCAGCAGGTCCAGGATGGCTTTCTCCCCATCGCCACGATCAAGCACGTCGCCCACCTGCACCACCACCAGGTCGCCACCGATCCAGCGGTCGGCGGCGTCGATGGCACCGGCCATGCGCAGGGCCATTCGGGCGGCGCCCAGGTCGCCATGGATGTCACCGATGGCCACCACCCGTCGGCGTTCGTGCAGGGTGGCCGGGTAGAGGCCGCCGGGGTCGCTGGCGGTGACCCGCACCGGGTTGGTATGCGTCGCCTCCAACATGGAGCTGCAGGCACCGAGCGCACCGAGCCCGGCGAGCAGAACGATCAAGGCAGACAAGCGGTTGTGATGGATGCTCAAAGATGCCCCCTGGCGGCCAGTGTGGCGCATCGACCGCTGAGGGCAAGGGCTGAGGGAATTGACAGGGGCCGGGGTGGCATTGTGCTGCTGGGCGCCTCGGTGCATGGTTCGCCTTCGGCCGTTCGACGAAATCACCGCAGACGCCAACGATGATGCATCCCGCTCGACAGCTACTGGCGCTACTGGTGCTGGCCCTCGTGGCCGGATCCGGCTGCAGTCAGGCCAATACGGCGGCGTTCCATACGGGCGATTTCACGGAAAAACAGCCGGTCATCAACCTTGGCAGTTGCTGCATCGCCTACGACTCCACGGCGCCGGTGTACCCGATGTACGCCATCGACCCGAAGAAGCCCACGTTGTGGCGACCCGTGGTGCGACCAGATGGCACCCCGCATCCCGCTGGGCACGTGGACGACGCCTATTTCACTGGCGCCGATGTGCACACACGTCTGGGCAAGGTCTCGCCGGCCTATCGCCTGCAGCTGCCGCCGCTGCGCGAAACCGGCAGATTCGCCGTCGATCTGCAGCGCCTGTACGCCGGCCTGGAGACGGTGCGATTCCCCAAGTTCGAGGCCTTCGATGACGGCGGGCTGACCGCTGAGGGACACAGCAAGCTGATCGTGTGGCTGAGCCAACGTTATGGCGGCAAGGTGCGGGTCGACCGCCTGGGCGAGGGCGGCTTTGCGGTGGCCTACCGTGTCTGTCGGCCCGATGGCACCTGCCGGGTGGCGAAGATTCGCAAGGTGCTGCCCTCATTCGCCGAGTGGAAGCGCATCAAGCTGGCGGCGGCCGCCGGCGATGAACTCAAGCGCGACCTGGTCATGTTCGAGATCGCCCAGCAGATCACCCGCGGCACGCTCTGGCTGACCTCGGACGGCAAGCCCATGCCCTTCAAGGTCGGCGGCCAGGTGCTGAAGACGCCGCCCAGCGGCAAACCGGCCTCGCCGCCAGGTCGACTGGTGCGCACCGCCCCGCCGGGGGATCGCAAGATGCTCGCCGAGGGCGTGGTCGACCAGGAGCTGATCAAGTTCGAGCTCAGCGAGGCCCTGCTCGCTCGCATGGCGAAAGCAAACGCCGCCGGCAGCCAACCTCGCATCGACGCCTATGCCTCCCTGGGCCCGGGCAGCACGGTGACCGAGGCCGATATCCGCGGCTTCTTCGACAACTATACGCAGGCCCGCTCTCTGGGGCCGGAGGTGCGGCGGGCCCTGGCATTTGCCCAGGCATGTCAAAAAATGGCCAAGGTGCAGACCATCGCGAGTCTCTGCGTGGCCATTCGACGCGAGATCCAGATGCCCGATGACTTCATCGCCCGGGTTCGCGGTTTGGAGCAGATGTATCGCGACAGCGCCGCCGAGGTGATCCGCTTCACGCGCACAAACTTCGGCCGCGCCCTGGGCAATCCGGCGGCGGACAAGCTGATCCGCGAGATCGGCCTGGACTACAACCACGGCCGCAACGTGGGCTGGGATCCGCGCACGCGCCAATTCGTCTTGTTCGATTGTTGACGCGTCGGGCGCGCTACTTCTGCAGGCTGCCCTGGACCGCCACCGGCTTGTGGGTGTTGTTCTTGGTGCCGTCGCCCAGCTGACCGTGCAGATTCTCGCCCCAGCACCAGACCGAGCCATCTTCGCGCAGCGCGCAGCTGTGATCCTCGCCGGCGCCTACAGACACGGCTTTGGCCCCCATGTCGATCACATGGTGGTTGGCGGTGCTCTTGGGCGGCGGCAGACCGGTCTCGCCGGCGCTGTTGCCGCCCCAACAGAGCACCTCGCCGCTGGTACGCACGGCGCAGGTGTGACCCTGACCCGCCGCCACCACCTTGGCGTCCTGCAGCCAGGTGACCTGGGTAGCGGCATCGATGGCGTCGGGATCCTTGCTGCCCGTGCCCGCCTGGCCGCTGAGGTTCTTGCCCCAGCAGAACGCCTTGCCGGCGGCGCTCCAGGCGCAGGTATGCCAGTGGCCACAGGTGATGCCGGCCATGGTCGGCAGCCCCTTCACCTGCCCGGGAGCGACCGCCGGGCTGCTGTAGTTCGACTTGCCGAAGCCGAGCTGGCCCCAGGTGTTGCGCCCCCAGCAGGTCACCTTGCCGGTGCTGTGCAGGACGCAGGCGTGTTCGACGCCGGCGCACGACAGCTTGACGTCGAGTACGGGCACCACCTGCACGGGCGTGGTGACGGAGGTGTATTTGCCGATCTGCGCCAGGTCGCCGCTGTTGCTGCCCCAGGCCCACAGGGTCTGCCCCTTGCGCACCGCCTGGCTGTTGTGGTCGCCAGCGGAGATGCCGAGCCCGTCGGTGATGCCCTTGGCGGCTTCGGGTTTGGTGGCGTTGCCGGACTTGTTGGCGGCGCCGGTCTGGCCGTAGAAGCGGTCGCCCCAGCAGTAGACCTGGCCGCCCTGTACCAGGGCACAGGTGTGGCCGTGCCCGGCCGCGAGCGCGTTCGCCTTGCCAAGATCGACGACCGCCTTGGCACCGACGACGAGTTTGGTGTCGCCCACGCCGAGCTGGCCGGACTCGTTGCGGCCCCAACACCAGGCCGACGAATCCGGTCGGATCACGCAGTTGTGGTCCCCGCCAACCACCAGGGTCTTGGCCCAGGGTCCCTTGGACGGCGCAGGCACGCACTTGCCCTGCTTGCAGACCTCGTCCTGGTTGCAGCCGGTGCCGTCGGGGGCCAGGACCACCTTGCAGATGCACTTGTCGCAGATGGCCTTCTGGCAGACGGCTGTGGCCATGTTGCAATCGCCATCGGAGGCGCAGCCGCAGCCATCTGGTAGCGGTCCGGCGTCCTTGGCGGGCACATCGGCGGTGGGCGCGTCGGCCTGGACGATATCTGCCGCCTTGGCGTCTGGCGGGTTGACGTCCTTCGGCGAGTCCACATCCGCCGGCGTGGCTTTGCCATCGCCGGGACTCGGCGCGGTCGTGTCCCCAACCTGGCTGTCGATGACCGTGTTGCCGGTGTCCGCAGCTCCCGCGTCGCCAGCGAACTGGTCGGCCTCGGGCACGGAGTCGGGGCAGCCGACCAGGCTGATGGCGACGATCGCGGTTGCAAGTCGGGCAGTTGTGAATCGCCTGGCACCTATCCAAGTCATCTACGCCCCGCTCCGTTCGCAGACTGCCACGCAAGCCTCCAAGTACGCCATGGCCGCCGCCTCCACCGCCGGCAGGTCGCCGGTCAGCCAGGCGGCGGCGAAGTTGGTCTCGGTCGGGGGTGGGAACACCTTGGCCACGCGCACGTCGGCCGCCTTCATGGCTGCGTCCAGGGCGACGGTGGCCTCGATGGGCGGCGCCACCAGGTAGGCCATGGGTTCGTAGGGCTGCAGGCCCGCTTCGGCGGAGAGATAGTGGCCCAGGGACGTGATGACGTGCGGGAAGACGGCCACCGAGCCGTCGTCGTTGGCGCCGTAAAAGCAGGCGTCGTGCTCCAGGGTGCGAATGACCGCGCGCAGGCCCTCGTCGACCTCGTCGGGATCGGATCCGGCGAGCACGCCCAGGATCTCGCCCGAGAGCGGCCCGGAGGCGTGCGCGGCGCCGGCGTAGAAGGAGCGGGCGAAGACCACGTCCACATTGGCGTGCTTGGTGGCTTCGTCCAGGGCCACGTAGGTGGGGTCATCCTGGTCGCAGGTGATCAACCCCAACGAGGTGTGGCGGTCCGGATCGGCGCCGTAGCTCGCCAGCACGGCGGGGTCGGCGCCCGGGATGCGCTGTACCGCCAGGACGGTCGGCCGCAACGGTTCCAGCTTCATCGTTCGACCTCCACCAGGCGCTCGCGTCGCTGGGGCGCCCGGTAGCCTGTACCCGCGGCCTCGCCCAATTCGCCGGCCAGGGCGCTCAGGTCCAGGTCCACGCCCGAGCGATCCTGCTCCAACATGGCCCCGATGAGCACGGCCAGTCGGGCAGCCGCCTGCGGGGGCGGGGTGCCGCGGGCGTGGATGTTGCTCATCATGTTGCGGTCGCCATCGGTGCGGCCGATGCGCGGGCCGTGCACCAGGTAGGCGCTCAGGCCGTCGCCGGTGCCGAGGCCGGGTCGTTCGCCGAGCAGGATCACGGCCACCCTGGCGCCCACCTCGGCGCCGATCTCATCCTGCAGCCAGACCCGAGCGTAGCGGGCGCACATGGGCGTGCCCACGGTCCAGCCACGGGCGCTGCACTCGGTGGTCAGGGCGTTGAGCAGCTCCATGCCGGCGCCCATGGTGGCGATGGCGCTCAGTCCGTCGGCCAGGATGGGCTGCACGTCGATGTCCTTGCGGGCTTCGGCGCGCAGGCGGGCCAGGCTCAGCTCGTCCAGGCGGCGACCGAGGTCGGGGCGCAGCAGGTATTGCCGGTGATCCTCGACGCGGCTCTTCAACGGCAGCAGGCCCTGCTGTTCGGCCCACTCGGCGGGCAACTCGGCGGCCACTGCGGCGTGGGCGACAGCCAGCTCGGCCTGGAATTGCAACACCACGTCGGTGGCGTAGCGCGTGCCCACCTGGCCGATGCCGACCAGGGCGGTGGTGTGTTTGGCGGCGGCGCGAGCGAAGGCCGAGCCCGATTCGGAAGGTTTGCGCGGGAAGATGCGGCGCGGCGCGGGCGGCAGCTCGGGCGCGGGAGGCGGCGGCGCAAGGGGGGCGGCCAGGCCCAGCTGTTGGCGCAGTTCGGCGACCAGCTCAGCGGTCCTCATCGGATCACCGCCGCATCGCCAAAGCGCTTGCCGGGGTTGAGTCCGTCCATGATGCCCGCCTCGTTGAGCCAGGCGTCGAATTCGGGCGTCGGCCGCTTGCCCAGCAGGCGGCGCACCGAGGGCACGTCGTGGTACCCCGTGCTCTGGTAGTTCAACATGATGTCGTCGCCCACCGGCATGGACATCAGGTAGGTACAGCCGGCCGCGCCCAGCAGGACCTTGAGCGACTCCAGCTCGTCCTGGCTCATGTCGGCGTGATAGGTGAAGCAGGCATCGCAGCCCATGGGCAGACCCAGGAGCTTGCCCATGAAGTGATCTTCGAGCCCGGCGCGGGTGATCTGGCGGCCGCTCTCCAGGTACTCGGGACCGATAAAACCCACCACCGTGTTGACCAGGAAGGGATCGTAGCGGCGCGCAAAACCGTAGCAGCGGGCCTCGACCGTGACCTGGTCGGCGCCATGATGGGCCGCCGAGGACAGCGCAGAACCCTGCCCGGTCTCGAAGTACATGCAGTTGGGACCCTGCGCCCGGCCCATCTGCTTCATCTTCGCCCAGGCTTCATCTATCAGCGAGACTGAGATGCCGAACGCGGTGTTGGCCTTCTCCGTGCCGGCGAGGGACTGGAACATCAGGTCCATGGGCGCGCCCAGGTCCAGGGCCCGCATCTGCACGGTGACATGGGAGAGCACGCAGTTCTGGGTCGGCACCCGGTTGCGATCCATCACCCCGGTGATGGCCTTCAGGATCTCGGCCGTGGACTCGGCTGTATCGGTGGCCGGGTTGATGCCGATGACCGCGTCACCGCAGCCGTAAGACAGCCCCTCGCGAGTGGACGCCAGGATGCCCTGCACATCGTCGGTGGGGTGATTGGGCTGCAGGCGCGAACTCAGACGCCCCGGCAGCCCCAGGGTGGTGTTGGCGCGCACGACGACCTGGGCCTTGGCGGCGGCCGTCATCAGGTCCAGGTTGCTCATCAGCTTGCAGACCGCGGCAGCCATCTCGGGTGTCAGTCCAGGCGCGATCGAACGCATGAGCGGTCCGGTGGCCTCGTCCGACAACAACCACTCGCGAAACTGGCCGACGGTCAACGAGCGGATGGAGCGAAACGCGGTCTCGTCCAGGTCGTCTTCCACCAGGCGGGTGATCTCATCGTCCTCGTAAGGCACCACCGGGTGGTTGCGCAGCTCCTCGAGGGTCAACTCGGAGAGCACCGCCCGCGCCGCCACGCGTTCGACGGGTTCGGTGGCGCTGACGCCGGCCAGGTCGTCGCCCGACTTGGGCGGATTGGCCTTGGCCAGCACCTCCTTGACCGAGCCGAAGCTCCAGGTCGACGAGCGGATGGTGGCGGACAGGCGCACTGGTGGCTCCACTGTTGGACGGCCTCAGGCCGGGTTGGCGCACATCATCGACGGTGGCCATGCCGGTCGCAAGGGGCGGTCTCGTTCCGTCGTCCGTTGCAAAAACACGCATGCGTGTTTTTGCACAGGAAGGCGTCGCCGCGGGCGCTCAGCCGGACGCCACCGGGGCCGCCGCCCCGCGCCCATGGGCCAACGGCGACGGCGCCTTGTCCTTGCCGTCTGCCTGTGCGCCGGTATCGATCTCGCGGCTGCCGAAGTAGACCTCGCCGCTGGTGCCGTGAATGGACAGCACGTCGCCTTTACGGATGATGTGCGCGACCTTGCCGTGTTCGTCCAGGATGACGGCCTCGTGCTTGCGCGCGTTGACGTGCAGGCCGGTGGCGCTCATCACCGCTGGCACGTGGCCATCGTCGATACCGTTGATGGCCACGGCAGCATGGGACGTGGAGCCGCCACGGGCGGTCAGCAGGCCGTCACCCGACAGGATCACCGGGATGTCGTCCGGGGTCGGATTCTCGAGCACCATCAGCACGCCGTCGACGCCATCCTGCTGGGCCGGGTCGCTGGCCTGCAGCTCGACCCGATCGGCGTCATCGAAGGCGGCGATACCCCGGAAGCCGCCGCCGCAGATGCCGAGACCGCGGGTGGCCGGTTCGCCCGGCTCGACGAAGCGATCGGATTGGGTCTCGATGCGCCGATCGGCGGTGCGCGATTGCAGCACGCTGAGCACGCCGCGCTCGACCGTGAACTCCACCTCCTGATCGGTGCCCATGAAGCGGCGCAGGGAGGAGACGATGTGCTTGAGGCGGCGTTCGAGCATGGGCAGCAGGACCTTCAAGTCGTTGACCGGGCGGAAGGAGTCCGAGGCGGTCACGCCGGCGACCAGGTCATCGCCGGCGGCCGAGAACTTGATCTCTCCGGTGAAGGCGCGCACGCCCCGGTCGGTGGCTACGGTGCGCGGGATCACGCCGGTCAGCGAGGCGTCGGCCTCGTCCATGCCGCCGCGGACCTCCTTGTTGCGGCAGTTGCCGAAGGCCATCTCCTGGACGACGGCGGCGGTATGCCAGCGATGATCGATGCCCTTGATCTCCCGGTAGGCCACGGTGCGTTCGCTATTCCAGGACGCGTAGAGGGCATAGACGGACTCGATCAGCTGGCGCATGGGATCGGCCAGGATGGCGTCCAGCCGCTCGCCAAAGCCCTTCTGACGCAAGACGGACTTGGTCTGCTCGACGATCTCGCGCATGGCCTCCCAGGGCAGATCCTTCTTGTAGGACACGCCATAGCGACGCTTGGTCTCCTCGACCAGGTCGAACTCCTCCAGGTCGATCCCCCAGGCGGCGCTCGCAAACGAGGCCAGGAAGCGGCGATAGGAGTCCCAGGCGCGCCAGGGGCCCTCTTCGGCCATGGCTTCGGCGATCTCGTCGTTCATGCCCACGAACACCACCGTGACCAGCATGCCGGGCATGGAGAAGACCGAGCCGCCACGCACCGCCAGCAGCAGGGGTCGGGTGCTGCTGCCGAAACGACGCTCGGCGCCATCGGTGTGGGCGATGTCCGCCTCCAGGATGGCCAGATGCTCGGCCAGGGCGGCCTCCAGGCGCGCCCGCTCCTTGAGATGCAGACCGGCGCGCGGCAGCCAGGTGGGCACCACGAAACCGTCGCGCGTCGGCACGCCCAGGTGGCTGATGTAGAGCAGGCCGCTGGCCTTGGAGCCGTACTGGTCACGCAAGCTCGGCCCGCCATCGGTCTCGATACGGCGGGCGATGGCCTGGCGCTGGGACAGGTGCAGGATGGCGAAGGCGTCGTCTGGATCCAGCTGCTCATCCGGGGCCGCGTCACCACCGGCGGCGGCGGCGCTCATTCCGTTGCCGCCAGCGACGCGCTCCCGCAAGCAGGCGGAGGCGATGTCGGTGAAGCTGACCATGGAGTTCAGGTCGTGCATGTAGCGCTGCATGTTGGCCAACACCAGGCGCAGCTGATCGTCGTCCAGGTCCAGACGCTCCTGCATGGCCTCGAAGGGCACGATGACCCGCTGTCGGAGGCGGTGATAGAAGCGGGCGATGTTGTCCAGGACGTTGAGCAGCTCACCCTCGCTGCACCCCGGTCGGGCCAGGATGCGGCCCAGGTCGTGCAGCTCCTGCGACCAGACCCCGTCGAACTTCAGGTTCAGGATCGACAGGCGGATGATCTCCAGGCAAGCGGGCAGGTCCACCTGGCCTTCGGACCACAACGCGGCGACGTGGCGCAGGCTGAGGTAGCCCATCTCCTCCAGCAGGCAGTCGAGCTGGCAGAGGTGGTAGCGCCGGGCGGTGAAGCCGCCATGTCGAATCGGTTCGATGAGGCGGCGGCGCAGCTCGTGGATGGTCGCGAATGTCTCGCGATAACGGGCGCCTTCGAAGTCGCTACGGATCGCGGACAGGGCGGTCAGCAACGGGCGCTCGAAGACCGCCTGCAGCTCGTCGACGAAGGCGTGCACCGCGGCCCTGGCCTGCTGCTCGGTGGCGTCGGCATCAAACCCCTCCGCGTCGGGTTCCAGGGCGCGCAGGGCGTCGAGTTCGGCCAGGAAGGCGTTGCCGACCTGCTCGTCGCCGGAGAAGTCCTCGGCCTTGCGGCGGAGGATGGACAGGTGGTGGTAGAAGACCCAGCGATTGCCGGGTCGGATGCCCTTGTTGACCAGGTTGCCCAGCTCATCGAAGAGCGAAGAGCCGAACTCGCAGCGCAGCAGGCTCTCGCCGTAGGACTCCTGCCAGCGCTCGAGGCGATCGACGATGCCCGAGGTGCCCATGAGCTTCTCGAGGTCCTCGACGACCCGGCTGCAGAGCCGCAATGGTGTCTGTCGGCCGCGGGCTTCGATATCCGCCCGGGTCGCGCCCTCGAAGCCCGCCTCGTGGAGACCGGACTCGTCGCCGGTGCGCAGCCAGGCTTCATAGGCGCGGGCGATGCGCAGGGTGCGCGGACCCAGGGCGTGGTGGGCGACGCGGCGCAGCTCGTTGACGATGGCGCTGCCGCGCACATGCACCTCGGCCAGGTCGATGGTGTCGTTCCAGAGCCGGTCGATGACGTTCGGTTTGCCGATGACCACGGGCAGATTGCGGACCAGGATGCGGGTCAGGAAGGGGAAGCGGCGCGACAGCCGGTTGTTGAGGTAGCGCACCAGCTCGCCGGTGAGCTGGTTGACCTCGGGCTGCAGGTTCTTGGTGCCGACGAAGGCGCGGGTGGACAGGTTGCACAGCCGCGCCACCAGGCAGCGCAGCAGGTAGACCGCCTGGTTGCGATTGGTGCAATCGTTGACCGATCGCAGCACCGCGGCGATGTCGAGCAGCCATTGCACCTGAGGTTGCTGGATGCGCTCCACCTCGAAGATGAAGATGTCCAGCTCCAGGTCGACCAGCTCGCCCTCAAATCCGGCCAGATCCAGAATCAGCCGGTCGGTATAGATCGTGCCCAGCGGGAAGCGATGGCTGGACTGCAGGGTCGAGCCCTGCGCGGTGACCAGGTAGATGAGCAGCTCGTCGCCCACCAGGTAGGGCGCCAGGAGCTGACCTTCGCGGTGGAAGAGGCGGTTGTTGGCCAGGCCCCAGCGGCTCGACTTGCGAGCCACCTTGCCCTTGCCCTCCAGGTAGCCGAGGAGAGCGCGACGGCGGGCCCGCTCGTTGCCCTCGGCGGCGAACGCGGCGTGGAAGCCGGCGTTGATGGCGCTGATCATCTCCTTGTCGGCGGGCTCCAGGGCGTCTTCGCCCAGGATCGCCTGCAGCGGAGCCCTGGCCGGCCCCGGCGCCGGTTCCGGGATCACGTGCTCGGCGGGCTGGTCGGAGTCGGTCACCTCGATACCCACCGCGCCCGCGGCGCCCGTGTACAGGCCGGTGACCGCCCGCAGCGCAGCGTGCAATTGGCGCCCCTGTGCCTGCAGGATCTCGTTCGATGCGCGCAGGGCGGCGACATAATCCGACCAGCGATTGCCGGCCACCTCGACGCCGACGCTGTTGGCCAGTCGATCGATGATGACCATCATCTCCTGACGCAACAGCTCATAGAGCTGTCGGCCCTGCACGTGGGCGATGGCGCGAGCCAGGGCCAGCGAGACCGACAAGATGGCGTTCATGCCCAGGTTCTGCTTGCGCTGCATCACCCCGACCAGGGTCTCCAGGTCGGCATCCGGGCGCAGCTTGTCGCGCCGCAGGGCGGTCCGCAGCTCCAGGCCCAGCAGCCCCTGGTCGGCATCCTTGAGCGTCATCGTGGCCGCGTTCCGGCCCTCGAACCAGGGCGCGATGACCTGCACCGCGTTGTCGACCGCCGACATGCAGCCCTTGCCGCCGTAACGCATGGCCCGTCGATGCAGCTCGACCAGGGCCTCGTCTTCCCCCTGCTGGATGCGGGCCGCGGAGATGCCTGAGCGGAAGCGCATCACCCCCCTCTCCACTTCCTCAAAGAAGTCGGCGTTGCGATCGATGACCTCCCGATGTTCGGCCTGTTCGATCGTGGCATCGACCAGGTGAATGGCCTCGCCGGTGCCCGCCGAGGTGCCCAGCGGCGTGGCGCCCTTGAAGCGCATGCTCACGCCCGCGTCCGGCACGATCAGCTCGACCACTGCGCCGACGGTGGGGATGCCCGCGTTGGTCGGCTCCTCGAAGGCGCGCAGCTTGCGCACGGTGGCCTTGCTGCCCTCGTAGAGCGCCGCCTCTTCGACGCCCTCGGTCACCGCCAGCATCAGCTCGGTGACGGCCTGGTACTTGACCAGCCGCTCCGTATTGGCGCCGCCGCCCGCCTTGAGGCCCAGGGCGTTCACAGCCAGGGCGATCTGCCCCTCCATGTCGTCATTGGGACTCTTGGAGCGATGCGAGACCACCAGCTCCAACCCGCGGCCCAGGGCCACCAACATGGCCAGCAGGGTCTCGTACAGAGTGCCGATCTGGTTGGCCTTGATCAGGGCGCAGTTGAGCAACTCCTGGCCCGAGGCCACCTCGATGGTGCGGTCGTTGGTGGTGACCAGATCGTCGCCGATGACGAAGATCTGCTCGCCCAGCTTGTCCTGCAGCAGGCGCCAGCCGTCGAAGTCGTCCTCGGCGAAGCCATCCTCGATGGACAGGATGGGGATCTCGAAATCGGCGATGGCCTGGTGATAGATCGCCAGCACCCCCTCGCGATCCAGTACCGTCTGCGCCTCATCGCGCCAGAAGAGGTACTGCCCCACCGCGTCGGGCTGGTCGAACTGCTCGCGCCAGGCGATCTCCAATTCGCTCAGGGCCGGATCCAGGGCGATGGCCACGTCCAGACCCGGGCGACAACCGCACTCCTCCATGGCCCGACGCATCATGGCCCACAGGCGCACCTCGGGCAGTGGGTAGTCGCCCCTGTCGATGTAGGGCGCCAGGCCGCCTTCGAGGCCAATACCCATGACCCGACAGCCCTCTTCGCCCTCGATGATCTCCTTGAGGCGATTCTGCAGGCGGACGGTCAACTCCTGGGCGTCCTGGTAGTCGCGCGCTCGCAAGATCAGGAACATGGCCTCCTGCATGGAGATGTTGGACTCGGGATACTCCTTTTCGGTGTGCCGGCCGCCCATGCCGCAGTTGCGGAATTGCCACGGCGCCGCCACCGGTCCCAGGCTCGGATGCACCGCCGTCTGGATGCGCTCGGCCAGCATGTGGGCCTTGACCCGCGGCGCCCTGGCCAGCCAACCGGTGATCTGGTCGACCGTAGCCGACGCTTCGCTGGCGCGCTTTTCGCGCTCCATGAAGGCGGCGTACTTGCCCGGATCGGCCTGCCGGAAGTCGAGCAGGCAGACCAGCCCGATGCCCAGCAGCGGTCGGCCCAGGTAAATGGCCACGGTGGAGTCCAGCAGCAACCCGACGGCCAACAGCAGCAGCGCCGGCGGCAGGGTCCAGATGGCGGCGTTGCGGCTGGCACGCGGCCCGGCGGCGGCCACGGCCAGGTTGAAGGGCGCGTCGGGATAATAATTCAGCCCCTGCTTCTTGATGCCCAGGGCGCGACCGTAGGGGATGGTGGCGAACATGCCGACGAGCCAGATCACCCGGGAGGAGAACGGCGCGGCCAGGCGTTCCTGCACCGTGCCCAGGATCGATGTGTTGAGCGCGTTCAAACGAGCGGCGACCAGAAAGTGGCCCAATTCGTGGATGGCGATGCCGACATGGAAGGCCAGCCAGGTGTAGATCAGTGAGACCACCGTCTCGTGAGACAGGAAGACGAAGCGCAACACCTCGCCGCGTTCGATGGCGCCAGCGGGCAGGGCCAGGATCGAAGAGATGAAGGCCACGTGGAAGGAGACCAGGATGTGGTTGGCGATGACCCAGCCTTCCTGCAGCGCCGAGCGCCCCGGATGCGTGCCTCTCATCAACGCCCTCGATCCGCGCGATTGCGCCTCGCGCAGTGCTGAAGTCGCCGGCTACCTACCGCGCCTCTCGCGCGCGCACAAGGGTGCGATGCCGACCAACTAGCGAAGGATCAAGCGGGGATGGCGCCGATGCCGTCGAGGATGTGGTGTGGAGCGAAGGCGAAACGGGGCACATCCTCCCGAGAGGTCACCCCGCTGAGCACCAGCACCGTCTCGATCTCGGCCTCGAGGCCGGCGATCACATCGGTGTCCATGCGGTCGCCGATGACCACCGTCTCCTCACGCTGGCAGCCGAGCACCTTGAGGGCGTGTCGCATCATCAAGGGGTTCGGCTTGCCGACGAAGTACGCCTTGCGGCCGGTGGCCAGCTCGATGGGCGCGATCAGGGCGCCGGTCGAGGGGATGACGCCTTCGGCGGAGGGGTCGCACATGTCCGGATTGCAGCCGATGAGCCGGGCCCCCGCCTCGACCAGCTTCACCGCGCGCACCACGGTGTCGTAGTTGTAGGTCCGCGACTCGCCCACCACCACGTAGTCGGGCGCCACGTCGTCCATGGCAAAGCCGGCCTCGTAGAGGGCGTTGGTCAGACCCGTATCGCCGATCACGTAGGCGCTGCCGCCCGGCCGCTGGGCGGCCAGAAACATCGCCGTGGCCAGCGCCGACGTGTAGAAATGCTCAGCGGCCACATCGACGCCCACTCGCTGGAAGCGACGGCTGAGTTCACGCGGCGTGTAGCCCGAACTGTTGGTCAGGAAGAGGTAGCGCTTGTCGTTGGCCTTGAGCCAGGAGACAAACTCGTGCACGCCCGGCAACACCTTGCCGTCATGCAGGATGACGCCGTCCATGTCGCAGATGAACGCCCGCTTGCTCCGGATCGCCTCCAACATCGCCACCTCCTCCCCCTGTCCGCCGGCGGTACGCCAGCCTGGGTGTCGGCAGTCTAGCTTCATTGACCGCCGGGATCCGAACTCGTCCACTGTTCGTCGCGCGGTGGGGTTGTCAACGGGCCGCAAGCGCGGCAAAAAGGCGGCGGTACCAACGCCCCCGGAAGGACATCGAGCGTGAAGGAAAGGAACTACAGCGCCAACGAGGTGATCTTCCGTGAAGGTGACCCGAGCGAATACGCCCATATCGTCGATTCGGGTCTGGTCGAGATCTCCAAGCGCATCGAGGGGCAGGTCGTGGTCCTGGCGCAGCTCGGGCCGGGCGAGATCTTTGGCGAGATGGGGCTGGTCGACGAGCGGCCTCGCTCCGCGCGAGCCCGTGCGCTCGTTGCCACGCAGACGCGCACGTTGACCAAGCGGCGCTTTCTCGACGTGTTGCGCACCAATCCAGACGACGCGTTGGCCTATATCAAGGCCCTCTTCGAGCGCCTGAGGAGCATGAACGCGCGGGTTGATCTGGACGGTGACGTGCCGATCCAGGCCGCCGATTCAGCGCCCGTGCAGATGCGCCTGATGCCGACCAACAAGGCCACGGTCGCCTGCCTGCCCGACGGCGGCCTGGTGATCGAGCAACTTCCCTTTCGTGTGGGTCGGTCGCACGGCGGACCGCTGGACAGCAACGACCTGAAGTTGCTCGACCACAAACCCTACACCGTGTCGCGGCACCACTTCGTCATCGAGGTGGAGCGCGACGGCTACGTGATCTGCGATCGCGGCAGCTTCCTGGGCACCATCGTCAACGGCAAGCGCATCGGCGGCAGGCGGCACGACGGCCGCGCGCTGCTGTCCACCGGCCGCAACCGCGTCGTTGTGGGCGATGACCACTCGCGCTTCCAGTTCGATTTGGAGGTCCCCCCCCTCTCGCCGAACTGAGCACCAGCGAACGCCATCGAGGGGCCTTCTCCGGAGACAGGGTGATCATGGTGGGGCGCACGGCAGACGTGATCGTCGTCGGAGCGGGCCTCGCGGGCTGCAGCGTGGCCTGGCATCTCGGCGACGCTCGGGTGCTGGTGCTGGAACAGGCGGCTCAGCCGGGCGCGGAAGCCACCGCCCAGAACGCCGGCATGGTGCGTCGCCTGGGTGTCGAACCCGAGGAGCGGGCGCTCTCTCGGCGCAACTTCGAGTTCTTCTGCAATCCGCCGGAGTCCTGGCGCGACCTGCCCCTGTCCCGTCGCACGGGCGCCATCCTGGCCAACGCCTACGATCCGCTGCTGCTCCATGACGCCGTGCTGCACGCCCGCGGCGCCGGCGCCCGGGTAGAGGCCTGTGATCGACCGGCCGATGTAGCCCCGGCGATGGCGGATGCGCGAGTTCGAGGCGCGTGGTTTCTGCCCGACGAGCGGGTGGCGGACCCCCACGCCCTGCTGACCGGCTACCTGCGCGACCTGCGTCGGCGCGGCCACGAGGTTCGTTGCGACGTCCAGGTCACGGGCCTCGTCTTGGACGGCGACAAGATACGCGGAGTGCAGACGAATCAGGGCCCGCTGACCGCAGAGCGAGTGGTCCTCGCGGCCGGCGCCTGGTGTGCCGCCCTGGCCGCTTCGGCGGGCCTGAAGCGGCCGCTGATCCCCCTGCGACGAAGCCTGGTCCACAGCGCGCCGCACCCGCTGGCCGAACGCGACCACCCATGGTGCTGGCTCGAAGATGCCGGCATCTATGTGCGCCCGGAGAGCGGCGGCTGGCTGGCCTCCCCCTGCGACGAAGCCGTCGACCTGCCGCGACCGGGACCTGGCTCCCGCGGCCCCATGGGCGACCTGGCCCGGGCCCTGGTGGCCGACCGCATCGAGCGACTCCTGCCGGCCCTGGCCGACGCCCGATGGACCAGCGGCTGGACGGGGCTGCGCACCTTCGCCCCCGACCGCAGGCCTGTATTGGGGCCCGATCCCGATCTGGAGGGCCTGTGGTGGGTCGCCGGGCTGGGTGGCTTCGGCATCACCTGCGGTCACGCCGCCGGAGAGGCGGTCGCGGCGTGGATGCGCGATGAAGAGACGCCCTGGCTGGCCCGGGACGGCGTCGACCCGGGGCGGCATTACCTGGGTCGCTGGCCGATTCGGGTGCGTGGAGACCTGGACAGCTCGCGGCTTATCGATACCGCTGCGGCGCAGGCAGCCAGCTGATCCGCAACGCCAGCCACCGCGGCCACCGGGCGCCCGGCCAGCCCTCCACCCGTCGCCCCAGCCCCGCTTCCGCACCGATCGTGAACGGCCCCAGTCCGGACCAGTCGAAGACCGCCTCGACCTCGTCCAGCGGCCAGTGCCAGTCCGTCGGGTCGCGACGCATGCGCCCGTTCAGGGAGGTCCGCCACTTGTGGCCAAAGGCCGTGCCATCGACGCCAATGGATAGCCCCACGTCCAGGCCTTGGCCCAGGCCGCTCAGCTCGGCGTATTTGTCGTAGGTGCTGCCATCGGTTCGAGTGCCCTTTTCACCGGTGGTCCGCCAGGCGCTCAGGGACGCCCGCCAGGCCGCGTGTCCCGCCAGTCCCCAGGCGCCGCGGCCCAGGGCGAAGATCACGCCTGCGCGGGCCTCGAAACGGCGCACGACCCCGACTTCGACCAGTGGTCCCAGGCGCAGCCAGGGCAAGCCGAGCGCCAGCGGCCAGTTCCAGCCCAGGGCGACCTCGTTATGGCCCACCAGGTTGCCCGGCTCCAGGCCCTCCAACACCCGCAGGGAGAGCGCGTGCACACGAGCGCGGTCCAGGGCGACGCGGGCGTGCACGGCGGCGGCCTGGCGCCATTGCAGGGCATCGCCGGCGCCGTGGCGCAGCTGGGCCGAGACGGTGGTTCGCGTCATGGCCGACGGCCAGATCAGGGGCAGTGCCGGCGTGTACTGGCCCACTCGAGATGGTGTCCAGCCGCAATGGGGCTGGATGCATGCGCCAGATGGCGGCGCGCAGAAGCCGCAGCTGTCGTTGCAGCAGAGGAGACCCTCAGCGCAGGTGGATGGACCGCAACGTTCGCCGGCCAGCCCCGGGCGGGGGCAGAGGGCGAGTATCGCCAACAGCAGCGCCCCGGCTTTGCAGGTCATGGCGTCAGGGTGCATGTGGCGGTCGTGCCCACGATGTCGATGTGGTCGCCGTCCACCGTGGTCGCGCCGTCGCAGGTAGCGCTCAGCTTCCTCGCACCGCGGGCGAAAATGCGCAGCGAGATCGTCTCCGGCGGGATGTCAGCGTGCGGCTTCAGCTGCACTTCCACCACGCGTTTGCCGTCGGCGGACGTGGTGACCTGCAACTTCTGCAGCAGCCCCAACCGCGTCGGCAGGTTCGTCGCCGCGATGGGTTTGTCGGCGACGTACCAATCGGGCGGCACCCCGCGCAGGAGATCCAGCCGGCGGTCGTCTTCGAAGACCAGCATTCCCCGCAACCAGGTCACGTACTGGCCCGCCGCCCAGCCGTGGGGGCAGTCGCCGGTGGGGTACTTGCTGTCGATGTAGTACTCCTCCCACCAGCTGTTCAGCGGCGTGGCGACCTTGCGGTAGCCCTCAAAGAGCGTGTACGCCCGCTGCCACTCGCCGCGCGCCAGCAGCGCCATGCCCCAGTCGGCGGTGATGTAGGTCCACAGCTTGTTGGGGCTGTCGTGGAAGCGATAGATATCCCACTTGCGCCGCTGCCACATGGTCTCCAGCGTCGCGGTCATGCGCGGATCGTCAGCGGCCAGCAGGTTGCAGGGAAAGAGCGCAGCGATGGAGCCCCAGATGCGTCGATTGGGGTAGCCGGGTGAGCCGCCGATCCAGGACTGGCCGTCCTTGCTGAACCAGGAAGCCTTCAGAGCGTTGTTGACGCTGGCAGAGAACTCCTTGAGTTCCACCTCGTAGCGGGTCTGGTCCTTCATGTCGCCAAGCCCGGCGGCCATGCGGGCGGCGGAGCGGAAGCCGCAGACGCCCCAGAAGTCGTGGTAGAGGATGTACCCCCACTTGACGATGGCCTCGCCCAGGCCCTCGGGCAGCAGTCCGTAGTGCGCCTTGCCCTTGTTGGCCTCGGTCATGGTGCTCAGTCGTGCCTTGGCCAGCCACTCGGCGGCGTTTCGGGCCGCTGGCCAGACGGTCTTCAGCCAGGCGTCGTCGCGGGTGTATTCGTGGTGCATGGACAGGGACCAGAGGGCCTGTCCGGGGCCGTCCCACTCGTTGTCGGGTGCCGTCCATCGACCGTCGGCGTACTGCTCGACCTTCTTACCCCAGGCCGCCTGCTCATTGACCACCGCCGGCAGCGCGCCACGCCAGTAGACCCGGGTGGACTCCTCGGCCTCCTTGGCCAGCCCGAGCAGGTCCAAAGCGACGACCAGGTAGGCGGTATCCCGATACCAGAAGCGGTTGTAGAGGTGCGCGCCGGGCTTGAGCAGGTAGAGGTCGTCGTAGCGGTCGCGCAGGAGCATGATGTTGGCGGCCGATGCCCGCCAGGTATCTGCCAACCAGGGGTCCGGCAAGCTGATGCCGCCCATCTTGTCGAAGAACGCATTCCAACGACTGTCGAAGGCCGCTCGCAGTGTCGCGACGGACGGCAACGCGTCCACCTTCAGCGCGCTGGTCGGCGTATCGCGTGGCAGGGCGATGGTGATCTTGCGGCTGGAGGAGACCTCGAAATCGATCTGCACGCCGTTTGGTTGTTCGGTCAATTCGAGCGCATCGTCCGGCCAGACCACCGCCAGCACCTTGCCGTGGGCGACCAGCCGGCCGGCGTCCAGGCGCAGGCAGGAGTCGACCAGGTTGCCGTTGAGCAATAGAGACGCGTCCGCGGTGCCGCCGCCGACGTTGTGCACGGTCAATTCAACGATATCCGCTGGGCCGCCGACAAGCATCTCGGTGTAGACCCGCGCCGACCAGGTGCAGCTGCCGGTGCTGGTCTCCAGCCCCACCAGGGGCAGCCCGGGCGTAGGCGCCGTCACCTTCCAGGTCCGAGTGACACCGCCCGGACGCAGGAAGAGGCGCGGGATGTCCCGTTCCTGGCCGACCTTTTCGAAGAGGTGATAGCCGGCCGTGGTGAACGATCCGTCCAGGTTCACCAGGGTCTTGGACGCGTCCGGGATGCCCACCAGGCCGCGGTCGCCATGGGCATGGGTCCAGGGCACGGACTTCAGGGTGAGCATGGCGGGGTCGCCTTCTCGCTGGAGCAGGTTCTGACAGTCGGACTCCGATGAACAACCGGTGAGCAAGGTCAGGGCCAGCAGCACGATCGCAGGCCATGCTCCGAATCCGCGTGCAATCTCCTGGCGCCACCAACCCATCATGCTCTCGAACCGCCGCCCTCGGCGTCGCCAGCAGGGTCCGATTCGCCGGCCGATTGCGCAAGACCATCGGCGGGCCCGAAGCGCACCCCCACCTGCTCCAGCACCCCGCCTCCGCCCTTGCTGCGCGGATTCACCGCCACGCCTCCGCCCTTGCTGCCGGACATGCCGTGGCGGGCCCGCAGGCGCTTGAAGTCGGCCACAGCTTCGTCTCGCGTGTCGTACTTGCGGACCTCCTTCACCATGTCGGTGGCGGCGCTGTAGACGATCTTGTCGGCCCGCAGGAAGCGGTGGCTGGCTGCGGACTCGACGTGCTCGTCGGCCTCGACCCAGTGGGCGGCGATGTGACCGAATCGCTGGTTGAGGAGGATGGCGTACCAGTGCATGAGGGGCAGCGCTCCGACGCCCAGCTGGGCTGTGGGCAGGCTACCACTTTGGCGACTCCCCCCTCGACAAACAACGATCATCCCCTAAACTGCTGCGCCCGGGCCCTCGGGGGCGCCCGCGTACGGGCGCGAGGTGGGCCGGGAATACCGCTGGCGAACGCCGGGTTCCGGGGCTCGCGGGGGGGCTGCGGCAAAGGCGTCGTGGCGGTCAGGCTGGCGCATGGACAATGCGCCCCAAGGACGACAGGGAGTTGCAGGCATGCAGGACATCCGAGTGCTCAACGAGATGGTTCGAGAGGAGTCGAAATTCGTCGACCTGCTGATCGAGGAGATGAGCAAGGTCGTGGTCGGCCAGAAGGAGATGGTCGAACGTCTGCTTATCGGCTTGCTGACCGGCGGCCACGTGCTGTTGGAGGGCGTGCCGGGCCTGGCCAAGACCCTCACGGTCAAGACGCTGGCGCAGACCATGGCGGTGCACTTTCAGCGCATCCAGTTCACGCCCGACCTGCTGCCGGCGGACATCCTGGGCACCATGATCTACAGCCCCAGGGACCAGACCTTCAGCGTCAAGAAGGGCCCGATCTTCGCCAACCTGATCCTCGCCGACGAGATCAACCGCGCCCCGGCGAAGGTGCAGTCGGCGCTGCTGGAGGCGATGCAGGAAAAGCAGGTCACGATCAGTGACGCGACCTACACGCTGGCCGAGCCCTTCCTGGTCCTGGCGACCCAGAATCCGATCGAGCAGGAGGGCACTTACCCGCTGCCCGAAGCGCAGGTCGACCGCTTCATGCTGATGGTCAAGGTGGGCTATCCCAGCCGCGACGAGGAGTTGGCGATCCTGGAGCAGGTCACCGGCCACGAGCCCCCCGTCGCCGGCCAGGTGGTCGACGGCGACGCTGTGATGCGCGCCCGCAAGGTGGTCACCGACATCCACATCGACGACAAGCTCAAGCGCTACATCGTCGACATCGTCTTCGCCACCCGCGATCCGGCGGCCCATGGCCTGGCCGACGTGGCCGAGTTCATCCAGTTTGGCGCCAGTCCGCGAGCGTCCATCTACCTGACCCTGGCGGCCAAGGCGCACGCCTTCCTCCGGCATCGCGGCTACGTGATCCCGGAGGACATCAAGGCGATCGGCATGGACGTGCTTCGCCACCGGGTGATCCTGACCTACCAGGCGGAAGCGGAGTCCCTGGCGCCGGAGGATATCGTCCAGCGCATTTTCGACCGGGTCGACGTTCCCTGAGGCTGTACAGATGTCGCGCTCTCAGGAAATCCTCAAGAAGGTCCGCGAGATCGAGCTGGTCACCCGGCGCTTGGTGAACGATCGCCTGGCCGGGCAATACCACGCCGTCTTCAAGGGCCGGGGCATGAGCTTCGACTCGGTGCGCGAGTACCAGGCGGGCGACGACATCCGCAACATCGACTGGAACGTCACCGCCCGGACCGGCGACGTCTTCGTCAAACAGTTCGTCGAGGAGCGCGAGTTGACCGTGCTGCTGGTGGTCGACATGAGCGCCTCGGGCGACTTCGGCACCGACCAGGTGAGCAAGCGCGAACTGGCCGCCGAGATCGCCGCCGTGCTGGCGTTTTCGGCCATCAAGAACAACGACCGCGTCGGCGTGGTGATGTTCAGCGATCGCATCGAGCGCTTCATCCCACCGAAGAAGGGCCGCAGCCACGTGCTGCGGGTAATCCTCGAGCTGCTGGAATTTGAACCCGAAGGCACCGGTACCAGCCTGGAAGTGGTCTGCGACTACGTCTCCCGGATCCAACGCAAGCGCGCGGTGGTCTTCTTCTTGAGCGATTTCCTGGCCGAGCCCGGCTATGAGCGCGCCCTGGGCGTCTGCTCGCGCCGCCACGACGTGGTGCCCGTGGTCATGAGCGACCGCGCCGAGACCCACCTGCCCGATCTCGGCCTGGTGCCCATGGAAGACGCCGAGACCGGCGAGGTCCTCTGGTTCGATTCCGGCTCCAACGCCCTGCGCCGCCGATTCCGCCAGCGCGCCCAGGTCGCCGCCGCCCAACGGGACAAGATCTTCCGCCGCCAGGGCCTCGAGCCCATCGACGCCACCGTCGGCCAGCCCTACCTGCCGGGCCTGGTCGCCTACTTCCGCCGCCGAGCGGCCCGACAGTAACGAGGAGCTCCCAAGACCGTGCGTTCCAGGCCCATCCGACTCCAGCCAGCCCCGCAGATCGCCACGGCGATCCTGCTGGCCTGCGCCGCAGCCACCGCCCAGCCGCCATCGGCTCCTACACCCGCTCCCGCTCCCCCTCCCGCTCCCGCTCCCGCTCCCGCTTCCGCTCCCGCTCCCGCTCCCCCTCCCGCCCCCGCTCCCGCTCCCGCTCCCGCTCCCCCGGTCGCAGTCGAAGCTCACCTCTCCAACACCAACCCCACCTTCGGCGACCGCGTCGAACTCATCGTGAAACTCACCTACCCGCGCGGCATCCGGGTCTTCTTCCCGCCGCGCCCCAACCTCAAGCCCCTCCTGGTCCTGGACAACGAACCCGGCCAGGCGGAGCGCAACGAGGTCGGCGACCAGGTGATCGAGACCATCCGCATCCCCACCCTGGCCGTGCGCGCCGGGCTGCTGCGCACGCCGCAGATCGAGATCCCCTATCACCGGGTCACCGCCAGCGGCGGCGCCGGCGAGAGCGGCACCGTGGTCGTGCCCTCCATGCGCGCGGTGGTGCGCAGCCAGTTCGCCAACGAGATGGAGCCGAAGGCCGCGCCCCTGCCCGAGCCCCTGCCGCTGGTCGAAGAGAACACGCCGCTGGAGGTGGGCCTGCTCATCCTGGTGATGATGCTCGTCGCCGCGGCGCTCACCGCCGTGGGCCTGCGCATCTACCGCAACCGGGCCCAGCGCCGTGAACCAGAACCTCAGATCGCACCGCACATCATCGCCTTCGGTCGCATGGAGGAGCTGGCCCGCTCGGGCCGCATGGAGGCCGAGGAGCCCCGGCTGGTGGTGGGCGAGATCTCGGAGATCCTACGCCAGTACCTGGGCGGTCGGTACCGTATGCTGGCCCTGGATATGACCAGCACCGAGCTGCTGCTGCGCTTGCACGAGGTCGACCTGGCCGACGTCACCCTGGACGAGTTCAGGGACTTCACGGCGAACTCGGACCTGATCAAGTTCGCCCGCCAGCAGGCCAGCCCCGAGGAGCTGGGTGAGTCCCTGGCCTTCGTGCGCAGGGTGGTCGAACGGACCATGCAGACGCCCGAGGAGGTACGCCGCCTGCACGAGCAGCGCATCGCCCGGCTGGCCCGCCAGAAGCGCCTGCGTGTCCAGGTGATGGCGCCGCTGCCGTTGCGGCTCAAAGCGTTCGCCATCGACGCGACCATCGGCACCTTCATCACCTTCCTGGTCGCCTGGCTGGCCATCGACACGGGCCAGCGCGGGCTGTTCGACGCCGCCTATCTGCAGCTGCTGGTCTGGCTGTTCCTGCGCGATGTGCTGGGCGAGTGCTCACCGGGCAAGGTGCTGGTGGGCCTGCGCATCGCCGAGTTCGATCCCGACGTGGAGGTCGACCCCGAGGCTGCGCTGCGCGACGACGACGCCGCCTTCCGCGAGCGAGCGCGGGCCACCATCGCCGGCTTCGTCGCCCGGCTGAAGCGCAACCTGCTGATGATCCTGCCCGGTGCGGGCCTGGTGGCCGAGGCCATCACATGTCTCTACCTGCCCGAGCAGCGGCGTCTGGGCGATCAATGGGCCGAGACCCGGGTCATCGACGGCCGCTTCGGGTTGCGTTCCGGTGGCGTCAACTGGTGGTCGGGGGTGATCCTGGCGCTGCTCGCCGTCGGCCTGCTGCTGCTGCCCCTGCTGGTGCTGGGAGGGCGGCCGCAATGACGGGCTTCACCTTCGAGCATCCATGGTTCCTGTTGGCCCTGCTGCCGCTGTTGGGCGCCTTCTGGGTGCGCCTCCGCAGCCGACCCGCCGCGTTGTTGGTCAGCTCCCTGGGCGCCGCGAAGCAGGCTGGCGTCGGCCTGCGCGTCCGATTGCGCTGGCTGCCATCGGCCCTGCAACTGGTCGCCCTGGTGGTGCTGGTTGTGGCCATGGCGCGGCCGCAGATGGTGGACCGCGAGCTCCTGTCGGGCGAGGGCATCGACATCATGATCGCCCTGGACATGAGCGGCTCCATGAACGCCATCGACCTGAGCGAGAAGGCCATCTCCCGAATCCAGGAAGCCGGCAGCGAGCCGCTGAATCGCTTCGGCAACGCGCGCAAGATCCTCAAGGCGTTCATCAAGCGTCGCAAGGCCGACCGCATCGGTCTGGTGGTGTTCGGAGCGGAGGCCTACCTGCGATTCCCGCCGACGCTGGACTATGTTCGCCTGCTCAACGCGCTGGATGCCCTGGTCCTGGATGACGGCAGGCGAATGACCCAGGAGGGCGATGTCTGCGCCAACAAGTGCACCATCCTCGGCTCGGGTACGGCCATTGGCGACGCCCTCAACCGGGCCTATATGCGCCTGGAGAACTCCACCGCCGGCTCCAAGATGGTCATCCTGATCACCGACGGCAAGCAGGAGGGCGGCGCCATGGAGCCGCTGACGGTGCCCAAGTACGTCTCCTCGTTGCCTGAAAGAGACGGGGCGCGGATGTACACCTTCCAGGTCGGCTCCGGCCGCGAGACTCGCCTGCCGGCCTACGATCCCATCGGCGGCAACGTGCTGCGCGATCGCTTTGGCCGCAAGGTATACCAGCGTCCGGAGCGGCCCTTTCCCACCGATCCCGACCTGCTACGGCAGATCGCCAGGCTCACCAAGGGTCGCTTCTACGAGAGCTATGACCCGGATAAATTCGAGCAGGACTTCAAGGACCTGGAGCGAACCACCTTCGAGGTGAAGGTGCACACCAATCGACGGGAGCTGTTCTTCGGCTGGCTGGTGGTGGGCTTCTGCCTGCTGCTGCTGGAGCAGCTCTTGCGGCGCACCTGGTTGCGCACCTTCCCATGAGGGGTGTTCGCGCCGGGACGGGACACCTGCCCGAGGCGACATCGAGGAGGAGACGAGGCACGAGATGGATGGACTGACCTTCGCCAACCTGGATATGGCCTGGCTCGCCCTCGCGGCGTTGGCCATGGGCGCGTGGTCGCTCTTCGCCCTGCGAACCCATGACCGTCGACTCAAGCGATTGGGCAAGGGCCCGGTCGTGCGCCGGCTGGTGGCCTCCTGGTCCCCCACGGGCGCCGCCTGGCAGGCAGTCTGCATCGGCCTGGCCTTGCTCCTGCTGGTGGCCGCCATGACCCGGCCGCGCTACGGCCTGCGCGAGACCGAGGTGGCCAATTCGGGCATCGACATCGTGTTCGCCATCGACGCCTCCAAGTCCATGCTGGTGCGCGACGTGGTGCCTTCCCGACTGCTCGGCAGCGGGCTGGAGATCTCGGGTCTGCTCAAGCGCCTGGCCGGCGGTCGCGTCGCCCTGGTGCCCTTCGCCGGCATCCCCTTCGTGCAATGTCCGCTGACCACCGACCACGATGTGGTGCGCACCTACATGGCTGAGCTCAAACCGGGCGACATGCCCGTGGGCGGCACCAATATCGGCCGCGCCATCACCCTGGCCATCGACGTGCTCAGCGGCGACAAGGAGCGCCAGGAGGCGACCTTGCGCGGCAACCTGGTGCCCGAGTTCAAGGGCAGCAAGCACAAGGCCATCGTCCTGTTCAGCGACGGCGAGGACCACGAAGGAGCCGCCATCGACGCCGCCCAGAAGGCCAAGTCCAAAGGCATCCGGATCTACACCGTCGGCGTCGGCTCCGGCTTTGGCGACCCCGTGCCCATCACCGCCTCCGATGGCAGCATCACCGGCACGCTGAAAGATGAGGGCGGCAATCCCATCTTCTCCAAGCTCAACGACAAGCTGCTCAAGGACGTGGCCAACGTGACCGGCGGCAGTTACTTCCACTACGCCAACGCCACCGTGGTGCCCAAGCTCTTCGACGCCCTGGATGCCCTGGAGAAGGCCGAATACGCCGAGACCTTCAAACTGCTGGGCGAAGATCGCTACCAATACCTGCTGGGCCCGGCGCTGCTTTTGCTGCTCGCCGGGTTGTTGATCCCCACCCGTCGACGCCAGGCCCGCCCGGTGGCTCCGGTCCCGGTGGCCGAGACCAAGGGCAAATCGAAGCGGCCCGCTCCGGCGGCGACCGTCAAAGCCACCACGGCCGCCCTGGTGGCCATGATCGGCCTGAGTCTGAGCGCGCCCACGCCGGCACTAGCGGCGGGTCCTCCAGCCGCCAAGTCGCCGCCTGCCGCCTCCGCTGCGCCGGCCTCCGCTGCACCAGCCTCCGCTGCGCCGGCTCCCGCTGCACCGGCAGACGACGACAAGCAGGCGCGCCTGGAGACCGAAGCCGTGGCCGCAGCAGAGCGCCTGGGTAGCGCCTCCCGGGGAGCCACCGAGCGCAGCCAGGCCGAAGCGAGACGCGACCCCCACTGGCTCGAGCGCGAGAATCCGGACATCGCCGAAGGTCGCGAATTGCTCGCCGCGGGCAAGGGCGGCCCGGCGCTGCAGGCCTTCGAACAGGCGCGCGCCAGCCGGCCGGAACACGCGGTCATCTGGTACGACGTCGGTCTGGCCCACGCGACCGTGGGCGACCACGCCTCGGCCGCGTTGGCTTTTCAGCGCAGCCTGGCCGCGCTCTCGGAGTCCGATCCAGAGCTCGAGGCTGATCTGCACTACGCGGCCGGCACCTCGCAGCTGAACTGGGGCCAGCAGATTGAACGAAATGAGCGCATCGAGGCGGAAGGCAACGCCAAAGCTGGCGCCAAGAAGACCGGCGGCGCGCAGCCGGAACCGGCGCCGGGCGCAGCCACGAACAAAACGAAAAAGACGACGGCCGCCGACCCCGCCGAGCACTACCGGCAGGCGGTCGATCGCCTGCAACAGGCCCTGTTGGCGGCGCCGGCACGAACGGACATCCGGCGCAACCTGGAGATCGCCCGCATGTTTGCCTATCCGCCCTGCCGGATGCGGGACAAGGCGCAGGAACCCAATGACCAGATCGACCAGGCCAAGGAGCTGAAGCTCGATCCCAAGGAGAAGGAGACCAAGATCCAGCTGCGCGCCTGCCCCGACGATCGCGACCTCTTCCGCCTCGACCTGCACCCGGGCGACCGCCTGACGGCGTCGGTCAAGATCCTGCCCGACAACGATCCCGTGGTGGATCCGCTGGTCCGCGATGCGGGCGAGGCGGAGCTGGGCCTGGCGCTCTTGTCCTCGGACGGCAAGCGCCACGTGCGCGGCGCGCCGCCACCAGCGCCGGCCATCGACACCATCGAGCTCAACCGGGTGACGGCCCGCGAGGCCATGTTGCTGCAGATCCGCAACGCCGCCGAGGTGGAGACGCCCTACGAGCTGAACCTCAAGGTCATGCCCGCCTGCGCCCGCATCGAAGACAACATGGAGCCCAACGACTCCGTGGCCGGCGCGCGCGACATCACCCCGGGCCAGCCGTTGAGCCTGCGCATCTGCCCCCTGAACGAGGACTGGTTCGCGGTGCCCCTGCTGGAAGGCCAGGGCCTGGTGGTCGCCGCCAAGCACAAGGTCGACATCGGCGCCGACGTCTTCGAACTCGACGTGTTGTCGCCAGATGGCCGGGTCATGACCCGCGGCGTCAAGGGCAAGGAGGGCTGGCTGGCCCGCATGGCCCGGGCCGACGTGCCGGGACGTCACTTCGTGCGTGTGCGCGGCGGACTCGACACCGAAGCGGACTACCAGATGTCGGTGCAGGTGTTGCCCCCCTGCCCACAACGGGACGACCCGTTCGAGGACAATGACCAGGCGCTGCAGGCCAATCCCATGACCCCGGAGATGCTCGGTCAGGGCCTGGCCGGGCTGCAGCTCTGCCCGGGTGATGATGACTGGTACCGCGTCGAGGTGAAGGCAGGCGAGAGCCTCTTCGTCGACCTGGGCGCCCAGCTGGCGCAGACCCCGGATGTGGCGCCCCTGGCGGGCGCGCTCACCGTCACCGTCTACGATGACAAGGGCACCGTCTGGGGGCTCGCTCGCGGCGGTCCACTGCCGCCGGATGCCGAGGGGCTGCACCGAACCGTAGCCGTGCTGATGCCGCCGCCGGGCACCTACCGCGTGCGTGTGGCCGGCGGTGGCGTGGTCGAGCCGGACTGGCCGCTGGCGCCGCTGCCCGATGGGGCCGAAGAAGTGGAGGTGGAAGTACAGGTCGGCGACGGCAAGGGAGGCCAGCCCGGTGCCGGACCGGGCGGCTCGCAGGGCATGCCACCGGGTGCCATACCGGGCATGCCGCCGGGTGCCGTGCCGGGAATGCCGCCGGGTCATCCAGGCGTGCCGCCGGGCGCCGTGCCGACAATGCCGCCGGGCCATCCCGGCGTACGACCGCCGGGCCCAGGGCAACCAGGTGGTCCATCTGGCGCGCCGCCGCAGCCGGGCATTCGCGCCGTACCTTTGCCGCCGGGGACCCAGCCCGGTCAGCCGGGACAGCCGGGACAGCAACCCGCCGGCAAGACGCTCAAGATTCGCAAGATCAAGCTGCCAGAGGGCTACCCGACGCCGGCCGTGGACCCCCGCCTGGCGCGTTTGGACCTGTCCTACACCCTGCAGCTACGCATCGTGCCGCCCTGCCCCGAAGGCAATGACGAACTCGAGCCCAATAACAACGCCGGCGAGGCCAAGGTGATGAAGGTGGGCGGCGAGCGCCTGCTGCGCCTGTGCAAGGGTGACCAGGACTGGCTGGAGATCGACCAGAAGGCGGGCCAGAACCTGCAGATCACGGCGCGATACGACTATGCCCACGGCGAGATCGCCCTGGAGGCTTTCGACGAGGCGGGCGCTTCGTCGCTGGCCCTGGGCAAGGTCGCCGCGCCGCGCCTGCCCGGTCCGTCGCCCGCCGCCGGGGACGATTCGCCGTCGGCCCGACGGGGCCGGACCGCGACCTCCGGTGTGGGCGTGCCGGCAGATAAGGTCGACCGCAAGATCAAGCTGCGCGTCTCGGCGAGTCCGGACGTGGCCAACTTCTACATGCTGCGCATCCAGGAGCCGCCGCCGCCGAACAAGAACCAGCAGCAGCAGGACAAAAAGGACGACAAGAAAGACGACAAGAAAGACGACAAGAAAGACGACAAGAAGGACGAACAGAAACAACAGGACAAGAAGGAGCAGGACAAGAAGAAGGAGGACAAGAAGGAACGCCAGGAGCAGCAGCGCAAGCGCATGGAGCGCAACGATCGCAACCCGGCGAACCTCGAGGCGCAGGAGGCCATGCGCAACTCTCCCTTCCGCAACCTGCGACCGAGCAAGGACTGGTAGGTGGGTATCGGGGGCCAGGGCAGGACCATGGGCATGGGGCCGCGCATTGCGGCGACGCTGTTGTTTGTCCTGCTGCCCGGGCTCGCAATGGCCAAGGTCGAAGTCCGCCTGGAGGTCGACCAGAATCGCATCTCCACCGACGATCAACTGGTCTTGCGGGTCACGGCCAGCGGCGACTACGGCGATGTCACACCGCCGACTTCAGACGGCTTCGACTTCCGACACAGCGGCCGTTCGACCCAGGTGAGCATCGTCGGCCGTCGCATGCAGCGCAGCGAGCAGCACACCTTCACCGGCTCACCACGTCGGCCCGGGCGCTATACCATCGGTCCCATCATCGCCCGCAAGGACGGTCGCGAGGTGGGACGTTCGGGCACTGTGCAGGTCCAGGTCCAGGACGGCCGGGCTGCCCTGGGTCCCGCGCGCAGTCCCGAGGCGGCCACCGACCCGCGCAACTTCGCCGGCGAGGCCTTCTTCGTCCGGCCGGTGCTGAGCAGCAACTCGCCTTTCGCGGGCCAGCCATTCGTCGCCGAGTTTCAGCTCTTCTGGAATCAACACGCGGGCGTGCAAGGCATCGCCAAGCGCGGCGACGCGTCCTTCGAGGGCCTGGACGTCGAAGACCTGATCGCCGGCCAGCAGCCCGAAAAGGAGGCCGTGCGATTTGCCGGACGACGCTACATGCGGCAGACGGTCATCAAGGTCCTGCTGACTGCGCCGGTGGCCGGTCGCTACGAGATCGTGGGGCCACGTTTTCGCGTCGAGGCGGGCGACTTCATGTCGACCCGTGCCTACCGCATCTCGGCGCCGCCCATCGCCATCCAGGTCCGACCGGTACCCACCGAAGGCCAGCCCGCCAATTACGCCAAAGGGGCCATCGGCAAGCTGACCATGCGCGCCTGGCTGGTCGATCGCGGCAAGCCGGCGGACACCCTGCACGTCAAGAGTGGCGAAAGGCTGGTCTTCCACGTCGAAGTGGCCGGCCAGGGCAACCTGTTGGGCCTGGCGCCGCTGGCCCCGCCGCCGGTCGATGGCATGGTGGTCGAAGCCCTGCCGGGACGGCCCGATGAAGGCGTGCGCGTCGGCGCCAACGGCCACCAGGGCGTGCGCCGTTGGCAATACCTGCTCAGCTTCGAACGCCCCGATACCTACAAGATCCCGGCCCTGCACTGGTCCTGTTTCGACCCCAACGACGAGGCCTACACCAGCCACCAGGCCGGGCCCTTCGAGGTCGTTGTCGCTGCTGCGCCCGGCACACCACCCCCGGAAGTGGATGCCGCGATGCCGCCGGCCACGCCAATGCCAACCGGCGCCGCCGCGCCGACGACCGGTGCGACCGGCCCCTTGCAGCTGCGCCCCATCGCCGCCCACGCTGCCCTGGCGACCACCAGCGCGGCGCCGTGGACCGACTCGCCCTGGTTCTGGCGCCTGGCCGGCCTGCCCTGGCTCATCGTCCTGCTCATGCTCGTGCTGCGCACAGGCATGCACTGGCGGGCCCGCAGCGAACCGAAACGACGGGTCGCCGGAGCCCTGGCTGTGGCCATTCAGCAGCTCCGCGCGGCCTCCGAGCGGCCGCCCCAGCAGGGCTATGTGGCCATGCGCGCCGCTGTCGACGACTACCTCAGGACGCGCAGCGGGTTGTCCCTGGGCGGACTGACCTATCGCGCATTGCGCCGCGAACTGACGGCACGGGGCGCTGACGAGCAGGATGTACGTCGGCTGCAGGAGCGCCTGGAACATTGCGACTACGCACGCTTTGCCCCGGCCGCCGATCGCGACGATGACATGGAGCAGACGGCCATCGAGCTGGCCGCCACGCTGACCCGCCTCGACGAGGCCCTGGGCGACACATCAGCGCCGGCTCGCGCGGCGGTCGGAGCGCTGCTGGCCGGCCTGCTGCTCGCGATCTCGTTGCCAGCGACGCCGGTCGCAGCGGCGACCCTGGACGAGGACTTCACGCGCGCCAACAAGCGTTTCGTCGCCGGTGAAGTCGACGGCGCGCTGGCCGACTGGCAGGCATTGTTGCATCACGGTCTGCAGTCGGCGGCCGTGCACTACAACATCGGCAACGCCCACGCACGCATGGATCGATTGGGCCGCGCCGTGGGTCACTACAAGAAGGCGTTGCGCCTGGCGCCCGAGCGCGAATTGCGCGGCAACGTGGTGCACAACCTGGGCGTGGTCCGGGCCAGGCTGGCCGAGCGGGCGCGCCGACGGCATCGCATCCTGCACGTCTTCGACGAGAGCCCGGAGCTGGAGGTGGCGGTGGCGCACGCCGCGCCGCGGAGTGCCCTGGGTCTGAGCGTGCTCCTCGCCGGGCTGGTCGCGCTGCTGCTGACTGGTATGCTGCTCTTCGGTCGTGGGCGTTTCGGCCTGCGGCTGCGCATCGGTCTGGGGCTCGCCGTGGTGGTGCACATTGTCGCAGGCGCCTGGCTGATGCAGGCTGAACGTGTCGAGCGTTCGGTGCGACACGGCGTCGTGGTGCTCGAAGATGCGCCGCTCGGACCCTGCATCGGGGTCGGCGAGACGGTCCACCTGCCCGAGGGACTCGAGGTGCGGGTGATTCGGCAGCGACCGGATGGTCGCCACCAGGTGCGCCTGCCCAACGGGCGGGCCGGCTGCCTGCCGGCAGAGGCGGTCGAGGAAGTCTGACCGCCGGCGGCATCGACAAGGGACCACCGTGACGAAGCACAATCCACTGCTGGTCTCGCTCCTGGCGCTGACGCTGGTCGCGCTGACCGGTTGCAGCCGCTGTAGCCGCTCCGAACGCGCCCCGGCCCCACCCACCGGCCAGACGGAAGCCAGCCCGACGCAGCCAGCAGCCAAGGCAGTGCGGGGCCCGGCCAAGGCGACTCCGGCACCGGATATGGACCGCTGGCCCGGCCTGCCGGTGGACGTCATGTTGCAGGCACGGGCACCGCTGCTGGACGCGGCCGCCTGTGACGACGCGATTCGACCCGTAGCCGCGGCGCTGCGCGGCATGGCCGGCGTCGAACACCTCTGGAGCCGAGCGCAGCCGGGCCGCGTGCGCTTGCTGGTTCGTTTTGCCACCGGCACGACGCCAGCGAAGGCCAGCGCACAGGTGCTGGCGGCCTGGCAGGCAGACGCGGGCGAAGGCTTCGGTCCAGCGCGTGTGGCGGGCACCGCTCGGGGTTCTCGGGCCATCATCGGCTACACGTTGGTCGATCCCAAGGGTCGCCAGGCAGCCACCGTGAGGGCGACTGGCCCCCTCGACAAGTTGACGAACGCCATGCCCGGCGTCACGCGGACCGCGCTGGCGGGCGCCGTGCGCAAATACAGCCTGGTGCAGATCGATCCGGTGGCGTTGGCCAACCACGGCATCACCTTTGGCCGTTTTCATGCGGCAATTCGCCAGCTCGTGGCCGCCGACAGCGTACGCGTGCTGAACAAGCGGCTGGAGGACGCCACCCTGAAGCGCGCCGGCACCGACAGCGCCAAACTGCCGCCTGCGACGATGGATCGATTGACCGTGCAGACAGGGGGCATCGGCGAACCGCTTCGCGAAGCGCAGGTCGGCGGCAACCTGGTCACCACGCTGCTGGTGCACAGCGGCCATGGCGCCGATCTGGACGGCCTGTTCAAGGCCGACACCAAAACCATGCGCCCCTACGGCCGCAAGCTGCAGGACCAGGGGGGCGAGTTCATCTCGCACAACCTGACCAGCGCCCATCGCTTCATTCTCAGCCGCAGCACCGAACGACCGGCGGGCTCCAGGCGCGAGTTTGGTCAGCGGTTGGTCGACCTGCTCAAGGGAGGCGGCATCTACGACGCGCTCGTGGTCGACGGCGTCGATGGCATCCCCGAGATGCTCGACGATGCACGACCCGGCGCGAAGTTGCGCACCATGTGGCTGATGCTGGGCAATCGCTCCAAGGACGAAGAGGTGCTGGACCGGGTTCAGGAAGCGCTGGCCGGGCTGGGCTGGCGCGCGCACTTGATGCACGACGCCGCAGACGTGGCCTTGATGTGGCTGCTCGGACGGTTTGGCACCGCCGGCATGGTGGTCTCCTCACGCGATCCCGGGGAGCTCAACGAGCCGACCCGCGTTGCGGCAGAAGCCGCACGCCAGGCACGTTCTGCGGGCCCGCTCAAGACGGGCCCCAGGGCGGCATCGGCGTCCCGGGAATTCGCCACCCTCGAGCGCGCCACCGCCATGGAACGCCGGGTGGCCCCCGTCGACCTGGCCCGAATCCATGCGTTGGTCGAAGGACCCACTCTGCTTGGCACGGTCCTGGACGAGCCCGTATGGTTGGGGCTGCCGACCGAATCCATGGCGGTGCACGTGGCCCGACTTCCCTTGCGCATCGGCGCCAGCGCCACGACCTGGGCCGAGGTGCAGCGGCTGCCGGGCGAGGACCGGTTTGTGGATCGGCTACGGGCCGACGGCGAACCGGCCCTGTGGTTGATGGTCGATTCAGCCCTCGAAGGCGCCGAGACGTTCACCGCGGGGTTCTGGCAGATGGTCGAGCGGTTGATCGAACCCGCAGCCGGCCTCCGAATGCGGCCATTGCGTCTGGACCACCGCGCGCTCGGTGGTCGGCCATGAACCCCAGGCGCGCCCCCCTGTTGTGGCTGGCGGCAGGCGCGCTTGTGATGATCGCCGGCTGCGGCGCAGCAGACGACTCAGCGCCAATCGTGCCCGACCGGAACGAATGCACGTCCATGGACGAGCACCTGGCGCCGCTGCGCCATCGCATCGAAGCGGGCGGTCTGGACCAGATCGGCAAGATCCTCGAGGAGGAGTTGGATCCGACCAGCCTGCGGGCCGTCGTGCAGTTGGCCCTGGACGTGGCTCGGGACCTGCCGCCAGGAACGCTCGAGCAGATGACCACGCTGCTGGAGCACCCGCAGGCGGGGCGCATGATCCCCATCGTCGTGGCCCTGCTCGAACCGCTGCCGGGCGATCCCAAAGCCATCCCGCCGGTACCAGCGAAATCGGCTGAGTTGCTGGTCTTTTCGCGCATCGCCACGACCTGCCTGGAGGCACCGCTCTTCACCGCGCTGACCGAGTTGCTTCGCGACGAGCGCCTCGGACCGGCGCTGGCGCAGCTGCTGGGCAACGCGGACTCGGCGCGGGCGGCCCGCAAGGCCCTGCGACGCGCTGGCGCCGACAGCAAGGCTGGTTTCGTGCACTTGCTGGAAAACCTCGCCGTCTCCATCGCCGAGCCGGGCTTCGATCCTGTGCCCCTGCTGGCCCTGCTCGACGGCCTCGCCGGCGATGAACCCGGGCTCCTGGCCGGCCTGAGGGACCTGTTCCGGCTGCTCACGACGGCGCCGGATGGCTCCATCGCCGGCGATCGGGTCAACGCCGTATCCAACGCCATGAAGTGCTTCCTGGACATCGACCAGGACTTCATCCTGCCCGCGTATTGGACCGACATCCTGCTGTCGCCTGACGTCTCGGCCGCGCTGGCCGGTCCACCGGGCGGGCCGCCGTTGGACGTCAAACCCATCGTCGACCTGGCCACCCTGGGCGCCTGGGCCACCGACGCGCTGGCCGGCAGCGAGGCCGCACGCGACGCCCTTGGGCAGGTGTTGGGGCTCTTCCTGCGGCCGGACCTGTCGTTTCGGGCGATCCCCGAGCTGATCGCCATCCTGGAGGGGGACGCGCTGCCCGGATTCGTGCGCCTGGTCTCCGATCTGGCGACCCAACCCTGTCTGCCGGAGGACGGCACGTGACCCGTCTCCTCGCGGCATCTGTTTGCGTGTTGACGGTCCTGTCGTCGGCACCCGCCACAGGGTTCGCCAGCGTCTTCGAGCTCTTCGGCGCCGGCCCGCGCAGCGTCGCCATGGCGGGCGCGTTGTCGGGCGCAGCCCATGGCGGCGAGGCCGCATTTCACAACCCCGCCCTGCTGGCAGACGCGTCCTGGGGCGGCGTCAGCCTGGGCGCGTCGGGCAGTCACTTCGGCCTGGACGTATCGCTGCAGCGCCCCATCTGCACCGAGGCGTACACCACCTGCCGAAATCTGCACGGCACCTCCTTCGCCAGCCGGGCAGCCAAGCAGCCACCCTCGTCAACTGGGATGCAGTTCGGCTGGCACGCCCCCCTGGGCGGAGCGCTGCGCAAGCGCGTGGTGGTGGCGGCGCTGATGGCCCTGCCCGCCTCGCGGCTGATCCACATCTCCGGCCCGGACCCGCAGACGCCGCACTTCTACATGTACGAAGGCCTGCCGGACCGCATCTCGGTCCTGTTGGCGGCCTCCTGGCAACCCCTGGACTGGCTCAGCATCGGGCTCGGCACGCAGGTACTGGCCGCCCTGAGCAGCGACATCGAGATCCAGATGGACGCCACCAACCACGACATGGACTTCGCCGCGGTGCGCATCGATCTGCAGCCGGTGGCCCGCCTCGTCGCCGGCATCGCCCTGCGTCCGGCGCGCGGGTTGCGGCTGGGCGTGGGCTATCGGCAGGAGATCTCGCTGCGCTACGAGATCCCATCCCGCATCGGCCTGGGCGCCGCGGCGACGGCCGACCTGCAGGTGGAGCAGAACACCCTGTTCTCACCGAGCTCGCTGCACTTCGGCGCCTCCTGGCGCAGCCCCGGTGGCCGCCTGATGTTGGCCGTTGACCTCGGACTGGCGTTGTGGTCGTCGGCACCCGACCCGTCGCCAGGAGTGCAGATCGACGTCGGCGGCGCGATCGTCGACAAAGCCGGCTTGGGCACCCTCATCGACGTCGGCCAGGATGCCAGCCCCATCGACCTGCACTTCACGGACACCTGGACACCGGCGGCGGGAGCGGAATGGCGCGCCCTGGACCGGCTGGTGGTCCGCGGCGGCTACGCGTTTCGACCCTCGCCTGCGCCACGAGCCAGCGGCCCGTTCAACTATCTGGACAACGCCGGGCACGCCCTTGGTTTCGGCCTGGAGTGGGGCTTTGGCGGCGCAATCGCCAACCGCCCGACCGGCGCCGGCAACCGCCAGGAGCCGCTTCGAATCGACCACCCGCTGTCGATTCGGCTGGGCGGGCAGTGGCTCATCCTGGCCCGCCGAACGGTGCGCAAGATGGACGCCAACGATCCGGTGGGCGACTACGAACACGGCGGCTCGGTGTTGCACTGGACGGCAGCCGTTGCGGGCACCTACTGAGCGGTCTTGCGCAACCGATTGTTATTTGAACGCCCATCAAAGCCCGTGGTACATTGGTCACCTGCCAGGCGCGCGCCCACAGGTCGGTGCCTTCGCCTGCTGGAGCGTCGATGAGGCAAGCATGGGCAATCGCGCCGCTGGTCGCGCTGGCGGCGACCGTGGCACTGGGTTGCAGTACGAGCGGGACCACAGGCGGCGCACCGAAGACGTCTGACGACGACAGCAGCGCTGAAGATGCCGCCGACAGCACCACGGCAGCCGACAGCCAGGCGGTGGACGCTGGTGCCGTCGACAGCGGACCTGTGGACACCGGCCCGGTCGACACCGGCCCGGTCGACACCGGCCCCACCGGTCCAGCCTGCCACCCGACCAATCCCGCCAAGGGTCCCTGCCCCAAGGGTCAGCACTGCGTCTGGTCAGGCGATTCGCTGATGTGCGAGGCCGACGGCGAGCACGCCGCTGGCGAGGATTGCGAAGACGGCAAGGGCTGCAAGGTCGGGGTCTGCGTCAAGGGCGAGTCGGGCAAGTCCGTCTGCGCACCGCACTGCCTGGGCAATCTCGACTGTGCCTCCAATCGCTGCAACAACCTGGAATCCAGCAAGGGCAAGGTCTGCGACATGGGCGAACCGCCGCCGACCCAGTGCAACCCTTTCACGCATAACTGCGAAAAAGTCGGCGAGGCCTGCTACGCCGCCACCGGCGGTTTCGTCTGCAAGATGGCCGGCAAGGTGGAGGCGGGCTCACCCTGCCCCGACGACAACAGCTGCAAGAAGGGACTGATCTGCGTCGGCAAGACGTCCAGCGGTGGTGTCTGTCGAAAGCTCTGCAACCAGGTCAAGAGTGCTGAACCGAACTGCGACGTTGGCGTGAAGTGCACGCCATTCGAGGGCAGCGAATTCGTGGGCTTCTGCCAGGAGTAGGCCGAAGAGCCCGGAGCGTCTGTGAGCGTCCTCGACTCCATCGACACCACGGTCACCCTCGAATGGCAGGGCGCCCGCACCATCGGCACGTTGATCGAGCTGGGCGGCCGGACGGCGATCCTCACCGCGCTGAGAACACCCGGCAAAGACGACTCTATCCACATCGTGGTCGAGGGCGAGTTGCCCGAAGAGACCGTGACCATCGACGGGCGCTGCCGCAGCGTCGCCGAGACGGCCTGGGGCGAACAGCAGGCAGAGGTGGAGTTGATGCGCGTCGGCACGACGCGATCGGCCAGCCGCCTGCGCGATTTCATCGAGGAATACGGCATCCTGCGCGGCGGCTCCGTACACATCGGCCGCAACCGCGACAATCCAAATCGCAAGCGCTTCGTCTACCACCTGCCGGAGATCAGCCAGTCGATTCGTACCGACAAGAAGCGGGAGAGGCAGCGCCGAGCGACCATCTCGGGCATGCGCCAGACCTCGCCTCAGCGGCAGATGAAGCCCACCGTGGTGCCGCCGTCGGGTCCAGTCCAACGCGAAGATCCCAGCTACGCCATCGCCGCAGAGTTGGCGAACATGGACCCTGCACCCTACGCCTCGTCGACTCCGACGGTGACCGGCCCGCCGCGCAGCAGCCCCGCCATCCGCATGGCCATGGCGGGCGTTTCCGGCAGCGGAGACCACGGATTCGGCGACGATCCCGGCGACACGCACCCGGACTTCGATGTACTCGCCGACGCTTTTGTCAACGCCACCACCGGCCTGGGACCGGACCTTGGATTCGACGGCCCGAACATTCGGACGAATCCGGACGCTGGACCACCCGTGGTGGCCGAGAGCGCCTCGATGGCGGTGACCAACGAGCTCGACCAGGCCCTGCGGGAAGCGCTCGAAGCGGTCGACCAACCGCGGATTCCCGGGGCACCGACTGCCGGCGCGCAAGACACCGCCGAGTCGGCGCTGCAATCGCTGGAGGCGACGCCAGAGTCCGTCGACATTCCGGACCTGCCGGCGGCGGATCCCATGGATTTCGGCGACCTGCAGTTGGGCGATGACGCGTTTCAAGCAGGCAACGAAGACCTCCAGCCCGGCATCGACGACCTGCAGCCAGGCGATGTTGCTGGCCCGCCAGGTGTCGACTCGCTGCAGCTGGACGACAGCTTTGGCGCCGACTTCGGCGACGACTTCCCAGAGATGAGCCTGGACCCACCCAAGGATGTGGACCCGCCGCAAAACGAGGTCGGCGGCGGCGTGGTGATCGACGAGGTGGAACCGACGCGGCTGATGCAAGCGGTGTCGGACGGCCACGACACGGTCGAGTCCATCAAGTCGACCATCGGTTATGGCGCCGAGGAAGGACCCGACGACGATGGCGACCTGGACGATGATCCGACCGAGGACATGCGCCAGCACGTCAGCGAGGAGTTGATCGCCAAGATCGACGACGCCATCGCGCTCGAGCGGGCCTTTTCGGATAGCGAATACCACGACGATGACGAACCCATCATCGTCAACACGGTGCCTCATGGGGTGCCATTTGCTGACCCGGTGAAGCTCGGCCACGACAACCAGGCGCCGAACATCGCGCCGGCCCCCGTGACGCCAAAGCGCCCGGACAAGGTCAAGAAGTCGGGCAAGCGAAAGCGCGCCGCGTCGGGCGCCCGCGCGGCCGTGACGACGGACAGCCTCGCCCGACCCAAGAGCCTGGGACGACGCGCCGAAGAGCCCGCCGAGCCGAAACAGGAAGAGCAGATCGGCTCTCTGCACCGGCGGCATCCCTCCGACGCCCTGGTCAAGGTCCAGAACGTCTTCGGCGTCGACATGGCGATCCGCTGCGATCTGCCGGTCGTCTTCGGCAGCGGTCGGGCCAAGCGGCAGGGCCAGCTGCTGCGACTCGCGGAGAGCCGCCTGCGCATCGCCAGCGATCACCAGCCGGGTCTCTACGAACGCCTCGCGGTGACCATCCCCGACCCGGCGGGCGGCAAGTCGAAGATCCAGCTCGACTGCGAGGTCACCCGCATCCGTGAGCCGGACGACGAGGAGGCCAACATCGCCTTCGACATGCGCCTGGCCGGCAGCAACTCGCCCAAGCAGATGCAAGCCCTGCGCAAACTCATCCGCTCCTTTGAGGCGCCGCCGGCGTGACGAAACCTGCCCACTCCTGGCGGCTCGGGGTCGCGCTCGTCGGCACGCTGGCAGGCATGAGCGGGGTTGCGCAGGCTGCGGGCGCCGCGGACAAGACGCCATGGACACAAGCGGTGGCGGCCGTGAAGGAACCACGGCTGGCCCTGCATTCGTTCAAGATGAAGCCCTTTGCCGAGCCGATTCGTTATGTCGCGCTGCGCGCAGTGGCCCACAAGGCGAAACCGCGCAAGCCGCTGCCCACGGTGGTGTTGTTGCATGGCCTCGGCGGCGACCCCATCAGCTGGCTCGAACTGGGACGCATCGTCGAACGCATGGATCGGGCGCGCAACAAGGGAACGCTGCCGCCCTGTCTGGTGCTCATCCCGGCGGGTGGCGATGGCTATTGGGCCGACTGGCCTGATGGCAAACATCCCTATGGCGCCCTGGTCCTGCGCGTACTGAAGGACGCCGGCAAGCGGTACAAGCGGGCACGTGGTCCGAAACAAACGGCCATCGTGGGCATCTCCATGGGCGGTTTCGGCGCTGTCTCACTGGGTTTGCAGCACGCCGATCGATTTGGCTTTGTCGCTGGATTGAGCGCCACGGACCTGGAGATCGCGGTGCGCGACGGCCCCATACGGCAGGTCTATCGTCAGGTTCTGGGTGACCCGCCAGCAGCGTCCGCCCTCGCGCGCGTCAACCCCCATCAGCTCGTCAAGTCGGGCCATGGCAACAAGGGGCAGGTCTTCCTGCTCAGTCATGGCAGCCGCGAAGCCAACAAATTCCGAGAGGGCAGCATCCGACTGGCCAAGGCGATGCGCGTGCGCAAGCTGTCGGTCCGCAGCCAGGAGGTGGCGGGCGGACGGCACGGCTGGGCGAGCACCTGGGAGCGGGCCCACCCCTGGTGGATCAAGCACCTGGGTCGATTCTGGAAAGTTCGCTCAGCGACGCCTTGACGCCTTCTTCGCCGGCCGACGAGGCCGCTTCTTCGTCTTCTTGCGCGCTCGCTTGACCGTCTTCTTGTGGCGTCGCTTGACCGACTTCTTGTGGCGTCGTTTG
>CAYTLW010000039.1:0-5567 GCA_964438735.1 uncultured Enterobacteriaceae bacterium | reverse complement strand
TCGCTTGACCGTCTTCTTGTGGCGTCGCTTGACCGACTTCTTGTGGCGTCGTTTGACCGACTTCTTGTGGCGTCGCTTGACCGACTTCTTGTGGCGTTGCTTGCGCACACGTTTGGGCACCGGCCCGCGCTTGAACCACCGATGCACCGAGCGCTCGACCCGCTTCCAGGCGGTGCGGGCGCCGTGGCGGGTCAGGTGTGTTCCGTCCGGCTGACGCAGGTATTTCGGCGGTGGTTTTCGCCGCTTGCTGCGCTTGGTCCGCCGCTTGCGGGCCTTGGCCCTCTTGGCGGCCTGGCGACGTCGGGTCTCGCGCAGGATACGCCGCAGATCGCCCCGCCCTGAGAAGGCGCGCGCGCAGCGAACCGGCCGAGCGCCGCGGGCCAGACCCGTACGCACCTGTCGCAACCGCTTGCGCAGCGCCTGTTTGACCACGTTGACCGGCGAGATGATGGCCACCCGGTGTACGCCGAGCTTGCAGAGCGCTCGGGCGAAGGCGGAGACCCGTTTGGCGTAGACCCGGACCCATCGACGGTCCTTCCAGCGCAACCAGCGCCCTTTGATCTTGAGCCGCTTGCGTTCAGCCGGCCGCAGATGGATGGCCTGGGCGTCGTTGGTGCCCAGGTAGATGACCGCGCCTGCGGTCTTCCTGTCGATGGGCAGCTTCTTGATCTCGGCAAGCCAGTCGAAGTAGTCCGGCCGGGCCAACCCGGTCGAAGACTGGCCTCGTTTGTGGACCTTGTAGCCCAGGCGCTTGAGGCCGAGCACGATCTCGCTGCCGAAAGCGCCATTCATGGACGACGAGCCGAGCACCAGGGCGTTGCCCGGAGGCCGCGGTCTGCGCCGTTTGCGTCGTTTCTTGCGGGCGGCGTCGGCGGCCGGAATCGCCAGGGCCAGGGTCAGCAGGAGCGCCACAAGGCTCACGATGCCCGGCGCGGGTCTGGTACACAGCCTGGCCGGGCGTTGAATGCGCACGATCGGAAGAGCTACCTGCCGCAGGAGGGGGGAATCAGCTTGGCGCCCACGCCGGTCTTCTTGCTGGCCTCATAGGCCTTCATGGCCTGGGGCAGCGCAGCCTTGAGGCCGGCTACCCGGGTCTCGTTGGCAGGGTGGGTCGACAGGAACTCCGGCGGAGCGCCACCGCCGCCCTTGCCAAAGCGCTGCCAGAAGGCGATGGCCTCGCGCGGATCGTAGCCCGCCTTGGCCATATACATGATGCCCATCTTGTCGGCCTCGCTCTCCATGGAGCGGCTGAAGGGCAACATCAGGCCCACCTGCGCGCCGACGCCGAGGGCGCCCATGACCGTCTTCTTCTGGCCGGAATCCTCCATGGAGATCTGCGCCGCCTGCATACCGAGGTCGATGAGCATCGACTGGGTGATGCGCTCGGCACCGTGTCGGGCGATGGCGTGAGCGACTTCATGGCCCATCACCGCGGCGAGCCCGGCCTCGGTAGCGGCGGGCACAAAGAGGCCGGAGTAGACGCCCACCTTGCCGCCGGGCAAGGCGAACGCGTTGGCCGTCTTGGGCGCATTGAACAGGCGGAAGTCCCACTTCCAACCCGGCTTCGGCGACACGGCTGCGACCCGCTTACCGATGGTCGAGACGATGCCCGCGGACGTGGCGTCCGTGCAGATCTTCTCCTTGGCCAGGATCTCCTTGAACGCCTTGTCACCGAGCTGCATCTCCTGGCCAACGGGGACCAGGATGACCGAACGACGACCCGTCGCAGGGTTGTGGACGCAAGCGCTCAATGTCGCGGCGATCAGGAGCAGGAGTATGGGGTTGGACAGGGGATGTCGGGGCTTCATCGATGCCTCCTCGAAACGGCTGCAACAGCCGCCAGAAAGATGGCGCAGGTTGCCCCGGTTGGAAAGTAAACGAGGCAGACCAGGAAGGCTGCCGGTGAATGGGAATGGGGGCGCTCACGGGGACGAGCCTTCAGGGTCGCGCGAATTGCAACTTCACGGACTGCTGCCAGGTCGAGGTGTCGACCTTGTCCCCGTGCCTGATATCTACCTGCATGCGCTGTTGCATGGTGCCGCTGATGCGCTCGGGCACGGGATGATCCAGGTGGATCAGCACAACGCCCTGGCCCTGGCCCGAAGCCGAACGCAGATGAGCGCTCGCTCCAGGAGGCAGGGTGCGGCCACGCAGGGGCTGCTCGCCGGCGGATTGCAGGATCTTGACCGACAATGTGGCCCGCCGACCGTCGAGCGCGTCCAGTTGATAGCGCGTCCGCACCCGGTAGCGAATGCCGTCGCGCAGGCGGACCTCTTCCAGCTCCCAACGGGCGCCGACGCCGATCGCGGCCATGGGCAGCATCACCCGGAAGTCGTGCCGGTTGCTCAAGACCCGGGCCAGCAGGTCGTTGTCCAGGTCGGTGGCCGAGCCGTGGATTCGCGTCCGCAAGGTCTCGCCCAAGGGGGATTGTATGCTGTCGATGCGCTTGCCGGCCAACGCCGCTGAACGTGCAGCCAGGCCGTCGGCCAAGGGACCCTTCGCCTGAGCACGGTCGAGCCATACATCCTGGACCGAGGCCTTGACCTCGATGGGACCGCCCGGTTGCGGCTGGCGGGCCGAGATGCGGCCCATGGCGGTCATCTGCGGCAGCTGCTGGACAACCGGCTTGCCGCGCTTGTCGCTGCGCCGAGCGCGGGTCACCACGGTGGCTTCCCACAGTCCTTCGACAGGTTTGCCAGTCGTGATCCGCAGCTTGTTGTGTGGCGCTGCGCCGGCGTCGACCAGGGCCAGACGTGGCGGTGGGGCGGCGTCGGCCGGAGCCCTGGCGCTGAGCGCTGGTCCCGCCGGCAGCATGGCGACGCACAGCAGCGCGGGCAGGCAAAGAGGGGGTCTGCGCGAGACGAGGTACAACTGTGGCTCCGGCGGGGCGGGCTCCCACTAGCTCGTTCAAGCTGGCGTACAGGATGTCCATCGTCAACGTCCGGTCTGCAAGGGCGTGGTTCGCAAGCACAAGTTTCGTAGCCCCCAGACGGCCGCAACCCCGGCCCGGCGCACCTTGCGTCCGGACCGGGGCCACGGTCATGCGGGGGGTTGTCCGCTGCTACTGCAGCTTGAACTCGATGCGGCGGTTCTTGGCCCGGCCGGAGGAGGAACGATTGTTGGCGATCGGCTGGTCGGGACCGTGCCCTGCGATCTCCAGTCGGGAGCCGTCGATACCCTGCTCGACCAGGTACTGCTTGACCGACTCGGCGCGACTGCGCGAGAGCTCGACGTTGTAGTCACGAGCGCCGCGGTTGTCGGTGTGGCCGGCGACGAGCACCTTGACCGACGAGAACTCCTTGAGCACCGCCACGGCCTTGTCGAGGGTCTTGTAGGACTTCGACTTGATGTTGGCGCTGTTGTTCTCGAACTGGATGCCGCGCAGGGCGCCCTTGAAGGTCCTGGTGATCTTGCTGGGGATCTTGTCGGGGCAGCCGTCAGCGTCCTTGTAGCCATTCTTGGTCTCGGCCTTGTTGGGGCACTTGTCGGCGCTGTCGGCGACACCATCCAGGTCCGCGTCGGCGTCCTTCTCGGGGCAGCCGTCCGTGTCCATCCAGCCGTCCATGTCCTCGGCCTTGTTGGGGCACTTGTCGGCGCTGTCGGAGATCTTGTCGCCGTCGTTGTCCTTGTCGGGGCAGCCGTCCTCGTCCTGGAAGCCGTCCTTGTCCTCGGCGACGTTGGGGCACTTGTCGCGGGAGTCGTCCACGCCATCGGAATCGGCGGCGGCGGGGGGGCAGCCGTCGTCGTCCATGACGCCGTTCTTGGTCTCGGGCTTGTTGCGGCACTGGTCGACGTCGTCCGGAATGCCGTCGTTGTCGTTGTCCTCATCGGGGCAGCCGTCGGCGTCCAGGAAGCCATCCTTGTCCTCGGCGCGGTTGGGGCAGCGGTCGTGCACGCCCTTGATGCCGTCACCGTCCGGGTCGTTGTCACCGCCCAGGCCGACGCCGGCGCCGACGTGGAACTCCCAGACGTTCTCGGTCAGGTCGCGGGTGCCGGCGGTGTTGAGGTAACGCACGTCACCACGCAGGCCGATGCGCTCGGTGATGTCGTACTTGGCGCCCAGGCCCATGTGGGCTGCGCCGTCGGTGTCGGCCTGCACGCCGGGCTGCTCATCGACCAGGGTCTCGCCGCCGTAGCCCAGCAACGCGAAGGGGCGGAAGTCACCCTTCATGAGGTGGAAGAGGCCGTTGACCCGCCAGCCGAGCACGCCGGCGTCGTTGCCGGTGCTCTCGAACTTCGACGGCGCGTACTTCATTTCGCCTTCGAGGCCCAGGCGCTCGGTCAGGTTGTAGCCGCCGCGGAAGCCCAGCAGCAGCGAGTTGCCGGGCACGTGCGCCGCGTCGACCGAGTTGCCCAGCTCCAGGTCGGAACCGAATACCTTGCCGCCGGTGAAGAGGCCGAGCTCGCCGGTACCTGCGCGATCGTCGGCGGCGCTGGCGTGGGCGGCAAACAGGGAAGCGACCAACAGGATCGCCAGGGTGAGCACGATGCTCCGCTTGATGGGTGTGTGGTTCCGCATGATATCTCCTCTTTCGTAGCTGGAACACCGCTCCCTGCGGTGCGGACCGGGTGTTTGCGCCGGCCTCCCTCTCCTTGAACGCACGCCCCGTGCCAACGGGTGGCACCGAGCACAACCGTCTGGTGACATGACGCTTTTTTGATAGTCGACTGGCCGTGTTCGGGCACCCTTCTTGTCTCAGTGGGCGCTTCATGAGACACAGCGAGACAGATCGTGGGACAACCTCGGGAGGGTGCCGCCGCCCAGCAGCGACCTCTCGGTCCCGACGGAGCGACCCATGAACCCGCAAGACGTCCGCATCGTCGCCATCGACGACGACCCCGACTTCGCTGCTGTATTGCGTCTGTGCGCCGAGCACGTGGCGACCCCGGCGGTCTCGCTGACCTACCGCGAGACCGCTGACAAGGGGCTGGCGACGATCGAAGAGGCGAGCCCCGATCTTGTCCTGCTGGACTATCAACTCGGCGATGGGGTCACGGGATTGGATGTGCTCAAAGCCATCCGTGAAGGGGGCAATGAGCAGCCTGTGGTCTTTCTGACCGGCAGTGGCGACACAACCATCGCAGTCGAGGCCATGAAGGCCGGCGCCACCGACTACCTGGAGAAGTCCGAGCTCAACCCGGAGTCCCTGCGCAGGGCGATCATCGGCGCCATGCGCCACGAACAGGCGCGCCGCGACCTGGTGGAGAGCCAGGAGGCGCTGTCGCGCAGTCGCGACGACCTGCTATCCGTGCTGCAGAAGCTGGGACAGGGCGCTGCGCTGACCGACGAATTCGGCAACATCACCTTCTTGAACGCCGCCGCCGAGCGGATGTTGGACGTGGCCTTCTCAGACGTGGAGGAACGGCATTGGGAGCGCCTCTGGGACATCTCTCGGGATACCAGGGACGCCCTCAAAGCCATGGCGGATCGACCTGAAAGCGATCGGGTTCGAGTCCATGTGGACGTACGACTGGAGGGTCGGAGGGAGCGCCGCATCGAGGTCGACTTCAGGTAGCAAGGATCGGCGCCGTCGCGGGCACGCAGTCGCCCGCGCCGCGGGGGCGGC
>CAYTLW010000038.1:51414-59184 GCA_964438735.1 uncultured Enterobacteriaceae bacterium | reverse complement strand
AGGCGCCCGATTGCGTGGTGCCGTTCAAGGGCGAGGAGAAGTGCGACGGCCTCGACAACGACTGCGATGGCAAGACCGACGACGGCGTCTGCGATGATGGTGATGCGTGCACCAAGGACAGCTGCGTGCCTGCCACCGGTTGCAAACATCAGCCCATGTCGGGCTGGGTCTGTGAAGATGGAGATACGTGCACGCAGGGTGATAATTGCAAAGACGGCAAGTGCCTGCCCGGCGCGCTCAAGAGCTGTGACGACGGCAACATCTGCACCAAGGACAGTTGCGACGCCAAGACCGGCAAGTGCCTCAACGACGGCGGCGGGCTCAACGGCCAGGGCTGCAGCGATGGCAATGGCTGCACCACGGGCGAGACCTGCGCCTCTGGCGGTTGCCAGGGGTCCAAGCCTGTGGTCTGCAAAGATGACAAGCCAGATGACTGCATCCAATCCGTCTGCCTGGCGGACGGTGGCGGTCATGTCTGTAGCAGCAAGAACAAGGACAAGGGCGCGTCTTGCTCGACCGGGGATTTTTGCACTGCAAAGCAGGCTTGCGATGCGGCCGGCAAGTGTGCTGGGGGTACGCCGAAGTCATGTGACGACGGCAATGTGTGCACCGATGACAAATGCGACAGCAAGGCGGGCATGTGCGTACATCCCGCCAAGGCCGATGGCGCGCCCTGCGACGACGGCATGGCCTGTACACAGAACGACGCCTGCAAGGGCGCCAAGTGCGTGGTCGGAGCGCCGACCACCTGGGCAACACAGTGGTCGGGTGCTGGAGATGCCGAGGCCTGGCGAGCCCTGCCCACCCAGGATAGCGGTGTGCTCACCGTCGGCCACCGCGTGGTGAAGGGGAAGTGGCAGGGCTGGACCATGCGCCTGTCCCCTGGTGGCGCCAAGATCGCGGAGACGGAGATCGGCGGGGTCGGCAACGACCTTGTGTATACGGCCGAGGCGGTCGGCAAGGACTTCATCCTGGCGGGCATGACCGAGCCCACGGGCGACGCGGCGAAACGGCACGGCTGGCTGGTGCTGGTGGACGCCAACGGCAAGCTGAAATGGCAGAAGACCTACAGCGGACCCAGCCGCCAACTGGCCCGGGGCATCGCCGTGAAGTCGGGTGCAGCCGGGTCGGGATTTGTGGCCTGCGGCAGGGCACAGGCGGCCAACGGGACCAATAGCGCGTGGTTGCTGTCCACGGACGGTCAAGGCGGGCAACTGTGGACGAAGACCATCGCCGCAGCGGGTGATCTCAAGGCCTTCGCCATCGACGCCCTGGGTGCCGCCACCTTCGTCGTCGTCGGGCGCACGGCTGTGGGGCCTGCCGGCGGCGCGGACGGCTGGTTGACGCGCATCGATGACAAAGGCACCCCGCTGTGGCAGCGCACCGCCGGAGGTTCATCCGACGATGCGTTCGTGGACCTGTTGACCGACGGAGCGGGCGGGTTCTTCGCCCTTGGCACGAGCCCCGATCCGCTGACCGGCAAGTCTCGGGTCTGGCTGGTGCGCTTCGACGGGCTGGGCGAGTCGCTCTGGCAGCGGCGCTACACGGACAGCAGCGCGACCCGGGGGAACTCGCTGACACGCGACGTAACTGGCGCGCTCTTGATGGTCGGTGATCGTGGGCTCGTCGACGGCGCCACAGGGGGTCAGACCTGGATGTTGCGCGCCGATTCGCAAGGCAAGCTCCTGGCGCACCAGACCTACGCGGGGCTGAAGCACGCCCTTGTCGCCGGCGTCGCGGCGACGCCTTCCGGCGGATTCCTCGTGGCGGGCCGGACCTTCGTCGCCGCGGGCAAGCCGGTATCCGGCTTCGTCCTGAAGACGGATTCATGGGCACAGGTCGACTGCGCCAAGTCAGGCGTGTGCGCCGATACCAAGCCCTTCGGCTGCGATGACAAGGACGCCTGCACTACCGACGCGTGCGATGCCAAGACCGGCTGCAAACACGCGACCATCCCCAACTGCGCCAACGGCAACGATGACGACAAGGACAAGCTCGTCGACGAGAGCGTCGACCTGGACCACGACGGCGTCTGCGACCACGCCTCCTGCGCCAAGAAGGCGGTCGACACCTGCCCGACGGTCTGGAATCCCGACAACGACGCCGGTGCATGCAAGCCCCTGGGCGCGGGCTGGCCGTACGTGCAGAAGTTGGACCTGGGCCAGCCTGGCTTGAACGCGGGGTTGTCGACCTGGCGGCGAACAAATGAGCCCATAGAGGTTCCGCTGGTCAATGGGCTCGTAGATGACAGCGTTTCCGGCCACTGGAAGCTCGACGGCGGACCCCAGGACAGCACCGGCAAGCAACCCGGGTCCAAGGCGGCGGGCAAGACAGCCGTCACCTCGGGGCCATTTGGCGCCGCACACCTGGCGATGGCATTCGATGGTGTGTCGGCCCACATCGACTCCAAGTTCAAGCTCTCCAGTCCGACCGGCGGCGCGTTCACCGTCTCCTCTTGGGTGCGGGTCGACCAACTGCCGAAGGGTGCGCAGGCCTTCGTCTTCGGCTCCGATTCCAGCCACTCGCAGAACAAGACCACGCTGCGCCTGGAAGTTTTGAAGGATCTGCGAGTGCGCGTCTCCATGCGGGCCAAGGAGAACAAGGACTGGCCGGTGGGCGTCAGCTCGGTGCGCAAGCTGAGCAAGGGGATCTGGGCGCACGTGGCCTGGGTCTACGTGGCCGGACAGCTGTCGCTCTACCTCGACGGCGACCTGGAGGCCGTGTCGATGTGGAAGCACCCGGCGGCCAGCTTTGTTTCCGCGAGCGGATTCCTCATCGGGGCGAGTTCGATCTACGGCCAGGACGGCAGCGTGAAAGTGGCCGGGCATCTGGCCGGCGCCATCTCTGACCTGGTGGTCTTCTCGAGGGCGCTGTCACCGACCGAGGTCGCCACCTACGCCGCCTCCCGCGCCCCCTACGGCACCGGATACCTGCCCGGCGCCCAGGCCGACTTCGACGACGTTCGCGTGACCGAGACGACCAGCTACCAGTCGGGTCCCCACGCAACGCACTTCGAGCTGCTCGGGGCCCGGCCGCACTCGGCAACGGAAGTGAAGGACATCGTAGGCTACTGGCGCCTGGACGGCCACGCCAAGGACTCCGTCGGAAGTCGCCACGGTGTCATCAAGGGCAAGACCACACCGAAGACCGGGCGGTTTGGTGACATTGACGGCTCCCTCGCTCTCGGCGCTTCCGAATGGCTCTTGGTGCCGCCCGACAAGAAGCCGGGCGCATGGTCATGTGATCCAGCCAAAACATCATGCAGTTTCGAGGCCTGGGTCTATCTATCCACCCTCACCCAGAAGTCACGCCGCGTCGTGTTTGCGGACCACACCGACGCGAAGGAGCCCGCGGCAGTCGTTGTGAGCTTTGATGACGGCGGCACAAACACTTTCTGGATCTCCGCCCAGACCTCGAAGGGCAGTCCTGGCTGCCCTGGCAAGACGAAGATCGCGCCAGGCTCCTGGCATCACGTTGGCGCCGTTGCGGGCCAGGGCCACTTGCGTTTGTACGTCGATGGTCTGCTGGACTGCGAGGCGAGCACCGGCTTCCCTTCGATGACCACGCCGCGGGGACTCTCGGTGGGCAGGAACTGTTACGACTGGGCCTGCACGCACTATTTGAATGGCCGCGTCGATGAGATCCTGGTGTACAAGGTCGCGAAGTCCGCCGACTACTTCGCCAGGCGCGCCCGCGGCCTGCCTCGCGTGCGCTTCCTGGCCCACACCCGGCCCTATGCCACCGCCGGTGGCTCCTACAAGACCTGGGACTACCGCGTCCACTGGGGCAACCCCGCCGCCAAGGCGTCGCCGCCAACCTTGCGAGGAATGAGCGTCAAGGCCGGGCAATACCCCAAGTGCGACGCGCTGCTGTCACCCTGCCTCGGCTACGCTGGTTGGTGGCGATTTGACGAAGGCCACGGCACTACAGCGGTGGACGAATCCACCGCGCGACGGCATGGCGTGATCCACAACGGAACGTACGTCGTGGACCAGCACGGCGGTGGTGCGGTGCAGCTCGCCGGACCCGGCAAGAAGGGCAGGATCGCGCTCGGCTCCTGGTCTGCGCCTTTCGAGGCCACCCCGTTCACCGTCGCCATCCGGACCAGGATCGACTCCATGCAGCAGGTGGGCGCCGACAAGCCGCGCCACCTGTGGTGGGTCAAGGACGATCGGCCATCCCTCCGACTATCCGGCACCGTGCTGAACTTCAGCGTCGATCTCGAGAAGGGGCAAACCGTTCCCGGAGTCCAGGCCCTGGGCCTGCTGGGCGCGTGGCATTCGCTGGGAACCCAGTTCGACGGCATCGGCAAGGGAGCGCGCCTGTACGTCGACGGTACCCAGGTGTCGGCGAAGAAGTCGCTGAATGCGGGCTCGTGGGGAGCGCGGCCGTTCCAAGTGGGTTGGGATGGCCAGGCAGGTCGGGAGTACGACGGCGCCGTCGGGGATCTGCGGGTGTTCGGTCGGGTGGTTGCAGAGGACGAACTGCCGCGCAGCCCGGCGTTGGTGGCGAGTTTGGCGGCACCGCCTTCTGGCATGGTCTTCATCCCGGGCAGCGGCTTCTACATGGGTTGCAATGCCTCGGTCGACAAGTCGTGCCAGGCAGATGAGAAGCCGCAGCACCAGGTCGTGCTCAGCCCTTTCTGGATCGACAGGCACGAGGTAACCGTTTCTGATTGGGCAGATTGCAAGGCAGCCGGCAAGTGTGACGCGCCGAAGGGCAAGCACCCCGCTTGCAACTGGGGCAAGACCGGCCGCGAGCAGCACCCGATCAACTGCGTGGACTGGTCCCAGGCGCGCGGATACTGCAAGTCGTTGGGATCCGGATACGACCTCCCCACCGAAGCCCAGTGGGAAAAGGCCGCTCGAGGTGGCTGCGAACACAACGGCGGAGCCGCGGGGTGCCAGTCCGGGATGCGGAAATACCCCTGGGGGAACACAAAAGCCACCTGCGACGTCGCGGTGTTCTCGACCGACGCCAATGGATGCGGCAAGGGCTCGACCTGGGCGGTGGGCTCGAAGCAGAAGGGGGCGAGTCCATACGGCGTCCTCGACATGTCCGGCAACGTGTCGGAGATGGTCCTGGACTGGTACGACAAGGCCTTCTACGGCAAATCGCCCAAGGACGATCCCACGAATGCCCAGGGCAACAGCTACCGCGTCAGGCGGGGCGGCGGATGGCTCTCCAGCGTCGGCTCGATGCGCGCTGGCGATCGGACGGCACACGAGGCCAGCGCCATCCATTTCCATGATGTCGGATTCCGCTGCGTGAAGGCGCCGAATTGACACGACGGCGACGCAGGCACGGCCGAAGCTTGGAAGTGTCGGGTCGTGGGTGTTAGCGGCACAGGCAAAATCTCCTGGTCAACGGAGGCAAGCACCCTCAAGGAATGCAATGCGGCGATCTCGACGGACGGTGGCGCGCTGCTGGCTGGAAGGAACCTGCAGACGCGGCCGGGTCTGGCTGCTGTGACTGCCGGCGAGTAGCGTGAATGCGAGAGTCGCAGCACGCCTCAGTCGTCGAGCTCACCCGGCTCGACCACAAACGGACTCACCACCTCCACCCCATCCAGGTCCTGGCCATGCTGCAGGTCCTCCGTCAGCAACCACCGACAACCACCCCGCTTCGCCGCAGCCACGATCAGCGCGTCCCACCACGACAATCCGAACCGATCCTGCACGCCCCAGGCCATCTCCAGCACGCCCTCGTCGATGGCGATCGGCTGCCAGGCGACCAGGTTGCGGATGTCCGCGCGGGCCTCGGCACGGGGTAGTCCCGGCTTGAACTTGCGCGTCGCAACGGCATAGTACTCCTGCAGCACCTGCACGCTCAACCGACCCGTCCGATCGTGCCAGAGCGCCTCCAACCACGCCGCGGCCACCGGCTGTTTCTCCGGCTCCGACGCATCGCGCGCGTACAGCAGCACATTGGTATCAACGAAGATCGGCGCGGTCATGCACGGCCTCCCGCGTCGGGTACGCACCACTACGCTTCAATTGGCGGGGCTCTCGGGCGAGGAATTGGGCCATCGACGCCTCGTACGCCTGCTGCTGTCGCATCCTCGCGGCCAGCAACTGGCCGACCATTCGGGCAACGCTGGTGTCTTCGCGCGCTGCTTGAATGCGGGTCCAGCGCCAGACTTCTTCTTCCAGGGTGATCGTGACGTTCTTCATGACACTATCTTCGTGTAACACGGTCTCCGTGTCAAGAGACTGGCCGTGCCTTGTGCCGGGAAGGCCCATGTAATACCCTTGCCAAGGATCTGTCAGAAGAGTAAGGAATCGCCATGCCTCTCACCACCATCACCAGCAAGGGTCAGGTCACCATCCCCAAGGCCATCCGCGACGAACTGGGCCTCTCGCCAGGGGACCGCGTGCGATTCACCCGCCAGCACGACGGCACGGTCATCGTCGAACCCGAGACCGTCGACGTGCGCAGCCTCAAAGGCATGTTCAGCCACGCTGTTGACAGCGTTGTCTCCCTCGAGGACATGGACCGGGCGATCGCTGAGGCAGCGGCGGAGTCGAGCGCTTCATGATCGCCCTCGACACCAACGTGCTGGTTCGCTACTTGATGATGGACGATCCAGAGCAGTCCCGTCGGGCGGCGGCTTTCATCGACGGCATCGCCGATGCTGGCGACCGGATGTACGTCTCCCATGTCGTGCTCTGCGAGGTCTCGTGGGTGCTCGGGCGGGCCTACCGCATGTCGAAGGCCAACTTGGTCTCCGCGCTGAGTGCGATGGCGCGCACAGCGCAATTCACCGTCGAAGACCCCGACATCGCGGGCCGGGCGCTGCGGCGATACCAGTCTGGAGGGGCCGACTTCGCCGACTACCTCATCGCCGAACGTGCCCGCGCCGCCGGGTGTGAACGACTGGCAACTTTCGATCGCAAGCTGCTCGCCGAAGACGGGTTCATCCAGCCCTGAAGTGGCACGATGGCGGTCTCCTGGAGCCGCTATCGGCTGTCAACCGCCCCGCTCTCAATCAAACAAGGAGTCCAATGCCCACCCACCTCCTCATCGGAACCAACCGAGGCATCGGCCTCGAACTCACCCGCCAGCTCGTCACCCGCGGCGACACCGTCCTGGCCGCCTGTCGCACCGCATCGGACCCTCTGCGGCAGCTCGACGTCGAGATCATCGAAAACGTCGACATCACCGGCCAGGCCGGCCTCGAGCATCTCGCAGCCAGTGTCTCTGACCGCACCATCGACAACCTCTGGGTGGTGGCCGGCGTACTCCGCCGCGTCCACCTCGAGGACCTTGACCTGGACGAAATCCGCAGCCAGTTCGAAATCAACGCCCTCGGCCCCCTGCGCGCCGTCGCGGCGTTGGTGGACCGCCTGCCAAACGGCAGCAAGATCGGCCTGCTCACCAGCCGCATGGGCTCCATCGACGACAACACCTCGGGCGCCCACTACGCCTACCGCATGTCCAAAGCGGCGTTGAACATGGCCGGGCGATCCCTGTCGGTCGACCTGGCGCCGCGGGGCGTCTCTGTGGCGATCCTGCATCCCGGATACGTGCGCACGGACATGACCCAGGGGCGCGGGCTGATCGACGCCGACGAATCGGCCCGTGGGCTCATCGCCCGAATGGACGAATTGACGCCGGAAACCACCGGCCGGTTCTGGCACCAGCAAGGGTATGAGCTACCCTGGTAGGGTAGCCGACGGCTGGAGGCGAACCATGACAACCCGAAGAAGTCAGGCCTCGCTGGTCACGGCGATGGTGTTGGTATTTGCGCTTGTCGGCTGCGGCCAGGAC
>CAYTLW010000038.1:48515-51314 GCA_964438735.1 uncultured Enterobacteriaceae bacterium | reverse complement strand
GACTCGGACACGGGCACAGACGCGGTCACGGACGCGGTCACGGACGCGGTCACGGACGCGGTCTCGGTCACGGACGTGGGCACAGACACGGGGCGAGCGGAGCGAGACGACCAGTGTGATACCTCATCACACTGTGAGTTGGTCGCAGACACGGTCACCCCCCCGACAACACCGCCCGATCCCATCGACCTCGGCAAACAGGTCAACCAGGCCAACCTCACCAGCGCCATCACCGCCCTGGAGAACTTCGGCACGCGCCACACTCACACCGACGGCGACGACAAGGCCAAGGACTGGCTGGTGGATCGCCTCAAGGCCTACGGGCTGACGGCCGAGTTGGATCCCTTCACCGTCGGCGGCACCACCGCCAACAACATCATCGCCCGCAAGCCCGGCACCACGAAGCCGTCGGTGGTCTACATCTTCTCGGCCCACTACGACTCGACGTCGAACACGCCCAAGACCTACGCGCCGGGCGCCGATGACAACGCCTCGGCTGTGGCGGCGGTCCTCGAGGCCGCGCGCATCCTCACGCCGCTGCCCTTCGAGCACAGCTTGTGGTTCGTCTTCACCGCCGCCGAGGAGCAGGGCAGCCTGGGTAGCGCGCACATGGTCAAGTGGCTGAAGAAGGATGGCATCGACGTGCAGGGCGTCATCGCGCCGGACATGATCGGCTACTGGCCCCTGGGCGATGACGACCTGATGGACATCCTGGGCGACACCGGCTCGGTGAAGCTGGTCGACTTCATGGCCAGCATCGCCGACACGATGAAGGTGCCGTACAAGAAGTGGATCAAGCACAGCTATTGCTACGGCGACGACCACACCAACTTCCAGGAAGCGGGCTTTGCCGCCATCTCGCCCATGGATTGCGTCGAGGCCCACAACATCAAGTCATCGGGCGAGAGTACGCCGCACTACCACAAGACCACCGATACGCTGGCGACGCTGTACATGCCGTTCACGACGCGGGTGGCGCAGGTGTTGGTGGCGACGTTTGCGGCGCTGGGCAAGCCTGCGACGCCGTAGCCGGCCACTCAGGGCACGGTCTTCTTGCAGTCCGGATCGCCCTTTTCGCAGCCGAGCACCATCAGCACGTATTCGCCCGCCTGGGGCTTGCCGTTGCTGGCGAAGGTGTCCACCACCAGGTACCAGGTGCCCGCCGGCACGGTCGCCTGGACCGCGCGATGGCCTCGGGCGACGCAGCCCTGGGGCGTGGCGCTCTTGTCCAGCAGGTGGATGTCCACGTCGACCCCGGCGCCGTCGGCGACCACCGCTCGCAAGGCCATGGGCGCGTCCAGCTGCAGGCGATACCAGCGCTCGCGGCCGCTCTCGTCGGTCTTGGGGGCGCAGCCCGGGTAGACGTCCACCAGGTCTTCGCCGTGGCTCTTGCTGTCGCCGTGGTCGACGAAGGGCAGCTGCTCGATGACGTGGGGCGCGGCCGATGTGCCCTTGCCGGCGAGCAGCGGCGGTGGCTCGTCGAGGTCTGGTGTCTTCAAGACCAGCACCTGCCGCCAGCGATCCAGCGCCTGCAATAGGAGCAGGTTGCGCATGTTGTTGCCCTTGGCCAGGCCCGCCTTGGTGAGCTTGCAGGCGCCGCCGGAGTACGAGTTCAGGTGCAGCTTGTCCCCGGAGAGCCCCCAACCCGGCAGCTTGCTCAGGCCGAGATTCAGGTCGATGTAGGGGAGCTGCCAGCGCTGGGCCAGGCCGCGGACCAGGGCGTTGTAGGTGGCTACCCAGCGACTGCCGCTCTTCAGATCGGTGCGATGGGGGATGCCCACCAGGATGGGCACGATGCCCTGGCCGACCAGGTTGCCGATGAGCGCCATCATGCTGCCGTAGTAGGGGTTCATGGCGGTGAGGTGGGTGGTGCCCATCTGCATGTCGTTGCTGCCGTATTGGATCAGCGCAGCGGACGGATCGATGGCGGCGATCTCGGCCTTCATGGGCGAAGGGGAGCCGCTCATGGCCCATTTCGCCGTCTTGCCGACCTTGGCGGCCAGGGTCTTGCGGTTGAAGGGGGTACTGCCGGCGGCGTCACCGGCGACAAAGAAGTCCAGGGTGTCCTGCAACATCTTGTACGGCCCGAGATCGACCTTCTTTCCGGCAAAGCAGTGCAGCGCCTTGCTGGTCACGGTCATGGAAGCGCCAACCTTGGCGAAGACATCCGCCGGGGCGGTTGTATTGGTCGCGGCGATCTCTCGCAGTCCATCGGCGACCGAGGCCGTGATGGGCGAGTGGAGCTGGCCGGACGGGTAGCGGGTCGGACCGGTTGTAGCGGCGCTGTCGGCGGAGTTGGGGGTGTCTGAGACCGTGTCCGTGTCTGAAACCGTGTCCGTGTCTGAGACCGTGTCCGTGCCCGAGACCGAGACCGTGTCTGTCTCCGTGTCCGTGTCTGAGACCGTGTCCGTGCCCAACTCACAGCGTGATGAGATATCACACTGTTCGTCTCGCTCCGCTCGCCCCGTGCCCGTGCCCGTGCCCGTATCTGTGTCCGAGACGGTGCCCGTGTCCGGCGCCGTGTCGGTGCTTGTATCCAGGGCGCGGCCGTCTGGCAGGCCCCATTGCGCATCACCGCCGCTCGGGCCGGCTTCGACGCCGCAGCCGAGCAGACCGACGCTCAGCCAAAGCAGCAACGACGGCGCGACTGCCGCCGATCGAGCGAATGGGAGGGGGCGCAACCGCATGGCTCAATGCCCCGGCTCGTCGGTTGCGCCGACCAGGCCGGGCGTCGCGCGATCGGTGGCCCATTGGCTGAGCAGTCGGGCGTGGCGGACCAGGCCGTAGACCCGCGGATAG